>LPNG01000014.1:16358-72599 GCA_001543395.1 Candidatus Alcium sp. F082 | reverse complement strand
GACATGGTCTCGCCGGCGCAAACGCGCGGGATGTACTTCTTGCGTTGCTCCTCGTTGCCAAATTCATACAAGGTGTCGATGCACGATTGCAGCGACCAGATGTTCTGGAAGCCGGCATCGGCGCTGGCCACCATTTCGCTCAACATGGAGAAGACGGTGATGGGCAGGTTGAGGCCACCATAACGGCGCGGCATGGAGACGCCCCAAAGACCACCCTTGGTGCAGGCATCGAGGTTTTCCTTGGTCTTGGAGGCATAGATCATGCGGCCATTCTCCAAATGCGGACCTTCGAGGTCGACGCTCTCGGAGTTGGGTTCGATGATGTTGGCGGTGATGTCGCCCGTGATGTCTAAAACGCGGCGGTAGTTTTCCATCGCATCTTCGTAGTCGACGGGAGCGTCTTCGTAGGTTTCCTTGTCCGCAAAGTTGCGTTCCTTCAGCTCGACGATACGCTTCATCAGCGGGTGGTCGAGGTAGAATTGCAGGTTCGGGTTATCGTTATAATAGTTTGCCATGATTACTTCGAATTTTGTTTGTACAACCTCTTCCACCGTTCCAACAATCACATAGTCCGCAATCTTATTAATAGGTGCGTCGGGGTCGCTGTTCACCGAGATGATGATCTTGGAATCCTGCATACCGGCGATGTGCTGGATCTGTCCACTGATGCCGCAGGCGATATACACCTTCGGGTGTACGGTGACACCCGTCTGACCAATCTGGCGGTCGGTGTCGCAGAAACCCGCATCGACGGCGGCACGCGAGGCACCGACTTCGCCGTGGAGCACCTTGGCGAGTTTAAACAGCATATCGAAGCCTTCCTTCGAGCCCATGCCATAACCACCGGCCACCACGATGGGCGAGCCTTTCAGGTTATGCTTGGCGGCCTCCACATGGTGGTCGAGGACCTTCACGACGTAAGCCTCGGGAGAGACATACTTGCTCACCTCGGGATAAACGACTTCGTTCTTGGCCTTACCTTCGTATATGGCTTTCTGCATCACGCCTGAGCGGACGGTGGCCATCTGCGGACGGTGGTCGGGGTTGACGATGGTCGCCACGATGTTACCACCGAAAGCGGGACGAATCTGATAGAGCAGTGCAGGATTCCAAGATCATCATCTCGGTGAACAGCGACCCCGACGCACCTATTAATAAGATTGCGGACTATGTGATTGTTGGAACGGTGGAAGAGGTTGACGAGAATATCGGTGTGCGGGGCTGAGGTGTAGGGGAACAAGCCCTCGCCGTCGAAGGCGAACAGCTTATCCACGCCGTAAGGCAGGATTTGGTCTTCCACCTTGCCCTTGATGCCCGTGCCAGCCACAACGGCGTGCAATTCCACGCCCAGCTGGTCGGCCAGTTTACGCCCTTTGGTGAGCAACTCCTGGGAGACTTCGGCCACTTGTGTGCCTTCGGTCTCGATATATACAAATACGTTGTTCATAGTTCATTCATTTTTTTGACTTCGGGACTTCGAGACTTCGGGACTTCGGGTTTCCCCGTCTCGTAGTCTCGCAGTCTCGTAGTCTCGCAGTCCTTTATTATCCGATAATCTTTTCGTCCAACAATTCTTTAATCAATCCTTCCACATCGGCATCGCTGGCGGTGAGGGTCTTGCTCTCCTTGGCCTGGAAGACGATGTTCTGCACGGTTTTCACCTTGGTGGGACTACCAGAGAGGCCGCACTGGTTGGGGTCGCCATCCACATCGGCCACGCTCCACTGGTTGAGGTTGAGGTAGTCGCGGCTGGCATAAAGGTCGGCGCGAGGATCTTCGGGCTGACGCTCCAGCGGACATGAGGCATACTTGTATTTCATCACCAACTTGGCGTTGCAAGGACGGCAGGGTGCCGCGCTACCGTTGACGGTAATCACGCAAGGCAGCGGCACTTCGACGGTCTCCACGCCACCGTCGATATGGCGGCGGATAGTGGCGATGTTGTTTTCGATCTTGAGGATTTCCTCGGCATAAGTCACTTGGTTGAGACCCAGTTTCTGTGCCACTTGAGGACCCACCTGAGCGGTGTCGCCGTCGATGGCCTGACGGCCTCCGATGACGATGTCGACATCGCCAATCTTCTTGATGGCGGTGGCGAGGGCATACGAAGTGGCGAGGGTATCGGCGCCTGCGAAGAGGCGGTCGGTGAGCAACCAGCCCGTGTCGGCTCCACGGAAGAGTCCTTGGCGGATGATCTCACCGGCGCGCGGCGGGCCCATAGTGAGCACGCCGACGGTGCTGCCTGGATTCTGCTCCTTGAGGCGTAGGGCCTGTTCAAGGGCGTTCAGGTCTTCAGGGTTGAAGATGGCGGGCAGGGCGGCGCGGTTGACGGTACCTTCCGGCGTCATGGCGTCTTTGCCCACATTTCTAGTATCGGGCACCTGCTTGGCAAGCACCACGATTTTTAATGGTTTGGTCATAAAATAAAATTTCTCGTTTTCAAATTCGGCGGCAAAGGTACGGAAAATTTTCGTATGAGGCTCAATCTCACAAAAAAGGAGTCATATTAGGCGGCACAGGTACAGATTTACGATTGAATCGTAAATCTGTACTAATATATTATATATCATTTATAGTCAGCACATTAAATTCTGACATATTTAGTTTCTGTTCGCCACCATACACGATATTGCAGTGTTCAGCATCAGCTGACGACAAACCTGCCCAATACTTCAATGAATTGGCATAATCTGTCGAATAGGTCTTTCCCGACTTGATCTCGTAGGCAAACTGCTTTCCTTCAATAGTTTCCAATAAATCAACTTCGTTACCCTTGTTGTCGCGCCAAAACGACAATTGGGGCGTTTCACCTTTATTGAATGCTTTTTTCATGAATAGGTTGATGACATAATTCTCAAACAACCCGCCCTTAAGATAATGAGATTCAATCTGCTTCGCGTCTTTTATCTCCAAAAGCGAACAAGCCAAGCCTGTATCGTAGAAATACAACTTTGGTGATTTAATCAGTCGCTTTGAAAAGTTATTGAAATCAGGCCGCAACAAATGCACAATATAACTTATTTCAAGCATTGAAAGCCATGCCTGTGCCGTGGAAACCGCAATGCCGCAATCGTTGGCCAGCGAAGAATAATTCAGCAACTGCCCTATGCGACCTGCGCACAACTTGATGAACTTCACGAACAGGCCCAAATCGCTCACATTCTTCAACTGTCTGACATCACGCTCCACGTAGGTCTTGATATAGTAGGGATAATACTCCGTAGGAGGGATTCCTTTGTCGAAAAGACGTGGATAAGCACCTATAAACATTTCATCTTCAATCGTTTGAGGAAGCATATCGGCAGATTTCAATTCCTCACGCGAAAATGGCAACAGCTCCAAAATGGCCACTCGCCCAGCCAAAGACTGCGAAATCTTTTCCATAAGTAGGAAATTTTGTGAGCCGGAAAGGATGTACATTCCCTCCTTATTGGCACTATCCACGTGGGTTTGCAAATAGGAAAACAGATTGGGAGCATATTGCGCCTCATCGATGATGGTTTTGTCGGGGTAGGTATCCAAAAAACCCCGAGGGTCGTCCCAGGCAAAACTGCGGTTATCCAAATCCTCCAACGAGACATACTTATATTCAGGAAATTTCTCGCGAAGCAAAGTGGATTTCCCCGACTGTCGTGGGCCCGTCAGCAACACAATCGGATAAAATGTCGTCATCCGACGCAATTTTGCGGTAATCGTTCTTTCTATCATCACAAATTCAATTGATTCCGCAAAAATAGTACAAATTTTCGATTCAATCGTAAATCTGTATAAAAAAAAACACCATAAACAGAGAAACAAAAAATCCCCGACCCGAAGGCCGAGGATTGTATGGCTGTCGTACCACGGCAACTGTATTATGGTTTCATTTCCTTGCCCACATTTCTAGTATCGGGCACCTGCTTAGCAAGCACCACGATTTTCAATGGTTTGGTCATAAAATATAATTTCTCGTTTTCAATCGGGCGGCAAAGATACAGCTTTTTTCCTTAACGGCAAAAATAGGCGCAACAGAATATTCTAATGCGCCTTTATACTATATAGATAAGATAGGTTAATATAAATCTTCTTTTTTTATGGCTTTTGCTCCAAACAGCACTACTATTCCAACTCAAAAGTCCCATCCATTTTTTGCACAACAACAAGGTGTTCTTTCCTTTCCGCTATCTCTTGAGGACGAAGCGGTCCCAACTCTTGGGAAAAATACACTACGGTTTCTATTCCTTGCTCATTTGTAAAAACACAAAACGAACGCACTTCATTGGTGGTCGGATTGGCCATTGTTTTTACCTGCATATTTCCATGCTGAATTGCAAAATCAACCAAAGGATAAGTGAACATTCTTATATCTAAGGGATTGTTTTTCTTAACCATCTCAGGGTCTTTGCTTTTTTTTACTTTCATTTTCGTTTCCTTCGGCCTTTCCCTCTTTTCTGTTTGTAAATGAGTGCAATAATACCAAACGAAAAAAGCTGCCACCGGAGCTACAACAACCGCTAATAATACCGGCCATAATACTTCAGAAAAACTATTGCAATAGCAATCTTCGCAACCATAAGGCCCCAATGCGACAAGAACACAAATACCGACCAAAAACCACACCACATAACACATGATGCAGATTTGCCAATTCCTACTTAACGATTGGAATCTTTTCATAGAAGAAATCTTCCGTTTTCTTTCTTCATGAAGTTGTCCACCGCAATACTGACAGAATGCAGAATCATCTGCAACTTCCTTTCCACAATGCCTACAATACATATACTATATCAATATCTTACGCGAAACAAATCTGAAATAACAAAAGCTGCTATTAACAGAAGGATTATTATTAGAAAAATGATACCTGCCTTATTCCATGTTTTTTGTGTCTTATTAAAATAGTCAGCATCTTTCCATTTTCCTGTTTTCCATGACCATTCATTTCCTTTTGCCGCTACAATAAACCTTCCGATTATATTCACATACGGCAAGCACAATAGTAATTGCCAATAGCAATAACTGAAAAGACACCACCAAAAGGGTAATACAAACGCTCCCCAATTCCACTTCATCACTGGTTGAATTCCAGATGTATCAGAAGTGGTCTTTGTTTGATCATTGCGGATATTATCCTGAATACCAAGGTCTACTAGCTCGCTTGATACATAAGCACTTTGTTCATTTGATTCTGACTCAACCGCAGAATTCATTTCTTTGTTTTCCATATTAAAATGATATTTGTTTTTTGATTACTGTTTTCATCTTTTAGTTTTTTATACTATCAAAATGCGGAGAAATAACTCCCTCATCTATCCATTTAAAACTTCTCAATACTTGTTCAAAGTCTTTTTCCCACATGTCTGATTCTTTTTCCCTATAAGCAAGGATCATTTTGACCATTCTTTTGCTATCTGAAAACAGAAGGATTTTGCACTTGACAGGAGTAGTAAAATCAAAGTTGTAGCCTGTTCTTCTGTAATCTACCAAGATTGCATTAGCGTTGTTGATGCTAACCCATTTCCGATTGATTGAACTCATTAACCGACTACTAGGACGAAGTTCATTTGTAACCATCTCTTCGATATAATCATCCATCTTATCCAAAGGAGCAATTTCATCTCTTTTTGGAAAATCTCTCCACTGTCCCTCAAAGTATTGGAACATGATACGGCAATACTGTTCCTTAGCCTCTGCATTCAAGTCACACAATCCCTTTTGATTAAATATGATTATACCATCCCGAAGTTGAAGCATTCCCTTATTGGCCAAATTCTTCCCATATGGACTATCTTTTATTTGTTTTTCAACCGTAATAGGTACATATATTGAAAATGCATTGAAAAAAGCATAATTATTCCAGTGCTTCGGGTCACTTATTTCCATCGGTGGGAGAATCTCATCAACCTCTGTTGATTGCTTAACAGCTTGTTCAATACCTTCATAAAAGCCCTTCATGAATTGCTTTATAATAACACCACAAACCAAAAAGATTGCAACAAAAAACACGGCCTTCCAAACTGTTGATTTTCGTTTGTTATCTGACGTCTTGTCTCTTTCGTTACTATTCCCTTCATCCAATAATACTTCTTCTGTGGAAATCGTTTTCTCAATATTGTGTTTCACTTCATCAGTATCCATATTCGTATTGTTTACAATCATACAATAAAAAAGCGTGGAATCAATTCCTTGCTTGAACACCAGGGGTTCCACGCCCTACACGTCTAACAAGTATTCCACGCCGTAGCAACTACGGCAATTGCAACTTGTCCTTGACGTGTTGCCCCGCCCAAACGGGGACTAAATGGAACTTTGGTGTTCAAGGACAGCAACAAGTGCTATCTGATTATAATATGTCTATTGTGTTTAGCTTTTTCTTTCGTCCGATTATTTTGGTTCAACTAATGTTTTTATGTTATTTATGTATTCTTCAACCTTCTCAAATAATGGCTCCACTTCTTCTTGATGCCATTCAATGAAATCATCATAATCACCTGTTTTGCGCATATTGTGGAGTCGTGCCAAAAGTTTGGCTTCATCTTTTGAAATAATGCCCGTAAGGACAAAATTCTGTCCAATCATTCCTATGACACCTTCGTGAGACTTTGCAACAATTTCATTTTGAATCAACAACGCCGAAGAAGCATAGTAAGCAGCATAATACAAACGATTGGCAGCAAGTGTCCAATGGTTCATATTACCGCAGTCTTTGGCTTCGACCAACGTTTCACCCGCTTTTTCAAGTCGGTATGTCACCAAGGCTTTTCTTTCATCCTCCGTTAGCATAACTCCACCCCTTCTTTCATTACGTTTTTATAAAATGGAGTGATTTGCCTCCGCATCCATTCGTCGTAAGTGTAAGCCACGGGATTGATGTCAACACCAAGCGACCATCCCAATGAAATGAACGGAAACACCCAACGGTCGAAATCTTCATTGCTCACCTTGTCTCCTTCCAACAGAATCAGCAAATCCCAATCGGAATCGGGTCTAGCCTCATCACGCGCTTGGGAACCAAAAAGCAACAAACGAGCACCTCGGGGAAGTATTTCCGCTCCAAGATGCTTTATCAAACGTTCTATTTCTAGTTGTCGTGTCGACATTTTCTTTCTTTTTCAGTGTGCAAATATAAGCATTTTTCAGAAATTCCTAACTTTGCGCCAAATTTTCAGACTCACAATGTCCATCCCAGAAATCCTAAACAACTCCAACCTCACCAAAGAGGACATCAAAACTCTCCTATCTGCCGAAGGCGACGACAAGAAGAAACTCTTCGACAAAGCCTTGCAGACCAAGTTGGCGCACTTGGACAACTATGTCCACCTGCGCGGGCTGATTGAATACAGCAACATCTGCACAAAGTATTGCCTCTATTGCGGGGTGCGCTGCAAGAACCTCAAGGTAGAACGCTACACGCTCAGCGACGAGGAAGTCATCGAATGTGCCAAACTGGCACATGAGTTGGGCTATGGCTCGGTGGCACTGCAAAGCGGCGAGAGAAGCGACAAGGCTTTTGTGGATAAGATTACCTATTTGGTCAAGGAAATCAAGAAGATAGACAACGGAAGTCTGGGCATCACACTGTCATTAGGTGAGCAGACCGAAGAGACTTACCGCCGTTGGTTTGAAGCAGGCGCGCACCGTTACCTGCTCCGCATCGAGGCCTCGAACGAAGACCTATATTATAAGATTCACCCGCATGATGAAAAACACGACTTCAAGCAACGTCTATCCTGCATCGACAGCCTATTGAAAGTCGGCTACCAGACTGGCACTGGCGTGATGGTAGGCCTACCCTTCCAAACTCTTGATGACCTCGCCGATGACCTGCTTTTCTTCAAACAAAAAGATGTAGCCATGGTCGGCATGGGGCCTTTCATCCCCCACCCCGACACGCCTTTGTGGCAATACAGAGACCAAATCCCGTCTACCGAGGAACGCATGGAATTGACCTTGAAAATGATCGCCATCCTACGACTGATGATGCCCGAAATCAACATGGTGGCCGCCACCGCCAACCAAACTGTCGACCCGCAGGGACGAGAGAAAGCCATCCTCGTTGGCGCCAATGTCATCATGCCCAACCTCACACCCAACGAGTTCCGCGAGAACTACCTCATCTACCCCGACAAGGCCTGCGTAAAGGACAAACCTGACGAGTGTCACAGCTGCCTCGACGTGCGTCTCGCAGCCATCGGACACAAGGTTTTATACAACGCCTGGGGCGACTCAGTGGCATTTATGCGGAAAAATGCTCAAAAATGACGGTCATTCCGGAAAAATCACTATTTTTGCCTTTTTAAACCCACATCAAAATCAACATTCATTTTACTATGAGAAAACATATCCTAACCGCCCTGCTCGTCATGCTTACCGTAGTGACCTTCGGTCAGCAGTGGGTCGCCATCAAGAGCGATGCCCCGAGCACCATCCAGACGACTTTGGTTGCCTCTTCAGAGAATCAAATCACCGTCAACATGCAAGTCCCGGGCTTCTACACCTTTGAGGTGACCACTCCCCGTGGTGAAGCCAACATCATCTCGGTTCCTAGAACGGTCAGCACCGCTGCCGCAGGTGAGCCCAACCTCCCCATGATTGCCGTTCCGGCCATCATCGGTGACCAACAGCATTACAGCATTCGCCTTATCGACGCGCAATACACCGACTTTCAAATGGAGGTCGCGCCATCAAAAGGCGATTTTCCGCGCACCATCAATCCCGACGATGTGCCTTACACCTATGGCGAGGTCTATTCGACAGACGCCTTCTTCCCTGCTCAGAATGTAGGTTTATATGATCCTTACATCCTGCGTGACTTCCGTGGACAGAACATGGTGTTCTATCCCTTCGCCTACAACCCTGTAACGCATACCCTGCGCGTGTATTACAACATGACCGTTGAGATGTACAGCGACGGCCAACTCGGCGAAAACACCCTCAGCCGCCGTTCATCTGAGGTGAGGATGGATCCCGAATTTGGTGCCTTATACCAAAACCACTTCATCAACTACAGCCAAGGTCTGAGCAAATACAACGCCGTCGACGAGACTGGTGAATTGCTCATCATCTGCCACGACGCTTTCATGGATGCCATGCAACCTTTCGTCAACTGGAAGAAGCAGATTGGCAGACCCGTTACGATGGTCGGCACCTCGGTTTCAGGTTCCACCAGCGATGCCATTAAAACCTACATCCAAAGCCAATACAACAGCAACCCCAACATCAGCCACATCCTGCTCGTGGGCGACAACGCACAAGTGCAGAGTTACTACACCTTCTCTGGAGGCTATTCAGGCCGTACTGACCAATACTACGGACAACTGGTCGGTAATGACTACTACAACGATGTCATCGTAGGTCGTTTCTCCGCCGAGAACGCCGACCATGTCACCACACAGGTTGACAAGGTGATCCACTACGAAAGAGATGTCACTGCCGCCGACACGTGGCTCTCGATTGGACAAGGTGTTTCAAAGAACGAAGGTGCAGGCAGTGGCCACTTTGGTGAGGCCGACTACCAACACATCGACTACATTAGAGACACGCTGTTGCACTACAATTACACCAGCATTCATCGTGATTACCAGAACGTACAAGGTGTTTCGTCAAGTGCAGCCATCATCAGCCAGCACATCAACGAAGGTGTGAGCATCATCAACTACTGCAACCACGGTTCACCGACAAGTTGGGGCGTGTTCAACTATAGCAACTCGCATATCAACGCCCTTACCAACGACAATAAGTTGCCTTTCATCTGGTCGGTGGCCTGCAACAACGGACAACTTGACTATTCGCAGCCCTGCTTCGCTGAGGCTTGGATGCGTGCCACCAACAACAGCACTGGTGCGCCTACCGGAGCTATCGGCGGCATGTTCAGCTACATCTCACAACCTTGGCAGCCGCCCATGTACGGTCAGGATGAGATGAACAACGTCCTCACGGAACACAGAAGCATCAAGCGTACCCTCGGCGGCATTTCGACCGACGGCAACATGAAGATTCTTGACCAATACAACTCGAATGGTCAAGGTTTGGCCACCTATCAGTTCTGGCTCCTCTTCGGCGACCCGACGCTTACCGTGCGTAACATGACGCCCGCCAATATGAACGTGACCCACGCCTCCTCCATGAGCACTAGCGCGACCTCGTTCACCGTCAATGCCACCAACGGCAACGGCGCCTTGGCCACCCTGACCCGCAACAACGAAATCATGGGCTCGGCCACCATCAACAATGGCACCTGCAACATCACCTTCGCCGCTCCTGGAACGACGGGCACCGCTACGTTGACCGTGTTCGGCTACAACAAAATCACCTACATCGCCACTATCCAAATCACTGGAGGCGGTACGCAACAATACACCGTTAACGTTTCGGCCAACCCGAACATCGGTGGCTCTGTCACGGGCGGCGGCACCTACAACCAAGGTCAGTCGTGCACAGTGACTGCTACACCCAATGCAGGCTACACCTTCACCAACTGGACTGAGAACGGCAATGTGGTCTCTACCAACAGAAACTACACTTTCACTGTCACTGCCAACCGCACTCTGGTGGCCAACTTCCAAGCCCAGCCACAGAACTACAACATCACCGTGTCGGCCAACCCGAGCAATGGCGGCAGCGTCGCTGGCGGCGGCACATATCAACAAGGACAATCCTGCACCGTCACTGCGACGGCCAACACAGGCTATGCTTTCGCCAACTGGACGGAAAATGGCACGGTGGTCTCCACCCAAGCCCAATACAGTTTCACCGTGACGGGCAACCGCACATTGGTGGCCAACTTCACGCAACAACAATTCACCATTACGGCAATCGCGGAGCCTGGAGACCATGCAGGTAGTGTTGAAGGCGGAGGTACCTATACCTACGGCCAAAGCTGCACCTTGACAGCCACACCTTGCACTCCTCCCTTCATTTTTGTCAACTGGACCAAAAACGGTGTAATAGTCAGCACAAACAACACCTATACCTTCACAGTTACCGAATCGGCAACATACATAGCGCATTTCGTGGTGGAGACCTTCACCGTTTCAACCATAGCCAATCCGGCCGAAGGCGGCATCTTGACTGGTGGCGGCACATACGAATTTGGTGAGATAGTCACCGTGAACGCTACACCCAATGAGGGATTTGACTTTGTTAACTGGACCGAAAACGGCTTGGTGGTTTCAGCCGACCCATCCTATACTTTTGGCGTTGGCGGTGACCACACACTGACCGCCAACTTCGCGCTGCAGACCTTTGAGGTCAAGGTTTCGGTGAACCCATCAGAAGCCGGCACCGTGACAGGCGAAGGCACCTACAACTATGGCGACGAGGTCACCTTGACCATTGTCCGCAACGAAGACTGGGCCTTCGAGAACTGGACTGAAAACGGCGAGGTTGTCTCGGAAGAAATGAATTACACCTTCATCATCACTAGCAGCCGCAACTTAGACGCCAACTTCATCTACACCGAGGGCATCGGCGAGAACAGCATTGAAACCAAGGTCTATCCCAACCCGACCAAGGGCGAATTCACTCTTGAGGGCGAAGGCCTGAACCATGTCCGCATTGTGAACGCCTATGGACAAATGGTTTACAACGCTGATGTCGAAGGCGACCAAGTCCGTATCGACCTGTCGCAGATGGCCAAGGGCATCTATATGATGCACATTGAGGCTGAAGGCGGACAGGCTGTGAGAAAGATCGTGGTGGAATAAGTCTGCTTTTCAAGGCTTATAAAAAATCCCTAAGTGAGGTGACATTTTATTGCCACCTCACTTTTTTTTGCTATTTTTGGAGCAAATTTTTGAATTCAGCCTATGAAAATCAAATTCATCGGTGCGGCCCAGGAAGTGACGGGCAGCAAGCACCTCATCACCACTGACCATGGCAAGAAAATCCTCTTGGACTGCGGTATGTTCCAAGGTAAAGGCCTCGAGACCGACGCCGCCAACCGCAACATCATGGTCGACCCAAAGGAAATCGACGCCATCATCCTCACTCACGCCCATATCGACCACTGCGGTCTTATTCCGTATTTCTACAAACTTGGATTCCGCGGACAAGTCATCTGCACCGATGCCACACAAGACTTGTGTAGCATCATGCTCCCCGACAGCGGCTTCATCCAAGAAAACGATATGGAGTGGTTCAACAAGAAACGCCGCAAGCAAGGGCTTCCTGCCTTACAACCCATTTACACGGAGAAGGATGCGCGCGCCAGCATGGAACTATTCGTCAGTGTGGCCTACAACCGCTACTTCAATATCGACAACAACATCAAGGTGAAGTTCAACAACACCGGTCACCTGCTTGGCAGCGGCTGCGCCATCATCGAAATCGACGAAGGTGGCAAGATGACCCGCATCGGATATACGGGCGACATCGGACGCGAATACAACTACCTGCTGCGCTCACCCGAGCCATTCCCACACTGCGACTACCTGATCACCGAGGCCACCTATGGTAACCGCCTACATGGCGACCGCACCAACGCCGAACAGCAGCTGCTGGAAATCATCTACCACACCTGCGTGGAGAAACGCGGCAAGCTTATCATCCCTTCGTTTGCCGTCAGCCGCACCCAAGAGATCGTGTATCTGATGAACAACTTCTACAACGAAGGCAAACTCCCCGAGAAGATTCCAGTATTCGTCGACAGTCCCTTGGCCGTCAACGCTACCGAGATCTTCCGCATGCACGTCGACCTCTTCAATGAAGATGTGAAAGATGTCATAGAATACGACCCCGATCCCTTCGGTTTCAATAGCCTGACCTTCGTGCGCGACATCAACCAATCGAAAGCCTTGAATGCCCGCAAAGAGCCTTGCATCGTCATCTCGGCATCGGGCATGATGGAAGCCGGACGTGTGAAGCACCATATCGCCAACAGCATTGAGAATCCCAACAACAGCATCCTCGCCATTGGCTATTGTGCCCCCACCACCTTGGGTGCCAAACTGCTGGAAAAGCCCACGCCTGCCACGGTCTCCATCTTCGGTTTGGAGCATGCTGTCAACGCCGAGATATACGAAATTGACGCCTTCAGCGGTCACGGCGACTACAAGGAGATGATTGACTACCTCAGCTGCCAAGACCCGAGCAAGGTGAAGAAGACCTTCATCGTCCACGGTGACCCAGAAGCCCAGAAGTACTACAAACGCATGCTGCGCAAGGAAGGATGGGACAATATCTTCATCCCCGAGCCTGGCGAGGAGTTTGAATTGAAATAATTGGCTCGCATTGTTTCGCCGAATCTATCGATTTCGTACTTTTGCAAAAATTTTCCAAAATGGCACAAAAACCCAGCATTCCCAAAGGTACACGCGACTTCCTACCCGAAGTCATGGTGCGCCGCAACTATATCTTTGACACCATCAAATCGGTTTTCAAACGCTTTGGCTTCCAACCTATCGAGACACCTTCGATGGAGAACCTGAGTACCCTATTGGGCAAATACGGCGATGAGGGTGACAAACTCCTCTTCCGTGTGCTCAACTCGGGGGATTTCATGAGTGGTGTGGAACAAAACGGTGAGCCACTTGAGTCGTTGAAATTGGCGAGCAAAATCAGCGAGAAAGGACTGCGTTACGACCTGACCGTGCCCTTTGCACGTTTCGTCACCATGTATCGCGAACAGATCGCCTTCCCCTTCAAACGCTACCAGATTCAGCCTGTTTGGCGCGCCGACCGTCCGCAGAAAGGTCGTTACCGCGAGTTCTACCAGTGCGACGTCGACATCATCGGCAGCGACTCCTTGCTGAACGAAGCCGAACTGGTGCAAATCGTCGACGAGGTGTTCCATGCCTTGAAGATCAACGTCACGCTGAAGATCAACAACCGTAAGGTGCTGGCCGGCATCGCTGAATACATTGGCAAGTCGGACGCTTTGGTCGACATTACCGTAGCCATTGACAAACTGGATAAAATTGGTATCGACGCCGTCAACGCGGAGCTGGCCGAGAAGGGTTTGGAACAAACCGCCATCGACAAGTTGCAACCCATCCTTTTCATGAAAGGTAACACACGCGAAAAGCTGGCCCAACTGAAGCCTTTGTTGGATAACGAAGTCGGCCAAAAGGGCATCGAAGAACTTGAGACCCTGTTCGACTACATCGAGAATATGGAACTCGGCATCGACACCGAACTCGACCTTACCCTCGCTCGTGGTCTTAACTACTACACTGGCGCCATCTTTGAGGTAAAAGCCAAGGATTTCGCCATCGGCAGCATCTCGGGTGGTGGTCGCTACGACAACCTCACGGGCATCTTCGGTCTGCCCAACGTCTCCGGCGTAGGTATCAGCTTTGGTGCTGACCGCATCTACGACGTGTTGGAAGGCCTCAACCTCTTCCCTGAAACGATGTCGGAAAGCACCAAGGTCATCTTCCTCAACTTCGGCAAGAACGAGGAAAAATATTGTCTGAAATACCTCAACCAGGTACGCAAGCACGGCATCAACGCCGAGATCTATCCTGAGGCCGCCAAGATTCAGAAACAGATGAAATATGCCAACCAACGCGCCATCCCGATTGTCGTCATTGCAGGCGAGAGCGAAGTGGCCGAGCAGAAATTCACCGTCAAGTTCATGAAAGAAGGATCGCAAACGGTGGTAGATGCCAATAAATTAGTTGAAACAATCATAAAATAATCGATATGAAAACCCATAAAATCTCATCCAAGGAATTGACCTTCAAACAGGTAAACGAAATACTAACCAATGGTTACAAGCTCGAGCTCAGTGCCGACGCTATCAAGCGTATCCAAAAATGCCGCGACTACCTCGACAAGAAGATGGAAAACCCCGAGAAGCCCATCTACGGTGTAACCACCGGCTTCGGCTCCCTCTGCGACCACAGCATCTCGAAGGAAGACCTAAGCACCCTACAAAAGAACCTCGTCATGTCGCACGCCTGCGGCACTGGCGAGATGGTGCCCGAAGAAATCATCCGTCTCATGCTCCTGTTGAAGGTGCAAAGCCTCAGCTACGGCAACAGCGGCGTACAGGTGGCGACCGTCCAACGTCTCATCGACTTCTTCAACAACGACGTGCTGCCCGTGGTCTACAACCAAGGCTCACTCGGTGCCTCTGGCGACTTGGCTCCTTTGGCCAACCTCATGCTGCCTCTGCTCGGTCTGGGCGAGGTGCATTATGAAGGCAAGATCGTACCTGCCGAAAAAGTCCTCAAGAAATTCGGTTGGAAGCCCATCACCTTGCAGTCGAAAGAAGGTCTAGCCCTGCTCAACGGCACACAGTTCATGAGCAGCTATGGCACTTACGTCCTGCTGAAGGCCTTCCGCCTCAGCTATCTGGCCGACCTCATCGGCACCGTTTCATTGGAAGCCTTCGATGGCCGTATCGAGCCATTCTTCGACCAGGTGCATAAGATTCGCCACCACAACGGACAAATCGTCACCGCCAAGCGTGTGCGTGAGTTCACTAAAGGCAGCGAGTTGATTGTCAGGGAGAAGAAACACGTCCAAGACCCCTACTCCTTCCGTTGCATGCCGCAGGTGCATGGTGCCTCCAAGGATGCCATCGACTATGTGGCTTCCGTATTCAGCGAAGAGATCAACGCAGTCACCGACAACCCGACCATCTTCCCCGACGAAGACCTGGTCATCAGTGCCGGCAACTTCCACGGCCAGCCTCTCGCCATCACCTTGGACTTCTTAGCCATCGCCTTAGCCGAGTTGGGCAACATCAGCGAGCGCCGTATCTATCAATTGATCGGTGGCAAGCGCGACCTGCCGTCATTCCTCGTCGCCGAGCCTGGCCTCAACAGCGGCTTCATGATCCCGCAATATGCCGCCGCCAGCATCGTCAGCCAGAGCAAACAGCTCTGCACGCCTGCTTCGGTCGATAGCATTGAGTCGTCGCAGGGTCAGGAAGACCATGTCAGCATGGGTGCCAACGCCGCCACCAAGGCTTTGCGCGTGGCCGAAAACCTGGAGCGTGTGTTAGCCATCGAGTTGTTCAATGCCACACAAGCCCTTGAGTTCCGCCGTCCGCTGAAATCATCGCCCATCATCGAGAAGTTCGTCGCCGAATACCGCAAGCAGGTGGAGTTTGTGCGCATCGACAAGGTGATGTACACCGAGATCGCCAAGAGCGTGCAGTTCGTAAAGGATTACCCGTTGAGCTTTGACATACTGAAAAATGAATGAGCTAGATAAAAAGCGTCCCACGGGCATGACCATTCTTTTGGTCCTGTCGTTCATCAATGCCTGCTGGAATATCCTCAGGTCAATAGTATTGTATTTCACCACACCGCGTATGGCGGAGATGATGGGCAATGGGCAATTTGATGAGATGATGGAACCTTTCTCCGCCTTTGGAGAGGAATTCACCAATGCCATGACCGACAGCATGTCGGCGATGTCACAGATCAACCCAAACTATTACCTGATTCTCCTGGTGTTGTTTATTGGCTCTTTGATTGGTGTCATCAAGATGTGGAAAGGTAACAAACGGGGACTTCATGTTTATGCCATATCACAGATCCTAATGCTCATCAACGCATCGGTCTTTGTTTATCCGCTGCAGAAGCCCTCTCCCTTCGTCTACGACCTCTTGCTCACCGTAATGTTCATTGTCGTGTATTACCTCTACTTCAAAAGGATGGAGATGTCACGCCATACGCAAAACCAAGACTGACCATGGAACAAAACGAGGGTAAGATATTCAATTTAAAACCACAACTCACCACTGCCATGAAGTTGGCGGCAAGCTTTGCCATCACCTATTATGGGTTGTTACTTATATATGAAATCTTCACCCTTGTTTATGTCCGTTATTTTATTGATTCATACTATTTTAACGAAAACGATGCTGGGCAAGGAACCAGAGAACTCTGGATTCAAATTGCCCAGCTTGCGCTTTCGGCCGTGTTGGTGTTTAGCCTCATACAAGTTTTCAGGAAAAAGGTGTATGGGAAAGCACTCTTTGTCTTCTTCTCCATTTTGCTTATCTTGTTCCAGTACTTCACAACGGGTTTCGTCCCATGGATGAAGTACGCACTTGAGGTGCTATTGGTGCTCATCATCGCGCCCATACGAGTGAAGAAGAAAATCAAGTTGAAAGACGGCAAGCTACAGATGGTGACGGTAGAAGAGCAGCCATCAGAGCCTGAAGGGGAAACAAAAACAGAATCAAAAGATACAGCGGAAGCTGAGCAAAACTAATTAACGCAGCATCATCACAGCTTTTTTCACCGCATTGACGAAGACTTCTACTTCGTCCATTGTATTGTATAAGGCAAATGAAGCCCTCACCGTGCCAGGGATGCCGAAACGTGTCATCACTGGCTCTGCGCAATGATGGCCTGTGCGCACCGCCACACCCATCTTGTCGATAATGGTACCCAGATCGTAAGGATGAATACCGTCAATAATGAAAGAAACCAAACCTGAGCGATGCGCTGCCTCTCCTATGAAACGGATGCCGTCGATCTCAGATAGTTTCTCAATAGCTGATTGCAAGAGCTGGGATTCGTGCTTTTCAACTTCATTCCTATCAAGACCTTGCATGAATTGAACGGCGGTTTCCAAACCCAATGCCGCACCCACATTAGGCGTACCCGCCTCAAATTTGTATGGCAACACATTAAACGTTGTCTTCTCGAAACTCACCGTGTCGACCATCTCACCACCAAATTGGTAAGGAGGCAGTTCCTCCAGCCATTCGGCTTTGCCGTACAAACCTCCGATGCCCATAGGTGCATACATCTTATGGCCGGAGAAAACGAAGAAGTCGCAATCCAAGTCTTGAACATCGATGGGATGGTGGGCAATGGACTGGGCACCGTCAACGACGACGGGAATGCCATAATGATGTGCCATGGCAACCATTTCTTTTACTGGATTGATGGTCCCCAACACATTGGAAATATGCGCAATCGACACCACCTTCGGCCCTTCTTTCAGCAATTCTTCGTAACGATTCAAGTCCAGCACGCCTTTGTCGTCCATTGGCACGACGAGCAGTTGACCTTGATGTCGCTGCACCATCTGCTGCCAAGGCACGAGGTTGGAGTGGTGCTCCATGGAAGTGACGAGTACTTTTAGTTGAGAGTTGAGAGTTGAGAGTTGAGAGTCAGTGGTGAGTTGAGAGTTGGGAGTTGAGAATAATAAGAGGTGCTCGAAAGAAGTGGCGAGCAGGTTCAACGACTCGGTGGTGCCACGCGTGAAGATGATTTCCCTTGCTTCCTTGGCATGGACGAAATCAGCAACGGTCTGTCGGGCATGTTCGTAAGCCTCGGTTGCCTTCTGGCTCAAATAATGCACCCCACGGTGAATGTTACAGTTCTCGTGCAAGTAATAGTCACGCTCACGCTCAATGACACACAAAGGTTTCTGCGTGGTGGCGGCATTGTCGAGATAGACCAAAGGCTTACCATAGACTTGCTGGTCAAGGACGGGGAATTGCTCTCTTATTTCGTTGATGTTCATTTTATTGCGTTTGCAGAGACGTAGCGCGCTACGTCTCTACCAGTTAGATTTTAGAATAATCAATGTCAAAATTATATTCCTTCGGGTGGCTGCAGCGCAACACACAGTTCTCGCAACTCGACAACTCACCACGCAGGCGACGCTTAATCATGTCGTCGATGTGTTCGTGCAGCATCTCGTTACCGATATGGTTGCTCACTTCGGCAGCAAAGGCATACATCAACAGGATTCTTGCATTGGCCTTACTGATGCCACGCTGGCGCATGTAGAACATGGCCTCTTGGTCAAGTTGACCTGTAGAAGTGCCGTGAGAACACTTCACGTCGTCGGCATAGATCTCAAGGAAAGGCTGGCTATTGACTTTGGCCGTCGAAGTCAGAAGGATGTTGCTGTTGTTTTGGTGGGCATCGGTCTTTTGGGCATCTTTGGCCACATACACATGGCCGTTGAACACCGCCGAGGCCGAGTCGTCGATGACGCCTTTGAACTTTTCGTTGCTGGTGCAATGCGGCACATTGTGGTTCACCTTCAGGTAGTTCTCCACGTGCTGGGTCTTGTCGATGAGATACAAACCATGCACCTGTGTGTCGGCACCTTCTCCATCCAAGTCGACATGATAGGTGTTTCGCACATCGCCGCCGTTGAAGGTAATGACCACAATCTTCAGTCGGCTGTCAGCCAACTGTTTGACCTTGAACTCCCTTTGGATGGAGGCCTCGTTGCTAACATTCTGCAGCACATACAACTCAAGGCTTGAATTCTCATTGAGGATGATCTCGGAGACCTTTGGCTCGGATGACAGGTGAGCATCATCGTCATACTCAATGATTTCGCGGCTTTGGTTGGCGGCTAAGATAAGTTGGTTGTCCATAATCAAAGTTCCTTAATCCATTCGTAGCCTTTTTCTTCGAGTTCGAGGGCGAGGTTCTTGCCGCCCGTCTTGACGATGCGTCCGTCGTACATCACATGGACGAAGTCGGGGACGATATAGTCGAGCAGACGCTGGTAGTGCGTGATGACCACAAAGGCGTTCTCGGCATTATGCAATTGGTTGACGCCATGAGCCACGATGCGCAGCGCGTCGATGTCAAGGCCCGAGTCGGTTTCATCGAGGATAGCGAGGCTCGGCTCCAGCATGGCCATCTGGAAGATCTCGTTTTTCTTCTTCTCGCCACCGCTGTAACCCACGTTGACGAAACGGTTCTGCAACTTCTCGGTGATTTCCACCATGGCCTGCTTCTCCTTCATCATCTTCATGAAGTCGACCGTGCTCATCGGCGGCAGTCCTTGGTACTCGCGCTTCGAGTTGACAGCGGTGCGCATGAAGTTCTGTATGCTCACACCAGGGATTTCGACAGGATATTGGAAACTCAGGAAGATGCCTTCGTTGGCGCGGTCCTCGGGCGACATCCCAACGATGTTCTTGCCCTTGTACCAGATCTCACCTTCGGTGATTTCATAGCCCTCGCGACCTGTGATGGCCGCGGCCAGCGTACTTTTTCCCGTTCCATTAGGGCCCATGATAGCGTGGATTTCGCCTTCGTTGACGCCCAGATTCAATCCTTTCAGGATTTCCTTGCCTCCGATGGAGACGTGTAGGTTTTTGATATTCAGTAACATATTAATCAGTTATTCAGTTGTTCAGTTATTCAGTTGTTCAGTTGGGCTTAAGCTGATTTTGCCGTAGCGCATATAATAGGCATGCTTGGCCCACTGTGTATATTCTTCTTGTGATACTTCAATAATACTATTTTCACCCACTTCCTCAATCCTTTGTTTCACTTCTTTTATCAACGCTTCATCACGGCCATATTTCCCGATATGGATCACATTCAAGACCAATCCCAACAGCACGACGCAACCTGCACCAAGGGTCATACATCCACGGACTTTTGGCGTTATCTTGGGCAACCATAAAGTCAGCATTGAGAGGGTGATATGTCCGCAAGCCAAGGCAAAGAACGGCAAGGCTGCCAGCATATAGAAATCCCGTTGCTTCACGCTCACCATGATGGGCAGCACACCCACGAGACCCATGATCAGGAAAACATAGAACCAAGCCTTGTCGAGTGGAAACTCAAAGACCTTTGAATTGACCTTGCTTTTAGTCTTGCAAATCACCAAAACGAGTGCAAGGACCAACGGGATGATCAGTTGCTGCAATAAAGCGAAAACGATATAGAACCTTGAGGATGCTGTTGCTTCATACAATCCTCCACCAATGACTTGTAATCGGATGTAGTCCTTAATATAGCCAAAAGAGCCAGGGCAAACCAAGAACATGATTCCTATAAACACAGCTATAGAAACTAAAAGAATCAAACTGTCAATCGGGCCCTGGATCCACTTGCGCTTTTGGTCGAAAGCGCAATAAAGAATCGGAAACACTAAGGGGAACAATCCCGTGAATCCTTTGGAGAGGAAGGCCAATAGCAAGGCAAAAGCCGACAAAAACAACCAAATCTTATGGTGGCGTTGATAGCCTACGATCATCAGATAGACGGAGAGCAACACGAAGACCGACATAGTGTTTTCGAGCAGGTTGTTTGTCGCGCTCCACGAGACCAAAGGCATAACGAGCCAAAACAGCAGAGGCAACCAAGCCCATCGCAGGTTGTTGGTGGTGCGCTTCCAAATCAAGGCGATGAACAAACCCGAGAGTAGGAACATCAACACGGAATAGGCCTTCTCGACCCACCAATGATCGCCAAACGCCTTGAAAGCCAAGGCTTCCATGCCCAAGGCCAAGGGGGGATGCTGGCGAAACTCGGGATACAAGGTCTGTGTGTAATGCGGATTCCAGAAAGTCCCCTGCCCTTCCGCCATATTGCGCGAGATACTGGCATAGGTCACACCGTCAAAGAACATGCCTTCGGTCAATAGGCTCTTGCTCACCAGAATGAGGAACAATCCGATGAGGAGCAACCAAAAGGGGGTGTTATTTGAACGGGCAGACATGGAATTGATAATGGATAATTGAGAATTGATAATTGTTTATCCGACGCTGCCTTCCAATGTGATGGACAATAATTTCTGTGCCTCAACGGCGAATTCCATAGGCAGTTTGTTCAGCACATCCTTGGCGTAGCCATTGACGATGAGGCCAATGGCCTTTTCCGTCGGGATGCCACGCTGCTGGCAGTAGAACAGCTGGTCTTCGGAGATCTTCGAGGTCGTGGCTTCGTGTTCAAGAATGCTCGATTCGTTGCCGCACTCGACGTAAGGCCAGGTGTGGGCACCACATTTGTCGCCCAACAGCAACGAGTCGCACTGCGAATAGTTACGCGAGTTCTCGGCTTTGGCAGCCACCCTCACCAAGCCACGATAGCCATTCTGGCTGTGACCGGCAGAGATACCTTTAGATATGATGGTACTACGGGTGTTCTTACCCAAATGGATCATCTTGGTGCCCGTGTCGGCTTGCTGGTAGTTGTTGGTCACGGCAACGGAGTAGAACTCACCCGCAGAGTTGTCGCCCATCAGCACGCAGCCCGGATATTTCCAAGTGATGGCCGAACCCGTCTCGACCTGCGTCCAAGAAATCTTGGAGCGGTCACCACGACAGAGACCACGTTTGGTGACAAGGTTATAAACGCCACCCTTGCCGTCCTTATCGCCTGGATACCAGTTCTGCACGGTGGAGTATTTCACTTCGGCATCGGTTTCGGCGATGATTTCCACGATGGCGGCATGGAGTTGGTTTTCGTCGCGTTGCGGAGCGGTGCAACCTTCCATGTAACTCACATACGCGCCTTCGTCGGCCACGATGAGTGTGCGCTCAAACTGGCCTGTGTTGGCTGCATTGATGCGGAAATAGGTGGACAGTTCCAAGGGGCAACGCACACCTTTCGGGATATAGCAGAACGAGCCGTCGCTGAAGACAGCCGAGTTGAGTGCAGCGAAGAAGTTGTCGGTATAAGGCACCACCTTTCCGATGTATTTCTTCACCAGGTCGGGATGCTGCTTGACGGCCTCACTGAACGACATGAAGATGACGCCATGCTTTGAAAGCGTCTCCTGGAAGGTCGTCTTCACCGAGGTTGAGTCCATCACCGCGTCGACGGCCACACCCGAAAGCTTCTTCTGCTCGTCAAGCGAGATGCCGAGTTTATCGAAGGTGGCCAACAGTTCGGGATCCACTTCATCGAGGCTCTGCTTCTGCTGGCGTTTGCGCGGCGCTGCATAATAGATGATGTCCTGGTAGTTGATTTCGGGGATATCGAGATGTGCCCAGTTGGGTTGCTTCAGCGTCTGCCAATGGCGGAAAGCCTTCAGGCGAAACTCAAGCAGCCATTCGGGTTCCTCTTTCTTCTTGGAGATGAGGCGGATGATGTCCTCGTTCAAGCCTTTCGGCACAAAATCGGTTTCAATGTCGGTCACGAAACCATATTCGTATTCCTTATTCGTGACTTCATTGATGATATTTTCGTTCGGATTCTGATCCATAGTTTTCTATTTTGTAGCGGGCCCTTCGACAGGCTCAGGGACCCAACTTCTTCCTTATTAAGAATGATTTCAAATTAGGCTGCAAAGATACGCTAATTCTTTATTTCAGAATTGCCTTCAGCAAGAAATCTTTCAAAATCAAATTAAAAAACAATCAAAATCCCACTTTTTTCCTTTTCTTTGCAAATCATTATGAGCAAAACAGAGAAAAAACACGGCTTTTGGTTCTATTTCGGCAGGGTGATGGCAGGCCTAGGCATCGCCTTATTGCTACTGATATTATATATTTACCTTTCCGTGCCCACCTACAGCTTCAAGGAGCCAAAGCCTTTTAGCGGCGAATACCTCTACAATCCTTATCAAGACATGAAGCCCGACCAATGGAAGAAATACCATTTCCATTGCCATTCACGTAAGTTTTTTGGTATCACCAACGGACGCAAAAGCAAGGAAACCGCCATCGACAGTGTCTATCAAGCCTTGGGCTACGACCACTACGGTATCTCGGACTATATGGGCATCAATAAGCATGGCTCGGAAAGAGAAGACTATATTCCGGCCTACGAACACGGCTATGGCCTCATCCGCAAGACGCACCAAATCTGCATCGGGGCTGAGTCGGTGTATCGACCCGACTTCCCCTTCATGCAGAACCTCAACATGAAGCAGCACATGATCAATAAGCTGGGCGAGCGTTGCCGTTTCGTTATGCCTGCCCATGCTTCGTTCACCAAGGGCTATAAGGTGAGCGATATGGTTTTTTTGAGCAACTACCGACTGATTGAGGTGGTCAATCCCTATGGCAACGCCATCGAGCATTGGGACAAGGCCCTTTCCAATGGACACCGTGTGTATGCGCTTGGCGATGACGACACCCACGACATCACAAAAGCCAGCGAGGTGTGTCATAACTTGACCATGATCAACATCCCTGACCTCAACCCCGAGCATGTCTATGAAGCCCTTGACAAAGGACTCTGCTACGCCGTCGAGTTCGACAACTGGTTCCATCATCCCATGTCTTTGTCCGAAAAGGTCGAACAAGCCCGGAAATTGCCCCATCTGACACGCGCCGAGTTGGTGGGCGATACCTTATTTATCGAAACTACCGCCGACAAAATGCAAGAGGTGAAATTCATCGGGCAGGACGGCTCGACATTGAAAACAGAAGAAAATATTGCGACCGCCTATTATGTCATCCAACCCGAAGACCACTATGTCAGGACGCAGATCAACGTCAACGGCTTGCAGCATTTCTATTTGAATCCTATCACACGTCACCCAACGCCTGAACCCATCGACCAACGGCTTGACTTTGTCAACACGGCGCAGACCTACCTGTATTGGTTCGTTTACATCGTCGCCTTCGCAGCTTTGATTTGGTATCTTTTCAAAATGGCCAAAGCCAAAAAAGAGGAAAACAAGTGAGGATCAAAGAGCAAAATATCAACAAGATACTGATAGGACTCTTAGCCATCAGCGCGGTAGTGAGAGCCCTCTTGGCCGCATGGATGGAGTTTGGCAACGACGAGGTGTACTACTGGACCTACGCCCTATACCCCGATTGGAGCCACTTCGACCATCCACCTATGGTGGGCTGGGTCATACAATTGTTCAGCCTTAACCTATTGCTTGACAGCGAGTTCTTTATTCGTTTGGCTTCGGTGGTCTTCATGACGGCCAACACCTATATCGTTTTCCATATCGGCAAAGAGATTAAAGACGCTTGGACGGGGCTTTATGCCGCGCTACTCTTCACCGCCTCCATCTATGCCTTCGTCATCACGGGCATCTTCATCATGCCCGACACGCCACTGATGCTGTTTTGGTTATTAGCCGCATGGATGGCTATCAAGTATTTGAAGGTCAAGGTCCCTGAGCCCGTCGAAGGGCCGACAGATTCTAAAACGGTGCTTCGATACTTCGACAAACTCAGCACTCAGCAACCTAAGTTTTTGCTTCTTTTCGGACTTTTCGCAGGATTAGCCATGCTCTCCAAATACTCAGGCGTTTTCCTTTGGGTCGGAATGGGTCTTTACATCTTGCTGTTCAACCGCAAGCAGCTCAAAAACCCCTACCTTTATCTCGCCTTGCTGATTTCCGCCATCTGCTGCATCCCCATCCTATATTGGAACATACAAAACGACCTCATCAGCTTCCGTTTCCATGGGGAGCGTGTCAGCCTGTTCGGAAAACCTAATCTAAGCACATTCGGTACCGAGATTGCTGGAGAGTTCTTCTACAACAACCCTGTCAACTTCATATTGGCCATTATCGCCATCATTGCGGCATCCAAAAAGAGGCTACAACTTGACCGACAGGCACAAAGGCTGATTCTATGCATCGCCCTGCCGCTCATCTTCGTGTTCCTGTTTTTCTCTTTCACTCGCCCCACCCTGCCCCATTGGAACGCTCCCGCCTACGTCCTACTCATCTTATTGTCAGCCGCCTATCTGAGAGACAAACATGCCCATGCCGACATGGTTCCCAAATCCATCATTGCCGCATTGTCAGTGCTTGTAATCACCTTGATAATTGGCGTAGCCGAAATTAAGACAGGCTTCATCCCCCTTGACAAACACACCGAGGCAGAACAAGTTGGCCGCGACGATTTCACTTTAGACATGTATGGTTGGCGTCAACTGGGCAAAAAATTTGCCGATTTCCGCGAAGAGAAAATAGCAGAAGGATTGATGAAAGCGGAAGATGGTATCGTTGCCAACCAATGGTTCCCCCTGGCCAACCTCGACTACTATGTGGCACGTCCTTTGGGAATGCGCGTGATGGGATTAGGATGGCCAGAGTTTTTACACAAGTATTTGTGGATCAACGACAAAAGAGACGGATTCCATCTAGGAGAAGACTATTGGTTCCTCACTGGCAGCCGTTATCTGAAAAATCCTAAAGAGACCTATCAATGGTTTTTCAAGGAGATTGAACTGGTGGGGGTCATCCCAATCGAACGCGGCGGGAAAACCGTTGAGAATTACTTCGTTTACACATGCAAGGGGCTATGCGACAATCCGCCTCGCTTATCAGATTTCAAGGCCGTATCCGACGAAACAGATACAACACCCCGTCAGTAGACACCACCTCGAAATCGTCACGATTACCGAATATCAATTTCCCATTCCGTTTATGGCTGAGATACGATTCGGGAACGAGCACATATTCGGCCTCAATAGTCTGTTTGCTGTCATAATCCTCTATCTTCTCCCGCAATGCCAGATGCGGCACAAACATTGAAGCAGCACAAACAGAGGCATCGTCTGGTATTTGACGGATAAGCTCGCGGGCATATCGAGCGTCGAAACGCTTTTGTTCATAGTGTCTTCCTTGATACACGCAGATATTTTCAGGATTGACATAGGCTTTGGGAACACCGATGGTATAAAAAGTGGTGAGGATTACGGACAAAAGCAACGCACCTGCCACAGCCAACCGCCATGCCTGCTTCTTCAATCTGATAATGACCAAAAACGACGAAATGACGACAACCGGCATGAACTCTACCGAATACTGGACCGAAATGCCCCAAAACATGCCATCGATGGAAAGCATTTTCTGCCCAATCAAAGGAATCAGCATGATCAGATAGTTAGGCTTCAACAAGGTCAGCACCAACCCTGTTGTCAAGGCACAGATATAGAACTCCGCCTTCACGCCATCAAAGCGCGGCAAACCATTCGTGTTGACAAACAGCAATCGGATGGTCTCTCCTGGATTCATCAGCAAATTCTTGGCAATGTCCAAATAGTTATCACCCAAATGGGCATAACGGGCGAATCCACCTCCATTGCCGCCTAATTTCGGCATCACTATCATATTGACAATGAGAAAGTAAGCTATGGAAAAGACCGCATAGGCAAACAAATGCCAAAGCGCCCGTTTGTCTTTTCGGTAATCCCACATCAAGGCAATCACGACGAAAAGCAGCCACAACGACATGTTCTCCTTCCCGATGACAAACAAAACAACAAACAAAGTAGCCATGCCATACCTTCCCTGCTTGATGAAATAAAGTAGCCAGGGTAACAACATGGCCGTCACCACATTGGAATGGTAATCAAAGCCAAAAGGCTGTATGACACCAAACGAAAAGAGGAAAGCAGCACTAGCAAACAATGGCATCCAATCATCATCGGAATAAAGCCCAATCAGTTTGTATACGCCCCAGCCGCCCAACAAAACCGCCACTATTTGGATGACAAGCAAAGTGTAGGTCCCAAACAAATAGATCAACGGCGAAAAGAGGACCAGATACAAGTCGAAATGGTCGCTGAGAACACGTTGAGGCGCATCCTTAAACATGCTACAGTCGTCGATGCGAAAGTGCACGTAGTCGTACATCGCATGGGTGTAAAGCCCCAAGTCAAGCGCATACGTCTTGAAAAGGAAATGGTTAACCAAGGATATGAGGCAATACAATACGCCGGCAACGGTAAATACCGATGCCAGCGTGATGTTTTTCTGCCGCTTACCCAAGGTCATCGCCTTCATACCGGCCGCTTATTATTCCGCTTGGAACAGGGTGATAATGTTCAGAATCACTTCCGAAGCCTTCATCATACTCTCAAGCGGCGCATACTCCAACTTGCCGTGGAAGTTGTGACCGCCGGCGAAGATGTTGGGGCAAGGCAGACCCATGAACGAGAGGTTGGCACCATCGGTACCGCCACGGATGGGCTGCACTTTCGGCTTGATGTTGGCCATCTCCATGGCCTTAATCGCTCTTTCGACGATGAAGAAATGAGGTTCTACCTCTTGGCGCATGTTGTAGTACTGGTGCTTCAGTTCCAGCTTCACCACATCGCCATATTTCTTGTTGAGGAACTCCACCACCGAGGTCATCAGGGCTTTCTTTTCCTCAAACTTAGCGCGGTCATGGTCACGGATGATGTACGACATCGTGGTCTCCTCTACCGTGCCGTTGATTTCGGTCAGATGGAAGAAGCCTTCGTAGCCCTGGGTGAAACGCGGACGTTGCTCCACGGGTAGCATACCGTTGAGTTCCATGGCGATGAGCATCGAGTTGACCATCTTATCCTTGCCATAGCCGGGATGGATATTGCTGCCTTGAATGTGGATCTTGGCACCTGCAGCGTTGAAGTTTTCATACTCCAACTCGCCGATTTCGCCGCCATCCATGGTGTAGGCATATTTGGCACCAAACTTCTTCACGTCAAACTTCACCACACCACGACCAATCTCCTCGTCGGGCGTGAAGCCGATCTTGATCTCACCATGCTTGAAGTCGGGATGCTCCATCATATACTGTGCAGCATACATAATCTCGGCCACGCCAGCCTTATCGTCGGCGCCGAGCAGGGTCGTACCATCAGTGGTAATCATCGTTTGGCCTTTGTATTGTGCCATCTCAGGAAACTCTGAAACACGCAACAGGATGTTTTTCTCCTTATTCAAAACGATGTCGCCCCCGTCGTAATTGGGGATGATCTGCGGCTTGATGTCGGTTCCCGAAGCATCTGGCGAGGTATCCACATGGGCTATGAAGCCGATGGCCGGGATCTCGCGGTCGACATTGGAGGGAATGGTGGCCATCACATAGCCATATTCATCCAATTCGGCAGGGATGCCAAGAGCTTGCAATTCATCGCGAAGCATTCCCAAAAGATTGAGTTGCTTGGCGGTGCTGGGTTGCGATTCGGAATTCTCGTCGGAGGTTGTCTCAACAGAGACGTATCTCAAAAATTTGTCTAAAAGCTTTTCCATTTTGTGCTGTTTTTAATTTGGCACAAAAATAGGAAAACTTTTGTAATTATCGCTTCTCGGCGTGTTTTCTCGCGCGGTGACGGTCTTTGGCCCACAAGCCATAGACTTCGCTGACGTTGCCGGCAGTCGTGAAGGCATTGATTTCGTTCTTGCCAAGGTATTCCATCAACTTTGAGAACTCGTCGTTGGTGAGCAGTGATTCCAATTCAATTGACTTTTCATTGGTGTAGCCACCGATCACTTCATACAGGGTGCAGCCGCGGTGCAGTTCGTCAATGATGTAATGGCGAATGCGGTCGTAGTCCTTCGAGACGATGCAAACACGTTTGCGCTGGTTCAGGTTAGCCGTGAACATATTCACCACCATGCCGTTGATCCATGTGGCGATGAGGCCGATGATGACCATCTGGAAGGGGTTGATGGCGAAAGCCGTGAGGCAGATGATGGCACCCGCCACGCTCACAGACTTACCCATGTCGAAGTGCAAGTATTTGTTGACGATCTTGGCCAAAATATCAAGGCCGCCAGTTGAGGCATTGATGGAGAACATCAGCGTTTGGGCCGCGCTGAGGATGATCACGCAGCAGAGCAAGTCGAACCAAGGGTTGCCCATCACAGAGAAGGCTTGGTCGGGGGCGACACCCATATTGATAAGGTAATCGTTTGGCGTGGCAAGGTTTTGCCAAGGATAAATCCACTCGCACACCTTGGTCATGGGGCCAAGGATAAGGGCGCAATAAACGGTCTTAAGGCCAAATTCCTTACCTACCAAAAGATAAGCCAAAACCAGTAGGATGGCATTGATGATAGTAATCATCGAAGGCAGTCCAATGTTGATGCCCATGCTGTTGAAAATGTTGGTCAGCACGATGGAGAGACCCGAAATGGAACCCACAATCAGCTTGCTCGGAACGAGGAAATAATAGACACATACGCCAGTCATAAACATGCCGAAAGTCATGATCAGCAGTTCCACCCAGAACTTTTTGCTGACCAAAGCATCGCCAATTTCCTTCATTACATCGTTGAATTTTTTCATAAATATTTGATTTTTAATTCTTTAATTAATAAACTCGCTTCAATTTTTGCGGCTGCAAAGGTCGGAATTCTTTTCGAGATAAAGAAGCGTTTTCAATAAATAATTACCTTTGCAGCAAAATTCATGGAATGACCTTACTTGACTGGCTTCCCATAACGAAAAAAGAGACCGACCTGCGCGGTTGGGATGAGGTGGACGTGGTGTTCGTCACGGGCGATGCCTACGTCGACCATCCAGCGTTTGGAGCAGCGGTCATCGGAAGGGTTTTGGAGCATAATGGCTTCCGCGTGGCACTCATCCCCCAGCCCAACTGGCGTGACGACCTACGTGATTTCAAGAAATTCGGCAAACCGAGATTGTACTTTGGCGTGTCGGCAGGCTGCATGGACTCGATGGTGAACCACTACACCGCCAACAAGCGCCTTCGTAGCAACGACGCATATACACCTGGTGGCGAAGCGGGCTTCCGTCCCGACCGAGCCACCATTGTCTATTGCAATATCCTCAAGAAACTCTTTCCCGATGTGCCCGTCATCGTTGGCGGCATCGAGGCTTCGTTGCGTCGTGTGACGCATTACGACTATTGGGACGACTGCCTCAAGCCCAGCATCTTGGTCGACTGTAAGGCTGACATTGGTGTTTACGGCATGGGCGAACTCACCATGGTGGAAATCGCCAAGGCCATCAAAGACGGCAAAAGCATCAGCGAATTGACTAACATCAAGCAGACCTTTTTCTTGCAAGACAAGAAACAGCCACTTCCCGATTTCGATGGCGAGACCATCGAGCTCGTTTCACACGAAGTCTGCCTCAAGGACAAGAAAGAATATGCCTCCAACTTCCGGCACATCGAAGAGGAGTCCAACAAAAAGCACGCCGCTAGACTAATTCAAGACATTGGCAACCAACGTCTTATCATCAACCCGCCGCTACCCACCTTCACCGAAGAACAAATTGATGCCTCGTTTGATTTGCCATACACCCGTTTGCCCCATCCCAAATATGCCAAGCGCGGTGCCATCCCAGCTTACGAGATGATTCGTCATTCCGTCAACCTGCATCGCGGGTGCTTTGGCGGCTGTGCCTTCTGCACCATCTCGGCACATCAAGGCAAGTTTGTCGCCTCGCGCAGCAAGGAATCTATATTAAAAGAGGTGGAAAAGGTGACAGAGATGGAGGACTTCAAGGGCTACATCAGCGACTTGGGCGGTCCTTCGGCCAATATGTACCGTATGAAGGGCAAGGACGAACGCCTCTGCGAGAAATGCGCTCGCCCCACCTGCCTGCAACCCAGCGTCTGCAAAAACCTCAACACCGACCATCATCCGCTGATTGACATATATAAAGAGGTGGACAAGAACCCGAAGGTAAAGAAAGCCACCATAGGCTCGGGTATCCGGTATGATTTGTTCCTGCACGACAGCACGCCCGAGGAGAACAAGGCCATGGGTTATGACGAATACTTCCGACAACTGGTCACGCGACATGTCAGCGGCCGACTGAAAGTGGCCCCCGAACACACCAGCGACGCTGTGTTGAAACTCATGCGCAAGCCCAAGTTCGACATGTTCGTGAAGTTGAAACAGAAATTCGACCAAATCAACGAGAAAGAGCATCTCAACCAACAACTCATCCCCTATTTCATCTCCTCGCACCCCGACTGTTATCTTGAGGACATGGCTGATTTGGCTGTGAGGACCAAGGAATTAGGCTATCATTTGGAGCAAGTCCAAGACTTCACCCCTACTCCTATGACCTTGGCCACCGAAATATACTATTCGGGTTACGACCCATACACGCTTGAACCTGTCTTTTGCGCCAAGACCAAAGAGGAGAAGCTTGCCCAACAACGGTTTTTCTTCTGGTACAAACCCGAGAACCGCGAGTGGGTGAAGAACGCTTTACGCAGAATTGGGCATCCCGAATGGATCAAAAAGCTTTTCAAATCATAAAAATCACTACTTTTGCAACAAATTTCACAATCTAAAAGATAAAGACATGAAAAAACACATCTTCGGAGCCATCGTGCTCATCGCCGCCCTTGCTTTTGCAGGCTGCAACAACAAAAAACAAAAAGAAGAAGTCAAAGAAGAAGCCGTTGAGACCGTCACCGAAAAGATCGAGCTTCCCAATCGTATGCTCATTATCGTCGACCCTCAAATCGACTTCACCACGGGCAGCTTAGCCACTGCCAAGGGTCCCGCTTCGATGGACTTCCTCGCCCAGGCACTGAATGACGGCGCTTGGAAGAATTATGGTTGGATCATCGTCACACAAGATGCACACCCGGCCAACCACTGCTCTTTTGTTGAGCAAGGCGGTGTGTTTCCGCCTCACTGCGTGCAAGGCACCGAAGGCATGAACGTCTACCCCGCCCTCCAAGAAGTGCTGACGGCCATCACGCCCAACATCCCGAACATCCATTACATGCAAAAGGGTGACCTCGCGGAAAAAGAGGAGTTCAGCATCTTCCAAAACGAACGTAGCGGCGCAAAACTTCGTGCCGTCATCGAGCAAGAAAAGTTTGAAGGCATCGACGTGTGCGGCATCGCCACGGACTATTGCGTCTATGAGACCACCAAAGACCTGATGGCCTTCTATCCTGCCAACCAAATCCGCATCGTGACCAACTGCCTCGCCGCCGTCGACGACAACGACACCAAGCTCGCCGACCTGATGAAGGAAAACGGCATCGAAGGCATTGAGTTTGAATAAACAAACATGAGCAAATTCAAAGCATTTTGCCAACGCAAGGGCGTCGACATGACCTGGAAGGCCTATTTTGTCGACGCTCTTGGCGCTATGGCGCTGGGCTTGTTTGCCTCGTTGCTCATCGGCACCATCTTCCAGACCTTGGGCGACAAGACGGGCATTGAAGCCTTTGTGACCATCGCCAAATATGCCAAGGCCGCCACGGGAGCCGCTATCGCCGTGGCTATTGCCTACAAACTCGGTTGCGAGGGTCTGGTGCTGTTTAGCGCCATCGCCGTAGGCATCGCCGGCAACGAGTTGGGCGGCCCGATGGGCGCCTATGTCGCTGTCATCGTGGCCATCGAATTGGGCAAGATGGTCTATAAAGAGACCCAGGTTGACATCCTCGTGACCCCGGCCGTCGTCATCATCAGCGGCGTGCTGATGGCCTACCTCGCCGGTGCACCCATACAAAAGGTGATGACCGCCCTAGGCACTTTCATCGAGAATGCCACCCAGATGCAGCCCTTATTGATGGGCATCGTCGTCTCAGTGGTCATCGGTTCAGTGCTCACCCTGCCCATCAGCTCGGCAGCCATATGCCTTGCCATCGGTTTGGGCGGCATCGCGGGCGGCGCTGCCACAGCAGGTTGTTGTGCCCAGATGATCGGCTTCGCAGTGTTGAGTTTCAGGGAAAACCGCTGGGGTGGATTGGTGGCACAAGGTCTCGGCACCTCTATGTTACAGATGGGTAATATCGTGAAGAATCCTAAGATCTGGATTCCCGTACTGCTTACCTCGGCCATCACAGGACCTATCTCCACCTGCATCTTCCACTTGGAAAACATCCCTATCGGCTCCGGCATGGGTACCTGCGGCCTCGTCGGCCCCATCGGCATTTATACCGCCATGCCCGAAGGCGGCATGAACATGTGGATAGGCATGGCTTTGGTCTGCTTCGTGCTGCCTGCTGTCCTAACATGGATTTTCGGCCTGATACTGAGAAAGATAGGTTGGATCAAGGAAGGCGACCTCAAAATCGACTGCTGATGCCGAAAACGCCTGCCAAACCGCTCTCGCCCGACCAAGTGTTGGACAAGATGGCCAAGTATTGTGCCTACCAGGAGCGTTGCGTCAAGGATGTCAAAGACAAACTGAAGACCTACGACATCGCCGAAGAGGAGAAAAACAAAATCCTAGACTACCTCTTGGACAACCGCTTCGTCAACAACGAGAGGTTCGCCAAAAGCTTTGTGCGCGGCAAGGTCAACCAAAGCGGCTGGGGCATGAACAAAATCCGTTTCCACCTTATCCAAAAAGGCATCGACAAAGAGCTTATCGATGAAGCCTTAGGGCAAACCGACGAAGAGGCATACCGCCAACGTCTTATTGACATCCTAAAAACAAAGGCCAAGACCGTAAAAGCCGCCTCCGATTTCGAGAAAAAACGCAAGCTGGCTGCCTACGCCATGCAGAAAGGGTTTGAAGGTTCTTTGGTTTGGGAGGTCTTGAAGGAATTTGGAATTTAGAGTTTTTTTGTATCTTTGCCGTCCAATCCAGAGCAAACGATGAAATACCCAAAACGACTGATAACGCAAACGCCTGAGTGTCTGACAGAGCCTGTCAGCCAGTCGATTAACGTTATCATCTCGACATTGTTTGCTCTCGTTTTCCTTACCGCCTACGTTCCATTTTCATCCACTGCATGGTTCCAAGTTGGAAAGGGAAGCTATTTCTTCACCACCCTGGCATTTGTGGGTACTGGCACCTTGTTTCTTGCCCTCAGCCGTACGCTGATGACATGGCTCGTCAAGAAAATGCGCCATTTCCCGTTTTGGTTCTATATCCTATGGCTTTTCCTCGAAATCGTGCTGATTGCGGTGTTTTACACCCTCCTCTCCTATTTCCAGATACAGCCAACAGGAGGCCAAAGCTATGGTTTTGCCTACATCTTGGCCAAAAGCTTCCTTATCACCCTAGTCGCATTAGGCGTGCCCTACACGGTCACCGACTTGGTCATCCTGCTGAAAGACGCTCAGCAACGCCTCATGCTCACCAAGAGCGACACGGTGGAATCGGACGACGAAGTAATGCCCCAACACACTGAGATCATCAACCTGATGGACAACAACGGTAACCTGAAGTTGTCCGTCAAGCTCGACAACCTTTACTACATCAAGGCGGAGGACAACTATATCAATGTCTTTTACCAACGCAGCGGGGCTATTGCGAGTTACATGCTGCGCTGCAAGATGCAGACCATCGCCGACAACTGTGTAGATTCCAGCTCGTTGATGCGATGCCACCGTTCCTATATCGTCAACATCAAGAAAGTGAGCGTCTTGCACAACGAAGCCGATGGTTTTGTCATCGACTTTGAGCGTGAGGGATTGGAATCAGTGCCTGTTTCAAAGACCTATTCGGCGAAGGTTCTGGAAGCCTTCAACAAGAAATAAATGAAAAGCCCCGCCAAACGGCGAGGCTTTTCTTCTGCTATCGTTTTCAAAAATTCGTTTTCTTAGCAATTCATGCCGCCACAGCAGTGGATGACCTGACCCGTGACATAAGAGCTGAGGTCGGAGGCGAGGAAGAGGGCCACATTGGCCACATCCTCGGGCGTGCCACCGCGACGCAGCGGGATAAGGCTTTCCCATTGTTTGCGAACATCCTCAGGCAAGGCGTTGGTCATGGCCGTGATGATGAAACCAGGAGCAATGGCGTTGTGACGAATGTTGCGCACACCCATCTCCTTGGCCGCACTCTTGGTGAAGCCAATGATACCGGCCTTCGAGGCGCTGTAGTTGCATTGGTTGGCATTGCCCGAGACACCCACCACGGAGCTCATGTTGATGACACTGCCACCAGCCTGCTTCCACATGACGGGCTGCACAGCCTTGGTGAAGTTGAACACCGACTTGAGGTTCACGTTGATGACGCTTGGTGATACCTGCATTGTTGACAAGGATATCGATGCGACCGAAGTCCTTGACGATTTCGTCGACGACCTGGTGTGTCTCCTCAAAGTTGGCAGCATTGGAGGCGTATGCTTTAGCCTTGATGCCCAAAGCTTGCAGCTCCTTTTCCGTTTCCATGACGACATCGTTCAGGGCGATATCGGTGAAGGCGATGTTGCAGCCTTCCTGGGCAAAACGCAAGGCGATGGCCTTGCCGATGCCACGACCGGCTCCCGTAATCAGAGCCACTTTATTGTCTAATAATCCCATGGTTTCTCTTTTATTTGGTTTTGTTTTTGTATCTTTCAATCAGTTCATACAAGTCGCCGACGGTCTTGACCTTGGCCGTGTCGTCTTCGGTGAACTTCACGTTGAATTCGTGTTCCAGAATCATAGAAAGCTCGACGAAATCCAACGAATCGGCACCCAAATCGTTGAAGAAGTTCTTCTCTGGCGTAATCTCGCTCTCGCTAAGATTCAGCTTGGTAGCAATCAACGCCCTCGTCTTGTCTTGTATCGTAGCCATAATGCACAAAATTACAATTATTTTCTCGTATCCGGCAATAAAGCGAAAGAAAGTTCGCCTTTTACGCACATCTTTCCACCTACGCTGAGCATTGCGGAGCAGATGTAGATGTTGGCACGATGATAGGTCAACGTGGCTTCCACCTCGACGGTGTCGCCCGGCTTGACGCTGTTCTTGAAACGCACCTTATCGATACCGGTATAGAAAGTCAGCTTGCCGATGAGGTCGTCCTTCATCAGCAGGGCGCACGACTGGGCCATGATCTCACAAAGGATGACGCCAGGCACGACGGGTTCACCAGGGAAATGGCCTTTCAGGAAAAACTCCTCGCCCGTCACATGGTACTTGGAATGGGCCACATGGTTCTCGTCGAGGGTCATCTCGTCGACCAGGAGCATAGGCTCGCGGTGCGGGAGATACTGTTTGATTTCGTCTCTGTTCATATAGTTGATTGTTGTGTTGTTATTTCACTTTACGTACTGCCAAACATGCATTATGTCCGCCGAAGCCCAAGGAGTTGGAGATGGCGATGTCCAAATCCACCTTGAGAGGTTTGTTAGGCGTATAGTCAAGGTCACATTCCGGGTCGGGTTCATCCAAGCCGATGGTCGGAGGTACAATACCGTTGTTCAGAGCCATCACACTGATGATAAGCTCGATGGCACCAGCGGCGCCGAGGGCATGGCCCATCTCCGACTTCGTGGAGCTGATATGTGCCTTGTGGGCTTCTTCCTCACCCATGGCAATCTTGATAGCCTTGGTCTCGCCGCTGTCGTTCATCGGGGTACCCGTACCGTGGGCGTTGATGTAGATGCTCTCGCCAGCCTTGAATTGGGCTTCTTCGAGAGCCTGCTTGATGGCCAGGCTTTGAGTGGTGCCGTCGGGACGCGGAGCCGTGTTGTGATAGGCATCGCAAGAGTTGCCATAGCCACAAAGCTCGGCATAGATTGTCGCGCCGCGTTGCTTAGCGTGTTCGTATTCCTCTAGGAGGATGATGCCAGAGCCCTCGGAAATGACAAAACCTGCACGATTTTTATTGAACGGCAACGAGGCTCTCAGCGGGTCTTCCGACTTGGTCAATGCCTTGCAGTTGGCAAAGCCGGCGATGGCGACAGGATTGATGCCAGCTTCGGTGCCACCCGAGATGATGGCATCGGCATAGCCGTGTTTGATGGCGCGATAGGCCTCACCAATGGAATGGGTACCCGTGGCACAAGCCGTCACGATAGGTAGGCAGGGACCTTGTGCGTTGTAACGGATGGCCACACTGCCCGAAGCCATATTGCCAATCATCGTTGGGATCATCAAAGGCGAAATCCATCGGGCACCTTCTTCATTGTATTTCTTCACTTCACGCAGGATGGTATCGAATCCGCCGATGCCTGAGCCAACATACACGCCCAAACGACCAGGATCCATTTGTAGGTTTTCGTTGTCCTTCATGGCTTGATAGGCAGCTGCCATGGCATAGATAGCGAAACGGTCGTTGCGCTTGACAAAGCCTTTGTCAACGCCCAAGACCTCAGGGTCGAAATCCTTCAGCTCGGCCGCAATCTTCACGGGAAGATCCGTGGTGTCAAATGATTTGATGAAGTCGATGCCGCAATAGCCCTTCATCAGGTTATCCCAAATAGTAGGCAGGTCGTTGCCAATGGGCGAAACGGCACCCATGCCCGTTATAACTACTCTTCTAATATTGTTATTGTTTTCCATTTTCTCTAAACTCTAAACTCTAAACTCTAAACTATTAAAACTCCCATTCCCACAAGCAAGCAGCAGAAACGAAACCAGCGCCAAAGGCACTCATGATGATTTTGTCTCCTTCTTTGATCTTGCCTGCTCTCAACATCTCGTCAAGCATGATCGGGATGCTGGCCGATGAGGTGTTGCCATACTTCTCGATGACGGTCGGATATTTTTCCTCAGGACCACCGATGATGTGGCGAATGCCTTCGATGATACGCTTGTTGGCCTGATGCAGCATGAACCAAGTGATATCCTCGTGGGTCAGATGGTTATAATCCAGCACATTTTGGATGTCTTTGGCCGATTCAGTGACGGCGGTCTTGAACAATTCTTTGCCTTTCATCACCAAGGGTTGACCTTTCACATAATGCTGTTCGAAAGGCGTCGTCTCCATGCCACGCTCATAGTAAAGTACATCACGATCGCTGATCATGGTAAGTTTCACGTCTTTGAAGGCATTGCCTTCGGTCAGTACCACGGCACCTGCGCCGTCGCCAAACAATACACTACAGTCACGCTCGTGCCAGTTGCAGTATTTCGTGGGCTCTTCAGCACACACAATCAGTATATTCTTGGCATGGCCTGCCTTGATCATACTATCGGCAAGCATCAGGGCGTTGACAAAACCAGCACAAGCCACATTGATGTCGAGTCCTGCACAAGTGACACCAATACGTTTTTGGATGATGCAGCTAAGACCTGGGGTGACATGTTGGTTGGCAACATTTGAGACCAAAAGGAAATCTATCTGGTCAGGACGTAATCCAGAGGCTTGGATAGCCTTGTTGGAAGCGTCAACGGCCAAGTCATACAAAGATTCTGTAGATAATAGGTGACGAGCCTGAATCCCCGTACGTGAGGATATCCAAGCATCGTTAGTGTCCAAAAAAGTTGCCAAGTCATCGTTGGTAACGGTAAGCGATGGCAATGAACTTCCAGTTCCAATTATTTTCATTTCGTTTTCGATTAGATTAAAAACTCGTCTTCAATTTTAAAACGCCGCAAAAGTACAGCATCACTTCACACCGCAGGAAAAATGTGCCGAATACGGGCCGAATGTGGCGAAAATCGGCTATTTGTGGCGAAATTTGGGCTTTTTTGTGGCGAAATTGCCAAAATTATAGGATTTATTTGTTGATTTTTATCCGTTTTTAGGCAAAAAAATGTCAACACAATAAGTAGATTCCCTGCGGGAATGGATTGTAATTGCATGTTACAAAGCGGCGGTAAATGATGTCTACAAATCGTAAACGTCACATACCGCCGCAGTTTACAAAACAAACATTAAGCCATTCCCGCAGGGAATCTCATTTTACATCCCGCCCATGCCTTGAGGAGCGCTTGGGGCGCCTTCGCCGCCTTGACGGGCCATCTGTTCCAGTTCCATCTTACCGAAGCGGAAGGTCACACCGACAGCAACGCTACGGCTGTTGTATTTGTAGGAGGAGTTCGACTGCACATACGGGCTGTTGTTCGAATGCCCAAAGCGATTGGTGTTAAAGATGTCGTTGGCATTGACGAAAACCGACAACTTACGGTCGAAGAAATCGGCACGCAGACCCGCATCAACACCAAAATAGCCTTGACGCTCGCTAAACAAGGATTGCGTCGGTGAGCTATAGTAGCCCGAAGCCGTCAATTCCAGTTTGTTCCACAACTTGGCCCACATGTTGAGGCGGAAGCTGTAAGACCACATGTCGCTTTCATATTCATGTCCCTCATACTCCGTCTTGATATAGGAATCATACAGATTAGCATAGAAACGCAGGTTGAAGAAACCGTTCGGACGGTACATCATATTGTACTCAAAGCCCGCATTATGGCTTTTGCCGACATTGACAGGATAGCTATAAGGCACCACGCGACCATAGAGCCAATGGTAATTCGAGACCGTAATCCTATCGACATTATTGGTCTTGCCACGATAATAGGCCGACAGTCCAATGGAACCGAAGTTGTTCCAATACTTGGTCCAGCCAGCTTCGAAAGCATTGGTGAAGATGCGATCCAGCTCAGGATTACCACTGCTGTAGTTGTCCTCATGATACATGGGGAAACGGCTCAACTGCTCAGCTCCAGGGGCAGCAATGCGGCGCGTGTAGCTCAAGCTGAAGTTATGCATCGACTTGGTGCGATAAGACAGGTGGAGCGAAGGCCTCACGCTGAAGAAATGCTTATTGAAGTTGTATTGCGAGGAGTCGGGATAGGCACCTTTGACCAGCTCGCTGACAAAGCGGATGCCCGGCTTCACGGTAAAGCCACCAAACTTGTGCTGCAAGGTAATAAAGGCTTCGTTGTTTAATTCGGTGAACTTGGCATTGTAGGTACGGTAGACGTCTTTGTCCCACTCCCATGCCTCTTTATCCGAATTAGGATTGATCACAGTGTCGGTGACAAGACTTTGATGCTCAGGATCATAGCCAATAGTATAACCCACCGAAATCTCTCCGTTCTCAGAATAAGGATGGTTGTAGACAACCTCGCCCTCGACGCCCGTGGAATGGTAGAGGCTGTTTTGGCGCAACACACGGGTGTAGTCCATAGGCAAAGTAAATTTCCTTGTAACTTCGCCATTTTCGCCTCCACCGAAGCTCATCCCATTGACACTGACGGAAAGGTTATGGCCTTCGTTGTTGAACTTGTGTTGGTAATACAGTCCATAATTAGCGAAGTATTGACTGCTTCTGCCATTAGTGCTTTCGCGCATATCGGTGGTCAGCACATTGGGCAGATACTCCTCCCTAAAGAAAGAAGTGTTGTTGATAGCGTCACCCCAATTAGGCCATCCGCTCAGCCACACATTCAAACTATTTGCTGTATCAATCTCATAATCAACGCTGAAGAAACCACCCAAACCATACATCTTGTTTTTGAAAAGCGTACTATCGATTTCATGATTGGCGAGGGCTCCGCTCGCGTTGAACAGCGACTGGTCCACGAAGGAATTACCTTTCCAATCGGAATAGCTGCCGTTGATGTAGGCATTGACCGTCAGCTTGTCGTTCGACCAAACATAGGAAGCCCAAGGGTCTATATAAGGATGGGTTGAGACGTTCACACCGAAGCTGAAAAACTCGTTTTTCTGGATTTTAGCGTTGGTCACGATGTTGATGATGCCATCGGCCTTGGAACCATAGCGTGCTGAGGGGTTGGTGATGACCTCCACATGGTCGATGCTGTTGGCGGGCAAGGTCTGGATGTAGGTCTTGAGGTTCTCGGCGGTCATGTGTGAAGGTTTATCATTGATCCACACCTCCACACTTGATGTGCCGCGAAGGCTAATGTTGCCCTCCACGTCGACACTCACGCCGGGAGCGTTCTGCAAAGCATCCGAAAGCGTACCCGTTTGAATGCTGTTGTCTTCAGCAACGTTATACATGGTCTTCTCCCCTTCCACAGCGAACAAAGGACGCTTCTCGGTGATGGTCACCTCACTAAGTTTGGTGGAGCCTTCCTTGAGTTGCAGTTTACCAAGATCTTGGTTGCCCTTCACGGTAAGCATCTGTTCAAAAGTCTGGAAACCGATGGCTGAGACCGCCAGACGGTAGTCGCCGTTGGGCGCTAACAATTCAAAATGGCCTTTGTCGTCGGAGGCCGCACCGCTCACGAAGACGCTGTCGGCCTGACGGAACAGACCCACATTGACAAAGGGAATGACCTTGCCGTTGGCTTCCTCGACGATGGTTCCCGTCACTTTGTTTTGCGCCAAGCCTGGCATAATGAAGCACCCAATGAGTGCGAATAGGATAAAAACACGCTTTTTCATAGTTGTAAATGTAGAAAGTGAAAAACTCCTGTTGAATTGACTAAATAACGAAGGTAAAACCGTGTTATTGCCTTCTAAATGAAATAATTGATTGTTTTGTGTACCGATTTTGTTTTAGTGTATTAGTTTATTAGAACACTGCAAAAGTACGGCTTTTTTTGATACTGTCAAGAAAAAAGTTGATTTTTTTTGTTTTTTCGGCGGTTACGTCATTGCGAGGAACGTAGCAATCCAGGGCTCTCATTCCAATTCCTCCAACGGATTGTACTTGTTCTTAATGGCAATCAACGTCATTTTCCTATCCGTCGGTTCAATGGCGATGCCTTGTGGCTCAAGGATCGTTTTCAAATCATCAATGGTGTAATCCTTTCTGTAATTCGAATAACCAATATCCTTCACATACAAACTATCGTACAAGCTGTTTCCTGCATAGGCATTTGTGGAGCTCCCCCTATAAGCATCACTTGGGATTTCGGTAAAGACCGGCAGGCCTATATCCTGACGAATCAGCCCAATCAGCATATTATAAGGCATCAATCCTCCAGGTTGGCCATAAACGAGCTTCGACTGGTCGGTTATGTGCATCCTATACGCTTGCGTCACCGTCGTGTCTATTTCTATCAAACCTTCTTTTGCAAGCGTGTTGATTAGCCGATGATAGTTAATGGGGTCTTGCTTAAAAGTGAGGTTAAAATGACATTTGGGATATTCTTCATAGTTGACCATAGCAAGCGTTAACGTATCATAATTGGGATCCATGCCTTGGTTCCACACATCATAAAACATGGCTTGGTTGGCAAAGCCTGCCACATTGCCAAAATAAGAGTTCTCGACATAGTTCGTGTAGAACTTGTTTGACCTGTCCAAATCCTTATCTTCAACCAACACCGTGCGCATTTCAAGGCGGAAATCTTCATTTTCGATGACCCTCACCTCTTTATTGATGGAATTGAAGCCAATGAAAAAGGGTATGGCAAGAAGTGAATTGTTTGCCACATGAAACACAATCGACCAAAAAAGATTGTAGTTAATCACAAGATATGAGGCCACCAAGCCAAAACCGAATTTTTCCAAAACAGAAACGAACAATATGAATTTCTGTCCTTCACCATTGTAATTGCCCGCATGAGCCACTGCGAACACTGCTGATGAAAGCAGCATCAGATAGAACAACTTCTTTTCCCTTTCGTCACGGAAATAGATGAGTATAGACACTCCGCAAACTATGGTTAATAAAGACAGCCACCATCCAACAGCAAGAGCAAACAAAGCCATCAGAATTATTGATGTTATGCCTGTCCATAGTTTTCCGTTTCCCCATAACCTGAAAACAAACTCCTCCATGACAGGGCCAATGATGCCAATATACAGAACGACAGGCAAAATGCCAAACCGATATACCATACTATAGATAGCATCCATCAGTGGAGTGTCAAACCCTTCTAAACTCTCACCTTTAATTATTATAATAGTAAGGCAAACCGCGATGATGCCAAGGCCCCACCATAAAGCCCATCTAAAAAGCTTCGGTTTGTTCGTTCTCTGTTTAACAGTTCTTTCCATAGGATTACGAGTTTTTAATGCTTATCAAACGCATGATTCCGAGTTATTATTGCTTAATCAGACGTTCGCAGAACGCCTCCAGTTCCTCCTTCGACGACCATTCTCTCATGATCATAAACTTGCCGTTTTCGATGCCGCACATCACCTTCCAATCCTGAATTACTTCACCATCCATGACAATCGCTGTTCTACGCCCCGCAATTTCAGTGGTAAATCGATACCAAAGTTGGCGCGCCTCAGAAGTGAAAAACACGAACATCGGCACAGGTTCGGTGTCGGGAAAACTCCGTGGATAGGTAAATGACACCATTGCCACCATGGGTTTGCCGCCCAAAACCGACGAACTGATGGCTGGACCTTCGGATGTGGTCTTCTTCAACGCATAGAGTCGAGAGGTACCATAGCCCATCTCTACTGGATTGGGTTGGCAATCGCTTCTCATAACAACAAGAGAATCACCTTGTTGCCAGTTTTCCGTCACAATTGGCACATCCTCCTCAGCCACAAGTGTATCGGCATAAACTTCCCAAAACTCCAATGTGCCTTCCGATGACAAGTCATCCGCTGGTCGCACATATTTCTTGTTATGCCAAGTTGGAGGCAGTTTCAGATGCGAAGCCACAATCATATAAGCCCAAACATCAAGGCAGAGGAACGCGACAAACATAACAACGCAGAACCACTTTTGCCTCTTGTCGAAACCTGTTGTCTTATTCGCCGCAGTCTCAGAAGCCTCGATTTGGCGGATAATTTCGTCACAAGGCCTTGTTACAGTACGAATCGCCATCACTCCAACTCCCACAAAAAACACCAGCATAACACAAAGCACAATGAGGAATCTGGCGAAACCCGGAAAGTGATCATATCCGGCATGAGCAAACAAGCCCACAGTCAGGATTAACATGGGAACACCGCTTAGGATCGTTAATAACGTGTAGAACAACTTGAAGCTTCGGGCTTGATTGGAGAGGGTCAGCAAGTCGTTGTTCTCCAAGGTTTTGACATGCAGTTTTCTCAACATCCATATTTCGACGGCAAAACTCAATACGAAGTAAGCAATACAAAACAGCCTCAACGAGAGGTTGTTGCCAAATTCCCATTTGGTGATCAGCAGAGCGCCGAGGAGCGCAATTGGATAGAGTATGTATTGTCTCCAACGATAGCGCATAAAGAAATCCACGTTGCGCTTGATGGAAGATTTCAGCAGCCTATCGTTGACGATTTCCTGTTGGTCGAATTGCTGTTTCAGCGTTTCGTATTGGGCCTTCAGTTGGTCCAGTTCGCTCATATTGTTGTTTTCCTGATTTTCCATGATGATTCCCTTTCATTCGTTGTTTGACATTTTCACCAGTTTTTCCTTGATGCGCATGAGCCTGACACCCACATTGTTCGGCGTGATGCCGATGATGGCCCCGATTTCGTCGTAGCTGATGCCTTCGAGCCAAAGCAGAATGAGGCTTCGGTCGATGAGGTCGAGGCGCGAGATGCGGTTGTAGAGCTCCCGTATCTGATGCATTGAAGGGTCGTCGGCCTCGTAGGGGTCGATGTCGACGGTCAGCGGCACGGTCTCGATGCGGCGTCGTTCCTTCTTGTCCTGGTTGATGGCCGTGTTGAGCGCCACTCGGTAGATCCAAGTCTGCGCGGTACTTCTGCCCTCGTAGTTGTCGAAGCCGTTCCAAAGCCTGATGAGGATTTCCTGAAACAGGTCGTCGATTTCGGCCTTGTTGCGCGAGAACATGTAGCACACCGTGTAGATGGTCCGCTTGTGCTGCCGCACCAAAAGTTCAAACTGATGTTCCTTGTCTTATTACAACCTTCCCCAAAACACTATTTCAATTTCTCTTTCACAAATTCATCGAAATGCAGGATTTGTTCGCTCCGTAAGCCGTTGAAAAGCAAATGCTCAAAGTCGCGGCGCTTCTGGTTGAGGTCGATGCGCGAAAGAAGTTCATCCAACGCCTGACGTAATTCTTCCCTACCTCCAATGCCACTGCGTGACCTGAGAAAACCATAGTCAGGCTCCGTGCGCTGCCAAAGGAATATGGTGTCGTAGAAGTCGCGGCCTTTGGCACGTGTCAGCAGAGCAGAGAGTTTCATAGAGAGCATCACGCTTTGGCTCGGCACGGGCATCGCAAAAAAGAATCCGCAACGGTTCACCATCGCCATCTCCGACTGATAACCCACGCCCTGGTCTTGTGCCTCAACCTTCATCAAGAAACGCTCGTCGCGGTGTCCGCTCAAACCCAACTCGAACAGCAATCCCGGAAAATAGATGTTGCGACGGAAAGCGGTCAGTTTTTCATTCGGTTTGTCGCGAGGTTCGACCTGCAGACCATTCATTCTCAAATAGTCAATCAGTCCGTTTGTCATTTCCACAAATTGGTCTTCACTGAAATCCTTACAGTCGAAATCGAGGTCTTCAGAAAAGCGGTCGATGCCGTGCACCAACCGCAAGTTTGTGCCACCGATGAAAGCCAAGTGCGACACGAATGGACAGCGTGAAAGATGCTCAAGCGAAAGCAACTCGACGTATTCCTTCAAAATATGCTTGTGGAACGCGGCATTGTTCGCGATTTGTGGCGGGTAGAATCCTAATAAGGTGGAAAGTTCAATCATTACGATATGTTTTAAGCAGTAACTCAGTTCTTTTTTGAAGCGCAACATTTGCGGCTTTTCCCGAAAACTCACGCAATCTATTGACATCCAACTCGTCTTGCATCCACCAATCGTCCAAACGAAGGTTGAGCAGAGCGGCCTCGGTATCATATTGGGGATAAAGATAGAGCAAGTCGAGCAAGGCCTTTTCGGGCAATGCCAAAAGATAGCTATAACCCTGCGGCATTACGATAGGCTCGTAACCGAAGAACATACTTGACTTGACGCTGTGGTATGTGTATTCTCCGAAAGCGTTTTCGTAATGTGTTGTCCTGTTTGATGTTACGCAAGTGATCTGGCTCACCGCCTCGGGAATGATGCCAAAGTAGGCCAAAGCCGTGTGCAAGCTGATATAGGAAGGCACGTATATCTTTTGGGCGACATAACGCGAAAACTCAGCCTCGCCCAACAAGTCGGCAAAGGCATACCAATCTTGACGCAGGCGTACAAGATAACCCTTCTTCACCCAGCGCGTCAGGTTGCCACGGTCGAAATGCGGGGCGACAGACCGCACCTGATATACATTAAAGCAACCCACCTTGTGCCATTGCTCCCGAAATTGCAGATACGTCATTCTTATTATATTCAAGAAACGCTGCAAAAATACTACTTTTCTTGAATATATCAATCAATAATCTTGAATTATCCACAAAAATTTGAGGGCGAACTGATGCTTTTTTTTTAAAAAGTGTTGCCTATAACCAACAGTTTTTACGAAAAAGTGTTGGCTAATGACAACTTTTTTATTTGAAAAGTGTTGGTCGCAACCAACATAAGTGGATGGCAAATACCACTTTGAAATCGGTGGCAAGGACAAGGGGTTCAACCAAATAGCGGATTTGCTTGATTCCTACATCTTTGCCGATGACATCGAGACGCCCATCGGACCGAAGCTGCCCCTTTGGATGCTGGTTTTTTGCATGAGCATCAAATCACCTTAAACCGAACACTCAGCATTATACTCCTCGGCCTAATCGAGTATGCTGAATAATACCCATAAATCCCTGAATAATAGGAATAAATAAAACTCTCCGCATTAAGAATGTTGTTCACATCCAAGCTAAACTTGACCTTGCGGAAAGTGTAGCCCAAACTAAAGTCCAAGAGCACGAAATTGTCGGTTCGGCCTTCGGAACGGGTGTGATAGAACTCCACCGAGGGCGTGACGGACAAGCCAAAAGGCAAAACCACACTCAGATTGGCATTGTCGATAAGGCTCACAATGGGCTGGCTACCAGCAGTAAAACCGTCTACAGAGGTAGTGAATCGGCTCCAACTGCCTTTGTTGTTGAAAAAGATGTAGTCTGTTATTGCGATGCTGGCGGTCAGGTTGGCGTTCCAGCCCTGGTTGTAATAGGTGGCCACTTGGTTCTGGACCAAATGTGGAGAACGTCCCCATCCGTAGGAGCATTTCGCGTTGATGTTCAACTTTTTCCAACTGAAGCCTTTGCCCGCATACAGCGAGACTGACAAATAATCTCCCCAACTCGGCTGCTCCACGGCATTGATGACCATGGTGTTGCCCTCAAAAGATTGAGCGTACATCACCTCGTTACGGTAGCGGTTGTAGTTCACCGAGAAATCGCCAAAAGCATATTTCATCACATTCTTATACGAAAAAGTCAGCGATCCATTGGCACCGTATGTGTCAGCCAGAGGACAGTCGTAGTGCGATAAGGTTCTGTAATTCTGCATGATGTAACCCGAATAAAGCGTCCGCAAACTCGGGGTGTTGTTGTAGGTGGCAATCTTGGTGCTCACTTTCCAGTTATGGCTGAAGTCATAACGGAACGAAAGCGAAGGTTGTGACAAAACCTTGAATTGCTTGTCGGAAGCGGTTCCGATGCGGTCATCCAATTGCAGGTAACGCAACTGCACAGGCACCATTAGCGTCACATTCACGCGCCGACGGTCGTAAGTGAAATAGGCGCCTGCGGCAGGCTGGTACTTGTGCCAACGGATGTCGTTGCTGAATTGGTCGCCGTCATTGCGAGCAAAGCGAAGCAATCCATCGGAACACAACGGCTGGATTGCTTCGTCGTTCCTCCTCGCAATGACGCAAAGCGCGTCCGAATTAAGCGATTGTTCTTCCATACTGAAATTGAAATAAGGCATGATGCGTAATCGTTTCCAGACCACGCTGGTGAGAAATCGAAGGAAATTCTCACTCTTAAAGGATTGATAACCTGTGTTTTGTAAGGTTGTTGCATAATCTTCGCCATCGTTGAGGACCTCGGGGAAACAGCCTGGCGCGACTTGCAATCCGTAGGGCAAAGTGCCATAACTCGTGGTGGAATTGAATTCCACGCCACTTTCAGGGTCGCGGCGGCTCTTGCGAATCCAGTGGATGTTGGCCTTGGCGCACAGCGACTGGTAGTTTTCTTCTTGCCGAATCAACTCGCCGTTGTCCACAAAACCCTCGCCCCAATTGCGGTGCCCCGATGCGATGAGGCTGATTTTCAGATAGTCCAAGTCCTTGTTGAGATTGTAGTTAATGCTGCCTTCAAGCATTTTGGCCGTTTCGAGCGACTGCATCCGCTCAACAAGACTGAGCGTGTCGTCGGGAAGGAGATAGAGCGTGTGCGACTCGCTCGACTTGCGGTTGCGGTCGCCGCCAACAAGGAGGTTGAAAGAGATATCCGTGTCGTTTTTCAGTTTGTGCAGGCTGTTGAGGGTAATCCCTTGCGAGCGGTTCAGCGTGTGCCGCACTCCCGAAATGCCCGGAGCGCTCGGCTCGACCATCGAGGCCATCGGATAGACCGTGACATTCTCATTGTCAACAAGGTTAGTGCCCGAATTGTTCGCTTTCAAAGTGCCTAGAAACTGATTGCGTTTTGCGAAATACATCCCTGTAAGGCTGCCTTCGTATTGCAGACTGTCGGCCCAGCCCGCGCCCAAGTCGGCCATCAAGGCAAAGGTGCCTTTGGCGTTTTCTTTCAATTTGATATTGAGAGCCACGTTGTCCGAAAACTGGATGTTTTGCAGCGCCCTCACCTCCTGATGGTTCTCCATCACCTGCACCGAGGCCACATCGGAGGCGGCGATGCTGGTGGTGGCAAGATTGTAGCGGCCTTGCAGCATGTCCATGTTCTCGATGTAGAATTTGGAGATGGGCTTGCCCTTGTATTCCACCTTGCCGTCGTCCTTCACCTCGATGCCAGGCATCTTCTTCAGCACATCGGCAATGACAATGTCCGTTGTGTCGCGAAAGGCATCCACCACATAGTTCACCGTGTCGTTGCCACCCCAAATCTTCTTCGACTTCACGCTCACTTCTTTCAGTTGCAATGCCTCTTCCTGCACCATGAAATCGACAGTCTGTGTCTTGTTTTCCACCTCCTTGAACTGTCGCTTCAGGTTGAAGCCATAAACCGCAATAAGCAGTTTTGCCTCTTCGCTTTGCGTAACCAACTGATAATGGCCTTTTTCATCTGTAAAGGTATAGGCCATCGGCAGGCTGTCCGCGACGCGCAACAACATCACCGAGGCATTGAAGACCAGTTGTTTCTTCTCATTGAGTACCTCACCGGAAATGGTCGTTTGGGCGAATGTAGGAATGGCAAAGAAAAACACAAATATAAATAGTGCAATTTGTTTCATATTAACAAGTTATTTAAGTTCCAACGGGTTATAAGGCCAAGCCATTTTATAGGCTCCACCTCGGGTAATCTCCACCTCCACCATTCGCCCCGACGCATCCACTACATCTGCCAGCAGTTGGGCATTAGGATCAAGGCGTAACGCATAGTCGTACAAATCGCTGTAGCAGTCTTTGTCAAATTTCCAAGTCTCTTCCCTTGTCGCTTCCTTGTAATCGTAATTCCACATCACAATCGGCTTGGCATTGTTTCTAACGGCGATACAAGAAAAGGAATAATGCCCACGGTCGTCCTCCACTTTCAAAATCAAACCTGGCAACCCCGCGAATTTCCACGGGCCATCAGAGATAGGAATTTCCGAAACATACCAAGCCGTCCAAATGCGACCTCGAAACCTAGACATCGCTTTTCGGCAACGATAACCCAAAATCGTGCAAACCTCATCAGAAAAAGTCCAATCCATAAGGACATCTGACGGCTCTCGATACTTGAAAACCGGTCCAATATCGTATGCCCGATGCGTCACCGCCATTTCGTGATTCTTGCGGTCTTTATAGACCTCCATAAAAAGCCATGTGTCAGCGCCACCCGAAACATCTTTTTGCCCTTTTAATGTCCGTTTCGTGCAAATGGAATCGTAGCGGAACAAAGCATAACTATACGATTTCGACCATCTTTCCCCAATGTCGAGACGAAACACATCCTTTTCTTTTTCATCGGGCTTCGTTGAATCAAGCACATAACTCACTTCATAGGAAACCGAACAAACGCCCTCATCCAAAAGCGTGAAATCGTCCGTCCGCATGAATCTTTGCGCCGACAAAGGAAGCACCGCCCAAAGCGAAACCATAACAAGCAGTTTTCTTTTCATATTTACTCCAATTCCACAGGGTTGTAAGGCAACACTTTCTTATAGCCTTCGGGAGCTTCCTCTGAACCAGCATATTTGCCATAAGCGTCCGTTTTGGCGATATGTATCTTGATACCAGGATTCACCATCCGAATATAGCCAATAAAATCGGCATGAAAATCCTCCTCTTGCTTCATGACATCAGCACGGGTGCAACGCTGATAATCTTCAAAACGAGGCCCATCATACCAAATTATCGGTTTTTGCTGATTTTCAATACCGATGCAACGGAAGGCATAATGCCCGCGCGATTCTTCCATTTCGAGAATCAGTCCAGGCAAGCCGCAGAATTTCCACGGGCCGTCTTTCACGGGAATCTGCATCGTGAACCAAGCCGTCCAATGCCGTCCACGAAAGTCGCATTCGGCCTTGAAGCACGGATAGCCAAGGATTTCCTTTGTTCCAAACGACATCTTCCAGTCCATCAAGTCCAAAGGCTCATCGTACAGGTAAATCGGCACCCGATCCACCGTTCCCATCCGGTGCATGACGGTCATCCGTTTTGAGCCGTAATACTTGTACACATCGGGCACCCAAACGCCACCAGAATCCGCAACGAAATGGCTCATGTTTTTATAACCGTCTTGGCCCTTTCGCTCGCTTACCGTAAAGGCGGAATCATAACGGTGCATAGTGTTGCTGTAACATTAGTTGTGTTTGGTAGGTTTCAGTGAGTCGTCGGTCATCATTGCTTCATAGGTGATGATGAAGCGGCTTTGGTCGATGACCTTGTACTCATCAATGTTGATGGGATTCTGCGCAAGCGCCAAACGCGGAATGACGAGCGTCAGCAGCAAAAGGAAATACGAATTTTTGAACATAGTGGTTTGATTTTGAGTTGTTGATACAAAAAAGTCTTTGTCATTAAGACGCACGAAAACGCCGTTTTGTGACATGACGCAAAACTATCGCATTTGCCAAGCGGCTGAAAGGCCAGTCCAAACAATTTTGGATTCTAAAAACTGTAATATTTTGGAAATGAATAAGTTGAAATCTCATTCATTCCAAACTTTTTGTTGAAAAAGTCCAAAAATTATTGGCGTTCAGCCATCTTTTTCCTGACTCTTCCCCGCAGTTTGTCCACCATATTGACAGTGGTTCCAAGGTAATCCGCCTCTTCCTGGCGCGAGACCTTGAAATGCGACAGAATGAAGGATTTCTTCTCGTCCTCGTCCAAGTCGGGGCACTTTTGTCCGAGGGTTTCCCAAAGGCTTGGGTATTTCTCCTCAACCACGGCGAGCATGGCCTTCCAGTGGTCTTTGTCGCCGAAAACCGAACGTTCCAAGTCATTGAGGAGATTGGCTTTCTTGCTGTTGTTCAGATAAATGTCCAACAGCATCATGGTTTGTTGCTCCTTATCCAAAGCCTCCGAAAGGCGGTCGGCATAGTCCTTCTGGATTTGCTCATGTTCGGCATCCTTTTGTGCCAAGGCTTGGCTCTGTTGCTTGAAGTGGAATAGTTCGGCGTTGATTTCGGCTTCCCGCTTGCGGTTGCGAGCCAATCGGATTTGCGAGATTAAGAAGGCCAACAAAACCAATGCCGCTATCCCACTAATAAGAATGATAACACGCTGTTTCCAAATGATCTTCTCGTTCAATTCGTTCTGCATCACCGCCTTATCATATTTCTGGCTCATCGCGATAAGGTTGTTCCTTTTCTCTTCTATCTTACTATGATTATTGCCTATATCGTAGCGGCAGTAATAGTCGAAGGCCTTTTCAAAATCGCCGCGACTTTTGGCTTGATGGGCAAGGGGATAAAAATAAAACCAAATATCCTTATCTGACTCGGCTTGGTTGACAAGTTCCTCCAACTTTCCATAATAATAAGCCGTAGAATCCGAATTGCCCATCTCATAAAAGATGTTACCCATGCCGTCGTAATAATACATCATCGTTCTGTCATCGACATCAGGCATTGACATTTGAAGGAATCGCCTCAGATAATCGCCCGACTTCTCATATTCTCTAGCATTGAAATACATTGCATAAAAAGCCGATGAAACCGTGCGTTTCGCCTCCAGCGAGCCACTTTGTTCGGCGTAGGCCCAAGCCTGTTGCAGAACCATCTCGGCGGTATCGTATGCCCTATGGAACTGATAGAAATCGCCCAACTCCCTCAGCGCATCGGCACGGTCGGCATAGTCTTCGCCAAAGCCCTCTGCGGCAGCCTTCAGCAACGAAACAACGTCTTCTTTGTCGGCATAATAGCCCAAACAATGCGCGATATTGAGTCGAGCGTGGGCAACCGTCAGCGGATCATTGGCAGATAAGCCGTAACGCTCCGCCTCCTTGAACAAGCGCATGGCATCCGCCTTGTTGCCCGAATCCAACAGGATGCGAGCGTTTTCCAAGGCATCGTGAGCGGTTTGCCGTGCATCGCGGGAGGTGGGATGGCAAGCCGCCAACATTGCGATAAGGAAAAGCAAAACCAAATGATACCGTTTCATGGGGACAAAAATAGCCAAAATACTCTGTTTCACTTCATTTAATATCACATATCTTCCAACGATAGTCCTTTCATTTGGATTTGATAGGCCGAAAACTCCGACGGTAAGACTCCTGCTTTTTCTTGCAAGTCTTTCATACTGATTCTGTCCTTGTTGCGCTTGATTTCGGCCACGAGACAAGTCTTGTCAAATTCGTTCAAGGCCACCATGTCGATTTCGTTCTTACCTTTACGGTCCCACCAGTTGCCCACCTTCGTGAATTTGCCTCCTTGCATCGCCTTCTCTTGGAAATATCGCTCCAAAGTACGCCCTGTGAATTGCGCATAATTATCTGTCACATATTGTTTTAGCAAGCCGAGTTGGTTGCTTTCAATCAAGCCTTGATAGGGATAGACGAAGCGAAACCAGAAGCGCAGGAAGCAGTCGTCAATCTGCCAGCGGATGTTCCTCACACCCGGCTTGCTCAACAAAGGCGTGTTCTTGCTGATGAAGAGATAATCCTCATGCATATTGTTCAGGTAAGCTCCCGTATTTTTCCCGATAATGCTGTCAATCTCGTTTTGTGTGGTCATGCCACTGGCGATGAGTTGAAGGATGGAGAAATAAGTGCCATAGTCGCGGCCAAACTCCGAAATCAGCAGCTCGGTGCCTTCGGTCAGGAAGGGCGAATCGGGCGACAAGGCGAAGTTGAGCATTTTTTGCTTGGTCGTGGCACGAGCGTCCATCAGCAAGGCGACATATTTGGCCACGCCGCCCGTGAGCATGTAGAGACAGAGCAAATCATCGGGATTGTAATCGGGGTTGTGGTCGGCCAAAATGTTCTTCAGTGTCTCGATACTGAACGGCAACAGGCGCAGATGCGAGTCACGGCGACCATAAAGCGGTTGGTCGCTGTGGTCGAAAATACGTTTCATCATCGAATAGATGGAGCCGCAAAGAACAAGGTTGACCTGTGTTTTGTCTTTGTTCCGATCCCAAATGTCTTGAATCTCGCTTGGGATGGCAGCGTTGATACCCAACAAGTTCTGAAACTCGTCGATGATGAGCGTATAATGGTGGTTTTCACCGTATTTCATCAATTCCTTGAAAAGATTGCCGAAGTTTTCCACTTGCCCATACAGTTGCAAGTCGAGCACATTTTGCGCCTGCTGCTGAAACTTTCGGCAAAGCACCTGTTCGTTGTCTTTCGACACATACAGGTACAGGCAGGCTTTGTTTTCCGCACTTTTCAGTAGTAGAGCGGTCTTACCGATGCGTCGTCTTCCAGTGAGCGTGGTCATCATAGAGTGGTTGACTGACTGTTGCCAATTCTTTTCAAGTATCTGTAATTCAGCATTCCTATCGTAGAATTTCATACGCTACATCAATTTATTTAATCGTTGTTAATTTAACCGTCATTAAATTAATGACGATTGCAAAGATAGTGTTTTTTCATGAAACAGCACCATTTTGCAACTTTTTTCTGCTGAAACCTCATTTTTCCCTACCTTTGCAGCCTGAAATTATAAGATGCAACGCAGTTAAAACCACAGACGCGAGACTTCGAGACACGGGACGTGAGACTATTTGGCCCTCGCCTCGTGTCCCGAAGTCTCGCAGTCCCGAAGTCAAAAAAACTATGATCACCCAAGACCAACTTAAAGACGTATGTAAGAGGATTGATGCCTTGAGGAGGTATCTTTGACGTCGACAGACGTACCATCGAAGCACAGGAATTAGACGAAAAGACGCAAGACCCGCAGTTCTGGGCCGACCCGAAGGCCGCCGAAGCCACCATGAAGAAGGTGCGTGAGGTGAAGGGCTGGCTCAACGGCTACAAGGAAGCCGAGGATGCCGGCAACGACCTTACCGTGCTCTTCGACTTTGCCAAGGAAGGCGAGGCCACCGAGGAGGAAGTGGACGAGCAGTACAACGCCACGCTGAAAATCATCGAGGATTTGGAGTTCAAGAACATGCTGCAAGAGGAAGCCGACCCGATGAGCGCCGTGCTGAAGATCAACGCGGGCGCAGGCGGCACCGAGGCCCAAGACTGGGCACAGATGCTCATGCGCATGTATATGCGTTACGCCGAAAACCACAAATACAAGCTCACCATCTCGAACCTCTTGGAAGCCGATGACGCCGGCATCAAGCAGGTGACGATGAAGATCGAAGGCGACTATGCATACGGCTACCTGAAAGGCGAAAACGGCGTTCACCGCTTGGTGCGCGTCAGTCCCTACAACGCCCAAGGCAAGCGCATGACTTCGTTTGCATCGGTGTTCGTCACGCCGCTCGTCGACGACACGATTGAAATCGTGGTCGAGCAGTCGCGCCTGTCGTGGGACACCTTCCGTAGCGGCGGTGCCGGTGGACAGAATGTGAACAAGGTGGAGTCGGGCGTGCGTTTGCGTTACCAATACAAGGACCCCTACACGGGCGAGGAAGAGGAGATCCTCATCGAAAACACCGAGACCCGCGACCAACCCAAAAACCGCGAGAACGCCTTGCGCCTCCTGAAGTCACAACTCTATGACCGCGAGATGCGCCACCGCATGGAGGAGCAGAACAAGATTGAGGCAGGCAAACTGAAGATCGAATGGGGCAGCCAAATTCGCTCCTATGTCTTCGACGACCGCCGCGTGAAAGACCACCGCACCAACTACCAGACCTCTGATGTTCAAAGCGTTATGGATGGAAATATTGATGCGTTCCTTAAGGCGTACCTCATGGAGTTCGGAGGGAAGAAAGAATAACTTAAAGCAATATCTACAAAAACAAACAAAACAATGAAAACTTTAACCATCATCACCATGTTTTTGGCCATGCTTGCCAAAGACCCGACTCCAGCCATTCAACAATTTGTGAAGACCTATTTCCCCGAAACCACCATCCTTTTCTCCCAACGCGATGAAGGCGAATATGAGGTTAGGTTGAGCGACGGCACGGAAATCGAGTTTACTCGTAAAGGCGAGTGGAAACACATCGACTGCAAGCACTCTAATGTTTATACCATCGTGCCCAACGCACTTATTCCTGTTGAAATCGCCAACTATGTGAAAGCCAGTTTCCCCGATGAAGATATCATCAAAATTGACAAGGATCGCAGAGATTGGGAAATTGAGTTGAGCAACCGATTGGAAATCAAGTTTGACAAGAAATTCCGTGTCCTCGAATTCGACGACTAAGGTTATTCCCAAACCAACCATCAAGCGGCTTGAAATCTTTCAGGCCGCTTTTGTTTTTTTGTGGTGACTTTACAATATGTATTTCAAAAAACGTATTTTTGCAGTCATATAAAAACATGTATTATGATTACTTTCTTTATCGCTTTGGCCGTCCTCATTCTTGGCTATTTTGTATATGGAAAGCTCGTCGAGAAGGTCTTCGGCATCGACCCGCAACGTCCTACCCCCGCCATCACTATGGGCGATGGCGTCGACTACGTGCCGATGAAGCCCTGGCGTATCTTCTTGATTCAGTTCTTGAACATCGCTGGTGTAGGCCCCATCATCGGTGCTATCATGGGCGCGCAGTTTGGCACGGCGTCCTTCCTTTGGATTGTGTTGGGCAGCATCTTCGCTGGTGCTGTCCACGACTACCTCGCGGGCATGATCTCGCTCCGCGACAAAGGTGCAAGCCTGCCTGAAATCCATGGAACTTATCTCGGCAACGGAGCCAAACAAATCATGCGCGCCTTCACCATCATCCTGATGATTTTGGTCGGCGTGGTGTTCGTCAACACGCCCGCCACCTTGCTCAACGCAC
>LPNG01000014.1:0-16314 GCA_001543395.1 Candidatus Alcium sp. F082 | reverse complement strand
TTAGGCATGGCTGTGGCCATCTTCATTGCTTTCCTTATCTACAAACCCGAAATCCCGGAGTTGTGGAGCGGCTTGCAAAACCGTCACCCCGACGCGGCCAACAACCCCATCTTCCCAATGATGTTCATCAGCATCGCTTGCGGTGCCATCTCCGGCTTCCATGCCACGCAGTCGCCCTTGATGGCGCGCTGCATGGTCAATGAGAAACAAGGCCGCCCGATTTTCTATGGAGCCATGATCACCGAAGGTGTGGTCGCCTTGATTTGGGCTGCGGCGGCAGCTTATTTCTTCGGACCTGACAGCGTAGTGGACGTGACAGGCAAGAGTGGTGCTGCCATTGTGGGCATCATCGCCAACACATGGTTCACGCCCGTTATCGCCGTCATCACCATCTTGGGTGTCATCAGCGCGGCAGTCACCTCTGGCGACACAGCTTTGCGCTCGGCTCGACTCATCATCGCCGACTTCATGCACTACGACCAAAAGCCCATCAAAAACCGCCTGATTGTGGCTATCCCGATGTTCGTCGTCACGGCAGCCATCTTGGTTTACAGCATCTCCGATGCCAACGGCTTCCAGCTCATCTGGCGTTATTTCGCTTGGGCCAACCAAGTGCTCGCCACGGTGACGCTTTGGGCCATTTCGGTCTACTTAGCCAAAAACAAAGGCAAGATGTGGTATCTCATCACCCTTATACCTGCCCTCTTCATGACCATGGTGACGGGATGTTTCCTATTCGTGGCCAAGGCTGCCGATGGTGGACTCGGTTCTATCCTACCCCGCCCCGTGGGCTATGGCATCGGCGCAGCCATCACCGTGCTGGGATTGGTGCTCTTTGTAATGTTTTTAAAGAAAAACCAGAAAGCCCTATCGTAATGAGAAGGATTACATTGGTATTGCCAATCGTTGTGGGGCTCTGTTGTTTATCCGCTTGTCACAAAGTGGAATACGAAGGCCAAACAGGCATGATTCTGCATGAGAAATACAATCCTGCACTGAACATCAGTTACAATTATGCCGATTCCGTGCAGACTTGGGACACCCTCTGTATTGATCTTGACCAAGACAAGTCGACCGACCTGAAAATCTATTTCGAATATGACATCCCTTTCATCCAAGCTATGAAAGATTGGCAGATTTGCATCCTCAGCAGTGACAACCCAAACATAACAGACGCTTATTGGTGGGAACGAGGCATACACGTTTTTTACGATTCCGTTCATCCGATTGCTGTAGTGCACAACACCGAGGATGGCGTGTATTACGGCTGGCTTGACGCCTATTCTTTCTTAGGCAGCGACGGGCAAGAAAGGGTCATCCGGTTTTATTTGAGAGAAACATCCTACTGTACCTGCCTTAATTACCCGCTCAAATGGGGTGAAAAATGACAAAGCAAAATGCCCGACTGGAAACCTCCAATCGGGCGTTTTCTTGTTGTAGAGACGCGCCATGGCACGTCTCTACGACTGTTCATTTCGCCGTAGCCTGTTCGTAACCGGCACGCACGGCCTGAATATTGAGGTCGACGACCTCTTGGCCTTTCTTGCCGAAGATGTGGGCGATGGCCTCCTCGACCTTCTCCATGGAGATGCCGAGATAAGGCACCGTGGCACCTAGCAGCACCATGTTGGAACGGGCCTTCAACTGTTTGGCAATCTCGTTGGCATTGAACGAAACCACATGTTCCAGCTTGCCCAACTCAGCGTTGATCTTCTCCATATCGGGATAGTTGCTGATGTTGATGAAGGGATCGTTGTTGGTGATGACCCAACCTTCCTTGCTCAGCCAAGGCAGATAACGCAGGGCTTCCATAGGTTCGGAAGAGAGGATGATGTCGGCCTGACCTTCCGGAATGACATCGGCGAAAATCTCATTGTCGGAGATACGGAGGTGTGAGAACACCGAGCCGCCGCGCTGCGACATGCCGTGGATCTCGGACTGTTTCAGGTTCATACCCATATTGAGAGCAGCGTCAGAGATAATCTTGGCCACCGAAACAATGCCATCGCCGCCCACGCCGCATAATACTATATCTTTTTTCATTTTTCTGGATTTAAGATTTAAAATTCAAAATTCTGATTGTAGAGACGTAGCGCGCTACGTCTCTACCAACCAAACAATTATTTCTTCATGTGTTTCTTCAATTCGACGATGCAGGTGCGGTGCGGAATGATGACCGACACGCCGTTGTAGTTGACCTCTTCCTCGATGATCTTCACGTTCTCTTCGTGGTTCTTGGGCAGCGGGATGATGTCACGGATGTGCTCCGGCTCCACGCCGAGGCCTTCGCAGATGCGGCGGATCTTGTTGTGTGCCGATGAAGGCTGACCACCCGTCATGGCGGTGATGTCGTTGTCAAGAATCATGACCACGACGTTGGCCTTCTCGTTGACGCAGTCCATAAGACCCGTCAAGCCGCTATGACCGAAGGTACCGTCACCGATGACGGCCACGCTCGGGAAGATGCCCACCTCGCTGGCGCCTTTGGCCATGGTGATGGAAGCACCCATGCACACGGTGGTGTTGATGGCACCCATGTTGAAGCCCAAGGTGTAGCATCCGATGTCGCCAAACACCTTGCCGCCCTTATGGTTAGCCATGACAGCGTTCAAAGCATTGTAGCTGTCGACGTGCGGGCAACCCTGGCAGAGCGCAGGAGGACGGTTGGTGACCACCTCCGGCACCTTGAACATCGTAGGCACATCCATGCCGAGGGCCTTAGCCACCTTTTCGGCGTTCAGCTCACCATCGCGGCGGATAGTCTCGTCGAGACGACCCATGACATTCTTACCCTTGCCGAGGAAGCCTTTAACTAACTCCTCAACAAACGGCTGACCGTCTTCGAGCACGAGGATTTCGTCACACTCGTCATAGAGCTTGTTGATCATATCGTAAGGCAGCGGATACTGCGTCACCTTCACGACAGGATACGGGCATTGGCCATCGGGAAAGTTCTCCATCAGGTAGTTGTAGGCGATACCCGTGGTGATGATACCGATATTCTTCTTCGGGCCGTCGATGTATTTGTTGAAGCCCGAGGTCTCCGAAGCCTCAGTGAAAGCGGGTTGCTTGTCGATGAGGTCACGATAGAGACGCTTGGCATTGGCGGGCAGCAGCACGAACGACTTGGCATCGGCGGGTTCGGTGAGCTCGTTCTGCGGACGCACGGGCTTGCGCACCACGCCAGCACGGCTGTGAGCCAAACGGGTCGGGATGCGATAGAGCACCGGCGTGCCGAGTTTCTCACTCAAGTCATAGCCGTAGTGCACCATGTCGTAGGCTTCCTGTTGGTTCGAAGGCTCCAGCATGGGAATCATGGCCCAGTGACCATAGAAGCGGCTGTCCTGTTCATCCTGCGACGAGAACATGCTCGGGTCGTCGGCCACCACGACGAGGACGCCCTTCGTACCGATGATGGCAGCGTTCATGAAGGGGTCGCCACACACGTTAAGACCCACGTGTTTCATGCAGGTCATGGCACGTTTGCCAGCGTAAGCCACGCCGATGGAGGCCTCAAGGGCCGTCTTCTCGTTGGCGCACCAGTTGGCGATCACGCCGAGTTCCTTGGCTTGCTTCGAGTTGATGACATACTCTGTGATTTGGGTTGAGGGCGTGCCCGGGTAGCTGTTGATGGCCGAGCCGCCAGCGTCGATGAAGCCCTGTGCAATGGCCTCATCGCCTAAAAGCAATACTTTCTCCATATCTATAATATCTTGTACTTATACTTTATGAGTTGGCACAAAGATACAAAGAAAAACCTTACCGACAAGAAAAAAGTTACCTTCATTGCGGATTTAGTCCGCAAAACTTATGCACTGAGATGATTTGTTTCATCAAGGCATCGTCTTCGTCATCGTTTTCATGCCAGATGACATAATCGGCAAGCAGGCGCTTGCCTTCTTCGGGCCATTGCTTCGCCATGCGAGCTTTGACGGTGGCCTCATCGCAATGGTCACGTTCCATGGCGCGGCGAAGTCGAGTGGCTTCAGATGCCGACACCATCACGACGGCGTCAAAACGCTTTTCCAAACGCTTCTCAAAAATCAATGCCGATTCAAACAGGACGTAGGGCGCATCTTGTTTTTTCATCCAATGCTCAAAGTCGACGAACAAGGCGGGATAGAGGATGCCTTCCAAGTCGCGTTGGGCTTTTTCATCATGGAAGATCAAGTCGGCGATATGCTTTCTGTTCAATGCTGTTTCAGAAAGATAAAACGCATCGCCGAAACGTTTCACCAATTGTTGGCGTACATCGGTCAAGAAATACATCTGCTTGGCTGCATCATCGCTGTTGTAAACAGGAATGCCCAAGTGTTGCTTAAACAACTCGCAAACCCACGACTTGCCGCTGCCTATGTTGCCGGTGATGGCGACTTTCTTCATTGTACGATGAGATATTCCACCTTGTCGGGGTGGGTGCTGAGGATCTGCACATATTGTGGCCAAGCGGCAAGGCGCACGTCCAACAGCGGCTGCTTGGCTTTCAGTTGTTGCCTGTCGATGGCAACACTAAACTGGTCGGGGGTGATGGAGGAATAATCCTTGATAGCCACAAGGCACTTCACCGTCATGGTTTCAGGGAAGAAACGAAGTCGGAGACTATCGCTCACTTTGATGGGCACCTCAATATCGGTTTCTGTAAATTTTTCCACTTGAACAGTAGCCTTTACCTCCTTGGTGTTGGAATGGATCTGGCCGTCAAGCAGATCGAGTGCCACGGTCTCGCTGAACCCCTGGCTCACATTGGCTCTGGAAAGCAGCTCGGTCTTGACTGATTTCACCGTGTCGATGGCTTCCTCGGGGCCATAGATAGTCACAGAAGACGGGTCGAGCATGGGGATGCCATAAAGGCCATATTGCCGTGCCGTCTTGATGTCAGACAACAGGACGACGGGCACCACTTTCGACTTCAATATGTCCATGGTAAAATAAACCTTGGATTCGTTCATGGTGATATCCGAGGCGTTGATACCCAACCTATCGGCCACCTTCTCGGCGACATATTGGCTGCTAAAGGAATAGGTATTGTCATTCTCTAACCTGTAAGGCACCTCGTCCAGTGATATGGTGACGAATCGGTTAGGTTCGCGGATCATCTTAAATCTTAGCGTGTGGAAGCCGTCGATCAACAACGACATCTTCACCGACTGGTCGCCCGATGATATCCACCTGTCGGCAGGCACCCCTTCAAATTGCAATCTGAATTTGGTTTGCGTGGTATAGTCCTCTGACAGTTTGACCAAGAACCACGCAGCGGTAGAGAGGGCCAAAAAAATGAGAAAAGTAAGGACAGAACGCCTGTTTTGGCGTTCTGCCTTTTGCTTGATGGTATCCAGTTGGTTCATATTAAGCCTGACCCACACGGGCACCGTCCTTAACGAGAGCCGTCTTCTCCACTTCAACCTCCATATTGGGGGCCAGTGAAATCATGACCGTGGTATCTTTCACCTCGGTGACTCTACCGTGGAAACCGCCAATGGTAACCACCTTGTCGCCCTTCTGCAGGCTGTCGCGGAACTTCTGTTCCTCCTTGGCTTTCTTCGACTGGGGACGGATGAAGAACAGCCAGAAAACGACGATGAGAAGCAGCATGAAAATCAAGGTTGAGGCCATAGAGCCACCTCTTTGAGGTTGTGCTTCAGCAGCTTGTAATAAGATAGTAAGCATGTTCATAATAATAAGTATTTAGGTTAAGAATCAATATTGGTCAGGGGTAAGCACCTTGCCCTTGATACGAAGAATATGTTTGGCAGGCATGGTGTTGCTCATCACCGTGAGAAAACGGTTTTGGAAGCCATGATGCCCTGCGCTGTTATACGTGGCCTGGATGACACCCTTCTTACCCGGGGCGATAGGATCACGCGAATAATTTGCCACGGTGCAGCCGCAGCTGGAAGTCACCTGGCTGATAATCAGAGGCGCGTTACCCGTATTCGTAAAATGGAAAGAATAGCTCACCACTTCACCTTGCAGCAAGCTACCAAAGTCATGTTCTTCCTTTTCAAACGTTATGGCCGCTTGCTTGTCGGAGGTCTGCGTAGCCGATTTGGGACTCGTCACCAAATCGGTCGAGAGTTGCCCATTTTGGCTTTTATTGTTACAACCCGACAAAAACAAGGAGGCCAGCAACAAAAACGATAACAGATGCTTCATGATCATAATCCTTTCTGCGATTTCACAATCATCACCGAGCCTTGATAGGTGGCGTCATTCTTCAATCCGTGGCATTTCAGCACATAGAAATAGGTGGCATCGGGCAGGTCGCCGCCGTTCCAATCGTTTTGATAGTCGGTGGAGTGATATACCACACGGCCCCAACGGTTGAAGACGGTCAATTCTGACGACTCGTAATAACTGCTCAGCGGCTCATAGCCTTCATACTCAGCGCCCGTGCCTCCTCCGTCGTTTTTCGAACTCGGCATGTCACTGCCGCCATCAAGAGAGATGATGAAATAATCGTTGATGCCATCGCCATTAGGCGTGAATACGTTGGGAATCTTCAGCTTCACAGGGTTTACCCTGATGGTCTTAAAATACGAGGTGTCGCAGCCTTGGGGGTTAAACACTTTCAACTCGGTAGTGTATTCTCCGGTTTCCACATAGGTGAAACGAGGCGACTCGGCAGTGGAAGTGATGTTATACTGGCTGTTCAGAATCCAATAAAAGTTACTGATGTCAAGCGTGTCAGCAGACAGATTCTCAAACGAATACGTCACATGGGGATTCTGCAGATACACGGTATCTTTCGGCTCGGTCGAGATCTCGACGATGGGATTGGGGTAGGCCTTCAGCCACACGCTATCGCGACGCATGCAACCTTGACTATCGGTCACACGGATAAAATAGTACCTGTAAGCCTCCAAACCAATGGCCCAAGTGGGGTCGGTAGGGGCAATATGAAGCGGGCTGACTTCCCATTGATAGGTATAGGGCGGGGCAAAGACGCCACCTTGTTGCACTGTGGCTATACTATCGACATAGGCCTGCACCTGTGCATTGCGGCCGTTTTCCTCATCGTGGTTGCTGCAAGTCAACTTCAACTGGCGAAACTTGACCTTGAAATTGCAGGTGTCCTGAGCCTCAGAACAAACTGCCAACATCATCAATGCCAGCAGCAACACGGTCTTTCTTATGATGCTTGTATTTCTCATCCCAAAACAAAATTGGTTGCAAAGATAGGAATTTTCCTTTGATGAACGCAACAAGTCGACGATTATTGTTTCAACAAACCGTTTACCACTTCACCAACTTAACCACCTTGTCAGGACGGTTTGGCTCGCCATAATGGATCATATAAACACCAGAGGCCCAATTGCTTGCTTCGATTTCAACCGAATTCTGGAAACGCAAAGAGATTATCATGTTGCCATATACATCAAACACCGTCAAATCAGTCAAGCCTTCTCTGTCCGACTTCACGGTAAATTTCCCTGTAGTAGGATTCGGGAACACACCTGGCTCAATTTCAAGCACTTCCGGTTCGATGGGTTTGGTTTTGATGGCCTTCCATTCTGCTTGCCAACCAAGCGCATGGGTGGCGCAGTCGGAGCGAAACTCTACGCACATCACATTGCCCGAGGAATGCACTGTTCCGGGACTTTGCGTGTTCCATCGTCCAATCTTAGGGGCATAAACGTCATCGCCATCATAAACCCAAAGAAAATCAAAGTCTTTCTCCAGATCAAAGGATTTGAAATCAAGACTGATGATCTTCCCCTCCGGACCTCGAATCACCCAAATCTTGCGCTCATCATCGCCATAATACTGATGGTCAAGACGGCCTTCCTCACCTTCCAACACGGTGACAGGGGTACCTTCGTTGATGAGTTTGTAGTAATAGTTCCAATCCCAATACGGTCCCGGGTCGGTGTGCGACTGGTCGGGATAGTGCTGGTGACCGCGTATTTTGACACATGCATTCTCGCCGCCGAGGTCGTGAAGGCCTTGGTTTAGGCAGGTGCCATTATCCAAAGTGTCACGATAGAAAGTTCGATGACCGTCGATGCTCTCGTAGCGCGAGCAGATGTCACGCACCAGGTTGGCCGACGACTGGTACATCGCATCGGTGAAGAAGCTCCAAATATTGCCGTAGGCCTCATGCTCGATGCCAATGGTATAGCCGTTGGCTGTGCGCGCATGCCATGCCTTGTCGGCCTCGCGCACCATCTGCGTCACCTGTCCGTCGGAGGAACGGATGACATAGTGCGCCGACACCTGGGCATCACAGTTCTTGAACCAGCTGATGCAGCCTGCATAAGAGCCCTCTGTGTAATGGATGACCACTGCACTTACATCCATAGTACGTTCACTATAATTGCAGTCGGGGGCAGGGTCCCAAATGGCAGCGGGATAGTCGGATTCACGCTGAACGATGAGTCCAGGTGCAGTCAGCATATCGTAATGCTCAGCAAAAACCGCTTTCAAGTCAATGTCATATTTCGTGAAGCCGTATTGTTCAGCATGCTTCTCATCATTCATGAAAGAGCAAACCGAATAGAGCATGGACTGCATAGGATAAACGTCCTTCTCCTCCCCTATTGGCAACTCAGAAAGTTGCTGGATAACAGAAAGATAATCCTTTGTTTCAGCCATTTTGCATTTTTTGGCCAAACATTTGAACGCCTTAGCGTAGGCCAACACATTTGCATCGGGACTCCCAAGGATTTCTGTTTCCGAAACGCCTGAAAGCTCCGACACCAGTTGCAGGTTCTCACGGAAACAACCTTTGCCGTCCTTCACCAAACCCATCAAGCCATAGGCTCGCGGCATGGCATCGGGGCCATCGTTGAAATAGTACGCGTCTGTCAGATGATGGCAATGCGTGTTGGTGAACGAAATGGCCTCGAGCAAACCTTTCGGAATAGTGGGACAGGCCTCATAAGCAGCATCAAATGCAGATTCATAGTTCTGTGATTCAACGTTTTGCGCCAATACACACAAAGGAAATATCAGTGATAACGAAAACAATACGAACAGACGTTTCATAACATAGAATTTGAAGACAAAAATACACATTTTTCTTTTTTAAAGGGAACGAGTTTTTTTGACTCACTTCGTTTCGTCGAATCTAAAGATTTCGTATCTTTGCAGATTCAAGAAAAGTCATATAAAAACAACATAAAATGAGTGCACTCAACGATTTCCAAAAAGAGATTCTTGCCGGCATCCCCGATGAACTGCCGGAAGTGAAACCTTATGATACCACCATCAACCATGCGCCCAAGCGCAAGGACATCTTGACGAAGGCCGAGAAGAAGCTGGCCATCCGCAACGCTTTGCGTTACTTCCCCGCCAAGTTCCACGCCACCTTGGCCCCCGAGTTTGCTGAGGAACTGGAGAAATACGGCCGCATCTACATGTACCGTTTCCGTCCGTCCTACAAGATGTACGCCCGCCCGATCGAGGAATATCCTGCCAAATGCAAGCAGGCCGCAGCCATCATGCTGATGATCCAAAACAACCTCGACCCTGCCGTGGCTCAGCACCCACACGAGCTTATCATCTACGGCGGCAACGGTGCCATCTTCCAGAACTGGGCACAATACCGCCTCGTGATGCAGTACCTCGCCAACATGGACGAAGACCAGACCCTGGCCATGTATAGCGGTCACCCGATGGGCCTCTTCCCCTCGCATAAGGACGCCCCGCGCGTGGTGGTCACCAACGGTATGATGATCCCGAACTACAGCAAACCCGACGACTGGGAGCGCTACAACGCCCTCGGCGTGACGCAATACGGTCAGATGACCGCCGGCTCCTATATGTATATCGGACCTCAAGGCATCGTCCACGGCACCACCATCACCGTGCTCAACGCAGCTCGTAAACACGGCGGCAGCACCGCTGGCAAGCTGTTTGTCACTGCTGGCCTCGGTGGCATGAGCGGTGCCCAGCCAAAGGCTGGCAACATCGCCGGTGTGGTGAGCATCACCGCCGAAATCAACCCCGCTGCCACGCAGAAGCGTTATCAGCAAGGCTGGGTCGATGAGGTGTACGACAACATCGAGGAGCTGTTCAAGCACGTCAACGCAAGCCTCGCCAAGAAGGAAGCCCGCAGCTATGCCTACCAAGGCAATGTGGTGGACCTTTGGGAATATGCCGCCGAGCACGACATCCACGTCGACCTCGGCTCCGACCAGACCTCGCTCCACAACCCGTGGGCTGGCGGTTACTATCCTGTAGGCCAGTCGTTTGAGGAATCCAAGACCATGATGGCCGAGAATCCTGAGCTTTTCAAGGAGAAGGTGCAGGCTTCGTTGCGCCGCCATGTGGCCGCCATCAACAAGCTGACCGCCAAGGGCATGTACTTCTTCGACTACGGCAACGCCTTCCTGCTGCAAAGCAGCCGCGCAGGCGCCGACATCCTGAAGGCCGACGGCACGTTCCGCTATCCCAGCTACGTGCAGGACATCATGGGCCCGATGTGCTTTGACTATGGCTTCGGCCCCTTCCGTTGGGTGTGTGCCTCTGGCAAGCCCGAGGACTTGGCCGTCACCGACGACATCGCCTGCCATGTGTTGGAGACCATCGCTGCCACGGCTCCTGCCGAAATCCAGCAGCAGATGCGCGACAACATCCAATGGATCCGTGGCGCACAAGAGAACCACCTCGTGGTGGGTTCACAAGCCCGCATCCTTTACGCCGACTGCGAAGGCCGCACCAAGATCGCTGCCGAATTCAACAAGGCCATCGCTGACGGTCGCCTGAGCGGTCCCGTCGTCCTTGGCCGCGACCACCACGACGTAAGTGGCACCGACAGCCCGTTCCGCGAGACTTCGAACATCTATGACGGTTCGTCATTCACCGCTGATATGGCTGTGCAAAACGTCATCGGCGATGGTTTCCGTGGCGCCACCTGGGTGAGCATCCACAACGGCGGCGGCGTAGGTTGGGGCGAAGTCATCAACGGTGGCTTCGGCATGGTCCTCGACGGCAGCGCCGATGCCGACCGCAGACTCCATAGCATGTTGCATTGGGACGTGAACAACGGCATTGCCCGCCGCAACTGGGCCCGCAACGAAGGCGCCACCTTCGCCATCAAACGCGCCATGGAGGCCGAGCCAAAGCTGAAGGTCACGATGCCGAATTTGGTGGAAGACAAGATTTTGGAAAACCTATTCTAATTTGAATTGGACGTTTGTAGAGACGTAGCGCGCTACGTCTCTACTGGACTGAAACACAAGGGCGTGCTGGTTTACAGCGCGCCCTTCGTTTTTCTTCAATCAATTCCTATTTCAAATAATTGACATTTCTGTCAAAAATTTCACACAGAAAACGAAAACAGGACGACAAAGCGTCCTTTTTTCGTATTAGCGGTATGTAAAACGCCAGCAAAGCCCGAATGGCTTTGATTCTCGACACGATTCATGCCGTTGGGCTGGAATTGGCAGCGGTGTAAAGAACGGGCGCGACACTAAAGCCGCGCCCTCTTTTGTCTTTTCTTAGTTTTGCATTGCAAATGCTGAGGCGGAACTTCAACAGGTCATGGTTCAAACACAACGCTCCATTCCTTACACAGTTTTTCTAAAGTCCAAGAAGCGTTGAGACCGCTTGTTTCTGGCAAACGAAACACTTTGATGGATTGCCCCAACTGATTTTGTAGTTTTTCTCCAAACTCTTTGTATTTTCCATAACCATTTATGGCTATCTTTGTTATAGTTGGATTTTTTCTAACAAAACCAACAATATCGTTTGGAATTCCTTCTAGGATACCTTTATCCGTGCCATTAGTTCGCTCAACGGACTGATAATAATCCCAAAGTACGACATGCAAATGTTCTAATATCACCTTTTTCTCGGTATAATTTGTAGGCATTTTTTGTGTTGCTAATTTTGCCAACATCTTCCACATCCGATTGCCATTATCATAATAATACTCATTGGCACTAATCGAATTCTTCCCTGGTATTGTTCCCAAAATCAATACTCGAGGCTCATGACACATTAGTGGAGGAAAACCTTCTACAATAGTTGAATCATTTTTTTTCATGTCAGTTTAATTTTAATGAAGATAAGATAGATTAGTATAATTCCTCAGCCCCACCATAGTAATCGTAGACATCTTGATAATCAAAGTCTAATTGTTCTAAGATTTCCTCTGAAGACAGGCCGGTATTTATCTTGTTATCACCAGGTAAAGTTAAGACTACTCCATTGTTCCCATCATGGCTATTTAACCTTGGCATAATAGATTCTCCTTTTTTGGGGATTCTTTCAGGGTGAGCTAAAATGGTATCATCTGGATATTCATACCTTGGATAATTACGCACCTTCTCCACTTTTGGAGCTGAGTATCTTTCATCTAAATAATCCACAAGCAACGCTAACGGAATAATCCAGATAGGACTTGTTACAAGCATTATTAATAAGGCATTATTACCCCTATTTTTGTTTGTTTTCATAAAAGTCCTCTTCTCTTTAATCATATGACTGCAAAATTATAAAAGTTTTGACAATGTAAAAGTGTTTTTATGAGCTTTATTCATCGAAAAATCGTACCTTTGCAGTCCCAATTAAAATCGTCTAAAAACGCCAATAAATAATGAAAAAAGAAGTAAAATTCAGCCTGGTTTACCGCGACATGTGGCAGTCGTCAGGCAAATACGTGCCACGCAAGGACCAACTGGAGCAAATCGCCCCCTTGATCATCGACATGGGCTGCTTCGACCGTGTGGAGACCAACGGTGGTGCCGCCGAGCAGGTGAACCTGCTTTATGGCGAGAACCCGAATCCATCAGTGCGTGCCTTCACGGCAGCATTGCATAAGGGCGGCATCGAGTGCCACATGCTCGACCGTGCCCTCAACGCATTGAGGATGAACCCCGTGCCCGCCGACGTGCGCCAACTTATGTACAAGGTGAAAAAAGCCCAAGGCGTCGACATCACCCGTATCTTCTGCGGACTGAACGACGTGCGCAACATCATCCCGTCCATCAAATGGGCCAACGAGGCTGGCATGATCTCGCAAGCCGCCATGAGCATCACCCACTCGCAGGTGCACACCGCCGAGTATTACATGAAGATCGCCGACCAACTCATCGAAGCCGGCGCCAAGGAAATCGCCCTGAAGGACATGGCTGGTGTGGGTCGCCCCGTCAGCTTGGGCCGCATCGTCGAGCATATCAAGAAACAACATCCGGAAATCAAGGTGCAATACCACGGCCACACCACGCCGGGCCTCTCGATGGCCTCGGTGCTTGAGGTGTGCAAGGCCGGCTGCGACTACATTGACGTGGCCATGGAGCCGCTGTCATGGGGCACCGTCCACCCCGACGTCATCAGCGTGCAAGCCATGCTGAAGGATGCCGGATTCCTCGTCAAGGACATCGACATGAAGGCCTACATGGCCGCCCGCAGCATGACGCAATCGTTCATCGACGACTTCCTCGGCTACTGGATCGATCCGCGCAACCGTTACATCAACTCATTGATGCTCGGGAGCGGCCTTCCCGGTGGCATGATGGGCTCGCTCATGGCCGACCTCAAAGGCGCCCATGCACTCATCAACATGAACTACAAGGCACAAGGCAAGGCCGAACTCAGCGAAGACGAGCTGCTCGTCGAACTCTTCGACGAAGTGCAACGCATCTGGCCCATGGTCGGCAACCCGCCTTTGGTGACGCCTTTCAGCCAATACACCAAGAACATCGCCCTGAAGAACCTCATCGGGCGCAGCATGGGCAAACCCGACTTCAGCGACCTCGACGACGCCATGTGGGGCATGATCCTTGGCAAGTCGGGCCAACTGCCGGGCAAATTGGACCCCGCCATCATCGCTCTGGCCAAGGAACAAAAGCGCGAGTTCTTCACCGGCAACCCGCAGGACAACTACCCGAACGAGCTGCCCCACTTCATCGAGATGATGAAGAAAGAAGGCTGGGACCGTGGCCAGGACGACGAAGAGCTCTTCGAGTTCGCCATGCACGAGAAGCAGTACCGCGAGTACAAGTCGGGCGAGGCCAAGCGCCGCTTCAACCAAGAGCTGGAAGCCAAGATGAAGGCCAAGTTCGAGAAGGCTGGCGGCGAGGCCAAGATTCCGGACCTGCGCGCCTTGCGCCATCCCAATGCGGAACCTGTCATCGCCCCCGCGAGCGGCGTGGTGATGTGGGAAGTGGACTTCGATGACAAGTCGATTGCTCCCGCCCCCGGCACCGTATATAAAGAAGGTGACCTGCTCTGCGCCATCCAAACCAATCTCGGCTTGGAACCCGTCTACGCCCTCTGGCCCGGCAAGATCGTGGAGGCCACGGCTGACCAAGGCAAGCGTGTCAGCAAAGGTGACACCATCGCGTTCATTGAGAAATAAGACCTATTGGGACAATTTAAGCATCAAGCAAAAGCATCGTGGCATATAATTTGCTATTTTTGCCGCGTCTTAAATAATCGACAAAAACACCTAACCTAATTATTAACTTAAACTTAATCAAAATGAAGAAATTATTTTTGACCTTAGCCCTTGCCTTCGTTGGCATCCTTAGCGCAAACGCTCAACTTTGGATTGGCGGTTCGGCCAATGCAGGTTTCCAAAAGAACAAAACCGAATTCAAGATTGCCCCTGAAATCGGTTACTCATTCAACGAGCACTGGACTGTCGCCGCTGGCTTGGCCTTTCGTCACGTTGACGACAAAACCGACATTGTTGATGTGAATTTCAACCAATTCTGCATCCAACCTTACGTCCGCTATACGGCTTGCACCATCGAGAAGTTCTCGCTGTTCTGCGATCTCGCTGGCGACATCGACCTCCTCAGCCCACAAATGTATGCCGTTGGTCTCAGACCTGGTATTGCCTGGATGGCCACCGAGCACTGGACAGCTGCATTCCGTTTTGGCTTCTTGGGTTATGACCACCTCTTTGAAAGAGGCGAAGGCTTCTTCCTGGATTGTGGTTTAGGCACATCGTCAATTGGTTTGTACTACAACTTCTAAATCATAAAGATTTGAGATGCCAACTTTGCATCTCTATAAAAAAGCCGCTCTTCGGAGCGGCTTTTGTCGTTTATGGAATGCGTTGGTACACCGTCGCCACGCGACTCACATTGTAGATTTTCATTGTGATGTCATCCCCTTTCTTCTCCGAAGGAAACCTCACACTTGCATCAATATTCCCAAAGCCGCCGAAAGCCTTGTCGTCGGTGGTAAGGATGATGCGATAATCGCCTGTCTCCCTGACGGAAATCTTGTAATCGGCTACAGAATGCGGCCCCCAGTTGAAGACAAAAATGAGGTTACCACGCTCGTAGACGACGGTCTTATTCTCCTCATCGGCATAGAGCATCCATGCAGGTGGCGCCTGCATCACGGGATGGTGCTTCACGAACTCCAACATGGCCTTGTCGAAAGCACCCATGAAGCGGTATTTCAAGTTGTCATTGTCCACCAACGACCACTGGCGACGTGCATATTGGTAGCTCCAACCGTTGTCGAATCTGGGAAAGTCAATCCACTCAGGGTGACCGAACTCGTTGCCCATGAAGTTGAGCCAAGCCTCGCCGCCCAAAGTGAGCGTGAAGAGGCGGATCATCTTGTGCAGGGCAATGCCACGGTCGACGGTCATCGAAGGCGTATCGAGGCTCATTGCAGTGTACATTTCACTGCCCATCAGACGGAAGGCGATGGTTTGGTCGCCCACAAGTGCCTGGTCATGGCTCTCGGCGTATGCCACCGTCTTGGTCTGTGGCAGGTGGTTGGTCATGGTGAAGAAGAAATTCTTCATGTTCCACTGTTCCTCGGGCTCGTCCTTCAGCACCTTAATCCAGAAGTCGGGCAGGCCCATGCCCAAGCGGTAGTCGAAGCCCATGCCGCCGTCAGCGATGGGATTGCAGAGTCCAGGCATGCCGCTCACGTCTTCCGCGATGGTGATAACGTATTAGCAAGTTGCATATACGTGACCGCATCGTCATCCACATTATCACCAAAGTATTTCTCTGGTGCATCGAAGGTCGCACCGATGCCGTGGTCGAGGTAGAGCATCGAGGTCACGCCATCGAAACGGAAACCATCGAAACGGAAATCCTCCAACCAATAGCGCACGTTGGAGAGCAGGAATTGCAACGTCTCCTCCTTGCCATAGTTAAAGAGCTTGGAGTCCCAAAGGTCGTGGTTGCCACGTGTTCCGGGATGCAGGTATTGGCTGTCGGAACCATCGAAGAGGTTGATGCCTTCGCGGATGTTCTTCACCGTGTGGGAGTGCACGAGGTCCATGATGACCAACATACCCATGCCGTGTGCCGTATCGATGAGCTCTTTCAACTCCTCGGGCGTACCGAAACGCGAACTCGGCGCGAAGAAATTGGAGACATGATAACCGAACGA
>LPNG01000130.1 GCA_001543395.1 Candidatus Alcium sp. F082 | reverse complement strand
AAAAAAGTGCAATAGCAAAAAATGGGAAATCTAAGAGTTTTGCAGAGCAAAACCAGCCTTCAAAGATATGCAAGTTTTAACAGATTGTTAAGATTATTTAACCTTTTGTTTTGAGGCAATTTTGCCGTTTGCTAAGTCTGGCTGACAATAGGAGGTCATTTTAAGGCTTTGCCGATAGCCCGAAAATCGACTAAAACCAGGGTTCTTGTACCGCAGTTGCATCTTGGATGCTCTAAGTATCTGGTATTCAATGGTGGTTAATAATTCAAAGTCAACTATGGACAGAATTTCTGACTGTCAATCGTACCCATGTTTATGTGTCGCCAGACAGGTAATCTTTGGTACAAAGTGAATCAAAAAAGTAGGGAAAAGAAAGTTGTAATTGAAGTTTTGATGCCAAAATGCGGTAAAAAACGCCTTCTTCACCTTATTTAATATGGCAAGTTATCTGTAATTGGTGGAAAAGTTGTAACTTTGCGGCGCAAAGTTTGTAAAACAGCAGACAATATGGCAAAGATAACAGTACAGAATACGCAGATAACGGTCATTAAGCAGAATGAAGATGACTACATCAGCCTAACAGACATGTTGAAGGCTAAGGATGGTGAGTTTTTCTTCTCTAACTGGCTACGCAATCGCAACACCATAGAGTTCCTTGGAATTTGGGAGCGGTTGATGAATCCGAATTTTAATTGTGCCGAATTCGACATAATTAAATCTCAGGCCGGATTGAACCGTTTCCGCCTCAGTGCCAAAGAGTGGACAGAAAAGACTAATGCCATCGGTATTATCTCAAAGGCAGGACGTTATGGTGGCACTTATGCCCACAAGGACATTGCCTTTGAGTTTGCCATGTGGATAAGCCCAGAGTTCAAGGTATATTTGATACGTGAGTTCCAACGGCTGAAAGACGAGGAGCAGAAACAATTAGGCTGGACGGCGAAACGTGAACTGTCGAAAATCAACTATCGCATTCATACGGATGCCATCAAGCAGAACCTAATCCCTGAAGAGGTGACGGCCGCACAGGCCAGCATCATCTATGCGGAAGAAGCGGATGTGCTCAATGTTGCCATGTTCGGACAGACGGCCAAGCAATGGCGTGAAGCCCATCCTGAGTTGAAAGGGAATATTCGTGACTATGCTTCCATCAACGAACTCATTTGCCTGGCAAATATGGAGAACATCAATGCAGTTCTCATTGAT
>LPNG01000129.1 GCA_001543395.1 Candidatus Alcium sp. F082 | reverse complement strand
CCTCACCCTTCATAATCTTGCCCAACACCCTGATGGCATCGTTCATGTCATGCTCCAGGTGATCCATCATCTGCGGATTCTCCTGCAACTGCTGCTGCCAGTCGGGAATCATCGACAGGCTGTCACTCGACAGTTGGGCTGGCAGATTCTGACGGGCCATAATGACTCCCGCCGCCAGTTCCTGGACCAAGCGGTCATACCGATGGGCCTCTGCAGGTGTCATGTCGGACTGGTTCTGACGGTTCAGACGCTGGGGCGCACCAGTATAGGCTATGGCTGCACGATAGATGTCGTTGGCCCGCTCGATGGCCGTTTCCTTCTCTTCCCCAACAGCAGCCTTGCGCGAGTTGTTGATAAGCAGGCCATCGTCATTGCTGTCATAATCCGTCAGCAACAGCGGGTTCACCTGTATGCGGTCATCACTTTTCTTGAGGGCAGTCACCAGTTCATCCACTTGGTCGTAGATGGGCTTCGCTTCCTTCTCATTCTGTTTCGGGTCAACGAGCGCATCACAGATGGCAATGCGCAATCCGGCTCTTACCAGTTTCGGCAGATAGATATCCAGCGCATGGTGGGGGAAGGAGGTATAGTCAAACTTCTTTCTTCCCGCCGACTGCTTTGACAGGGCGATTCCAAGGATACGCGACGCCTTTTCGGCATCCTCGCCAAAGGCTTCGTAGAAGTCGCCGTTGCGCATCAGGATCATCGCATCAGGATGTTTCTCCTTCAGCTCCTGAACCTGATGATAGGCCTGGGCCTCGCGGTTAAGAGCCACCACCTTGGGGCACTCACCCTTCGTATCGTTCTGGAGCACCATAGTCAGAGCCTCGTAAGGACGGGACAGGCGAGAGGCCGTTACCACGTCATCACTCAGGTTGCAACATTTGTTCATCCAAACGCCTTTGTTGGTTTTCGCCATCTCCAAGGCACCGACAATCAAACCGGCAGTCACTACGGCAGCAGCGACATCCTTGCCCGCAGACTCCTTAGCCTCACGGTCACGTTTCTCATCCTCTTTCTTCTTAATCTCATCGAGGGCTTTCTGATCTTCGGCCTTCTGCTCCTTCTCCTTCTTCAGGTTTTCATCAAGCGCCTTTTGCTCCTCCTTGACCTTCGGTCGAGCCTGCTCACGCTCGGCAGAGCTGATGCGAGCATCGCTCTGCTCTTGCTTAATCGCAGCCTTTTTCTCTTTCTTATCCTCTGTAAC
>LPNG01000127.1 GCA_001543395.1 Candidatus Alcium sp. F082 | reverse complement strand
CCCCAACTTGTGCAGGAAGTCCGTGATGGGCTGCTCCCTCATTTTGTCAATGGTCATGTCTTATGTTCCCCTTTTTCAGTTAATCATTATCTTCAGCCCCACACCGTACTGCGTATGGAAGTGTCCTGTGTCATTGCCCCAAAGACAGCGTTCACGCACATTTCCCGTCAGTGCCAGACGGTCTGACAGATACACCTCAATGTTCAGTGTCAAGGCACCGCCATAGACAAAAGCGTCCTTGTCCGTCAATCGCGCACCGTCATCCAGCAGTGTCTCGCCCCAATTCACACTCTCGTAGCCCGCCAGTACCGAGGCACCGCCATAGACGAACAGCGTCTTACTGCCATCCGTGAGCAGTTTCTGGTAGTAGCCGCCCTCTGCCGTGAACTGAGCGACGGGAATGGTCGTGTCTGCATAGCCATAGTCACGCTGCAGGTACTCGCCGCCGAACACCCACTTGCTGCCGTTCTTCGTGTATGTGGAGAGGGCCACGCCGCCACTGAAAGCCTTGTCGAAAGCCTTGCCGTCCACAAAACTGCCGTTTACCTCAATGCCCTGCATCTTCGGAAGGCATCGCTGTGCGGAGGCTTGCCCCATTGTCAGGGCAAGCACTCCAATCATCAATAGTTTCTTCATCTCCTATTTCACTTTAAGTTCAGAAATCAGTTTCGCACGTACCAGGTCTGAGTTCTCCACCGTGAAGGTCTGATGTCTTCCGCCGTTCTTCTCCGCCAGTTCCACCACCAGGCACTTGTCGTCGGGCAGCGTGAACTTATCCATCGTCCACACCGTGCGCTCTGTACTGTTGCCGCCGATGTTCAGCACGAAGTTCTGAGTGCGCAGGGGCTGGATGACCTGCTCCTGAATGGCCGTGCGCTTCACCACCTTCTTGTCCACAATCTTCCAAGTGATGTAGTCCACGTCAAACGGCACATTGCTCGTGTTCTTGATCTCCGTGTGGAAGTACAGCAGCCCGTTGTGCGTATAGATGCCCTTCAGCAGAAAGCGGATGCCGAAGCCCTTGCTGCCGATATGCTTCACGATGCGCTCATTCTGTTTCCAGATGCTCTTCATAACGAGGCGCACCAGCACGGGACTCTCCGAGCCGAGTTCCTTCAGGTAGATGTCCATCGAATTGTTCGGCCTGTTCACCGCCGAGCCGTCATGGATAAAGTCCTTCATCTCGATGTTCAGCATGTCCGGCTCCTTGGCGTACTTCACATTGAAGGTGTAG
>LPNG01000126.1 GCA_001543395.1 Candidatus Alcium sp. F082 | reverse complement strand
CTACACCTTCAATGTGAAGTACGCCAAGGAGCCGGACATGCTGAACATCGAGATGAAGGACTTTATCCATGACGGCTCGGCGGTGAACAGGCCGAACAACTCAATGGACATCTACCTGAAGGAACTCGGCTCGGAGAGTCCCGTGTTGGTGCGCCTCGTCATGAAGAGCATCTGGAAACAGAACGAGCGCATCGTGAAGCATATCGGCAGCAAGGGCTTCGGCATCCGCTTTCTGCTGAAGGGAATCTATACGCACAACGGCTTACTGTACTTCCATACGGAAATCAAGAATTCCAGCAACGTGCCGTTTGACGTGGACTACATCACATGGAAGATTGTGGACAAGAAGGTGGTGAAGCGCACGGCCATTCAGGAGCAGGTCATCCAGCCCCTGCGCACACAGAACTTTATCCTCAACGTGGCGGGCAATTCGTCGGAACGTACCGTCTGGACAATGGATAAGTTCACACTGCCTGATGACAAGTGTCTCGTTGTGGAACTGGCGGAGAAGAACGGCGGGCGACACCAGACCTTCACGGTGGAGAACTCGGACCTGGTACGTGCGAAACTGATTTCGGAACTTAAAGTGAAATAGGAAATGAAGAAACTATTGATGATTGGAGTGCTTGCCCTGACTATGGGGCAAGCCTCCGCACAGCGATGCCTTCCGAAGATGCAGGGCATTGAGGTAAACGGCAGTTTGGTGGACGGCAAGGCTTTCGACAAGGCTTTCAGTGGCGGTGTCGCCCTCTCTACCTACACGAAGAACGGCAGCAAGTGGGTGTTCGGCGGCGAGTACCTGCAGCGTGACTACGGCTATGGGGACACGACCATTCCCGTCGCTCAGTTCACGGCAGAGGGCGGCTACTACCAGAAGCTGCTCACGGATGGCAGTAAGACGCTGTTCGTCTATGGCGGTGCATCGGTGCTGGCAGGATATGAGAGTGTGAATTGGGGTGAGACACTGTTGGATGACGGTGCAAGGCTGACGGACAAGGATTCCTTTCTCTATGGCGGTGCCGTGACACTGAACATTGAGGTGTATCTGTCAGACCGTCTGGCACTGACGGGAAATGTGCGTGAACGCTGCCTTTGGGGCAATGATATAGGACACTTCCATACGCAGTACGGTGTAGGGCTGAAGATAATGATTAACTGAAAAAGGGGAACATAAGACATGACCATTGACAAAATGAGGGAGCAGCCCATCACGGACTTCCTGCACAAGTTGGGG
>LPNG01000125.1 GCA_001543395.1 Candidatus Alcium sp. F082 | reverse complement strand
TTGGAGGCTTCAGCATGGGAAAGCAGTCCCAGTTCTACCAGTTGGTCGAAAACATACAGGATGCCTGAGACCTTGATGCCTCGTTGTTCGGCACGATTCCGCAACTGGCGATCTCCCGTCAGGATTCTGCAATCTGTCAATGACTTTGCATAGTAGATGACCGTTGAATCTGTCAAGGTCAGGTTGCCGCCACACTCGACATTGAACTGATATAGATTGGTGATGTCTGTAGCGGGATAGCCCTTGACGACGAGCATTCCCTTGTTTATCAGTTGCTGAATGGCCTGTGTCTGATTGGGACGTGTAATCTCGTTGACAACGAAATCGACGGTATGAACCCTCATTGGCAGACGGAAGAATGTATCCAGCAGTCCTATGTCATACAAATCCAAGAAGATGTTTGTATCGTTGATTACTATCTCCATCCTGCTATACCAACTCTAATTGTTCACGGACTACGTTGATTGACTCGTTCAGCAATTCGGATGCCTTGGAGAAGGTTATCAGTTCCGATGCCAGAGCGCGATACACAAGGCTGGTAAAGCGACCCGACTTTTCATCATGATAGGTGCTCTTCTCGACCTGCTCTTTGAAAGCCGGATTCTGGTTCTTGGTAATGCAGAAATATTTGTAGCGAGAGTCGCTGATAATCTCTAACTGCTTGGCCTTGAACATCTGAGCCTCTACGGATATGCCGAAGTTGGACTGTATGGCACGAAGTTCGTTCAGCGAAATGTCATGGCGCGATACGCCCAGGATTCTTTTGAATACGTCCTGAGAAATCAGCATCTCGTTAGCGAAAAGATTGCAGAACCGCTCAATGTCCTTCTGCGGAAGCGACTCGTCAAAATCCAGCATCAAATGTCCCAACTCATGCATAGCGGTAAAACGCTTTCGCTCCACAGGAAAATTCTTGTTGAGAACGATGATAGGCTTGCTGTCGCCGACGAATCCACTCAGACCATCGAAAGTATCTGGAGCATCCATCTCAATGACCTTTACACAATGCTCTTCCAGCATCTCTATGACGTACGGGATGCCATCCTGCCCTAATTTCCATAGGTTCTTCACCTCTTCAGCAATGCGATAAACGTCAGATGGCGCAATCACGGAATTATCCTTGATGGGATTAACGAAATTGGAGTCAATACCCAAAATTTCCTCTATCTCAATGTACCTCTCTATTCGGTCGCGTATTTTCTCCTTGATAGAGTTTTCTTCCTTGACTCCCATCTTCGACTTT
>LPNG01000124.1 GCA_001543395.1 Candidatus Alcium sp. F082 | reverse complement strand
CGCAGAGGATAAGGATGGTGGCGAGCATCCATAGTTTCTTTGTTTTGTTCATTGTTATTTCTTTTTGTTGATTCGTTTGGTCAGGCTGATGGCGCCCATCGGGCAGACAAGTCGGCAGAGGTGACAGCCTACGCATTTCGTGCCGACGATACAGGGCTGGCGGGTGTCGTGGTCGAAGGTGATGGCCTGGTGACCGCCATCCATGCACGACACATAGCAGCGACCGCAGCCGATGCAACGCTCACGGTCTATCTTAGGATATACGATAGTGTCGCGGTCGAGGTCGGAGGGTAGCACGAAATTCTTCAGCTCCGAGCCCACGAGGTCATCGAGCCGTTCGATGCCATGCTCATGCATATAGGTCTGCAGTCCCAGCGTAAGGTCGTCGATGATGCGATAGCCGTACTCCATCACGGCAGTACACACCTGCACGTTGCGACAGCCCAGCTGGATAAACTCCAGAGCGTCGCGCCATGTCTCGATGCCGCCAATGCCGCTCAGTTGCACATTCTTCATAATCGGATTTTTCGCCATCTCGAGGATGTGGCGCAGGGCGATTGGCTTCACTGCACGACCAGAGTAGCCCGAAAGTGTCTGCTTGCCGCTGACCTCCGCCTCGTGGCTCATCGTCACGCTCTTGATGGTGTTGATGGCAGAAATAGCATTTGCACCGGCAAAGTAGGCCCCCATGGCAGGTTGGCTAATCTGCGTGATGTTGGGTGTCATCTTGGCGATGACAGGTATCTTCACGCTGCGCTTCACGTAGGCGGTATAGAAGGTTACCATTTCTGGGTTCTGCCCCACATCGCTGCCCATGCCCGCAAGACGCATCTGCGGGCACGAGAAGTTCAGCTCTACGGCATCGCAATCTGCGGCCTCGGCCATCTGTGCAAGCTCGGCCCACTCCTCCTCGAACTGCCCCATGATGGAGGCCACGACCACCTTCGTGGGATAGTCGCGCTTCAGCCGTCGCAGAATGTCGAAGTCCACCTCGTAGGGATTTTCCGACAACTGCTCCATATTGCGGAACCCGGCAAAGCGCGCATCACTCTTCACGGCATCGAAGCGTGGCGACACCTCGTGGATTTCCTGCTTGCAGATAGTCTTGTAAAAGACACCCGCCCAACCGGCATCGAAGGCCCGTGCCACCATGTCGTAGTTGGTACACACGGCTGAAGAGGCGAGGAAGAAGGGATTTTCGCACGCAATGCCGCAGAAGCTAATTGCAAGCGAGGGGTTGGCATCGTTTGTGGTGACGGCCTCCG
>LPNG01000123.1 GCA_001543395.1 Candidatus Alcium sp. F082 | reverse complement strand
CTCCCACGAAAAGAAGCGCCAGTACATCACCTTCCGGGAACGCTTAGACTACATAAACCATCTGAACAAGAAAGAGGACATGCACCTGCTGCGCAACAAGTGGCATGCCTACCAGCTGCTGAAGGATGCCTACCGGCGCGAGGTCTTGCTGCTCGAAAGCGAGCTGGACTTCCCTGCCTTCGAAGCCTTCTGCCAGCGTCACCCCTCGTTTGTGGTCAAGCCCGTCGGACTCGGCCTGTCGATTGGCATCCGAAAGATAACCCTCACCGCAGGTGAATCTCTCCAGGCACTCTTCAACCAGTTGTTTGCAGAAATAGAGACCGAAAACAGCCATTATAACTGTGCTGTCGACAAGGGCGTTTTGGTGGAGGAACTGATTGAGCAGGGCGAGGAGATGGCAGTGCTTCATCCTGCCAGTGTCAACAGTGTGCGGATGCTCACCATCAATCTGGGTGATGGCGACATCCGTCTATGGTATCCTTACGTCCGCATCGGTGTGGGTGGCAATTTTATCAGTTCAGCAGCAGCCGGTAGCATTGTTGCGGGCATCAATGTGGGTACAGGCGTGGTGGAGAGTACTGGTTTCGACAAGTTAGGAAGGACCACTGATGTGCATCCTGACACCCATTTCACGATCAAGGGCATCAAGATTCCCCGATGGCGCCAGCTCTGCCAGAAAGCCATCGAGATGTCCGAGCGTCTGCCCACCCTGCGCTACATCGGCTGGGATTTTGTCTATGACAAGGACGGAGAGTGGATTGTGATGGAGGGCAATGAAAATGGCGGAATCAGCAGTTCCCAGCTGATTCATCACAGAGGAATGCGTGAGGAGTTTGAACAACTCATCGGCTACCATTATACCAAAGAGTATTGGTGGCAAGGCAAATACCCTTCAAGATTCGAAAACATTAAATAGGGGGCATCATGTCTGAAATGAATATTCTTGGAGTCGGAGACATCATTGTAGCAAAGCGACTGCCCTCAAAAGGCTACTGCGGCCATGACGAGATAAAGCACTTGTTAGATAGCCATGATGCCTGTTTCGGCAATCTTGAAACGACTGTCCATGACAATGAGGGCTATCCGTCTGCATTCCCCGGCGGTGCATATTCGATGGCCAGTCCCGCCGTTCTTGACGACTTAAAGGAACAGGGCTTTAATGTGCTGAGCATAGCCAACAACCATGCTCTTGATTATTGTCAAAAAGGACTGGAAGCCACCATCCGCCACCTGAAGGATGCGGGAATGACCTACGTAGGGGCAGGCAGAA
>LPNG01000122.1 GCA_001543395.1 Candidatus Alcium sp. F082 | reverse complement strand
ACAGATATTCCCATATCGAGGGATTCACGGCAAGGGCGATAGACGACAAGTCGGATTGTAAGTATCTCAATTCTGCCGACAGCGATTTGTATTGCAAGTCCCGTTCCATCTTTGGAATCGACACTGCCATCAAGAAAGCACGGGGAGACAGAAAGCTTTACTTAGTAGAGGGGGCGCCTGATGTGATGAAGCTACAGTCAGTTGGTATCTTCAATGCCATAGCCTCCCTTGGTGGCTCATGGACAGTCAATCAGTTCCAGAAACTGAAAGACTATCGTTTACAGGATTGCACGCTCTGTTTTATGCCAGACTCAGATATTCCGAAAGACGGGGAAGAACTCGGTGCAGGCTTTTGTAACGTTATACGTAACGGAGCCCTTGCTATGCAGCAGGGTTTTACCGTCAGTGTCAAAGAGATACCCAACGACCTCACCATAGAACGGCCAAAGAAGATTGACCCTGACGAGTTCTTCTGCGACAAGTCCGATCTCAACAAATTGGAAGAAAGAGAATTCCTGTTATGGGCTTTCGAGAAGAAGTTCGATAAAAACGGTACTACAGAAGAAAAGCAGAAGGTCATCGATGAAGCCTGTAATCTGCTCCTATGTATCAAGGATGATACCGTCTTGGAGCGTTACATCACCCAACTGGCGAAGATTGATGGTAATAAGACCATCTGGCGACAGGCTTTCAACGCTGCCAAGATGCGCCAACAGAAACGTCTCTCCGAGAAAAACAAGGAAGGTGGCATAGATATGCTTCGCTCTTTCGGCTTTACTGTTCAACACGGTTGCTATTATGGTTTCAACAAGAACGGTGACGAAGTACAGTGGTCGAACTTCACATTGAAACCGCTGTTCCATATTAAAGACGACATCCGGCCTGTTCGATTATTTGAAATCGTAAACGATGTCACAGACAAAAATGGGGAAATAATAGAGTTGGATATGGACGCGATGACCTCGGCAAGGGCATTCCGCAAAAAGTTGTTGGGTATCGGCAACTACACTTGGCTGGCAGGTGAGGACGCTCTGATACAACTACAACGATATCTCGCTAGAGTTACAGAGACAGCTGTGGAAGTGAAACAACTTGGCTGGCAATCGCAGGGCTTCTTCTGCTTCTGTAATGGTGCGTTGGAAAAAGGCATCTGGAAACCGGTGGACGAACTTGGAATAGTCCGCTTGGCTTCTGGCAATTATTACCTTCCCGCCATGTCTCAGCTCTATAAGAACTCAACAGTATTATATACCAATGAGAAAAAGTATTGCCATCTTTCC
>LPNG01000121.1 GCA_001543395.1 Candidatus Alcium sp. F082 | reverse complement strand
AAGAGTGTCAGCATCCTGTCCGACGACTGTTTGATGGCATCCTCGTATTGTCTGCACTTCTCATCCTTGGTCGTGTCGGCCAGCAGGTCGGCATAGCCCATGATGGCGGTCAAGGGTGAGCGCAGGTCATGGCTGACGGTCAGCATCATGTTGTGGCGCAGGGTGAGCAGTTCCTCATTGTGCTGGTTGCTTTTCTCAAGTTCCCTCTTGCTTTTCTCTCTCAGTTTAAGGTCACGGTGAAGTAGCCAAAAGAAGAACACGGCCATTAGGAATGCTACCAGTCCGAACACCGCAATCATCCTTACAGTGTCTCGCTGGTACTGCATGAGATGGGCAGAGCCATGTTCTCGCCGTTGGGCATCCTCGTTGTTGAAATCTGTCACCAGTCTTGTTATCTGGTCGTTCAGTTGCCTGTTACGACCAATAAGTGTATCCATGTGTGCGAACAACTGGGCCGTACTGCGTTCCTGCGAAATCTCAATGTCGGAAACCAAGTCTCTCATCAGTCTGTCCGTCTGGCTCTTGGCACGGCTGAGAGCCTTACGGTTAGCGGTGTCAGTCACCTCGTCGGCTTTCTTTTTGCTCTTGAAAAGCCCGTGCCAGCCGGCCGTCTTGTGGCGGTTCTCCTGTAGGTTCTCGCTGACCTCTTCCGTAAGCCGTTCATTGGCTCTGTTTGCACGATGAATGAGTTCTGGCATTCGCTGCTTCATCAGCCCATTCACATCGCGCAATTGTTCAAGGTCGGCACGTATGGATAGCAGATGTCCTTTCTTCTCGCCAACCAAGTTGCGGATTTCCTTGACGCGCCTTTCCTGGGCAGTGTCTGGCACCTGCGCTATCAGCGAGTCTATCATCAGAAGAACTGTCCGCTCCTTGTCCTCATATTCCTGCATCAGCGAGTCGTTCCAGATGGAAACCGCGCCGTCAAGCTGTGTCAGGTCGAACAACTTCAGAAAAGTCTGTTCCGAAAGGTTGCGTCGTTCTATGTTTTCGGTATATCTGTGGCTGTTCTCTTCCATTTTGCAGATGCCACTGAGCACTATCCATGAGGCTATGGCAAACAAAATGATGAGCGACAAATAGCCGCCCAACATCTTTAGATGCAGTCGCATCAAAGAGTGATTTATCTTCATTTTCAACAATCTTCTTACCTTAAAAAACAATTTGCGGTACAAAATTAATAAAAAGTATCCCAAAACCTGCATGTTTCCGAACACAAAACCATTCAGCCCTGTTATTTCGTGATGCATGTTAATTTGCCATCCTTATTCAGAAGGTTTTAGGGGTATTTC
>LPNG01000013.1 GCA_001543395.1 Candidatus Alcium sp. F082 | reverse complement strand
CATGTACTTCAGTCGATCTTCGAATGTGTGTTTGTTCCTCTTTTGTGACATAATAAAACCCCGAAAGTTTTTTGTCCAACTTTCGGGGTTCATGTCAGTGCACGCACCGCTTTTTTTGTGAAAAGTGTCTTCGGAGTCAACTTTTTTTTGTAGCTTTGCAAGTTTAAATTTCGAAAAAAAATGAAGGTGCTTCGTTTTGTTTGCCTCATTCTTGCCGCTTTGGTCGGCAACAGTGTCTTTGCCCAAAGCCAAAGGAAACTCGGTCAGCTCATGCGCGAGCGTGGCGAGTATTATTTCACGCTCAGCGTCGACGACCCGTTGGCCATACAGTCCATCGGCGAGATCTGTTCTGTCGATGCCACCGATGGCAAGACGGTGGTGGCCTACGCCAACCAAAAGGAATACGACAAACTGCTCAGCCTGGGCTACCAGCCCGAGTTGCAGACGCCGCCTTCGCTGCGCGCTAACGTCACCATGTGGGACGGCCAAGGCACTTATAACTGGGACAGCTATTTGACCTATGATCAATACGTGTCCATGATGGAAGGCTTTTCAGACAAGGCCATTGAAGGTCGTGAATGCACTTTGTTCAGCCTTGGTACCCTTTCCACAAGTGCCCATCGCCAACTCCTAGGGGTACGCATTAACAACGGAAACCCCGAAGGCAAGCCGAAGTTCCTTTATACTTCTACGATGCATGGCGATGAGATTACTGGTATGATTCTCATGCTGCGCCTTATTGACGAACTATGCACCAGCACCGATAGCCGTATCGTTAACTTGGTGAACGATCTCGACATCTATATTATGCCTCTGACTAACCCCGACGGCACATACAAGGGTGGTAACAGCACTGTCAATAGTGCCCAACGTTATAATGGAAACAACATCGACTTGAACCGCAACTACAAAGACTACTACCAAGGTGCCCATCCCGATGGAAACAGCTATGAGGATGAGACCATTTGGACGATGGCCATGGGCGACGAGAACCTGTTCACCATGAGTGCCAACTATCACGGTGGGGCAGAGGTGATGAACTATCCTTGGGATGCCGTTTACGACGATCACGCCGACAAGGATTGGTATGAATATGTCTGCACCGAATATGTCCAAATCGCCAGACAGACCTATTCTTCCTACATGTCGGACACCTATTCCGACGGTGTCACTAACGGCGCCGCCTGGTATGTCATTACGGGTAGCCGGCAGGACTACATGAATGCCTACGGACAATGCCGCGAGGTGACTGTGGAGTGCTCTACCACCAAAACTCCCAGTGCTTCTCAACTGTCCAACTTTTGGAACTACAACCACAACAGCATGCTGGCCTTCATGGAGCAATGCCGCAATGGCGTTCATGGCGTGGTGCGTGACGCCGACACGGGCGAACCTGTTGAAGGCGTGAAGGTGACAGTGCTCAACCACGACAGCGAAACTTCGTTTATCACTACGCATTCCGTGGGTGATTTCCACCGACCCATTAAAGGTGGCAGCTATATAATTCAGTTTACAAAAGAGGGCTATTGCTCTGAAAGAATGAATGTGACTGTGGCTGATGGTCAGCGCGTTGACCTCGATGTCTATCTCACTCCCGAAGGCAATTGTCCGGTATTGATGAATTGCTACGAACAACTGATGCCGTCTACTGACGGTTCTTACGTGATGGGCTATCTCGACGACTCGACATTGCACATGCCAACGCACAATAATTCATCGTCGGTGACCACCACCTCGGTCGACGTTACCCCGACGGAAAACGGTTTTACGGTAGGCGAGGAGAGCACCATCCCACAAGTCACTTTGACTGCGTATGGAAGCAATGGACAGTACTATATTAGATACAACAACAGATATTTGGCAAGAGCCACCTATTCAAACACCCTTACTTGGAATACGACTACTAGCCAATATGGTAGATGGTATATCAATGCCAATGGCATTTACATTACCAGGAACAATACCAATTATTACCTGTATTATAGCAATGGTTCTTTCCAAATAAGTACCAGCCAAAACAACAACATCACATTCTACACAGAAGGCAATTGCCCGCCCGAGCAAGTGGTGAGCCTCGGTATAGATTGGAACTGGTGGACCCCCACGCTTGAGATGTCGCTCGATGACCTCGAAGCCGCCCTTGGCAGCAACGCCATTCTCATCAACTCGCAAGACGAAGGCTTTGCACGTTACGATGGCGAAGGCTGGAGCGGCACTCTTGATACGATAGTCGCGGGACAGATGTACCGCATCCTGACCACAGCAGCAACGGAATTCACCTTGAGCGGCGAGGCCGTGGTCTCTACGATCACCTTCCTTCCGGGCTACAACTGGTTTGGCTACACAGGTAGTCAGTCGAAGAATGTTGCCATGGCTTTGGGCGACTTCACTCCCACCGAGGGCGACACCATCACCGCAGAGGATGGTACTACCGCCACTTTCACCAATGGCAGTTGGAATGATAACTTCATCCTTGTGCCGGGTCACGGCTATGTATACCACTCCAACGCCCAAGAAAGCCGTAACATTACTTTTGAATAAATAACAAACATAACATACGATGAAAAAAGTACTATTCTCACTATTGCTTCTTGCCTTCGGCCTGAGTGCCATGGCACAACAAATACAACTGCGTTCGGCCGACAGGGTGGAATGCGTCAAGAGCGACATGACAGGTCTTAAGGCTAACTTCTCGTTCTCCAGCCTTGATTCCCGAAATATTGAAACCACTCGTGGCGAACTCTCGGAAATCTTCATCGAAGGCACCTATCCCAACGGTAACGTCGGCGAGCCGCAACTGCCGATGTTCACCAGGCTTATCGCCATCCCAACTGGAGCTACGCCCCTCGTTACCATAGGCGCCCATTCCGAAACTCAATATACCTTGAGCGACTACGGCATTGGCACCCTCTCAGCCATGCAGGCTCCTGTCCGCAAGGACGTAGACCCGAGTACAGTAGAATATGCCTACAACGAGGAAGCTTATGCCCGCGACAGCTATAACGACGACCCGATTGCCATGGTCGAAGTGCTTGGCACCATGCGTGGCATCACGCTTGGACGACTCATCGTGCAACCCGTCCGCTACAACCCCGCCGGCGGCACCGTCAAAGTGTTTAACGACATCGAGGTGACCGTCGACTTCGAGAACGGTGACGCCGAAAGCACGGAACGGATGTTCAAGAGCACCGCCAACGTCGCCTTCCAGGGCGTCTACGACCAGATCTTCAACATCGACATGCTGATGGGTGCCACTAGGGACGCTTATACCGACCACCCCGACTTCTACAACACACCCGTCAAGATGCTCGTGATCTGCTACTCGGGCTTCCAAGGCAACAGCGCTTTGGAGAGTTGGCTGCAATGGAAACTCCAGAAGGGCTACTATGTAGACATCTACTACACCAGCGAGACAGGGACCACGGCAAGCGCCATCGCCTCGTTCATCAAGACGAAATACAACGCCTCGGTGTCGGCCGGCAACGCCTATACCTATCTGGTTGTGATTGGTGACACGGGGCAGGTGCCGCAATATATGACCAAAACAGTCAGTTACGCTTGTGCTTCAGACTTGGGATATTCCTCGGTCGATTTCTCCTCTAACTCCAGCGACTACTTCCCTGACATGTACTACAGCCGTATGTCTGTGGAGAACACCACCCATCTGACCAACTATATCAACAAGGTGCTGACCTACGAGAAATTCGAGATGACTGATGGCGGCGACTATTTGAACAACGTCATCCTCGTCGGCGGTTGGGACTCGAGCTGGACCAGCCGTGTGGCAAAACCCACCATCAACTACGCCACGAACTACTACTTCAAATCGAGCAACACCACCTACGGCGGTTTCGAGAATGGCAATATTGAAGCTACCGTATCCACTAGCAGCACGACAGGATACGATGGAACAGCGACTGGAACCGGCACGACCATGGGTAACGGTGTTTATACCAGCATCAACTCTGGCGTCGGTTTCCTCAACTACACCGCCCACGGCGACCGCCAGGAATGGTATCAGCCCAAGATGACGGCCGCACAGGTGGCCTGTCTGACCAATTCGGGCAAATACTTTTTCGGCGTCGGCAACTGCTGTCTCACGGGTAACTTCAACAACACGACCACGACCTATTCACCTGGTTCTGCCATTGGCACCAATGCCTGTTTTGCAGAAACCATGATTCGTGTTCCCAATGCCGGTGCCGTTGCCTACGTTGGCTGCTCGCCCTATTCCTATTGGTATGAGGACTTTTATTGGGCAGTTGGAGCACATTCCTACTCTGCAGGCAACTACCCGACACAATCGGCTTCTTCAAAAGGCGTTTATGATATTATGTTTGAAGACCAATATTGGAACTCGGCGTCAGCACTGCTCTATCTTGGCAATCTCGCCGTGCAGCAGGCCGTCACCAACGGCAATACCAATTCTAGTATCACCGATGGCGACTGCAACAACTCGGCCCACTATTACTTCCAGTTCTACCACACCTTTGGTGATGGTTCCGTGATGCCTTACATCACCAAACCCGAAGTGAACACCGTGACGATACCCAGCACGGTCACACCAGGTACCACCTCTATCACCGTTAACGCTTTGGCGGGTTCATACGTCGCCGTCACCGACAACAGCTCGGTCATCTACGGTGTTGCCGAGGCCAACTCGTCGGGAGTGGCCACCGTGAACTTCACCAATGCCATCCCTACCAGTGGCACCCTCTATGTGGTCGTCACACGCCAGCAATACCAGCCCTATTTTGGTACCATCAGCATCGTGGGAGGCACGCAATACGACATCACCTGCAACCCGACCCAGCACGGCAGCATCAGTGCCCCTCAGCAGGCCTATGCCAACGTAACGGTTACCTTGACCGCGACGCCCGACGAAGGCTACTGCTTGTCGGCATGGGACGTGAGAGACGAGAATAACAATGCCATTACGGTCACCGACAACCAATTCACCATGCCTGAGAGCGATGTGACAGTGAGCGCCACCTTCGTCGAGGGTTACACGGTGACCTTGGCCGAGGTGTCGAACGGCACCATCAGCGCAAACCCAACATGCGCTTTGTCAGGTACAACAATAATGCTGAGCGCATCCCCTGATGACGACTACTACCTTTCCACTTGGGTGGTCTTCAAGACGGGTGACGTAACCACCGCCGTCAGCGTGACCGACAACCAGTTTATCATGCCCGATTATGACGTGACTGTGGTGGGCATCTTCAAGCTTAATGAGGTCGAGAATGTCGTAATAGGAAGCGGAGCAAGTAGCAACAGTTATATACCGACTTATGCTTATTACAACTACTCCCTCACTCAACAAATCTACACAAGTTTAGAAATCGGTCAGGCAGGTACTATTACGGCAATTGCATTCCAGGTAGGAAACAATAAGTCGACTTCAAGGTCATTGGATGTTTATTTGAGCCATACAACTACAAGTTCTTTCTCAGGTAATTCTGCATGGATCTCGCAAAGTACTTCTGCTCGCGTGTTTTCTGGAAGCGTCACTTTTGCAGCCTCGGGATGGACAACAATTACCTTGGATACTCCATTTGAATACAATGGTACAAGCAATCTTCTCCTTACGGTCGATGACAATACTGGCTCTTACGTCAGTAGTAGTAGTTCACCTTCGTTCTATGTGTATTCCGCTAGTAGCAACACAGCAGTTTACAAGTACAACGACAATACCAATTACGATCCCGCTTCGATGAGTGCGTCAGGCACGCGGTTATCACAGAAGAACCAGGTTACCTATACCATCACCCATCCTGGCACCAGTGCCTCGTTGGCAGTATCACCTAATGTACTTACGGGCTTCACTCCTTTGGTGGCACAGTGCATAGCTGTCGTTGGTGCAGAATTGGAAGAAGATGTGACCATTAACGCCCCTGCTGATTATGAGATTTGCGCCAGTGAGAACGGCACGTACAGTAGCACGCTCACTTTGACGAAGGGCGAACTGGTCACCGCCAATGTCTACGTTCGTCTCAAGAGCGGCCTCAGCCAAGGCCAATACAACGAAACGCTGACCGTCACCACGGGCGACATCACCTCCAATGTCAGCCTCAACGGCGAGGTCTATCCCACCTTGGCTGCCGGCTGCAACTGGTGGACCCCCACCAAGGCGATGACGCTTGAGCAACTTGAGGAGGCCCTCGGCGGCAACGCCGTCCTCATCAACACGCAAGGCGACGGCTTCGCCCGCTATGACAACGGCCTGTGGAGCGGCACGTTGACGGAGATTGCACCTGGACAGATGTATAAGATCGAGACCACGGCTCCCGTCAGCCTTACCTTGAGCGGCGAACCCGCCACGGGTGTCAGCCTGACCCTTATGCCCGGCTATAACTGGTTCGGCTACACGGGAAGCCAGTCAAAAACGATTGCCGCAGCTTTCAGTGGATTTGCGCCTACCAACGGTGATACCATCACCGACAAAGCGGGCAATACGACCACTTACAACAACGGCTGGAGTGGCTCGCTCACAACCCTTGAGCCTGGTCATGGCTACGTGTACCACTCAAAAGCAACGCAAGGCAGAACATTGACATTCTAACCCAAGAAACACGAAATAACAATCACACTATGAAAAAAGGCATCATCCTTAGCATCCTTCTGGCCGTCGGCTTGAGCCTCTTCGCCCAGCAAGCCGCGCCACAATGGCATAACATCCTTGGCGGTCAGCCCGAGAGCTACCGCACCCAGCTCATCAGCAGCTCCGAAAACAGCATCCAGGTCAACGTGCAGGTGCCGGGCTTCTATACTGCCTCCGTCACCACGCCGAGAGGTGAGGCACAAGTCATCACCCTGCCCAAGGCCGTCAGCACTGCCCATGCCGGCGAACCCGATATGCCTATGACGGGTATCCCCGTCCTCATCGGCGACAAGGCGCGCATGAGCATCCGCGTCGTTGACGCCCAGTATAGGGACTTCGAAGGCATCGAGGTGGCCCCTTCAAAGGGCGACTTCCCCCGTACCATCAACCCCGAGGATGTGCCTTACACCTATGGCGCATGCTACAGCGAGGATGCGTTCTTCCCAGCCAGTAACATTGGCCTTTATGAGCCTTATATCATCCGCGACTTTCGCGGACAAAACATGGTGCTTTATCCCTTTGCTTATAACCCCGCCACAAAGACCCTCCGCGTGTACTACAACATGACGGTGGAGATGTACAAGGTGGACGACAACGGCAGCAACACCATCGAGAGCCGCCGCAGCAACGTCGTCAAGATGGACCCCGACTTCAAGAGCGTCTACCAGCGCCACTTCATCAACTACGAAGCCTCGATGAACCGCTACACGCCCCTCGACGAGGAAGGTGACCTGCTCATCATCTGCTACGACAACTTCATCAGCTCGATGACCGACTTCGTCAACTGGAAGAAGACCCGTGGCGTGAACACCACCATCGTGGGAACCAGCACCGCTGGAAGTACCTACTCGGCCATCAAGACCTATATCCAGAGCCAATACAATGCCAACAACAATATTACCCATGTGCTGCTCGTCGGCGATGTAGCTCAGATTCCGGGATATACTTATTCAGGTGGAGGTTCCAGTTATGCTGGCAAAGGCGACAACCCTTATGGACAAGTGGTTGGCAATGACATTTACAATGACATTTTCATCGGACGTTTCTCAGCTAGTAGTACCTCCCAAGTGACCACCCAAGTCAATCGCATCATCACCTACGAGCGCGACCTCACCACCTCGGCCACATGGTGCCAAAATGGTCTCGGCATCAGCACCTCGGCAGGCAGTGGCGGCCATAACAACGAAGATGATTACCAACATATCGAAAACCTTCGCACTGATTTGATGAACTATGGCTATAGCACTGTTTATCAAGATTATTACAATGTGAGCGGATATCCTTCATCTTCGTGCACTACCATTAGCAACCATATCAATAGTGGCGTGGGCATAATCAATTACTGCAACCATGGGCAGGAAACCGGATGGCAGTCCCACTCACCTTACTACACGAACACTTATGTCAACGCCTTAACCAACGACAACAAGCTGCCCTTCATCTTCTCGGTGGCATGCCTGGTGGGTAAGTATGACTACTCCAGTGGCGATTGCTTTGGCGAGACTTGGATGCATGCCACCAACGGCAATAATCCGACGGGAGCCATCGGCGGCATGTTCTCCTACATCTCTCAGCCCTGGATTCCGCCCATGTGGGCACAAGACGAGTTTGTCGACATCCTTTGTGAACTGAAGAGCAACAACATCAAACGTTCTTTAGGTGGAGCCGCCGTCAATGGGCTTTTTGCCATTTTCGACAATTACAGCACTACAAATCAATCGGCTGTCGGTACCTACCAAGCATGGGTTCTCTATGGTGATCCTACTTTAATGCTGCGCACCAAGACCCCACAGGCCATGAACGTCACCCATAACGGCAACATTAACTTGGGTGCCACCTCATACAGCGTCACTGTCAACAATGGCAACGGGGCTGTGGCTACCATCACCGATGCCGACCACAACATCTTGGGCAAGGCCACCGTGAGCGGCACCACGGCCAACATCAGCATCAATGGTACCTTGACTCCCGACACCGAGCTCACGCTTTGTGTGTTTGGCTACAACAAGGTGACGTATCTCGGTACGATTGACGTAGTGGGCAATACGAATCAAGCTGTCATTACCGCTACGGCAAATCCCGCAGAAGGCGGCACTGTGAATGGTGGTGGCGTATACGAATTGGGCGACCAATGCACCCTTACAGCCACACCCAACACTGGTTACACCTTCACCAACTGGAAGAAGGACAACACCGTGGTGAGCAACGACGCCACCTACACCTTCACGGTGACGGAGAACGCCACCTACACGGCTACCTTCACCGCCATCCCGCAATACACCGTCACCATCGCTCCCAACACTGTGGAAGGCGGCACCGTCGCCTTCGGCGGCAGAGGCAATAGAGAAGAACTCACCTACGACTTTGAGGACGGCTGGCAGGGCTGGACGACCTTCCAAGGCAACACCACTTCGCCTAACAGTTGGATGCATAACACCTCTTATCCCACCTCCAACAATAACTTCTCCACTGGCTACGGCCATAACAGCTCCGACGGCTTCATGCTCTCCGAGTCCTACATTTCGGGCAGTTCGAGCGGCAGTGGCACGGCGGTCACCCCCGACAATTACCTCGTTTCTCCGCAGGTGCGCTTGGGTGGAAGCATCTCCTTTTATGCAGGTGCCCGTAACACCAGTTATTGTGCCGAGAAGTTCTCCGTGGTGGTTTCGACGACCGACAACACCAATGCCGCCAGCTTCACGACTGTCGCGACTTGGACCTTGTCATTGTCACAAGCGGGATATAACGATACACCCTACACCGTCGACCTGAGCGCCTACAGCGGCATGGGCTATGTGGCCATCCGCCACTTCGACTGCACCGACCAATGGTTCCTCTGCGTCGACGACATCACCATCGTGGAAGGCGAAATCGAGACAGGGGAAATGAGTGCCACCTTCTATGAAGGCGAGACCTGCACCGTGACGGCCACGCCCAACACGGGCTACGGCTTCGTGAACTGGACGGAGAACGCCGCCACCGTGTCGGCCGATGCCAGCTACAGCTTCGCCGTCACCGCCGACCGCAGCTTGGTGGCCAACTTTACTGAGGTCGCCACCCAAACGGCCAGTCTCATCCAAGGCTCCAACTGGTGGACGCCCACCGTCAACGTCACCCTCGAGCAACTCGAGGCCGCCCTCGGCACTTCGGGCCTCCTCATCAACTCGCAAGACGACGGCTTCGCCGAATACGCCAACGGCAGCTGGAGCGGCACGCTCACCAGCATCGAGCCCGGCAAGATGTACAAGATAGAGACCAACGCCGCCTGTTCGCTGGCGCTCACCGGCACCGCCGTCGGCAACGTCGGAATCACCATTGTGTCGGGCTACAACTGGATCGGCTACACTGGCACGCAAGCCGCCGACATCGCCACGGCCCTTGGTAGCCTCGGCATCACGCCCGCCAACGACGACACCATTACCGACAAGGACGGCAACACTGCCACCTATAACAATGGCTGGAGCGGCACCCTCACCACACTGCAGCCTGGACATGGTTATGTCTATTTGAGGCAGTAGTGATGACTGAAACCAATGAGGCCGCCCCGCGGGGCGGCCTTTTTTTGTCCTCGTCGTCGCTTCGCGTCATTGCGAGGAACGAAGCAATCGACGATGCGAAGCGAGTCAATGACGGACAATCCTCAAGGTGCTTTGATACGGGAAACATAAATGCGAACAATAATGTCCTCAATTGTTCCTCAAGCGTCTTAAATAAAAACACTTGATAAGCGGGCGGATTTATTTCTGTCCGCTTTTTTCTTCACGCGTTTCATATTTGTTTTATCTTTGCAAAAAGAATTGCAAACGAATCGCGCAACAGGATGAAAAACACAATCATGCGTATGAAAAGGATGAACAAAACCTTACTAATTGCCTCGTTGCTCTTGGGTCTGACGACCCTGATGCAGGCCCAACCTGTGAGCCGTGAGACAGCTCGCCGTGCGGCCGCCACCTTCCTCGACAACAACGGCGCTAAGACAGCACAATTGACCGATGTTTCGGCAGAGATAGGCTTCGCCAACTTATATGTCTTCACGACCGACCAAAGCTTCGTCATCCTTTCGGCCGACAGCCGCGTGCAGCCGGTGCTGGGCTACTCGCTGAATGGCCCGTTTGTCGCAGAGGATATGCCTGAAAACAAGAAAGCTTGGATTGAGGAATATGGCGATGCCATACAATATGCTATCGAACATCAAACGAGAGCTTCTGCCGAAACCGCTCAACAGTGGCGCGATTTGACCGAAGGCAATTACAACCGCAGTGGATCGGTTGTTGTGGGGCCGTTGGTGCAAACACGATGGGATCAAGGCTACCCGTATAATATGTTGTGCCCATCTGGCACAGTTACTGGTTGTGTGGCCACCGCTATGGCTCAGGTGATGAAGTATTGGAATTATCCAGAACATGGTTTGGGCTGTCATTCCTATCTTCCTGGTAATCATCCTGAATTTGGCGTGCAATCTGCGGATTTCAATGCAACCTACTACGACTGGAACAACATGGCTAACACCTATGGAAGTGCCAACACGGAGGTACAAAGACAAGCTGTTGCCACTTTGATGTATCATTGCGGTGTATCGGTCAACATGAATTATGGTCCATCATCAGAAGGAGGCAGTGGCGCTACTACAGCCACTGTTGCTGACGCTTTGAAAAGCTTTTACAACTATTCGTCAGAGGTTCAGCATCATTCGCGTTCGTCGTATGATGACGATACATGGATGGCTATGTTGAAAGCCGATTTGGACCAAAACATGCCCATACAATACCACGGCAGAGGCGCAGCAGGTGGGCATTCTTTTGTGTGTGATGGCTATACTAGTGACAATTATTTCCATTTCAATTGGGGATGGAGTGGCTATGCTGACGAATATTATGTCCTTGACAACTTGTATCCTGGACCTGGTGGTATAGGTTCTGGAAATGGCATTTTCAATGACGAACAAGGAGCCATTTTTGGAATTCATCCTTCGGAATGTACGGCAAGTGCTCCTTCTAATCTTACCTACACGCAACTAGGACGTAATGTGACGCTCGCTTGGAACGCTGCCGATGGTGCTGCCGGCTACAATATCTACCGCGATATGAGTTTGATCGGTACCGCCACATCGACGACTTTTACTGATTTAGCGCTCTTTGGCGATAATGTCTACTTTGTGCGAAGCGTTGATGCTGGTGGAGCATTGTCATTATCCTCCAATATGGTCACTGTCACTGTTGGTTATCAAACTCCTGATGTCATCGATCTTGCAGCAACCGCCTACGGCAAAGATGTGCATCTTAATTGGACCGCCCCGGCATGGTGCTATCCTACGACACCAACAGCAACATTGAATTATGGGGAAGAAACCCCTTACTATCTGTGGACATCGGTGTACTATGCCCATCGTCACTTGGCGGCAGATTTAGTCCAGTATGCAGGCAAAGCAGTTTATAAGGTTTCCTCATTCATTGTGTATCCAGGAACCTATTCTGTCTTTGTTTACACAAAAACCCTAAACAATCAACCTGATCCTAACAGCTTGGCTTTTAGCAGCACGGGAATACCTATAGCGGTTGCAAGAGAATGGCATGATTTCATTTTGGACGAGCCAGCCATCCTTACAGGTACCGATGATCTTTGGGTGGTGATGAAGCAAGAGAATACTGGAGAGGATTATCCGACACCAAGTTTTAATCTATCAGAGCACAACACTAATGCATTTTATGCAGGAAGTACTTCTCCTACCTCTTTATACGATGCCAATTCCAGCTATAATTGCGCTTGGCTCATCAATACCTACCTCACAGACGGCACTTACACCTACAACCTCTACCGCAACGACGAACCCATTGCCAATGCCATCGCTGACACGCATTATACCGACAGCGGCCTGGCCGACGGAACTTATTCCTACCATGTGACGACCAACTACTATAGCGGCGAGACGGAGCCCTCCAACAGTGTCACCGTGACGGTACCCGGTCTCGTCACCCAAACCGTCGAGTTAAGCCCCACCTGGACCTGGTGGACGCCCGTCGTGGCGACGACCTTGGCTGAGTTGGAGGCCGCCATTGGCAGCAACGGCATCCTCATCAAATCACAAGACGGTGGCTTCGTGCGCTGCGAGAACGGCCAATGGAGCGGCACGCTGCAGGACTTCGTGCCCGGACAGATGTACAGAATCGCGACCCAGGAGGCGGACACGTTCACCCTTACGGGTATGCCTGTGACCACTGCCGCCATCAGTATCTTGCAGGGCTATAATTGGTTTGGCTATATGGGGATGCAACCCGCCAACATCGCCACCGCTCTTGGCGGTTTCACGCCTGCCCTAAACGACCAAATCATCGGACAGGAAGGCGCCGCCACCTACAATGGTAGTGAATGGACCGGTGGCCTTACAACCCTCGTGCCTGGCAAGGGCTACGTTTACCATTCCACCGCCAGTGAGAGAAAGACGCTATTGATAGGGCAGTAGAGGGGAGAGAGCACCAAGCATCCCCACAATAAGGAGAAAACTCCTCAAAAAAGGCCAATGGCTGGTTTTTTATGAAAATTTCTTGCAAGATATTTAACTATGTTTTATCTTTGCAGTCTAATATGCATAAAAGTATAAACTAAACAATATGAAAAAGATTCTACTACTAATGGTTGCAGCACTGTTCCTCTGCGGAGTGACAAGTGCACAAAATTGGGGTACCCCTGATTCACATGCTAAGAGCAGTAACACACCGATCGTTGCAAAGGTGACACTGGGCGAAACGGTCCAGGAAGCCGGTACGCTGGGCGCCTTTGTGGGCGACGAGTTGCGTGGCTTGGCCACCATCCACACCGATGGCAATTTCTGGATCCAAGCTTTCTATAACGAAGGCGAGACCAACCCCGACGCTTTTACCTTTAAGTTCTATGATGGTTCACAGGAGTATACCAACTGCACCACCACATTGACCGGCCAAGAAGAAGGCTACGGCACACCGAACAGCCCCGTTGAGTTGGTGTTTGCGAACGAGCAAACGATGACGCAGACGACGGCGATGGCTGAAGGTTGGACTTGGTGGTCGACACCAATTGAAATGAATGGTAATAATGGATTGGAACAGTTGGAGAATTGCCTTGGAAGTAATGGCATTATGATTAAAAGCAAGGAATCCTATGCTCAGTATATGTCCTTTATGAACCAATGGGTGGGCAACATTTCAATTACAAACGAAGAAGGGTATAAAATTGATGTGACAAATTCATGCCCTTTATCAGTGACAGGAGTTTTGGCCTCTCCTGAGGACCATCCTATTACTCTTTCATACCAATGGAATTGGATTGGTTACCCGGTTAATCAAACCCAAATCATATCTTCTGCTCTTGGAGATTTTGTCCCTTCAGTTAATGATATCCTTAAAAGCCAGGAGGGTTATGCACAGTACTTTCCTGGGATAGGTTGGCAGCCTTCTTCTTTTACCCTTTCTCCTGGTAATGGATACCTTTATTATTCAAATTCGACAAACAATAAGACTTTGGTGTTTTCAAATACTAGGGCTCAAGTTACACCAATCGCTGAAAGTATAGTGAAACATTGGAACAGCAACGTACATGGATATGCTGACAATATGTGTTTGATGGCAATTATCAAAATTAACGGAGAGGAACAAAGAACTGATGAAATTGAGTTAGGTGCTTTTGTTGATGGAGAATGTCGTGGTAGTGGTAGAGCTTTCTACATCGAATCATTGGATAGGTATTATGTAATGATGACCATTAGTGGTCAGAAAGGTGATGATATCTCATTTAAATGCATTAATACTAATGACAGTTTTTTGAGCATGGAAAGTGACACTCGATTAGCATTTACAGAAAACGGAATTGTGGGTGAATATAATCAACCATATCCTGTCGAATTCGCAAGCCAGAATAATACTGCACAAATTGTGTTATTCCCCAATCCTGTCAACAGAAATGAGTCCTTTACTGTAATGATACCTGATGATGAAGTGATTTCGGAGGTTATCTTTGTTGATGCACAGGGTAATATGATTCGTCATGATGTTGGACTGTCACATCCTTTATTGAGTGGGATTCCTGTTGTTGGATTGTACAACATTACAATCATCTGCAAATCAGGAACTGTTTATCACGGCAGAGTTATTGTGAAATAGTATTATAGTAAACAATCAAATTGTCTTATACAAATAATAAAAACTAAAACAATGAAAAAAGCATGGGTTTTAACTTTATTCATAGCCATCGCTAACTTAATTCAAGGTCAGTCTTTGCACTGGACTCCCGCTACTGGTTTCTCAGGCACTATGACGTGCAATAGCGTAATAGTTATCGATAATGAATATCAAAATAATGCAAATCTTGAAATTGGTGCATTTTGCGGTGAAGTATGTCGTGGCGCAGCTTTACCTACTTTTGAGTATGAAAACAAACAAATCTATATGCTATCAATTAAAGGTACTGATGATGGCGATTTAATCACTTTTAGGCTATATGATCATTCTATAGGTGAAGAACTTAACTACAACTGTGCAACGGAAGTATCATATGTGGATAATCAGCAATATGGTATTTATCCAGATTGGTTTGAAATTTCCTTCACCAGCCCCGCTCCCCAGCCTCAAACCTTTACCCTCCCCATCACCGGCTACGGCACCACCGACGGTAACTACTACCTCATCGCCCCGCCGTTTGACGGCATCAACCCTGCCCAAGTTGAAGGCATGACCTCCGGCGATTTCGACCTGTTCTACTTTGATCAGGCTCAAGCACTAGAATGGCGCAATTACGGCACCACGCCTTTCAACCTCGAGTCGGGCAAGGGCTACCTCTATGCCCACGGTACCGATATCACCCTCAGCTTCACCGGCGTGCCCTATAGCGGCGATGGTAAGGTGACGCTGCGTAAGACCGGCGGACTTGACTTCGAAGGCTGGAACCTCGTGGGCAACCCCTTCGCGACGGCTGCCATCCTCGACCGCCCGTTTTATGTTATGAACACGGCAGGCACCGAGATCATCACTGCCACAGGCACTGGCGTCGCTGCCATGCAGGGCATCTTCGTCATCGCTGAAAACGACAACGAGCAGATCCAATTCACGCAATCGGGCTCGGGCAGCAAGGAGCAGATCGTCCTCAACGTGCTCCAAGACCGTGGCAACACCATCGACCGTGCCATCGTGCGCTTCAACGAGAGCAGCACGCTACCTAAGTTCATGCTTAACGACAGCAACACCAAACTCTATATCCCGCAGGAAGATGATGACTATGCAGTGGTCAACAGCAACGGCGCCAACAGCATGCCCGTCAACTTCAAGGCTATGGCCAATGGCACCTACACCCTCAGCGTTGACATCAACGTTGATATGGAATACCTCCACCTCATCGACAACAAGACCGGCGCCGACATCGACCTGCTCGTGCAGCCCGATTACCAGTTCGCCGCCGACAAGAACGATAACGAGGCCCGCTTCATGCTGGTCTTCAGGTCAACGACTGGCGTCGAGGAGAACGGTCAGCAGAACTTCTGCTTCGTCAAGGGCAGCAACCTCTACTTCAACGAGGATGTGCAAAACGCCGAGCTCAGCCTCGTCGACATCACTGGTCGCCTGGTGCGCCAGATGACGCTGAAAGGCAATAGCTGCGACCTCTCAGGCATCAGCGAAGGCCTCTATGTCGTCCGCCTCGCTAAGGACAATGAAGTGAAAGTTCAAAAGGTGGTCATCAGATGATGATAGCCTATTGCCTATGGCCAATGGCTTGCCCTAACGTAAAAGCAGGCCATAAGTCATGGGCCATGAGCCATAGTGCAACAAGTGAAATACGAAAAACAGAGTGAACAAATAGATAAAACTAACAATACGATGAAGAAGTTCATAATCACTACAGCAATTGTCCTCGGACTGGGTATGACGTCGTTTGCCCAAGGCGGCGGTCTGTTCCAACGCGGTGGCGAGCCTACCGAAGAGCAAGGCAACCGTGGCGGTGGTCCTGGTCTGCCTGGCCATGGCTCCGAAGGTCACCAAGACGCTCCGCTTGGCAGCGGCATCGCCGTGCTGCTTGGCTTGGGCGGTGCCTATCTCGTGGCTAAGAAGCGTAACGAGGATTAATACTATACATAAGGGGGGTAACCCCTTCAAACGGGAAGGACGATACCGAGCCTTAACCGTCATGGCGGACAAGGATCCGCCATCTCCTAAGCGGGAATACGTATTCCATGAGCGTAGGAGATTCCGGATCAAGTCCGGAATGACGCGTAAGCGTGGAGGGTGGTTCTTCCCGTTTTTATTTGCGTTTACGCCAACTCCAGATGATGAGCCCCAAGGTCATCACGGCGCTGGCCACGATGATCCATACGTTTTGCGTCTCGCCCCAATGCTCCGCGTCTTCAATGACGCCGATGTTACCCAAGTAATAGAGGGTGACGGCCGCACCGTTGTTGACGAAATGCATCAGAATGCTGGTCCAGAGCGAGCTGGTGATATAGAACATGTAGCCCAACAGGATGCCTAAGAACAGGCGCGGAAAGAAGCCGAAGAACTGGAAGTGGAAGAAGGAAAAGATGGCTGCCGACAGGATGATGGCGATGTGCGGGTTCATCCTTCGCGTCAGCGACTGCTGTATCACGCCCCTGAAGGTCATCTCCTCGCCGACGGCAGGGATGAGGGCAATGACTAACAGGTTGAGGAGTAAGCCACCAATGGTATCAACGTTCGTCATTTTATCCGTAAGGGCCTGCGCGGTCTCTTCAAGCTCTTTCATCCATTTCTCGATGCCCGAGAAGGCGCCACCCAGATGCATGCTTTCGTTCCATGTGGTCAGCGTGGTGGTGACGGGAATGGAGACAAACATCAGCGCCAAGGCGACAATGATGAGCCACCACGGCGAAGACAACCTTCTGAGTCCCAAGGCTTGCATCCGGTTCTCCTTGCGTGTGATGTAGTAGTACACGATGGGCGGCACCACAAACATGAAGATAGAAGCGACACCTTGCCCGATCTTCATCCCCGTGTCGCCACCAGAGACGAAGAGTGCCGACACCGCGGCGCCTATCAAGGTGCCGATGAGGAAGATGATTAGGAAGAGGAAAATGCGCATCCCTGTGGACTGCTTCAGGTTCTCGGTAAACAAATTGTCATGCATGGTCGATAGATTTTAACTCCGTTGAATCATAGATTTGTTGCAAAGATACACTTTTTGTATTTTTGCAACGAAAAAGCTAAGGTCCCTGAGCCTGTCGAAGGGCCGATACCCCAAAATGTATAAACTTGCCCATCTCGAATTTGATCATTATCCGCTGCTCCTCGCACCGATGGAAGACGTGTCGGACCCGCCGTTCCGTTATGTCTGTAAGCTCTTCGGCGCCGACGTGGTCTACTCGGAGTTCATCTCTGCCGACGGCCTCATCCGCGACTCGGTGAAGAGCATCAAGAAGCTGGACTTCGAGGAGATGGAGCGTCCTGTGGGCATCCAGATCTTTGGCAACGCCGTAGCACCCATGGTGGAGGCGGCACGTTATGCCGAGACTGCCCACCCCGATATCATCGACATCAACTTTGGCTGTCCGGTGAAGAAGGTGGCCTCGAAAGGCGCCGGGTCGGGCATCATGAACGACATTCCCAAGATGGTGGCCATCACCAAGGCTGTGGTGGAGGCAGTGAAGACACCAGTGACGGTGAAGACACGTCTCGGCTACGACGACGCTCACCGCGAGATCGTCGACATCGCCGAACGCCTGCAAGACGTGGGCATCGCCGCCTTGACTATACACGGCCGCCTGCGCACCACCAAATACAGCGAGCCCGCCGACTGGACCTTAATAGGCTCGGTGAAGAACAACCCTCGCATGCACATCCCCATCATCGGCAACGGCGACGTGGTGGATGGCCCCTCTGCCAAATACTACAAGGACACCTATGGGGTGGATGGCCTGATGATCGGCCGTGCCACCTATGGCAATCCGTGGATTTTCAATCAAATCAGACATTATTTGGAGACGGGGGAGGAGCTGCCCTTACCCGACGTGCAGGAACGCTTGCGCGTGAGCAAGATCCAATTGCAACGTTCAGTGGAGTGGAAAGGTGAGCATATCGCCTTGCTGGAAATCCGCAAGCATTGGTCGGCCTACTTCAAGGGCCTGCCCAACTTCAAGCCGTTCAAGATGCGGTTGATGGAGACGCTTTCAGTTGAAGAGGTATTTGGAATTTTGGAGGAGATCGAAAACTATTATGAGATTCCCTTCGGGAATGGAGTTTAAGCAAGAGTTACATGCGGCGGCTTGTGACGTTTACAGGTTGTGAACGTTTAAACCGCCGCGAGTTGACTTTTTTATCATTTGCCATTCCCGCAGGGAATCTCATCCTACCACCCCATCCTTAAGAATTCCGTTCTCAAACAAATTCCTCACCAACTCATCGCGTCCGATATGATAAGTGCGGATGCCCAACGACTGCGCGACTTTGATATTGACCGCCGTGTCGTCGATAAATAAGGTCTCTTCGGGCAACAGGTGCTCGTGGTCAAGAATCAGTTCGAAAAAGCGCGGGTCGGGTTTCTCCAGGTGCTCGGCAAAAGAGAAATAGGATTTGTTGAACAGTTCGTCGAATTCATGATAACCGAAGCGCAGCTGCAAATCCCTCACGTAAAGGTCGTAATGGATCTCGTTGGAGTTGCTCATCAAGAAGATTTTGTAGTGTTTGCGAATCTGTTCCAATGCAGCAATGCGTTCGCGGGGGATGTCCAAGAGCATGGCGTTCCAAAGCGAGTCAAACTTTTGGTCGGTCATTTTCTCCTGTCCGAGGAGGGCCTTGGTCTTTTTGCGGAAGGTGGGGGCGGTGTATATACCCGTGTCGAATTTGCTCATCAGGTCAATAAACTCCTTTGAATGAGCTAGTTCCGTAGTGCTGATGCCCATTTTTTCGAGTTCTTTGTAGACGATACTTTCGTCGATGTCGAGGACCACGCCGCCGAGGTCGAAGATGATGTTCTTGATTTTCGTGCTCATTTTTGAGAAAAATTTCAGTCTATTTCAATGCAAAATTGTAAATTTGCAGCGCAAAAAGCAAGAAAAAACGCCGAAATATGCGGTTTTACTCGCTGTTTTGCGGTCCCATAGCGCAGTTGGTTAGAGCAACTGACTCATAATCAGTAGGTCCTAGGTTCAAGCCCTAGTGGGACCACGATGATAAAGGCGAAGCTTCGAACAAAGCATCGCCTTTATTCATTTTATTCTTCTTTTACAAACTTCCACTCGCCAGTCTCGCAAGAATATTCGTAGACATATTTGTTGGTGTCTTCAAACCAGTAAGCAAGTGTTATTTCGTTGCCTTCATCGGTGGCTGTCAAGAATTTCACATACACTTCAAAGGTGTTTCCTTTTAAATAATAATGAACCTCTATTACATTTAGTCCTTTTTTTAGATCCTTCTTAAACTTCTTATGATTGTACCAAGAGATGGTATTAAGGCCTATGTTCTCATAAAAAGACTTGTTTTGCTTTGTGGGATTATTTGGAAGGCCATCGCAACATAATACTAGCGGATGCCAAAGTTGAGGCATGTTTATGCCTGAACTTTCCCAACTTTCATATTCTTTTTTGCTTTTTATTATGCATTCTTCAAGCATCCGTAAGAGTTGGTCTTCCGAATTGTCATTATCCTGATAGGATTCGAGTAGATTTGATTCAATTTTTACACCTAGTTTTTGTGCTTTTTCTATATCAAAGAAAATGGCCTGATGGTAACTGTGTTGAATATACTTCCCTTTGACAAAAGAGACAGATGAAGGGATGGATTTGCAAACCCTATAGGCTTCATCATCAAACTCTTTATAGCCAGACGACCTTGTGATAGTTATCTTCTCAATGCTGTCGATTTCTATATTAAGAACAACTGATGGTTTTTTGTGTAATATTTTAATATCCAAACTGTCCCAATGTATATTAGAATATAGCAGTTTAAAAAATGGTATGTCTGGTGGATAATAGGGAGAACTTACGCTTTTGTTTTTGTTGTCCTTCAACCATTGAACCACGCCGTTTTTGAAAACAACTGTGATTTCACTTTCATAAACCATGGTCCAAAAGGCAGGCTCGTACATGGCTTCACCGTATCCCAAAAACAAAGTGTCAGAGAAACTATCTATCATTCTTCGCTTTTGTGATCCTAAAACGGATTCCATGATGTTTTCATCATTATCGTTTACAATGGATTTTAAATACAAAGAATCATTGTCGATTTCAAAGACAAACCGATAGCCACGATAGTTGGCAGTCGTTGTCATGACTCCCTCCAATTCTTTCAAGTTGTTCACTTCCTCTTTGCTGAAATGCTTTTCGATTTGTTTAAGGGGTATCGTATGATACTCGTTACCATTCCAATACAATATATCCCTTGCTTGCGGTGTAGCCTGTGCAATTCCGCAAATAAGCAGAAAAGAGAACAATAATAGTAATTTGTGTTTCATTGTTGAATATTTTTTTGGCAAAGATAATGGGTTTTTCAGATAGTCAAAGGCGTTGCCCGAAAAATAAGGAAAAAAGATTACCTTTGCAGCCAATAAAACGATTGTTATGGAACAAGATAATACCTCCAAGCCCCTGACCGAACTGGACGAGCTCGGCGAATTCGGCCTCATCGACCAACTGACGCAGGACTTCCCCTTACGCAATGCCTCATCGTTGAAAGGCGTCGGCGACGATGCCGCTGTCATCAACCACGAAGGGTATCGCACGCTCGTCTCGGTCGACATGCTCATCGAAGGCATCCACTTCGACATGACCTATTGCCCCTTGAAGCACCTTGGCTATAAGGCGGCTGTCAGCAATTTCTCCGACATCTATGCCATGAACGGCACCCCCACACAGATTGTGGTCGGCTTGGGCGTGTCGAGCCGCTATACGGCAGAAGCGTTGGATGAGTTGTATGCCGGCATACGTCTCGCATGCGAGCGCTACCATGTCGACATGGTGGGTGGCGACACGACCAGCAGCAAGACGGGCCTCGTCATCTCCATCACGGTCATCGGAATGGCCAAGGACGAGGACATCGTCTACCGCAGCGGCGCCAAGAAGAACGACCTGCTCTGTGTGAGTGGCGACTTGGGTGGCGCTTACATCGGCCTGCTCATCCTCGAGCGTGAGAAAGTGGAGTTCCTCTCCAACCCCAACATGCAACCCCAGCTGAAAGGCATGGAGTATGTGCTGGAGCGCCAGCTGAAGCCCGAGGCCCGCAAGGATGTCGTGGAACAGCTGAAGACCTTGGGCATCAAGCCTACCTCGATGATCGACATCTCTGATGGTCTCGCATCCGAGATACTACACCTCTGCAAGGAGAGCGGCGTGGGTTGCCAACTTTATGAGAACAAAATCCCGATCGACCCGACCACCGACAAGATGGCCAAGGAGTTCCAAATCGTGCCTTCGGTGGCGGCTTTGAGTGGGGGAGAGGACTATGAATTGCTCTTCACCATCGACCAGAAGGACTACGAGAAGATACAGACCCTGTCGGCCGACGTGACGGTGATTGGCTATATGACCGACGACAAAGGCGTGGCCGAGATGATCACCCCCGACAACCATGTCATCCCTATCAAAGCCCAAGGCTGGGATCACATGAGAAAGAAACAAGAATAGTATATTTATCACAAAACCGACAAAACTGTCAAAACAATAGTAAAGTCCAAAGAAAAGCGTGTGGCGGCACCCAACTGGGTTGCCGCCGGAAAGCGGGCCGGTTGGCCGCTTTCCCCAACTGAGAAATAGTTTTGTAGGTTTTGCAAGTTTTGTGAGAGAATTACCTATGATAGAATTGCCCGAAATAGTGAAACAAAAGCTCGCCGCGCTGCCCAACAAGCCCGGCGTGTACCGCTATTTCGACAAAAGCGGCACCCTCATCTATGTGGGCAAGGCCAAGAACCTGAAGCGCCGCGTCAGTAGCTATTTCAACAAGGAACAGACGGGCAAGACGCGCGTCCTCGTGAGCAAGATTGCCGACCTCGAATACAGCATCGTCGATTCGGAGTCGGAGGCGCTGTTGCTTGAGAATACGATGATCAAGCAGTACAAGCCGCGCTACAACATCATGCTCAAGGACGACAAGACCTATCCTTGGATCTGCATCAAGAAGGAGGCCTTCCCTCGTGTCTTCCTCACGCGTCGCAAGGTGAACGACGGCTCGGAATACTTCGGCCCTTATCCCTCGGTGCGCACGGCCCATATCCTGCTCGACTTGCTCAGCCAGGTCTACAAGGTGCGTTCCTGTCGCACACCGCTGACGGAAGCGGGTGTCGAAAAAGGCAAGTATAAGGTCTGCCTCGACTACCATATCCACAAATGCAACGGTCCCTGCGAAGGCCTGATCTCCAAAGAGGACTACAACGTCATGATTGCCGAGATTCGCGAGGTCATCAAGGGCAACTTGGGTTGGGTGCTACGTGGGCTTAAATCAGCGATGATGGACCATGCCTCGCGCATGGAGTTTGAGGAAGCGCAACTCATCAAAGAAAAATATGACCTCTTGGAGGAATACCGTAGCCGTTCCACCGTGGTCAGCGCGACGATTCACGACGTGGAGGTGTTCTCCTATGTCGACGAGGAAGAGACGTTCTATGTGAATTATATGAAGGTCAAAGACGGCGCGGTGGTGCAGAGCCATTCCTTCGAGATGAAACGTCGCTTGGAGGAGACCGCAGAGGAACTCTTGCTGCTGGCCGTCACCGAGTTGCGGCAGCAGTTTGGAGAGCATGCCCCCGAAATCATCCTTCCGATGAAATTGGATTTCGCTTTCGACGACGTGCAGGTGACCATCCCGCAGCGCGGCGACAAGCTGAAGTTGCTTGAGCTCTCGCGCCGCAATGCCATGCAGTATAAGATCGACCTTGAGAAGCAGCGCACCCTTGTCGACCCCGAGCGTCACCAGAAACGAGTGCTCAACAGCCTTAAGGAAGCCTTGCAAATGGAGAAAACGCCTGATGTCATCGAGTGTTTCGACAACTCCAACTTCCAGGGCGACTATGCTGTGGCCGGCATGGTGCAGTTTGTGAACGGCAAGCCCAACAAGGCGGGGTATCGTCATTTCAACATCAAGACGGTGGAAGGCCCCGACGATTATGCTTCGATGAAAGAGGTGGTCAGGAGGCGTTATTCACGTCTCATCGAGGAGGGCAAGACTTTGCCCGACCTCATCATTACCGACGGTGGCAAGGGACAGATGGAGGTGGTGCGTCAGGTCATAGAAGACGAGCTTCATGTCGACATTCCCATTGCGGGTTTGGCCAAGGACGACCGTCACCGCACCAATGAGTTGTTGTTCGGCTTCCCGCCTCGTGTGGTGGGTTTGAAGCCCAACTCGGAGGTGTTTCGTTTGCTGGCGCATATCCAGGACGAGGTGCATCGTTTTGCCATCACCTTCCATCGTAAGAAGTTCGAGAAGGGCTTTATGCACTCTGAGTTGGCCGACATCAAGGGGGTGGGGAAGAAAACGGCTGAGAAGCTTCTTTTGGAGCTGAAATCGGTAAAAGGCATCAAGGAAGCGTCATTGGAACGACTCACCGAAATCGTTGGTCCTGCCAAGGCGGAGATTGCGTATAATCATTTTCATCAATAATGAGATTCCCCTGCGGGGAATGGAGTGTGTCGTTATGTAGCCAGCGGCGGTATGTAACGTTTACGATTCGTATGCTTCACAAGCCGCCGCTTTATTCTCTACGTTTCAACTCCATTCCCGAAGGGAATCTCCTCTAAGCGCCTTGCATAAAACAAAAAAAGCCAGCATCGCGCTGGCTTTTTGTTTCACATTGCTTAAACTGCTTACTGCAGCTTGAAGTTGACGGGCAGCATGTAAGACACACGCACGGCCTTACCACGCTGTTTGCCAGGTTTCCACTTCGGCATGCTCTTCACGACGCGGATAGCTTCCTCGTCGCAGCCGCCGCCGATGCCACGTAGCACGGAGACGTTGGAAACGGAACCGTCGGGCTCGACAACGAAGTTGACGTACACACGGCCTTGGACACCGGTCTCACGGGCAATCTGAGGATACTTGACGTTCTTGGCCACGTACTCCATCAGTTTGGCTTCACCGCCAGGGAAGGCAGGCATTTCTTCCACGATCTTGAAGATCTCCTGTTCCACGACTTCCTCTTCCACGACTTCAGGGGCTACGTACTCTTCAATGACTTCGTCCTGTTGCACGTCAGCGTTGATCTCGATGTCTTCAACTTCGACGTCGTCTTGCACGATTTCCAGCTGAGTGGTCTGCTTGGGCACTTCCACGGGCTGCGGCTTTTGCTCGTCTTGCTTGGTGATTTCCACCATTTCCTCATCGATCGTAACCTCACGGTTAAGCAGGCTGGGGTCAATCTCGCGCTTGTCGTAGCTCTTGTGCTCGAAGGCCAACCAGGCAATGAGCAAGCTGATAATCATACCTATTTGCATGAACATCAATTTCTTGTTCTCAAGATTAGCCTTAGGTGATTTTTTCTCTTCCATGGTTGTATGTTTTTAAATTCTACTTTCCAATTGACGATGCGAAAGTAGTAATTATTTGCTTATAAAACGCAACTGAAATGAATTTTATTTTTTTCGATGAAAAAAAAGATGAAAAATATAGGTCCCGAGACAGGTTCCCACGATGTCGGCGACGAAATCGAACCAGTCGCCGGTGCGGCTCGGCACCAATGTGGCTTGTATGATCTCGGTCAGTCCGCCATAGGCGATGCCGATAGCGATAGCGATAAGAATGGCTTTTTTGCGGTAAGCGGGTCCGTTGGCGACAAGCTGTTCGCGGTAACCCCACAGACATGAGAAGGCGAAGACGGCATACATCAGCCCATGCGCCATCTTGTCGAGTCCGATGGCGGGCTTGACGTGCGGAAAACAAGAACCCGGAAGTCCGGTCAGAATCAGGATGATGATTCCGCACAGGATTCCCGGGATGCTATTTTTGGTCAGTCTATCCAAGCCCATAGATTCGCTTCGCCTTTTGAAGGCATGTCATACCGAACCTTTAGGTGAGTGTATCTATGCCTTCAAAAGGCTCGGAAATGCTCCGCATTCGACGGAGTCAATGACATGGGCTTAGGTTTATTAACCGATCTTGGCTTCGTAAGCAGCGGCGTCGAGGAGGTTGTCGAGTTCGGCAACGTCGTTCACTTTGATCTTGATGATCCAAGCTTCGCCGTAGGGGTCGGTGTTGACGAGTTTGGCGTTCTCTTCGTCAGCGAGGGCTTCGTTGACTTCGAGGACTTCACCAGCCACGGGCATGAGGAGCTCGGCGGTGGTCTTCACGGCCTCGATGGCACCGAATTCTTCTTGTGCTTCGAGGGTCTCGCCCACGAGGTCAGGGTCAACATCAACGAAAGTGATGTCGCCAAGTTCGTGTTGTGCGTAATCGGTAATGCCGACATAAGCGGTCTCGCCTTCGAGGCGGATCCATTCGTCGTCGTTCGTGTACTTCAGATTTGCTGGAATGTTCATTTTATTGTTTGGTTTAAAGTTGTCTGTTTGGGCTGCGAAATTACATATTTTAGTTACTCCCTCCGCACTTTTGTGAAAATTTTATTGCGCCAGGCTGAATCTCAATGTGATGCCCGCGAAGGTGGTGGAGTTCCTGAAGGTATTGGCTACCTTGGGGATGGCCACGTCGCGCTTGAAGAAGGCCTGTCCGCTCAAGCGCTGGCTGAAGGTGTAGTCGGCGGTGACGTAGATGTTGATCTTGTCCTGACCAGCCGACACCTGGTTGTTGTTTTCGTCGATACGGCGCAACACAGTGATGTCGTTCTTGTAGCCGATGTCGAGTTTGAGCACGAGGTCGTTCTTGATGGTCGACGGCTTGCCGCCTCCGATGGGCGTGATGGCGAAGCTCACGTTCTTGATGCGGTAGCCGGCACCGACAACGATCTCAAAGCCGTTGACTTCGGTGAGCTGGTTGTTGGCGAAGCTCAAGGTCAGGGTCCTCGACTTCCTGTACTGCAGGTTAGCCGTCATCGAGTTCTGCAAGCCTAAGTCGATACCGATCAGTGGTGCATATTGCTCGGAGAGGACGATTTGTGCCATGTCATACTTCGGGACGATGAGGTCGGAGTTCTCGAAGGTCTGGATGGTGTTGTTCTCGTCGTAGTAGACGTTGCTTGCCCAAGCATTGATGGCATAGTTCGACTTGTAGCTGTGCGTGATGCTCACGGTTTTGAAGATGTTGGATATGGCCGGGATGTTGGCCAGACCGTTGTAGGTCAAGGTCCAGTTGGGCAAGGGGAAGCGTGGGAACGGGTTGAGCGACATCTTGCTGGCGTCTTGTCCCGTGTAGGCTGCGATGAAGGAGTAGAGCAACACATCCATCGACCCCGAGCCGTAGCCCTTGGGGAAGTAATCGCCCGCGATACTATCGAAGGTGTATTCGTTGACTTGGTCGATCCACTGCGGGTTGTTGCGCGCTATGCGTTCGGCGATGATCTTACGGTTGCTCAGCAGGTTGTCGAACAGCTTCGAGTTGATGGAGTCGGTCTTGACAAACGAGGTGGCACCCATAAAGTAACTCATGGTGAAGTTACCGCTGTTGGTGGGCGTGAACACCTCGAAATCGTTCAGCGACTCGTTGTAACGGAAGTAATGCTGCTTGTTCTCCGCATAGTTGCGGTTTCCGGTGAAGTCGATCTTAAGGCCTTGCAACGGCTCCGTGTTGACGCGGTAGTTGATGGCCTCGGTCATGCGTCGGGTGTAAGGCTGGCTGAGGATGGAGTCGGTGGTGAGCCAACGCTTCACGTCTTCCACGTTGAGGCTGTGGGCCACGGCTTTTTCGAAGACGTTGTCGTCGGGGCCGAAGGTGCTACCGAGCACGAATCCTAGGCCTGGTGTCCATCCATCGCTGTTCATGCCGAAATACTGCGCCTTGGGCATGAAGCCAGGCAGCACCTGTCCGTTGGTGAGGGCGTAGGTGCCCGACACTTTTTTGACGAGGGTGGCGATGCGCAGGGCGTTGTCGAGGACGATCTTGCCGTAGTTCACCTTCTCTTTCGACTTGGTGGAGTCGGCAGGCTGGTCGCCTTCGCCGTCCTTGCCCTTGTTGTTCTTGCCGCCCTTGTTATTGGCGTTGTTATTGCGCCGTTGCGGCGTGTTGATCTGCTTCAGGTACGGCACTTTGTTGTACAACTTCGTGAAGTCAAGTGTGGCGTTGCCTTGGATGTTGTTGGAGTTTTCAATCTCGTTACCCAAGCGGGGCTGGATGGACTGTGCGGAAGCTACCCAGTTGTAGGTGCCTTGGTAGTTGGCGCTGGCATTGATCCAGTTGAAGATCGGGATCTTGTTGATAGGCAGCGTGTAGCTGGCGTTGAAGTTCTGTTGGAATCTTGACATCGATCCAAGATGCTTGAGTTCGTTCCTGATGGTGTCTTGGTTTTTCTGCCAAGTCTCGGGGTCGGTGTTCTTGTCGACGTAGCCAGCGGGCTCGTAGATGTAGGCCTGTGCTTGAGCCGAGTAGTCGAAAGTCAGCGACTTGGTGAGGTCGTAACGCAGCTGGTAGTTACGGCTCCAGTCCCATTGTCTCGAGAAGGTCGGGCTGATGATGATCTCACCGCCGCTCTTGTTACGCATCTCGCGTTGCGAGAAGTTGCGGTACATCTCGGTGTTGAAGACGATGCTCTTGGGCAGATAGTAGAAGTTGATGTCCTTGATGATCTGCAAGGCGGGTTTCGATGCCCATTTGGCCTTGGCGAACGGCTCGACAGGCTTCGGGTTGCCGGCGTAGTTGTAGCCCAAGCCACCGCGGTAGGTCTTCAACATGTAGTATTTGATGTCGGTGTTCTCCTGGAAGGTCTCGTTGTAGGAGAAGGAGAGGTTGAAGTTCTCGATGTCGTAGATGTGTACCTTAGGCACGTTGTTGCCACGACCGAGCGCCCTGTTGGGGTCACGTCTGCCGCCTTCCTGTTTCTCGCCTTCATCGCCTTTGTTTTTCTTCTTCGTGACGCGCTCTTTCCTGACGTTCATGAAGTTGATGTTCTTCTGTCGGGTGAAGTCGTGGATGGTGGAGGTGAAGGCTTCGCGCTCCTCGTCGCTATTCATGGCGGCCAAGGCATCTTTCAGCTTGATGTCGGGGTCGTAGGGGTTATAGAGCGGCGTGATCTTGTTCTCGCTGTAGTCGAGGTGCATCGGGATCTTGAGGCCGGTGTTCTCGAAGAACTTGCCCAATTCGAGGTCGGTGCTGACGTTGAAGGCGGAATGGGCCTCGAAGGTGTTGCTGGTAATGTCGCTGTCCAAGGCACCGAATCCAGCGGAGCTGTAGGAACCGCTCACGCTCATACGGCCCAGGTCAGCCAATGTGGCTTCCAGTCGGCCCGTAGCAGCCAGACCACCGTTGCTGCTCAAGTCGGTAAGACGCAGCTCGTTGATCCACACGACGGCGCTCTTTGGCAGTCCGTCGTCGGTGTCGGCCAGGTTCTGTCGTTTCGGGTTGCGGATACCAATCATCATGGCCTCCACGTCGCTGATGCTCGGGTTACCGATCACCTTGATGGTGTGGTAGTAGTCCCGGTTGTCGATGGTACCCTTCTTGACTTTTTCGGAGTAGATATAGTTGAGCCTGACGTTGCTGTTGGGCTGGTTCATGGCCTCGTTGCGTCGTTGTTTCACTTCAACGAGGTCTTCCAGTCGGATGTCAATGTTGTTGATTTCAGGCCAGATGGCTTCTTTTTGCGTGTAGGCCGTTCCCCATGCCGTCACCTTCACGGGCACTTCGTATTCGTAGTAGTTCTCGGTGAAGTCGGTACCGATACGCATGAACACGGTCAGGTCTTGGTCGTCGAGAGGCTCGTCGTCGTGGGCGGCTTCGGCGTGGACGAACATCTTCAGGTATTTGTATTGCCGCAGGTCGAAGTCGGTGGCTTTGTAGATGGCCCTACCATCGCCGTCGACGAGGTTCTGGACGGTCATTTGCAGTGACTGCTCGTTGATACGGGTGGTCTGCGTCATGCCGATCACACGTTCCTGTTGGATGCCGGGCGGAATGACGTAAGGCACCGGGTCGCGGCGGCTGTTCTCGTCGACGCTGACGGCCGAAATGTCGAAGGTCGTATTGTTGTTGATGTCGTTGGGCTCATATTCGCCAGGGGCTTGGATGCTCTGCGAGTAGGTGCGCCATTCGCCTTTCACGAGGTCGAGGGTGGCGAAACGCAGCACGACGGGTTTCTCAAAGTCGGTCAGGAACATTCTCATGAAACGGATGGACGAGAAGTCGTCGATGTGGCCGATGACCTTGTCGGGTTGTCTCACAGGGATGCGGAACTGATACCAGGTGCAGCTGCCCACGGTGCCGTTGGGCAGGGTGGGCGTAGAATGGAAGATGTCGGCGATGTGGTTTTGACCGACGACCATCTTGGCCGGGTCGAATTCGATGACATATTGGTAGTAGCGCTCCGACTCACTCAAGGTGTTGTCGCCGTTGATGTCTTCGGCGTTGGGCAGGGTGGAGTTGCTGTTTTGGTAGCCGTCGGTCTGTTGGATGTCGGCAGGTGAGTTGCCGTCAGGGCCGTTGAAGTGCTTATAACGGGCCAGGATGCTTCTGTGCTCTTCGTCTTCGGGGGTATCCCAATCTCTGGAGCGGAAGTAGTGGTAGTTGTCGCCCGCCGGGTCATCGTAGGCGTTGACATAAGCGGCCGAGTTCTCACCGAAACGGTTTCTGATGGCGTTGAGGTAGGTGTTCTCGAAGAAGGTGCGTTCGTCCGCGTCGCGCAGACCGTCGTAACCCACGTCTTGATACTGGCGGGCTTCCGATGAGTTGTTGAACGTGCCGACGAGGTCCTGCATGGTAGGCACGCGGCCCCAGATGGTGGTGTCGACGTTTTCAACCCTGTCGGAGGTGGGCAGGCCGTTTTCGTAGAACTTGCGGCCGTCGCGGAGGATGTCTTCCGAGATGTCACCCAAGTTGATGTACAGCTTACCAGGGTTGTTGGCGAAGTCTTCTTGTGCGAAGGGATCCATCAGCCAGAACTCGATGTATTCGATGTTGGTGGCTTCGAAGTCAATCGACTCCATGCGGCGCATGATGCCGGCCCAACGGCTCTTCGGGTCGTTGAGTTTGCCCTCTTCGTTGATACCTGCTGAATAAGGCGTCGGGTTTACGTCGTAGTTGTAGGGACCACGTTCTTCAGGATAGTAGGCCAGGTTCAAGGCGGAGATGTTGGTCTGCGTGCCAGCGGCGATGTCTCTGGCAGGGAAGAGTTCGGTTTCGAGGATCTGACGTACCGTGTGTTTCGAGAGTTCCTCGTTGTCCACGTTGACGGGGCGGTAGTTGGAGTTGCGGTCGTAGAAGACCGAGTTGTCGATGACATACCAGGCCAGTTTGGCGCGGTTCTTACCGTAGTTGAGACCGGTGTTGGACGCTGCCTCTGGGAAGAGGTCGGTCTGGTTTTGCGGCGTGCTAGCCATATACCACAACGAGGGCAAGCGCAGGTCGATGGTCGACTTGGCGCCTTCGAAGTCGTCGATGTAGGAAGTGCCGGGTTCGCTGGCCGACCTGGTCAGGCCGGGGATGAAACGGGCGAACTCACCGTCGATGTTGATGCGCGACGGCGCTTTGGTGCTGATGCCGGGCAGGGCGTTGATGAACGTGGTCAGCCAGCGTGCATCGGTATGGTAGCTGAGGTCGGCGCCATAGATGGTGTTGGCGATGGCTTCCTCGCCGTAGTTGATCTTCTGGGTGTACGACTTCTCGCCGAGATAGAGGATGGTACCACCGGCACGGAAGTCTTGCGAGAACTCATGTTCGATGCGCGTGCCCAAGAAGGTCTTCTTGATGGCACTGAAGCCCGTGTTCGACTCCAAGGCGATGTTGATGGGTGTGCCCGAGTTGAGGATGCCTTCGTTGAGGATGGTCACACGACCCAAGGTGTAGTCGACGGTGTAGTCGACGTTCTCAACGAGTTGCATACCGCCTGCGGTGACCGTTACCGAGCCGGGTGCCACATTCATGGCGTTGAGGCTGATCTCACTGCCCGATTGCGAGGAGTAGAAGCCTTTCAGGCTGAATTTGTTTTTCTCGGAGTATTGCTCTGCCGAGGTCTTCGTCATCGTGTACAACGAGTCGAAGGCGTATTTGTTGGCGAGTTCGGGCTCGTCGGGGAAGACCTTGTTGTGGATGTGTTTGCCGAAGGGCTCCAACACGGGGAAGAAGATGCGGCCGTTGGATGAGTTGATGGTACCGCCTTGGGTCGCAGCTTGGTCGAGGAAGTCGAACACGCCATCACCACCAGCGATGGGGTTGTTTTGCGTGGTTAGGTTATCCAAACCCATCAGGTGCAGCATGGAGATACCTTTCACTGAGCCTTCGGTGAAGTAGCCGTAAGGCGTACCGTTGGAGTTGCCGTTGTAGAAGATGTTCAGCATGAAGTCGGACGACCCGATTTGGAAGGCCCTGATGTTGTAGACGTTCTTCATCATCAGGTTCCAAATGGGCATCTTGGTGTTCACCGTGGTGCCTTTCAGTAACTTGGCCACCAACACCTTAGGCGTGTTGATGCCTTGGTCGGAGAATTCACCCACTTGATACACTGCATCGGAGCCTACGATGGTGTATTGGTAGGCTACGGCAAGGGTTTGGTTGGCGTTAAGGGTGACATTCAACGAGATGAAACCCAGCTTCGAGTTCAGGGTGTATTCTGTGTTGCTCAGCTTACGGGCGTTCTCCACCTTCTCGAAATCGCGTCCCGAGGTCATGTAGCCGTTCCTTCCGATGCGCAAGGGGTCGTTGGTCATGTAGTTGGTCACCGTGCTGATGCTGCGGATCTGTGTCGTATCCATGCGGGTGAGCATGTTGTTGGCGGCATTGCGCGGATACACCGTGCTGCTGGTCGGGCTGAGCTCCGGGTTGTAGATCCAGTTGCTCTTGCCTTCGCCCAAGTCGTTCAAGGCAAGGATGTTACGCGTGTTCTGCGTGGAGGTGTTGGTGTTGGTGATCCACACCTCGATCTTGGTGATGTTGATACTTGAAGTGACGGTAGGCAGGGTGGAGAGGGCCGTCTCATATTGTTCTCTGAAATACTGGCTGAGGAAGAAGTGTCGGTTTTCTTCGTAGTCGAGGCAGCTGAGCTCGAATTGGTTGGTCTGGGCGCCGCCTTGCACGGTGATGTTTTGCGATTCGCTCTCCTGATAGGAGACGATGGACGAGATGGTGGTGTTGCCGAATTTCAGTTTGCTCTTCACACCGAACAGTTGTTGTGTGCCCGTGATGAGCGTGCTGTTGAGCGGGAAGCTGACGTTACCGGCTTCCAACAGTTGGATGATCTCGTCTTCCTTGCCTTGGTATTTCAGGGCGAGTTTGTCTTGGTAGTTGAACGTCGCCTTTGTGTTCTTGTTGATGTTGAAGTTGATCTTGTCGCCGATCTTGGCCAACACGTTGAGTTGGATGTCTTGGTCAAAGTCGAAGTCGGTGTGGCGTTTGCGGCGTTCGCTCAGCGAGGGGTCGTCGCGGAAGCTGTGCTTGATGCCGAAGGTGAGGTCGACCGAGCCTTGGGGACGGATGTCGATGGTGTTGCTGCCGAAGATGGTCTCGAAGGCCTTGCCGCCGATAAACATGGGTGGGATGATGGAGCTGCCGTTGGTGGTCGAACGTGAGTTCTGGCTGCGGCGTTCCTTCCAGTATTCCTGGATGCCTTTGCGGTTTTGGTAATCGAAGTATTCGCTCTGTGAGAGCGTGGTGGGTGTGTCGTAATAAAAGTCGCCGATACGGCGCTTGAAGGTATATTGTCCTGTGACGGGGTCGTAGATGATTTCGGTGTTATAGTTGTCGGGGTCGCTGAGGTAGAGGGGCGACTTGTTGTTGAGGTCCTCGATGGGATTGCCGGTGTTGACGGGGATGGGGTAGATGACTTTTGTCGTGTCGGGCTCTACGGTATAGGGGTTGGGGTAGAAAAAATCAAAGGTGTCCGCTGCTGCCGTTCGTGTGAAGAGGAAGGCGAACAACAACAGGGGCAGTGAGAGGAGGATATGTCGTTTCATTGTGTGTTTCAAATATATGTTTGAATTACAATACTTTAAGTGCTTCTTTAATCAGGGTCTCAACGTTGGCGTCGGGCATCTGTTTGAGGAGTTTGTCCAATGCCTTGTCGACGGCGGCTTTGCCGAAGCCCAATATCGTCAATGCTGATAACGCTTCAGTTTTGATTGTATTGTCTGGCGTGGCGAAAATTTCCGTCGGGAAGTCGTTTTTCTTCAGTTTGTCTTTCAGGTCGATGACGATGCGCTGGGCGGTCTTTGCGCCGATGCCTTTCACGGCTTGGATGGTCTTCACGTCGTCGTTGGCGATGGCATTGGACAATTCGTTGACGGTCAGCGAGCTGAGAATGAGTCTGGCCGTGTTGCAGCCTACGCCCGACACAGAGATGAGCAACTCGAAGAGGTCACGTTCCTTGGCGGAATAGAAGCCGAAGAGGTTGTGGGCGTCCTCAAGGATTTGCTCGTGCGTGAAGAGGCGCACTTCTTCCTTCTCGCCGATGGCGGTGAAGGTGTTGAGCGTGATATTGATGAGATAGCCGATGCCCTGGTTGTCGAGAACGACGTAGGTAGGCGACTTTTCGGCTATTTTACCAGTGATGTAGGCGTACATTTGGGCGCAGTTTGGATTAAACTGCAAAAATACAAAAAATAGGAATAGGGGAGGTTGAAAATAAACAAAAAAAAGAGGACTTTTGACATGAACCCCGAAAGTTGGACAAAAAACTTTCGGGGTTTTATTATGTCACAAAAGAGGAACAAACACACATTCGAAGATCGACTGAAGTACATGAA
>LPNG01000120.1 GCA_001543395.1 Candidatus Alcium sp. F082 | reverse complement strand
GCTGGAAAAGCCGAGCGCATTTGACCCCCGAGGGCAAGCGACGTTGACCCTCACGGGCAAAATATGAATGACCCTCTGCGGCAAAATAAGATTGACCCCTGAATGCGATTGCCATTCAGGGGCTTTTTTGTAGTTTTGTGTTACCGTCCTGACTGGCGGATAAACATTAAACTACAGATTTCAATGACAAAGTTAAGAAATTTATTGCGATGTTACGCTATTGGAATGAGTATAAAAAGCATTTCAAGTGCTTTTCATATCTCGCGTAACACCGTGCGCAAGTATGTGCGCAGGTATCAGGAGAGTGGTCTGATGCTGGACCAGTTGATGACTATGTCTGAGGAAAAGCTCCAGGAGATGTTCCTTGACAACCAGAATCGCAGCCGCAAGCCATCTGCTCGCATGGATGAGCTGGAGGCTCTGATTCCCGACTACGTGAAGCGGCTCAGCCGCAAAGGTGTGACGGTCAAGTCGCTCCATGAGGAATATCTCAGGGAGCATCCGGATGGCTACAAGTACTCTACCTTCAAGCGTGCCGTCCGGCGTCAGAAGTACCACGTGCGGGTCGTCGGCCATGTGGAGCACCTTGCCGGAGACCAGATGTACATAGACTACGCGGGTGACAAACTGGAGATTGTGGATGCGGAGACTGGCGAGGTGCGTTTTGTGGAGGTGTTCGTAGCCATCCTTCCGTGCAGCCACTACACCTATTGTGAGGCTGTCTGGTCTCAGAAGAAGGAGGACCTCATCGTGGCCTGCGAGAATGCCCTCCGCTTCTTCGGCGGTGCACCGATGGCCATCGTGCCGGACAACCTGAAGGCGGCAGTCACGCGAAGTGACCGCAACGAGCCCGTCATCAATGAGGACTTTGCAGCAATGGCCGAGTTCTACGACATGGCAGTCTTCCCGGCGAGGGCACGCCATCCGAAGGACAAGGCACTTGTGGAGAATGCGGTAAAACTGATGTACCGCTCTGTCTATGCCGACATCGAGGGGCTGGTATTCCATGACCTTGCGTCTCTGAATGCCGCCATACGCCATTCCTTGGATGCCTTCAATGACCGCAGGATGAGCGGAAGGAAAGAGTCACGCCGTGAGCTTTTCGAGGAGGTGGAGAAGGAATATCTCCAGCCGCTTCCCGCAGTCCGTTTCCAGATGAAGGCACGGAAGACCGTCACGGTCATGAAGAACAGCTACGTGATGCTGAACAAGCACCACTACAGCGTGCCAAAGGAATACATCGGCAAGCGTGTGGACATCGTGTACGATGCGGACAGCCTGCAGATATTCCACGGGCT
>LPNG01000119.1 GCA_001543395.1 Candidatus Alcium sp. F082 | reverse complement strand
GTGTGTTCTATAGAATAATTTGATAATGCCCACTTCACTGAATAACTTCATGTCATTGCAGGATTTTTTGCCTAAAAAACCATGACCGCTTCAACAATCGTTAAAGCGGTCATAGTTTATTCGCAAGTTCTCTTTGGATTATAGTTTCTCCAAATTGCGTTTCACAAACTCGCTCAAATCCTTGCCCTTAAGCAAGTTCTTGGAGAGCAAAGCAAGGTCGTAAATCTGCCGAATCGTGGCTTCCTGTGCGGCTTCGTCCTTGTCCAAAATGCCGGTGATGATGGGACTGTTGGTGTTGAGCATCAGCGTGTAGCTGTCGGGCATCGAGCCGTAGAACGACATGGGACCGCCGCCCATCTGCTCCATCTCCTTCATACGGCGCATCCACTCGTTTTGGGTGACCTCCACGGGTGCGGCTTCGGCGCCTTCATTGCTGAACTCCACATTGAACTTCACCTTGTCGATGACCTTCTCGAAGGCAGCCTTCACGGTCTCTTTCTGCTTGTCGTCGAGGCCCGAGGCGGCTTCCTTGTCGTCTTTCACGATGAGTTTGTCGATGGTGTTGGAGTCGACACGGGCAAACATCGCGCGGTTGTCGCCGCCTTTCTCGCCTTCCTTCTGCTCGTAGGCGCTGATGAAATGCGGGTCGAGGATGCCGTCCATCATCAAGACGTTGTAGCCCTTGGCCTTGGCGTTCTCGATGTTGGTGTATTGGTCGTCCTTGTCGGTGGCATACAGATAGACAAGGGCTTTGTTCTTGTCGGTTTGGTTTTCCTTAATCAAGGCTTTGTACTCCTCGATGGTGTAGTATTTGTCGTCGGTGTCCTTGAAGAGGAAGAACTTCTCGGCGCGCTCGTAGAACTTCGGGTCGCTCATCATGCCGTATTCGATGAACACGCGGATGTCATCCCAGTTCTTCTCGTAGGCCTCGCGGTCTTTCTTGAAGAGCTCTTCAAGTTTCTCGGCCACCTTCTTGGTGATGTAGGTCGAGATTTTCTTCACGTTCTGGTCGCTTTGCAGGAACGAACGGCTGACGTTCAGCGGGATGTCGGGCGAGTCAATGACGCCGTGCAGCAGCGAGAGGAACTCGGGTAGGATGCCTTCGACGCTGTCGGTGACGAAGACCTCGTTGCAGTAGAGTTGTATCTTGTTGCGCTGGAACTCGTAGCGGTTCTTCACCTTCGGGAAATAAAGGATACCCGTGAGGTTGAAGGGGTAGTCCACGTTGAGGTGGATGTGGAACAGCGGCTCGCCGAAGTTCATCGGGTAGAGCGTGTGGTAGAAGTCGTTGTACTCCTCGTCCT
>LPNG01000118.1 GCA_001543395.1 Candidatus Alcium sp. F082 | reverse complement strand
AATCCGCATTCTATGTTAAATTCCTAATATTTTTCTTGTTTTAACTATATTTTTAACACTTCGGAGCTCATGCAGCATTGATTGCAGCATGATAATCGTAATCAGGATCGTATTTTTCTCCTTTTCTCACCATAGCAGTGATGACGTGTAGTAGTTTGTTTTTTACGTTATTTATGGCTACAGGTTTCTTTTTGCCTGCCTCGACAAGCCTGTGGTAATATACTGCCATCTGTGCACAGAAGTTGATTGATGCCAGCGCAGCCTGCGTTAGTAATGCTTTGATAAGCTTGTTGGCAAATGGACTGACATGTGGCGGCGTATTAACACTGGTGCCAGACTGTCTGCCGAACGGAGCCACACCATAGTAACATGCTATCTTGCGAGAGTCAAAGTCAAATCGTCCGAAATTATCAGTATATACCATCAGGCAAACTGCGTTCTGCCTTCCCATGCCTGGCACAGAGGTAATAATCTCAAAGTTTCTGAGTAGTTCCTCATCCTCGCATATGATATCTTCTATTCTCTTGTCGCATTCTGCAATCTTCTTATTGAACTCACTGATGAGATGCTTGCTGCTCATGGACATAAAGCGGCTGATGTCGGACTTGTCCTGCGTTAGCTTCTTCTCACCCTTGCGCACCATCATGCTTGCCTTCAGCTTGACAAGGTTATGCCTGTAGAGAAACACCTCGCGCAGACGCTCCAGATTCTTGCTCAGAGGCTTATAGAGGCGCATCTGGTCGTAGTTGCGCATAGCATACTCTGCTATGATACCAGCATCTGCCTTGTCACTCTTGGTGCGCTGCAGGGCAGAGCTCCGCTTGATGCTCAAAGCATTCTCCAGCCAAATGTCGTAGCCGCTCCCGTAGAGATAGTTGCACAAGGCTTTGCTGTAGCCGCCGGTATTCTCTCCGCAGAACAGCCAAAGACCTGTATCCTGTTCGTCCGCAACAGACTTCACCCACCTCAGCAGGCGACGAAAACCGCTCACCTTGTTGTCAAACACTTCGTGCTGTCTCTCTGCACGCTCCTCGACTCCCTCGGCCTTTATGACCGTTGCATCAAACTTTTCTTTGGAAAAATCGATGCCGATAAAGATTTTTTTCATACCTTTGTACCGTTTTATAGGAATCGGCATAGTTGCATTGACTCTAAACTCTAAATAGGCTCGAAGCCGTTATCATTCTATCAGAGCTTGCAACGTGGCTGGGAGGACTGATGCGGATTATGGGCTTGTCCCTGTTCAATCCCGAGTTTCCCTCTCCAGCAGGCCGGTTCCTCCTTTTTACAACAAAGGTAATGAATCGAACC
>LPNG01000117.1 GCA_001543395.1 Candidatus Alcium sp. F082 | reverse complement strand
TTTCTTTTGTAGTTGTTATACTGGCGGTTTGCTTTGCTACTTTTATTTCCCCGCCATCCGCTCACGAAATGAAAGTAGCGGGCGGAAATTTCCGTCCGCCACTTCCTCGGCTAATACAATTCTGCGAAAAGGTCGGGTTCTATTGCTATGTTCCTGTAGCCCTCTATCTTCGTCCTGCCTCTCAGAAACTCATAGCCGAAACGGCAGCGTAGGCACTTGCGCTTGTCGCAATACTCGCGCTGTAATTGTATAAGTGCCTGTGAGTCTCCTGCTGTCTCGGTCTTGATGCCGTACTGCTCCCAGTGCTTGGTGATGGCGTTGGTCTCTGCCTTGCACTGCTCGATGATGTCAAAGGCTCGGTCACAATATACTTCTTTCGACATTTCACGACCGTATGCAAAGAGCATCGGCACGACTGCGTTAATCACTATCAGATTCAGCCGTTCGGTGCTCAAATGCTTGGCACAGGTCTTGCTCATTGCCCCGAAATGGCTGCGGGTCTGCCAATAGGGTGTTGCCGACACATTCAGCAGGCTCGTCACCTCCTTGGCGGTCTCACATGCAAGCATGGACTGCAGCGAGGTCTTGCGCTGATAGTACATGTTGGCAAGGAAAGAGAAGGCGGGGTGAGGATTGCGGTTGCAGCCTTTCCCCATCGGCTTCCACTGCTTGCCATCGAGGGGAAGAAGTGAATACGTGTGGGCAAGGTACAGATATTCGTTGCGGAGTTTGGCGAAATAGCCCTCGTTCAGTGCATCGTGTTGGAACTGCTCAGGGATGGTGTCAAGTTCCAAAAGCCCTGCCTGTCCGAGAAAGAGGGCTTCCAACTGAAAGAGGTCGTCGGCACGTTGCTCTATTACCGACATGGGTATCGACTTCGCCCACCTCTCCATCAAGTCGCCATTAACGCCCATCCCAAAGGTTCGGGCAATGGTTACGAAATAGGCTGCGTCCCAACTGCCAAACTCCTTTGCCCTGCGCCTAATCTCATTAGTCTGCCATTCCAAACGCTCTGTCTGTAGGGCACTCAGCCATGCGCGGAGAGTGAGGCGTGTGATATTCTCCTTGACGTTCTGATGGCATACTGCCTGTCCTTGGTCGGATGCGAGTATCAAGTACCGCTTAGCCATTTCCTGCGGCACCTCCATCTGCATGACGCTGATATAATCGCCCTTGCTGTTGATGATGTCGGTATCGGCATTGCCCACCACTGCAAGGACTACGTTGTCATACGACTTATCCATGTCCATGCCGTACAGATACCAGTCGGATGCGTTTTCCAATACTGACACGTTGCCTACCCAAAGGGTGC
>LPNG01000116.1 GCA_001543395.1 Candidatus Alcium sp. F082 | reverse complement strand
TAAAATGTTTTTAGCACAAAACAACACACCGAAGGAACCCCCTTATGGCTATTTTACAATTAACAACGGAAAAAGAGAACAGTGTTTGCTTTGATTTTCTTGAAGAAAAAATCAGGGAAGAGAGCAAAAAGCTGATTGAATCAATCTATGCCGATGAAGTTCGTCGGTTTTTGGAAAGGATGTCTGCACTTGTTGACAAGAACGGAAACAGGCTTGTAGTACGAAACGGCTACCACAAAAACCGCACCGTTCAGACTTCCTGCGGAAACATCGAAGTAACGCTTCCGAGAGTCGATGACAGGAAGGCCACGGAGAAGTTCGTCAGCAAAATCCTTCCGCCGTTCGTCAGAAAGACACCGACGGTTGAGACTCTGATAGCGGCTTTGTATCTTGCAGGCGTTTCCTCGAACAAGTTTCAGGAGGCATTGTCGAGCGTGTTCGGGGAAGATTCAAAGGGATTTTCTCCTGCGACGATAATCCGCCTGACAAAAGACTGGGCGAAGGAGTTCCAGGAATGGAAGAAGAGGGATTTGACCGGAAAAGAATATGTCTATGTCTGGGCGGACGGAGTGTATGTTAAGTCCAGGCTGGACGGAGAAAAGACCTGTCTGCTCGTGATAATCGGTGTCGGCGTTGACGGGAAGAAAGAACTTGTCGCAATCGAGCCTGGAATCCGTGAAAGCACCCAGAGCTGGCGGGAAGTTCTCCTTGACCTGAAATTCCGCGGGCTTACAAAAGCACCAAAACTTGCAATCTGTGACGGTGCGCTCGGATTTCAGAATGCTGTTGATGAGATCTGGGGACAGATGAAAATCCAGCGATGCTGGTTTCATAAGACAGCGAATATTCTGGACAAAATGCCAAAGTCAGTTCAGAAAAAGGCGACGGAAATGATTCGGGACATGCACATGGCTGACACCAGAGAAAATGCGCTGAAAGCCTATGACAAGTTCATCGAAACTTTCGGTGCAAAATATGAAAAGGCGGTGGAAAATCTGAAGAAGGACAAGGATGATTTGTTCCGGTTCTACGATTATCCCGCCGAACACTGGACTCATATAAGGACCTCAAATCCGATTGAGTCTACCTTCGCAACAGTCCGTTTGAGACACAACTCGACGAAAGGGAACGGAACTGCAAAGGCAACTGAAGCTATGGCTTTTAAACTCTGCCGGCAGGCAGAAAAAGGCTGGCGGCGATTGAAGGGCTTTGAAAAGCTTGAACTTGTCGTCAAAGATATAAAATTTGAAAATGGTGAGTTGAAGGAAGCCGCTTAAAACTTATGCCGGTTCAAACTTCAATCCACAACATTTGACAATTTCTCTT
>LPNG01000115.1:1480-3667 GCA_001543395.1 Candidatus Alcium sp. F082 | reverse complement strand
GTGACGAGCCGACATCGAGGTGCCAAACCACTCCGTCGATATGAGCTCTTGGGAGGGATCAGCCTGTTATCCCCGGAGTACCTTTTATCCTTTGAGCGACGGCCCTTCCATGCGGAACCGCCGGATCACTAAGCTCCAGTTTCCTGCCTGCTCGGCCTGTCGGCCTCCCAGTCAAGCGCCCTTTTGCCTTTACACTCTGCGGCCGGTTACCAATCGGCCTGAGGGCACCTTGAGGAGCCTCCGTTACGCTTTTGGAGGCGACCACCCCAGTCAAACTACCCGCCAAGCGCGGTCCGTGCATTGCACGTTAGATCCCGGACAGCCAAAGGGCCGTATTTCAACGGCGGCTCCACAGATACTGGCGTACCTGCTTCATTGCCTCCGGCCTATCCTACACATCGGATGCCCAGAATCAACGCTAAGCTGTAGTAAAGGTTCACGGGGTCTTTTCGTCCCATCGCGGGAAATCGGCATCTTCACCGATACTACAATTTCTTCGTGCAGGTCGGAACTTACCCGACAAGGAATTTCGCTACCTTAGGACCGTTATAGTTACGGCCGCCGTTTACCGGGGCTTCAATTCAATGCTTCACCTTGCGGCTGACATCTCCTCTTAACCTTCCAGCACCGGGCAGGTGTCAGGCTGTATACGGGGTCTTTCGACTTTGCACAGCCCTGTGTTTTTGGTAAACAGTTGCCTGGACCTATTCTCTGCGCCTCGCTCGCGCGAGGACCCCTTATCCCGAAGTTACGGGGTCAGTTTGCCTAATTCCTTAGCCATGAATCTCCCAAGCGCCTCAGTATACTCAACCCGACCACGTGTGTCCGTTTACGGTACGGGTGACCCTGCGTTGCTGTTTAGCGGGTTTTCTCGGGAGCATGATTACCGGCACTATTGCGTTGGACCGGAGTCCGCCGCATACTATGAGGTTTCAGCTCGGCTGGTGGATTTGCCTGCCAGCCTCAACGCCTACGCCCTTCAACCTCCTATTCCGTCAGGAGGCGGCCGTTCCACTTCTCCGTCGCCGCGTCACGCGCAAGGTCAGTGACGGAATATTAACCGTCTCGTCCATCGGCATCGCCCTTCGGCTTATCCTTAGGACCCGACTCACCCCGGGACGACTAGCGTTGCCCGGGAAACCTTGGTCTTTCGGCGGGGGGGCATCCCACCCCCCTTATCGTTACTTATACCTACATTTGCTTTTCCGTGCGCTCCAGCATGAGTCGTCTCACGCCTTCGCTGCACACGGAATGCTCCCCTACCAATCAGTGTTCAAAACTGAATACTGATTCCACGGCTTCGGCAGCGGGTTTGATACCCGATTATTATCCACGCCCAGTCCCTCGACCAGTGAGCTGTTACGCACTCTTTGAATGAATGGCTGCTTCCAAGCCAACATCCTGGCTGTCATGGGAACCGGACCTCGTTAGACTAACTTAACCCGCATTTCGGGGCCTTAGCCGGTGGTCTGGATTCTTCTCCTCTCGGGCACGGACCTTAGCACCCGCGCCCTTACTCCCGGACTTCACGCGCAAGCATTCGGAGTTTGTCTGGACTTGATAGGCGGCGAAGCCCTCGCATCCAATCAGTCGCTCTACCTCATGCGCGAAACGTCCGAGGCGGCACCTAAATGCCTTTCGGGGAGTACGAGCTATCTCCGAGTTTGATTGGCCTTTCACTCCTACACACAGTTCATCCAGAAGCTTTTCAACGCCCCGTGTTACCGGGACTTCACCCTGACCATGTGTAGATCACTCGGTTTCGCGTCTGCCGCCGGCGACTCATCGCCCTCTTCAGACTCGCTTTCGCTGCGGGTACGCGCCTCATGGCGCTTAGCCTCGCCGCGCGACGGCAACTCGTAGGTTCATTATGCAAAAGGCACGCCGTCACAGCTTACGCTGCTCCGACCGCTTGTAGGCGTATGGTTTCAGGGTCTGTTGCACTCCCCTAAGAGGGGTTCTTTTCACCTTTCCCTCACGGTACTAGTCCACTATCGGTCTCTTACGAGTATTTAGCCTTGCCGGATGGTCCCGGCGGATTCACGCAGGATTCCTCGTGCCCCGCGCTACTCAGGATGCCGCTACGCTTCATATCGCTTCGTGTACGCAACTGTCATGCTCTGTGGTCAAACTTTCCAGAATGTTCCACTCACGATACCTCTTGCGATGGCGCGGTCCTACTACCCC
>LPNG01000115.1:0-1405 GCA_001543395.1 Candidatus Alcium sp. F082 | reverse complement strand
TCAACCGGACGGGTTGTCCCATTCGGAAATCCGCGGATCAACGGCCATTTGCGCCTGCCCGCGGCTTATCGCAGCTTATCACGTCCTTCGTCGCCTGTAAGAGCCTAGGCATCCACCATACGCCCTTTCCTACTTTCTTTCGCTCGCACGATGACACGTTAACACGTTAACTCGTTAACACGTTAACGCCATCGTCGTCTCGTATACTTTCAGCTGTACTTGTGAAATCGTCTGTTTGAAATTGATTTGCAAGTCTAGCTTTTCGTTTGTTTCCCAACATGTCAATGATCGCTTTACCAATTCATAGTGCACAATTCATAATTCATAATTATGAGCCGCGCAGTGAACTGAAAGGAGTGGAGAATAACGGATTCGAACCGTTGACCCCCTGCTTGCAAAGCAGGTGCTCTAGCCAGCTGAGCTAATCCCCCGGTGTGGCGCCGCCAAGCGGCGCGTAGTCCCAGGCAGAGTTGAACTGCCGACCTCCACATTATCAGTGTGGCGCTCTAACCAACTGAGCTATAGGACTGGCTCGAAAGGTCGATGAGCACGGGCGGCCTGCCCGGAGCGGGAGGCGACCTCAGCGTCACCTTTCTCACTGTATCATAACAACCGAACAAGACAAGCAGTAAGGAGAACCATCTACTCGACAAACCTCTGTCCTCCCTGACAGGACATGTCCTGCCAGCTTCCGCAGTCCCAGAGGACTCTTCATCACCAGTTTCAGGTTTCAAGTTCCAGGTTTCATGTCCTGACGTGAAGGCCTGCCTGCGGCTCGGTGCCTGCGGCGCCTCACGCCTGAGAAAACTTTCAACTTTCAACTTACCGGATGTCTCCAGAAAGGAGGTGTTCCTTGACTTACTTGACCTTCGCTTGCGCTGCGGTCGAGCTGCGCCGGAAAACCTCTTTCTCCAGAAAGGAGGTGTTCCAGCCGCACCTTCCGGTACGGCTACCTTGTTACGACTTAGCCCCAATCACCAGTTTTACCCTAGACCGGTCATCCCAGTCTTCAGGCACCCCCGGCTTTCATGGCTTGACGGGCGGTGTGTACAAGGCCCGGGAACGTATTCACCGCGCCATGGCTGATGCGCGATTACTAGCGAATCCAGCTTCACGGAGTCGGGTTGCAGACTCCGATCCGAACTGAGGCGGCTTTTTTAGATTCCCTCCCTGTCGCCAGGTCGATCCCCTCTGTGGCCGCCATTGTAACACGTGTGTCGCCCCGGACGTAAGGGCCGTGCTGATTTGACGTCATCCCCGCCTTCCTCACAGCTTGCGCCGGCAGTCTCTCCAGAGTGCCCGGCTTAACCCGATGGCAACTGAAGATGGGGGTTGCGCTCGTTATGGCACTTAAGCCGACACCTCACGGCACGAGCTGACGACAACCATGCAGCACCTCGACAGG
>LPNG01000114.1 GCA_001543395.1 Candidatus Alcium sp. F082 | reverse complement strand
TCAATACCCAAAATTTCCTCTATCTCAATGTACCTCTCTATTCGGTCGCGTATTTTCTCCTTGATAGAGTTTTCTTCCTTGACTCCCATCTTCGACTTTTTGCGAAACTCTATTCTGTCTAAAGAAACAGTGAATGGACGTAGCAGGTAGTCGGGCTTAACGCTAAGAGCATTAGCCAAAGCGATAAGATTAGTAGAGTTTGGCAACATCTTGCCAGACTCATACTTGGATATGGTCTGCTTTGAGACCAAGTTGTTCATCTTCGCGCAAAGGTCATCCATTGACATTCCGTTGATAACCCGTGCAGTCTTCAATCTTGCTCCAAAAATCTCTTTCAGTTCCATATTGCTCATTATTTTGGCGACAAAGTTACAAATATTTTTCTAATTTGTCAACCAAATTAAAGAAAAAAGTGAAGAAATAGCACGAAATCCAACTTTTTTCTTGGAAAAACCATATAAAAAAGTTGTTTTTCGTGCATATTCCGCCTTTGAATTGGTTGAAAGTTGAATTGCGCTTAGTGTTTTTCTACTTTTCAACCTTTCCATTCTTCGCTTTCTTTGCTGCCAAAAGTTTGTCTGCCACTATCTGGGCTTGCTCAGAAATACCCACACGGATATACTTTTCAAAGACCTTTTCCGACTGATGGCCAGTGATACTACGCATCTCCTTACTTGACAAAACTCCCATCTTATAGAGATTGGTGGTTCCGCTTCGTCTTGAAGTATGAGATGACACGAGTTCATACTTCGGACGTATAACCTCCCCATGTTTGTTGCGCTCCCACAATGGATTGCCATTGTGCGATTCGGCTAACTTATGCTGTTTGTAGTACCATTTGCGCTCGTTTTCCGTAAGTTTCTTACCAGACTTCTTCTTTTTGAGCAGTTTGGCATAGGTGTCCTCTGCCCGCCTCTCAACAGCGGTCAGTACCGTGACGAACTTCTCTTGAAGCGAAGGTACATCTTTCGACAGCTTTTCTGCGACAACTTTAATTTTGACATTCATCTGCTGCTCTGTCAGAATGGGAAAATCGTAGTGGTATTTTTCACAAAGTTCGTTCACACGTTTGTCCACGATTGGCACGTTGACAACATTCCCGGTTTTCTTCTGGGTCAAACTGATAACGCCCAACCCAGTGTCGTAGGTAATGAAGTTCTCTTCACGCAACTTGCTATAGTCGCTGTATCGCTGACAACTGAAGTAGCCCAACAGGAAAACGTCGCGTACCATTTCTTCCATACCCTCCAACTTCATGCTATACATGGCATCAATCTCTTCGTCGGTCAGGTATATCTCAGCCCGTTTCTCTACCTCTTTGACAGTACGTTCTTTCCAAACCTTCAGGGAGACAGCGTTCGTGTTATAGCCTTCTTCCGCTGCAAGGTTACAGAGTTTCATCATCCCTTTCTTCTCCAGAAACAATGAAAACCTGTCGGCAAAGGGCTTGGTAATTTCACTGAAAGGAATATCATTCGGACAATAAGCATGCAAGCTTTTTCCGAAGTTCTTCCAGATTTGTATGCTACCGTCAGAATACTTGGCGTTACTACCGTGCCGGATAGTGCCGTTGGTAATGCCGTTGAAGAAGTTGGCATAAAACGCCTTGACATATTTGAGGCTTTCGTCATTAACCTCAGTGTCAGGCACAAAAACAGGAACTTCAGTGTTGACTATATCGGAAAGAGCCTTTTCAAGTATGGGCTTGTCGTCTTTGGAGTTCAGTTTGTTGTCATCATAGAGTTGGTCGATAGCCAAGAACACCTTACGCTCCATATCGAGTACCCGCATTCCTTCTTCCGACGATTCGTATTTGACCAATGCAGACTTACTCTTCAAGGACTTGTTCCATTCCTTGACATCAACCATGATGCCAGTGCTCACACAAAACAAAATTCCCTTGCGTCGTGTTCTGACGTATAGCGGTGCCTTGCCGTCGGTCTTGGTAGTTCTCAAAAATAAC
>LPNG01000113.1 GCA_001543395.1 Candidatus Alcium sp. F082 | reverse complement strand
TTGAGGTGTGTTCCAAGCTGTATAGCTCATACGGTTGCCCCAAGGGTCGAAGTGGGTCTGCTGTACGATGTTCTTGTCTTCGTCCATCACCTTGTTCCAACTGCCGAGGTGGTCGGTCATCACATAATAAAGGCTGTCGACAGTTCCTCTCTTCACATGCACCGCCACCAATTGCCCTTCGGCATAGATGTAATCCAACTTGCGCTGAGCGCCTGAACCCAATTCAAATTCATAAACATCGGAAATTTTAGCCGTGGCTTTTTGCATCGTATTGCCTTGGTAATAACGTGTGTGTCGCCTCATACCCGCCGCGTCATAATCTAAGGTAATGCGATAGCCGTTTTCAGCAATGGCAGTAGGTTTGTTACGCAGGTTGTAGGTCACATCACATTGCGAGGCAGAGATAGGACAAGAGGAATTGCAGGCGATATCTGAAACTGCATGAGGCTTACTGTTGCCATAACTGTATGTACCCACTTTCGAATTGGTAAGGATATTACCTGTATTCCCGTATGTAAATGAGGCTGCCGTTGTGCCATTTACGGTGTAAGAGGTCAGGCGATCCAAATTGTCGTATGTATAAGTTTCGGATTGGTTCACTTTGGCATCAGTACGTGAATCGATGAAGCCTCTGTCATTGTAGGAATATGTCAATTGTCTGTATTGGTTGTTGATGGAATAATTCACATCATCATCCATATCGATACCAACGCCATTGACGTTGTAATTTCCAACAACATCACCATTCTTGATACCTGTCAACATGCCATAAGCATTATAGGTGTATTGCACACCAGTTTCGTTTCCGTAGCGACATTTCAGCGGTTGGCGGAACTTGTTGCGCGAATCGGCGGCATAAATCAAGGAATTGTCTGCTGCGTTTTTAATTTGTTTCAATTCTCCGTATGAATTATAGACATTTTCAATGCAATAACTATCGGGATAGGTGAAATATTGCAGTTGTCCCAAATTATTGTATTCATATTGGTGATTATAGACCGTATGGCCATCGTACACCTTTCGGTTGGAAAGCCTTCCCAAGTCATCGTAAACAAAGATGCAATCGTTACTACCATTCTTTTTCACAGAGGCAAGTTTCCCCATCCCGCTTCCAGTTGCATTATCGTATGTGTAAGTAATCGTTTCCGATTCCGTCCCTTTGGAATAGACAATTTGCGTCGTACGGCCAATAAGGTCATAAGTGTATGCGGTCTGGTTCAGATTGGCATCCGTTCGAGTAACAAGTTGGTTAAGCACATCGTAAGTGCTTGTTACGGTTCCCGCATCAGGGTCTTGGATACTAAGACGGTTGCCTCGGATATCCGATTTGATTGTCGTGGTGTTTCCTCCAACACTAATACTCATCTTATCACGTATCTTGCCACCTTCTGTTTGGTAAGAATAGGTGTCTGATTTGTGTTGCGTATATTGTCTGTGACCGTAACAAAATACTCATGCATGGTAGGATTGTTGTAGTCATAGTAAGAATACGACAGGTTTGTGTACGGATCGGTTTCTGAAACGATTCTGTTATAGTTGTCATAGTTATTGGTGTGCCATGTTTTGCTCCCCAATGCAGTGCTGGGCGTGGAATAGGGCACATAGGTGGTCTTGCTCACCAACCCTAGTTCATTATATACTACATCATCGTAACCTCTACCAGCCACATAGGTATGGATGGCGCGGCCCAGCACGTCATAATAGGTTTTGGCCTCAGGTTGTCCAACTTCAGTCTCACTTATGTAATAAACTGCATTTGAAAAAGCAGATACATTGTTCCAATTATAACTGATATGATGTTCCGTACGATCTGGACGAGTCACATCTGTAAGGCGTCCCAAAGCATCATATTGATATGTTGTAGTCAAATAATTGACATCAGTTTGCGAGGTCATCAACCCCGTCCAGTCATCAAAAGTGGCAGATTTACTATGACCTAACGCATTTGCCTCTTGAACCAAAAAACGGTATTTGCTACCATAGACATAATACTTTGTCCTTGTCGTCATTCCATTAGGAGTATAAGTTTCGCTTGTAGGCTGGCCAACGGAATTGTAGTTGTATGAAGTAGTTCCAACAATTCCATCTGAATCTGACACATTCTTAGATGTAAGTCTACCCGAAGTCGAATAATCATAGGTTATGTATTGATAAGGCATTTGGGTGAAACCATTTCGCTTATTCCAAGTTTTAGTGGAAGAAATCTTTTTAATGGTTTGGCCATTGGGAATAGTTACGTCTGTATAAGAATAGACTGTACTGTCACGCGATACCCATGAATGCGATTTGTAATCAATGTTTTCAATCGTAAACTTCGACAAACGCCCATCGTTGGAATTAAGCCAGTAATGATTCCTTTGTTGTTTGTTCTGAAGCCTGTCAATGGTGCTGCTATAAGAATAATATGGGATAAACCTTCCATAAGTCAGCCCTTGATACGCCAGGGTGTTCAAAACATAATAGTGGTAATCGTTGTCCCGATTGCCTTCCCAATACGTTGTATCTCCGACATATCCTCCCTCCAGATGGTTTCCTCTTTGCAAGTAATAGGTCAAAGC
>LPNG01000112.1 GCA_001543395.1 Candidatus Alcium sp. F082 | reverse complement strand
TTGATTTCGTGGTGCAAAGGAAATGTGTTTTTTCCAATCCGCCAAGGGTTTTGAACCCTGTGGCACGGTATGTCGCGCCCGTGTCGTCGTATGTCGCGCAGACCCTCTTTCACAGGACGTATTTTCGCCGTAATTTTGCAGCCGAACGACGAGGCAGTCCATTCACACCGCTTGGGTGACAGACAACTGACCCCTTAATCCGTCCATGACGGATTTTTTATGTTCTCCAGAACATAGCAAGGTGTCCTTTGAGTTACTCAAAGGGTTTCGGGTAACGCGAAACGTCACACCTTGCCCTTGCAGGGGGCGGGCATCCTCTCCGAAGTCGGGATGCCTTGGTCTGAAGCCTGAAGGCTGGTGCCAGATTGAACGCCGGGGTCGTGCAACCACTAAATCCATATAAAAATGACAAGAGAACAAAAGGAAAAGAAGGGCTGTCCGTCGGCAACAGACGGCGGCAGCCAGTCGCAGAAATGGGGGCGTCACCCCAGGGAGAGCAGGAAGACGCACTGCGTGATGGTGCGTTTCGACGACGAGGAATTTGCCCGTTTCCTCGCCATGTACGAGCAGTCGGGCGTGTATGCGCGTGCCGTTTTCATCAAACAGAGGGTCTTCGGCGGGGAGTTCCGGGTGCTGAAAGTGGACAGGTCGCTTGTGGAATACTACACGAAACTGTCTTCCCTGCACTCGCAGTTCCGGGCCGTCGGCCTCAACTACAACCAGGTCGTGCGTGAGATGAAGACGCGCTACTCGGAGAAGAAGGCTCTCGCCATGCTCTACAGGCTGGAGGCACAGACGAAGGAACTGGTGGCCCTCAGCCATGAAATTATCGACCTTACCAATGAGTTCCGTGAGCAATGGTTGCAAAGATTAGCATAGGCACGTCACTGTATGGCGCACTGGCGTACAACGGTGAGAAAATCAATGAGGACAAGGGCAGGCTCCTTGCCACCAACAGGATTTTCGACGACGGCACGGGACACCTTGACATCCGGCAGGCGTTCCGCGACTTCTCCATGTGTATGCCGGAGAATGTGCGTACACGGAACAAGGTGATACACATCTCGCTGAATCCGCATCCCGATGACCTTCTTGACGACGGGGCGCTGACGGCACTGGCGACGGAGTATCTTGACAGGCTGGGCTACGGCAACCAGCCTTATGCCGTGTTCAAGCACGAGGACATTGACCGTCACCACCTGCACATCGTATCGCTCAACGTGGATGAGAACGGCAGACGACTTAACAAGGACTTTCTCTTCCGGCGCAGCAAGCGCATCACCAGGGAGATGGAACAGGAGTACGGCCTGCATACGGCAGAGCGCAGGAGGCTGACGGAGGATGAGCCGTTGCACAGGGTGGATACCTCAGAAGGCAGCACAAAAAAGCAGGTGGCGGCAGTGCTCAAAGGCATCACGGGCAAGTATGCCTGTCAGACGCTGGGCGAATACCGCGCCTTGCTCT
>LPNG01000111.1 GCA_001543395.1 Candidatus Alcium sp. F082 | reverse complement strand
AGAGCAAGGCGCGGTATTCGCCCAGCGTCTGACAGGCATACTTGCCCGTGATGCCTTTGAGCACTGCCGCCACCTGCTTTTTTGTGCTGCCTTCTGAGGCATCAACCCTGTGCAGCGGCTCATCCTCCGTCAGCCTCCTGCGCTCTGCCGTATGCAGGCCGTACTCCTGTTCCATCTCCCGCGTGATGCGCTTGCTGCGCCGGAAGAGATAGTCTTTGTTGAGACGCCTGCCGTTCTCGTCCACGTTGAGCGATACGATATGCAGGTGGTGACGTTCGATGTCCTCATGCTTGAACACGGCATAAGGCTGGTTGCCGTATCCCAATTTGTCAAGATACTCCGTCGCCAGTGCCGTCAGTGCCCCGTCGTCGAGAAGGTCATCGGGATGCGGATTCAGCGAGATGTGTATCACCTTGTTCCGTGTGCGCACATTTTCCGGCATACACATGGAGAAGTCATGGAACGCCTGCCGTATGTCAAGGTGTCCCGTGCCGTCGTCGAAAATCCTGTTGGTGGCGAGTAGCCTTCCTCTCTCCTCGTTGATTTTCTCACCGTTGTACGCCAGTGCGCCGTACAGCGACGTGCCTATGCTAATCTTTGCGACCATTGCTCACGGAATTCATTGGTAAGGTCGATAATCTCATGGCTGAGGGCCACCAGTTCCTTTGTCTGTGCCTCCAGTTTGTAGAGCATGGCGAGGGCCTTCTTCTCCGAGTAGCGCGTCTTCAGTTCCCGCACGACCTGGTTGTAGTTGACACCGACGGCCCGGAACTGCGAGTGCAGTGAAGATAGTTTTGTGTAGTATTCCATGAGTGTCTTGTCCACCTTCAGCACCCTGAACTCACCGCCGAATACGCGCTGCTTGATGAAAACGGCACGCGCATACACGCCCGACTGCTCGTACATGGTAAGGAAGCGGGCAAATTCCTCATCGTCGAAGCGCACCATCACGCAGTGCGTCTTCCTGCTCTCTCTGGGGTGACGCCCCCATTTCTGCGACTGGCTGCCGCCGTCTGTTGCCGACGGACAGCCCTTCTTTTCCTTTTGTTCTTTTTTCATTTTAATATGTATTTAGCGGTTGCACGACCCCGGCGTCCAATCCGGCACCAGCCTTCAGGCTTCAGACCAAGGCATCCCGACTTCGGAGAGGATGCCCGCCCCCTGCAAGGGCAAGGTGTTCCGTTTCGCGTTACCCGAAACCCTTTGAGTTACTCAAAGGACACCTTGCTATGTTCTTGAGAACATAAAAAATCCGTCCGGGACGGATTGAGGGGTCAGTTGTCTGTCACCCGTGTGGTGCTGGAAGGACTGCCTCGTCGTTCGGCTGCAAAATTACGGCGAAAAAACAGCCTGTGAAATAGGGCTGGCGCGACATACGACGACACGGGCGCACACGGGCGCGACATACCGTGCCACAGGGTTCAAAACCCTTGGCGGATTGGAAAAAACACATTTCCTTTGCACCACGAAATCAAATCATTGACGATTAAAACAAGTGATTATGCGAACATTAGAAACAACGAATATCCGAATACGTGATGCCCCGGCAACATAAGTCGCCGGTGACTTGATGGCTTGCTGTCGTACTGTCGTATTGTCGTACTGATTCAATGTCGTACGACGGTGAACAGCCAAGACTTCGGAACAGCAACTCATCGGATCATCGGCAATCCCGTTTGCCACTTAACAGAATACGTGAATCAATAACAGATTATAAAAGCAAAGAAATGAGTAAAGAAAAAAACAAGGAACTGTTCATCGCCCTTGCCACGCAGAAGGGCGGCGTAGGAAAATCGACGCTGACGGCGCTTGTCGCCAACTGCCTGCACAACCTCATGGGCTACAACGTGGGCGTGATAGACTGTGACGAACCACAGAACAGCATCGCCGACACACGCGAGTACGAGATGAAGATGATAGAGGACAATGAGCAGATCAAGGCGGCAGCCTGTGACGTGTTCCGCAAGACCAGGAAGAAGGCGTTTCCCGTCATCCGCAGCA
>LPNG01000012.1 GCA_001543395.1 Candidatus Alcium sp. F082 | reverse complement strand
AAACAATCTTGGCAGGAAGCCAATAAGCGAGCAGGAAACGACGCCAAGCTGTGGGGTGGGTTGCTGGTCACCGATGAGAACAAAAGCTTCTGGGGTAGAGCTGGAGAGTTCGTTTCTAGATTCACATGGCAATTGCCGCAGACACTATTAGGGTGGATTGTTGCTGAAAGTTGCAACACGCTTGGATTTGGCGGAGGTGTTGAATCCGTTGATTATGCTTATGGAGCCACAGTCACACGCACCAACAATTGTAATTGGGGAGCTGTAACGCTCGGTAATTACATAACGGGGGATAACAGCATTCGTGCTAATGCCAATAATTCATTGTTCCAACATGAATACGGGCATTATCTACAAAGCCAGGAAATGGGTTTAGCATATCTTCCAAGGGTGTGCGTTCCTAGTATTCTTAGTTCGCATGATCACGACTTCCATCCTGTTGAACAGGACGCAAACAGACGTGCTTTTCTATATTTTAACAGATATGTAGATGGTTTTTATAAATCTAAACACGAAATGGAAACTTATAGGGGATGGGATTTCGATAATAACCCATTAAATATAGATCATTCAAACATATCCATGCAATATGTAGATTACCATGATGAGCAGTCTCTTCAGTTACTTGATAAACTTGCAATTCATGCCAAATGGTATGACTACGCTTGTTGGATGATTGCTCCGTTTGGTCCTGTTGCTGTTGGGCTCTATAACGCTATGTATTATAATGCTATATATTAAATCAAAGCTATCATCATGAAAAAAAGATTTAAAACACAGTTATTTGCCATTATTCTTCCTTTAATTGTTTTGCCATTGTGTGCGGGGTTGTGCAAAAAAAATCCTGACACTTGTCATCAATCAATTAAAGTGGTAAACAACTCGGATAGAACAGTTTCAATAAGAAGACCGGCCTTATTTCTAAGGCCAGGCGCCGACGAAGAGGTGTGGTTGCCTGAGCAAAACGCTTTTACTGTTACGCCCAAGGACACAGCTATGATACAGCTTATCATGCATGATTGTCTGGAAGAGTACTCTCACACATCCTTTCCATTATATGTGTTGCCCGACTCTTTTCCTTGCATAACAACAACTTGGGATTCTTTGTACATCGCCTATGATATTCTGAAAACAATAGATCTGCAAGATTTAGGGGTGGATTCTCTTGTAAAAACTGACTTTACAGTATATTATCCTTGAGATTGTGAAAGCTATCGGCACCCCTCATGGAATGATATTATCATAAAAACAATTTAGTGTTGCAATGTTACTATATCAGCATGGATCAAAAGAAAGAAATAGTTCTGGTGCGATGAAAATGAATGGAAACAATACAAAAAAAACTAAAAAAGGTGTTTTAATACGAAAAATCAATAATTAAAACAATCGTTTGCTAATCACAATGAAACACAAATTATTATTACTAATCTCATTGTTGCTAGGCTCCACAGCTTTTGCCCAGCAGGAAACCAAAAAAGAGCCCGTCAGCCGCAGGGCCAACAACACACTTGGTGTCTGCATGATGGGCAAGACAATGCAGTGTAACGGCATCAGCATGTCGTATATCGCATCGGAACAAGGCAAAATAGGCTTTGCCTTCGGTGCGGAATATGACCGCGAGTATATGCTGGGGGCAACGCCTCTTGGCCTCGTAACGGGCATCCGCATGGAATACAGCCGTCCCTACGCCAAGTTTGAGGAGGATGGACAAACTCTTGAAGTGAAAGCTCACGACCTTACGGGTGTGCTTCCTGTCATGCTGCAATACCACGACAAGTTGGGCGTGCACACCGAGCTTCAGCTCTTTACTGGTCCAAGTCTCGATTTGGTGCTTTTCCGCAAGACGGATGCTTCAGGAGTCATGTCAGGAAGCGGCGTTTGGCATTGGATTGGTTTGTCGTGGAATTTCGGCATAGGAATCCAATACAACGACATTGTCTTCAAGATTTCGTCGGGATACGGCCTATTGAACCATTTCGACAAGGACTATACGGCACAGTATATGGGATATCCTTTGCGAATCAATCGCCCAGTTATGGGAATGATAATGTTTAAACTTTAACTTATCGTATTACAAATAACAAACAAAACACATTAACTATGAAGGAGAAGAACAAATTCATTTAATATTGCCTCCCTTTGGAGGCAAAACATAAAAACAAGGTGCTAAAAGAGTGATTGCTTTTGTGGTAGATTGCGTAACTCTTGAAGCACCAGTTCGGGCGGATTTGCAATCTGCCAGCCTTGAATATCAGCATTTTAATGCGAGAAAAAATGCATGCGTGATTGGATGAAAACCATTATCTTAGTAACTAAATAATAATAAAGGAGTTAATTATGAAGAAGATTTGTTTTGCAATTTTATTGATGGCTTCGTTGGCTGGTTGCAAGAAGAGCGACTGGCGTGAGCCTTACTCGGGAAGTTTTGACTTCATGTGCCGGAAAAGCACGATGGTGTCAACCGAAAATGGCTGGGAGGAACGTTGGGTTGACACGTCTTATCTCACTTCGAACGTGGTGAAAGAGAATACCGACAGAATCAAAATCCAATTTGGGACAGGTACTATTGGCGTTAATCTTGAATCAGGCGACTCGCTCACCATGACCGTGAAACCTATCATCAAGGAAAACGGTGAATTGGAGTTTCCCTCGGCCGAATACCCACAAGGAGGCCACAACCACATTGATGGGAAGTACATAACTACCGATACGATCAAAGTGAATATCAAATACGCATACCTGAATGGCGGTTATGACAAATACTATGTTGTGGGAACAAGAAGCCATTAATAGCAAGTTGCATTATTTCCAAACAAAAAGCTGTTTTTCTTTGAAAAATAGCGCCCGTCCCCACTACATGAACGGCGTAGGCTACTACGAAAACGACAGCGTGGTGGAGGCCTGCCAGGAATACATGAAGGCCTTGGATATCATGGAGGACCATTTTGAGGAAAAGGAGCTGGTAGGCTATATGGCGAAGTTCATGGCGCTGACGTATACGAGACTGACAGATGTTTATTCTGATTTAATTGAAATACCACTAATCATCTAAACATAATGAAAACGCTAAAATTAGTTATCTTTCTATTCCTTGCCTCTATGTTGACAGGTTGCGATCCCTTGTATAGCATTTATTTTGTCAATAGATACGACAAGAATGTCTATGTTGAATATTATGTTTCAAATTATCCCGACACAACCCTGTTGGGAACGGGTTGTGTTTACAACCCCGCAACTCAATCGCATGATACGGCTCATATATACGAAACAATTGGAAGGTTGCCTGATTTCTTTTATTATGGTGGTACAAGAGTTGACACGGTTTCGTTTTTTATTTTTGATTCTGACTCTGTTGATTATTATTCATGGGATACTGTTGTAAAGAAAAACATGGTATTACAGCGCTATGACTTAAGCAGGTTCGATTTGGAAAATTTGATGGTCAGCAAGGGTAGCTCCATGTTGCATTTTCCACCGACCGAACAAATGAAGCACATTCACATGTGGCCGCCTTACGGTACTTACGATGAAAACGGACAAAAGAAAAGCAACAAGAAGTAATTTAGCAGTATAAACAAAAAACCGATGGTAACATGAACGGTTATGCCTCCCCCGTATATCTCGAAGGCTGGACTTCGTCTACGCCAATGGGCTCATTGTGGCATTATGGGAGATCTTGTTCATTTTCGACCGCGGCTTCATGGGCCTCTGCCATCGGCAACGGTGGCTTGGCCGACGTTGGCCAACCGATTGTTGATGGCGACGTGCTGGCCGACAAGCGCATGGAACGCGACTCGCTGTTGCGCCGCGTGATGGCACCTTATCCATTGCGTATCAACCGCAACAGACTTGATACACTTTACAGCTTGACCCAGCCTGACACGACAGCCGAGCTCACCTATTTCTTCCACCCAGACCATCTCGGCTCCGCCTCGTGGATTACCGACTTGAGCGGGTAGCCTGTGGAGCACCTGCAATACAAGCCCTTCGGTGGCGACTATATCGACCAGCAAGCACCTGGCACAGACTACTCCGAGCGTTTCCGCTTCACGGGTTTTACAACTGTATATTACTGGGATGACCCATATTCCACAAACCAATATACAATAAATGGCTTTAAATGGAGTTTTAAACCAGCTGTGATTCCGATTCCAATTCATTAATACATTAGTACAATGAACAGATTTAAATTATTATTCTTATTCCTTCTGTTGATGGTTTTATCTGCATGTAATAAACATGAAGAGACTTTGATTATGAATGCTATAGTTAATGGAGAACAAGTTTCCTATGATGTGTACTGTTATGCCCTAAAGTCTGTTGCTCAATATGAAGATGGGACAATGGTATATAATAAGTACACCATCAATGGATTAGATGGGAAGAAAGGAGGAGTGTTTTTTCAAGTTGTTGATAGTACAACATCAAAGACTTGTTTCTGCTTTGAGGACTTTAATCCCAATATGCTATATTACAACGATGGGCCAAATTCAACTTGTCATGCAATAGATGCTAGTTTGGAGATCACCAAAGAAGAGAAAGGCATTCTTTGTGGAGAATTTGATATGTTGGTTTTGAAACACAATGGTGACACTATTCGTATTTCAGATGGAGTTTTTGAGTTAAACCTGGAAGCAACGAAGATTATTTTGAACAGATAACTGTTTTGTTGCCAGCCGCCGATAATGAACGTTTTCGGCGGCTGCCGTTTTACGACACCCCTACAGCATTGATGCAATAAAAACTATTTGGCTTTCGTTATGCCTTCAGTTCTGGAATACAAACATCACCATTAACAATCGTCATGAGGAAAAGACGTTTTCTTTTTGTTTTACTACTATTGCCCTGCATGATTTTTGCGCAGGGCAAAGCAAAGCCTTTCAACAAAGGCAAAATTGTCCTGAATTTTGGATATGAGAAGCAGCCAGGAAGCGGCTTGAGAGGTGAAGCACCTAAAATTTGCTTCAGCGCTGGATATGGGTTCACGGACTGGTGTGTGGCAGGCCTCTATGTCAATTATGGGAGTGACTTTATGGGTTATCATGCATATTCAATCAGTGGAAAAGATGAAAACGGGGCACCCATAAGCTTATATTGGCTAGAATTCAATAGCAACTATCTTGAATATGGAACCCATGCCGAATTTCATCCTGTCAATCTGATGTTGCCGCAGTTTTATTTCGTGGATGTCTATGCTATTGTCCGTGTTGGGATGCATCATTTTATTTGCGATATCATAAGCGAGACAGGCTATGATGAAGTTCATGAAACTGAGTCTGGCTCATTGAAAAACTCCGCCACGCCCTACCTTGTCGGGGGATGGGGTGTGGCAATCAACCCGTCCAGATATTTTGGCTTTTTCTATGAAAGGACACATAACACACTCACTGACTTTTATGAAGTGTCGACTCCCTCTCTTAAACATCATTTGTACCACCGCTTCGGCTTCAACATCCGCTTCGGCGGGCCGAAGAAATGGCAAAAACAATAAATCATGAATAAACCCCTTTTTGCTTTCTTTTTGGCGGCGATAGCCTTCAGCGGCTGCCGCAAACAGGTCGGCGGCTACGACCGACCCGATTTCGATCCCCAACCCACTTTGAACGCCGTGCTGCAGCAAGGCCAACCCGTGTGGGCACAGGTCTCATTTGCCCGGTGCCTTGACTCGGTGCACCCTGCACCTTGCACCGATGCCGAAGTGCTGCTTTATGTGGACGGACAGCTTGCCGAAAGGCTGCAACACGAAGGCGAAGGCATCTACATGGGCGAAACCCACGCCGAAGCCTTGCACGAATACGCCTGCAAGGTCGTCATCCCTGGCTACGACACGCTCTTTGCCCAAACCGAGATGCCTGGGACGCCCTTGGTGACGGGCGTTGAAATCATGGAAAACGCCACCGTTGACGATGAAGGCCGCCCTTGTCCCGCCTTCATGATTACCTTCAAGACCGACCCGCATCAGAACTTGTATTACTGCTCCAATATCTACGCGTCTTTCCTTAATGAATACTACGACGACGAGACTCATGCCTACCTTGGCCATTCATCACAGTCAGGCACAATGAACGTATCCATCAATACCGACGACCCCGTGCTGCTCAACGAAGGCTCCGACCGCCTGCTGTTCAGCAACGAGATCATCAACGATACGACCTACACCATGAAGGTGAACGCTTGGTTCAGCAGCTACGGCTGGGGAGGACAACACACGGGCGGCGTCATAGTGCGTACAGGTGAGGTGGTGGTCCGTTTGCATGGCCTCTCCGAGTCGGCCTACCGTTACCTGAAGAGCAAAAAAGAAGCTTACGAAGAGCTGGATGCCTACACCAATCTTTTTCTCGGCGTCATCACTCCCGTCAACCTATACAGCAATGTGGAGAACGGCAAGGGTGTTTTTGCCGCCATCGCCCCCATGACTTGCGACACCATTTTCATCAACCCCGAAGACTAAGCGTCATGAAAAAGATCGTTTTTTTAATCTGCCTCTTCACTTCTCTCTTTGCCCAAGCCCAACAAACCCGTATCACGGGCTTCGTCAGCGATGCCAACGACGGCGAACGCATCATCGGGGCCAACGTCTTCTTGCACGACCGCTCGAAAGGCGTGGCCACCGACCAAAAGGGTTATTTCAACCTCGCGGTCGAGTTGCCTGCCACACTTTGTGTTTCGTGTATAGGCTACGAAGAAACCTGCCTCAAGGTGGACCATGCCGACCAACCGCTGCAAATCCGTTTACAACCTTTGACCGAGACCCTTCAATCCGTCGATGTCAGTGCCAGCCGCATTGAACGAAAGACCAACTTCAACACCTTGACCCTCAATGCCAAGAGCATCGACCAACTGCCCACTCTCGGCAGTCGGCCCGACATCATCAAGGCGGCACAGCAACTGCCCGGCATCGAGGCTGCAACCGAGGCCTCAAGCCTGATGATTGTGCGCGGCGGCAACCCAGGTGAAAACCTCTATTTGCTCGACAACGTGCCGCTCATCTATGTCAACCATCTCGGCGGCTTCATGTCGGTGTTCAACTCCGAGATGATCAACACGATGGACGTCTACAAAGGCGGCTTCCCTGCCCGCTTTGGCGGCAAGCTGTCGTCAATCGTCGACCTCACCACAAAGAAAGGCGACCCCTCACGACTGAAAGGCTCGCTCAGCGCAGGGCTCACCGACTTGGCCTTTGCCGTGGAAGGCCCAGGCGGACTGAAAAACTCCAGCTTTATCGTCACCGGTCGCAAAACCCTTACCGAGGCATTGCTCTTTGCTGCAAGTAAAGTCAGCCAGGAAATGGGAGGACAAGACTACAATATGGCCTACGGCTTCCACGACATCAACGCCAAATACACATGGGCTCCCGATGCCAAAAACAGCTTCGCTTTCAATGTGTATGAGGGCGACGACTACATGCGCATCTGGAAAAACAATGAGGAAAACGGCGACATCGAGCGCAACAGCATCGGCAACATCTGGGGCAACCTGCTCGTCTCGGGGCAATGGAACAGCGCGGTTAGCTCACGATTGTTTATGGCTAATACGCTGTCGTTCACCCAATACCGCTTGAAGAACAACATGAAGGCTTACCTAAGAAACAGCATTGACACGACCGATTTCTTCGTCAAGACATCCTCGCGCGTCAGCGACCTCTCGCTTCGCTCCGACTGGAAGCTCTTTGTCGGTAATGCCTACACCTTGGAATACGGCCTGCAAGGCTCCTACCTCACGTATCGCCCCAACCACTTCACCAGTAGCTTCTCGGAGGCCAGCCTACCTGACATTTCGAGCGTGCTCGACAACGCGTTTTATTTGGACAACAAGCTGAAGTTAGGCAGTTGGTTCATTGGTTCCATTGGACTAAGGCTGAATAGCTTCGTGAACAGCGGTTACCATCATTTTGCTTGGGAGCCGAGGATGAATCTCAGTTTCGGGATAGGTGGTAGTACCCTCAACCTGACCGCCATACGTGTCACACAGAACGCTCACCTGATGATGACGCCAGGTTCCATCATGAACAACGAGGTTTGGATTCCTGCCGATGCCCGCATCAAGCCCGCCACCTCCGACCAAGCCTCGGTGGGCTGGCAGCGCAGTTTTTGGCAAGGCCATGTCGACGTTGAAATCGATGCCTACTACAAGCTGCTCCGCGACTTGGCCACCTACCGCGAGGGTTATAGCACCCTCCTCGGCGACTCCGACTGGCGCAGCAAGGTTGAAACAGGTGGCAAAGGCAAGTCGTATGGCATCGAGATGATGACCCGTTTCAACTTCAACCGCTTGGACGGCTATGTGGGCTACACTTGGTCGCACACGACGCGACAGTTCGACCAAATCAACAACGGCAAGGAATACGTTTACGAATACGACCGCCCCCATTCCGTCAACATCAATGTGAATTATCAGCTAACGGAGCGTTGGTCGCTGAGCGCTTTGTGGACCTATCAGACCGGCTTGCCTTACACGCCCGTCATCGGGGTGCAGACAACACCTGTCATCACGCCCGAAGGCGATGTGGATTTTGAGCAAACCAACATCTACGGTGAGCGCAACAGTGCCAGGATGCGCGACTACCACCGCCTCGACTTGGCCGCCAAGTTCAAGACCAAGACCGAAAAAGGCCGCAAAGCCGAGTGGACCTTCTCCATCTACAATGTGTATTGCCGACAGAATCCGTTCTATTACTACTACGGCGACCCGAAAGGCGACCCGTTGTATTGGAACCAGTTCCCCAACGAACCGCAACAGCTCTGGCAGCGGAGTTTCTTCCCAATCATACCCTCGTTCTCTTATAAGGTGTGGTTCTAATTCCAAATTAGCCCTTTTCCATAGAATAATTGGGGAAGGGCTTTTTTGTTTCAAGTAGGTTTTCTATTTTTGCTTTTTGAAAATAACTCAAAAAGCTATGATATGAAAGCCATGCATTATTTGAAAAGAATCAGCGGCATCGGCCTGGTTATGGGCTTGTTGCTGCTTGCCTTGTTGCCCTCGTGCGGCAAGAAGGGGAAGGACAGCAATGTGTTTGTGGAACGCATCAGCCAGTTGGATGAGTCCATGCTGGCCATGCTCGACAGCTACACCTCGGGCGTCATCGCTGCCGGCGAGCCCGTCGTGGTGCGCTTCAGCAACCCCGAAGACCTGAAGGTGAAATTCGGCGAGCCCATCCCCGCCAAGGCCTTCGAGTTCGCCCCAGCCCTGAAGGGTAAGGCCATGTGGATCGACGAAAACACCGTCGGCTTCCAGTACGACAACATCGACAAGGACCAGAACTATGTCTGTAGGTTCAAGATGGCCGACTTCGTTGACGTCGCTCCCGACAAGGTGCTGGAGTTTGGCTTCGGCGTACGCCGCCAAAACTTCAGCCTCGTCACCATGCAGCCCATCTGCACCTCCAACGAGGAAATGAGCTACAACATCCGTCTGGCGTTTGCCACGCCCATCGATCAGGCCGAGGCCGTCAAACTGTTCGACGAGTCCTTCCGCAAGGACCATCCCGTGGAGGTGAGTTACGTCGGAAACAATGTCTTCGATTTCCTCGTGCAAGGCCTGAAACGCGAGGCCTCCGACTATCAGTTGCCCCTGACGCTCGACGGCAAACCCATCGACTGCAAAGCCAAGATGCAACGCGAGCTGACGGTATATGCCAAGGACGGCTTCAAGCCCTTGCTGTTCGATGTCGACAAGGCCGCCAACAAAGCCTCTTTATTCTTCTCACAACCACTGAAAGAAGACCAGAACCTCGACGGCTTCGTCACCTTCAACAAGGCACTGGGCTACAAGGCCGATATCAAAGGCAACCAGATCGATTTCTATTTCGACAAGAGCTCACTCAACAACTATGAATTGTCGGAGCTGAACATGACCGTGGGCAGCGGCATCCGCGCCGCCAACGGCATGCTCATGCAAAGCGACTATCCCTTCGACTTCGACCTTACCGACAACCTGCCTAAGGTGCGTTGGACCGACGACGGCGTCATCATCCCTAAGGTGGAGGAGACCACGGTGTATTTTGACGCCATCTGCCTCAACGCGGTGACGCTGAGGATCGTGCGTGTCTTCGACGACAATATCCTCTCTTTCATGCAGGACAACGAGTTGAGCGAGACCTACGGCATACGTAAGGCAGGCCGTCTCGAGAAGAAGGTGAGGATGGCCATCGACAACCCCTACGCCAACCAGTGGAAGACGTTCCCCATCGTCCTTTCCGACTACGTCAAGGTGGAGCCAGGCGCCATGTACCAGCTCAGCCTCAACTTCGGTCCCGCCGACTACACCTTCGCCTCTGAAGAGATGAAACAAGCCGTGGTTGAGAACGAGAAACGTGAGGCCGAGTATTGGGACGGCAACCGCTACGACTACAAGGAATACCGCTACGACGGCGAATGGAACGACCCCAACGGCTACTACTATTATAACTATGTGGAGCAGAAGAAGAACATCGTCGTCAGCGACCTCGCCGTGACGGCCAAGATGGGCCGCGACGACCTCGTCGACGTGTATGTCTACCGCATCTCCGATGCCAAGCCCGCCACAGGCGCTCAGGTGACGGCCTACAACTACCAGAAGCAGGAGCTGGCCAAAGGCAACGCCGACGGCATGGGCCACGTGCAGCTGCAATGTGCCAACCGCCCCGCTTTCGTGGTGGCCTACAATAAGAAAGACGGCAAGTCGGTCATCAAGTTGAACGACGGCAATGCCTTATCGTACAGCCGCTTCGATATCGCTGGCGAGCCCGTCGAAAAGGGCGTCTCCGCCTTCGCCTACAGCAACCGCGGCGTGTGGCGTCCGGGCGATGAGTTGCAACTCAACCTCATGCTCAACGATTTGGATGCGGCCATTCCCGCCGACTACCCCGTCGTCCTTGAGGTGATGGACGCCACAGGTCGCCTCTATGCCAAGCAGGTGAACAGCAAGCCTGTGAACGACATCTACTGCTTCAACGTGCCGACCAATGTGGCCGATGAGACCGGCGTGTGGCAAGCCCGTTTCAAGGTGGGCACAAGCACCATCACGCAATACCTGCGTGTGGAGACGGTGAAACCCAACCGCTTGGAAATCAAGATGGACCTGCCTGAGGTGGTCAGCCTGAAACATAACGACCGCATCAACCTGACTTCAAGATGGCTCAACGGTATGAAAGCCAACGGCTTGAAGACCGAAGTGGATGTGAAGCTCCGTGGTGGTGAGACCACTTTCAAGGCGTATCCCAACTACACCTTCGTGAACGAGACCCAGAGCTTTGTCCCGCAAGAGTTGTCCCTCTATAGCGGCAACCTTAATGCGGAAGGCGTGGCCAATGTGGGCTTCGGTCCGCTGAAGGATATCTATGCCGCCCAGATGATGAACGGCACCTTCACGGTGAAGGTCTTCGAACAGGGTGGCGACTTCAGCATTGCTTCCTTCAAGTCGAAGCTCTCGCCATACGAGCGTTATGTAGGCGTCGACCTGCCTGAGACCGCCTCGAAATATGGCAGCTACTACGACACCGAGAAAGACTGGACCTTCAATATCGCCATGGTCAACGAGGACGGCACGGCTTGCAAGGCTTCCGTCGCCCTCGACTATGCCCTCTATAAGCTGGATTCCTACTGGTGGTGGTCGAGCGAGGACCAATACTCGTTGCAACGCTATGCCTCGGGTACCTATAAGGCCCCTGTGCAAAACGGCACCTTGACCTGCAATGGCACCACCTCGGTGACCTTCAACATCCCGAACGACAAATGGGGCTGCTACCTCTTCGTCGTCGACGACAAGCAGGGTGGCAACACCTTCGCCAAGGTCATCAGCTTCGACTGGGGCTATGGCCATGCCTCGTCGGCCGCGGGCGCTCCTGCCCAACTCTCTATGAAGACTACGGCCGAAAGCTATCAGGTGGGCGAGAAGATCGTCGTCACCTTCCCGGCCAACGAAAAAGCCAAGGCACTGGTGACTGTGGAAGCCAACGACAAGGTGCTGCAAAACATGCTGGTGGAGAACCTCGGCCAGGAGGGTAAGGTAGAGATCACCGCTACCGAAGAGATGATTCCGAATGTCTACGTCTATGTGGCCTTGATACAGCCGCACGATGTCGCCAACGATATGCCTATCCGTCTCTATGGCGTGGTGCCCGTGAAGGTGGAAGACAAGAAGCTGCAGCTGCAGCCTGTCATCCAAGTGCCCGAAACGGCCAACACAAAAAAAAAGGTGGAAGTGAAGGTGGCCGAAGCCAACAAGCAAGGTATGACCTACACACTGGCCGTCGTCGACGAAGGCATCCTCGGCCTGACCAACTACAAGACGCCCAATCCTTACGGTTACTTCAACAGCAAGCAGGCGCTGAGCGTGCGCACTTGGGACAACTACGCCAACATCGTCGACGCCTTCAGTGGCGAGCTGGGTTCCGTCTATGCCATCGGCGGCGACGGTATCCTCAACCAAGAGATCACCCTCGACAAGCGCTTCAAGGCCTTCGCGGTGACCTATGGTCCCTTTGAGTTGAAGGCTGGCGCTTCCAACACCCATACGATAGAAGTGCCGCAATGCTCTGGCGCTCTCCGCTTCATGGTGGTGGCCAAAGGCGACGGCAAGGCCTTCGGCTCGGCTGAGAAACCGATGAAGGTCTTCGACCCCATCAACCTCTATGCCTCGGCACCTCGTGTGGTGGCTCCCGGCGACGAGCTCAACCTCAAGGTGCAGGTGCAGGCACCCACGATGAAGAACAAGACGCTGGAGGTGAAGTTCGACAATAAGAACCTTGATGTCGTCGGCGCTCTGCCCACCTCGGTGCAGATCGACGGCAACGGCGAGGGCCTGATCGTCGTCAAGACGAACATCCCCAAGACCATGGGCAACGCCGAAATGAACGTCAAGGTGACGGGCGAGGGCTATACCGCTGAATCGTCGACGGCCATGCCCATCCGTATGCCATACGCCGAACGTCGCAACACCATCACCAAGGAAATCGAAGCCGGACAGACGGTCAGCGTGCCGTTTGACCTGGCAGGCATGACGGGCACACAACAGGGCAACGTCACCATCTCTAACCTGCTTCCTGTCGATCTCTTCGGCCGTATCGACTATCTGACCGAGTATCCGCACGGCTGCCTCGAACAGGTGACCTCGAAGGCTTTCCCGCAGCTCTATCTGAACTACTTCGTCCAACTCGACGACAAGGCCAAGGAAGAGATGAGAGGCAACATCGATATGGCCATCAACAACCTGAAGGCCTACCGCAAGTCCGACAACTCGATGACCAACTGGATCGGTGGCCGTTACACCGACCCGTGGACCGAGATCTATGCCTTGCATTTCCTGGTTGAAGCCCGCAAGCAAGGCTACAACGTGCCGCAATACTTCATCGACGGCCTGCTGAAATACCAAAGCGACCGAGCCAAGCAATGGCGCAACAATCCCGACTACAAGCAGGGTGAGACCATCCAGGCCTACCGTCTCTTCGTGTTGGCTTTGGCCGACAAGGCTGAAATGGGCGCCATGAACCGCTTCAAGGAACAGGTGATGCATTACGACCTCACCAAAGCCTTGGCCGCAGCTGCCTTTGCCCAAACGGGTAAGACCAGCATCGCTCAGAGCCTGCTGCCTACTTTGGAAGAAGGTAAGATGATGTCGGACTACTACACCTCCTTCGGCTCCCGCACCCGCGACCTCGCCTTCTTGACCTACGTGCAGATGCTCTGCGACGTGGACAAGCAGACGGTGCAAAACAACATCAACTCGGTGTGCGGCGTGCTGAGCGGCGATGATTGGCTCGACACCCAGACTACGGCCTTCTCGCTCTTCGTGCTTGGCAAGTATGCCGAGAAGATGGGCCTCAACAATAGCAACCTCTCGGCCACCGTCAAGGTGAATGGCGAGGAACGTACCTTGAACACCAACATGGCCTCCGTCGGATTCGGTTTCACGCCTAAACTGGGCGGCAACACCATCGAAATCAAGAACAACACCAACCAGAAGATGGTGGCCCATGTCTTCACCAAGACTGCTGTGGCCGAATACGACATGAACGAGAGCGGCAACTTCATCAACATGACGGTGAGCTATACCGACAAGAATGGCAACCCGGTCAACTTGACCAACCTGACCGCTGGCACCGACCTCAAGGTGGAGATGACGGTGACCAACCCGAGTGAGTATCAAGTCACGGAGCTGGCCTTGTCGTACTACCTGCCTTCGGGTTGGGAGCTCGTCAACGACCGTTTGAATGGCGGTATGGCCGAGAACGAAGGCGCCAAGCACATCGACTTGCGCGATGACCGTGCTTACTTCTACTTCGACCTGATGCCGCGCTCGAAGAAGACCTTCACACTTAAGGCCAACGCCACCTACGAAGGCAACTACATGATTCCTGCCGTACGCTGCGAGGACATGTACAATAACGAGATTTTCTATCAGGTGCCAGCACGTGGGTGTGTGGTGAAGTAAGATATTGAATACAATGAAAGAGCCCGTAAGACATAGAAAAGCGAAAATCGCCCTCCTTGTCCTTGCGGGCCTTTTCATTGCCTTTTTGTGTATTCCGGTACCAAGGTTCGACAAGCCCTATTCCACGGTGTTGACAGCCGAGAATGGCGAGTTGCTTGGCGCTAAGATTGCCGACGACGGGCAGTGGCGTTTCCCTGCCACGAACGACTATTCGCCGAAGTATGTCGCCTGCCTCTTGGAATACGAAGACCGTTGGTTTTTCTTCCATCCAGGCTTCAACCCTGTGGCTTTCGTGAAGTCGTTCATCGACAACATGAAGGCAGGCGAGGTGGTGCGTGGCGGTAGCACGCTTTCGATGCAGGTGGTGCGTCTGTCGCGCGACAACCCGCCGCGTACCTATGCCGAGAAGCTCTGGGAGGTGATCCTGGCCATGCGGTTGGAGCTTCGCTATTCCAAGTGTTCCATCCTCAATATGTATGCCGCCAACGCGCCTTTCGGAGGCAACGTGGTCGGCATCGACGCGGCGGCATGGCGCTATTTCCATACCACACCCAACGAACTCTCGTGGGCCGAGGCTGCGACGCTTGCCGTGTTGCCCAATTCGCCTGCTTTGATCCATCCAGGCCGCTCTCGCGACCGTTTGCAGCGGAAACGCGACGGCTTGCTCCAGCGTCTGCCCGATTCCAAAACCTTTATCCCGAGACGTTTCGCTGTACCCGAATTGTCAGCTGAGGACTGCGAGCTGGCCATGATGGAAAGCATTCCGGAACGGCCCTTCGACATGCCTATGTTGGCCTACCACTACCTCAGCGACCAGGACAAGCAGCATCATGGAGAACAAATCGCATCCCATATCGACTATGACTTGCAACGTTCCGTGTCGGACATCATGCATCGGCACCATGAAAACAATGTGATGAATAGCATCGATAACGCGGCAGTCTATGTGGTGGACTACCTGAAGGATGAGATTGTGGCTTATGTGGGCAACAACAGCGATGCCAGCGATGCCGCCATGGTCGACATGGTGAAGGCACAGCGCTCCACGGGCAGCATACTGAAGCCTTTCCTCTTTGCCGCCATGCTCGACGAAGGCACGCTGTTGCCCGAGATGATCCTGCCCGATGTCCCGATGAGCCTCTCGGGCTTTACGCCTAAGAATTATAGTGGCGAGTATTGGGGTGCGGTGTCTGCCGACAAGGCCCTGCAGAACTCGTTGAATGCGCCTTTCGTGCATCTGCTGCGCGAATATGGACAGCAGCGTTTCCACGGCTTGCTGAAACAGCTGCCTTTGAGAGGTGTCGTCTTCGACGCTGAGCATTACGGTCTGTCGCTCATCGTGGGTGGAGCAGAGGCTTCGCTTTACGACATCACGAATGCCTATGTCAAGATGGGAAGGAAGCTCGCTTCCTATGTCAATGAACATTTTGATGAGAAAGTGGATGCGAAAGAAACGCCTTTCTCTGCCGAGGCCATCGCCGAGACCTTCCATGTGATGAAGGGCTTGGCGCGACCTGTGAACCAGATAGGGTGGGGAGGCTTCTCCTCGTCGGTGCAGGTGGCTTGGAAGACGGGCACCAGCCACGGTTTCAAGGACGCCTGGGCTGTGGGCTTGACCGACCGTTATGCCGTAGGCGTATGGGTGGGCAACGCCGATGGTGAGGGCCGTCCCGGACTGACAGGCGTGGCCGTGGCGGCACCGATCCTCTTCGATGTGGTGGGTAAGTTGAACGACAGCTACCGCTATCCTGCCAATACCATGGAGAGTCTTGAGATAGAGGTCTGTGCCGAGTCGGGTTATCCCAAGTCGGAGTATTGCCCGCATACCAAGAAGATACGGGTGCCGCGAGTGGAGAACAAGACGGGTGTATGCCCTTACCACAAGAAGGTGTTTTTGGACTCGACACGACAATATCAGGTGCGTCCCGACTGCTATCCCATCGACCAGAAATGTTATGAGGTATATTATGTGTTGCCGCCCGTGATGGAGTGGTTCTATAAGAAACACTCGCCTATGTTCCGCCCGTTGCCCGCTTTCTATCCTGGGTGTGGCACCGCCCATCCCGACGAGGTGATGGCCTTCGTCTATCCCAAGAGCGATGCCAAGGTCAGCATCCCCATCGGCATCCGTGGCGACCGACAGCAGGTCATCTTCGAGATCGCGCATCGCAACCCGCAAAAGACCATCTACTGGTCCCTGAACGATGAGTTCTTAGGCCAGACACGTCTCAACCACCAGATGCCCATCGACGTGGAGAAAGGCACCTATCGCTTACGTTGTGTGGACGAAGACGGGGTGGAGTTGAATAGGAGGATTGTGGTGCAATAGTAGCGCGGTCCCTGAGCCTGTCGAAGGGCCGCTTTTACCATGCATACGCCTCAGCCGTCATCCATTTCCCATGCACTTTAAGGGTCTGCTCGATGAGGTCGCGCACTGCGCCCTTGCCGCCGTTTCGCTCGCTGACGAACTTGCTGATGGCCTTGACTTCGGGCACGGCGTCGGCAGGGCAGGCGGGGATGCCTACGCATTGCATCACGCGTAGGTCGGGGATGTCGTCGCCCATGAAGACGATCTCTTCGGGCTTCAGTCCCTTCTCCTGCATGTATTCCTTGAGCTTCAGCACCTTGTCGGGAATGCCAGTGAAGACATCAGTCACCCCAAGGCTGTTCATTCTGACCTCCATGGAGGGACAGATGGCACCCGAGATGACCGCCACATGGTAGCCGAGTTTGGAGGCCAGCTGCAAGGCATAGCCGTCCTTGACGTTGGTGGCCCGCCATGGGTGTCCGTCATGGTCGCTGAATACGGTACCGTCGGTCATCACGCCGTCGTAGTCGAAGATGAAGGTCGTGACAGGTTTGAGTAAGTCGTTGGGATGCTGCATGTCTTTAAAACGTTTGTTGGGGCAAAAATAGCGTTTTTTTGGCAAATGCCGCTTTGTTACCCAAAAATGCTTAAATTTGCACGCTATTTATATTCAATTATGAGAGTAAGACATCAAACGGATAATGTAGAAGCGATTGTGGCCACCGCAATAGAGGCCATGGAAGCCGTCAAAGGCAAGGATATCGTCACCCTCGACCTGCGCGAGATCAACACTGCCGTGACGGATTATTTTGTCATTTGCCACGCACCTTCCAAGACCCAAGTCGACGCCATCGCCGACAAGGTGGAGGAAATGGTCTTTGAAAAGACGCAAAACAGACCCTACCATGTGGAAGGCCGTGAAAATACGGAATGGATTTTGATAGACTTCGTGGATGTTGTCGTTCACGTGTTCCTGGAGTCGAAGCGCGAGTTCTACAAACTTGAGGAGCTTTGGGCCGATGCCGAGAGAATCGTGAATGCATCGGAAGAATAACTATTTTTAAATCAGTATTTTACATGGATAATAAGGAGACTAAAGGGGCTGGAAACCCAAATCAGCCTACTCAGCCTAACCAACCCAATCAAAAACCGAACGGCAAACGTAGGTTTAATCTGTATTGGATCTATGCCATTTTGTTTGCTGTGCTCATCGGTGTCAACTTCTTTGGCAGGGGCTCTGTGACCCCTCAGGAGGATATCGACCAAGGCAAACTGTTGGAGATGCTCCAAAAGGAGGAGATTGCCAAAATCGAGCTCATCAACAAGGAGGATGCCGAGATCTTTCTTAACCAGAAAGGCCTCTCGCATTATTTCCCCGACGTGAAAGCAGGTTCGGAAGGCACTACCACAACCCCCAACTATACCTATAAGATAGGTTCTCTTGACCGTTTTGAGGAACTGGTGGAGACTGCCCAAGAGGGCATAGCCAAACCCGTATATATCAATAATGTGAGGCGCAGCAACTGGATGTCTGACATTTTGGCATGGGTGATACCTTTCGGTTTGCTCCTCGTGTTCTACATCATCTTGATGCGTGGCATGGGCCGTAACATGGGTGGAGGCGGTGGCGCTGGCTCCATCTTCAACATCGGCAAGTCGCGCGCCCAGCTTTACGACAAGGACAGCAACAATGTCAACGTGACGTTTAAGGATGTGGCAGGATTGGAAGAGGCCAAGGTGGAGATCATGGAGGTCGTTGACTTCCTGAAAAACCCTGAGAAATATACGAAACTGGGCGGCAAGATTCCGAAGGGCGTGCTTCTGGTAGGCCCTCCTGGAACGGGTAAGACCCTGCTGGCCAAATCGGTGGCGGGCGAAGCCAATGTGCCTTTCTTCAGCCTCTCGGGCTCCGACTTCGTGGAGATGTTTGTCGGCGTGGGTGCATCGCGCGTCCGCGACCTGTTCAACAACGCCAAGTCGAAGGCCCCGTGCATCATCTTCATCGACGAGATCGACGCCATCGGCCGTGCCCGTGGCAAGAATGCCCTCACCGGTGGCAACGATGAGCGCGAGAGCACGCTGAATCAGCTGCTCACCGAGATGGATGGCTTTGGCACCAACTCGGGCGTCATCGTGTTGGCCGCCACCAACCGCGCCGATATCCTCGACAAGGCCCTGCTCCGTGCGGGTCGTTTCGACCGTCAGATCTACGTTGAGCTTCCCGACATCGTTGGCCGTAAGGAGATCTTCGAGGTGCATATGCGTGGCTTGAAGCTCGGTCCCGATGTCGACAAAGACTTCTTGGCCAAGCAGACCCCTGGTTTCTCGGGTGCCGATATCGCCAACGTGTGCAACGAGGCAGCGCTGATGGCCGCACGTAAGGGCAAGAAGGAAATCGACAAGCAAGACTTCCTCGATGCCGTCGACCGAATCATCGGTGGTTTAGAGAAGAAGAACAAGATCATCACCGCCGAAGAGAAGAAGGTCATCGCCTTCCACGAGGCAGGTCATGCCACCACGAGTTGGCTGCTGCAATATGCCCATCCGCTGGTCAAGGTAACCATCGTGCCGCGTGGCAAGTCGCTCGGCGCCGCATGGTATCTGCCTGAGGAGCGTCAGATCACTACCAAGGAGCAGATGTACCACGAGATGATTGCCACCTTAGGCGGCCGCGCTGCCGAGCAGGTCGTGTTCGGCCAGATCTCTACAGGAGCCCTGTCCGACCTCGAGAAGGTGACCAAACAGGCCTTCGCCATGGTGACCTATTACGGCCTCGACGAAGAGATCGGTAACATCAGCTACTACGACTCGACGGGCCAGCAGGACTATAGCCTGACGAAGCCCTATAGTGAGAAGACTGCCGAGACCATCGACCGCGAGGTGAGCCGCTTGGTGGAGAAGGCCTATCAGGAGGCCCTCGCCATCTTGACTGACCACCGCGACGGCCTGACGCAGCTCGCCAACAAACTCATCGAAAAGGAAGTCATCTTCGGTGAGGACTTGGAGAACATCTTCGGCAAGCGCCCGTGGGGCCATGCCGAAGACGAGAAGCTGAAAGATGCTGCTGAAAAAGCATCGGAAAACGAACCACAGGAAACTAACGCATAATCGCCATGGCTTGGGACAACAAAGGAGAAAACACGGATGCCACCTTCAAGGAGCAGATGCTCGCCAGGGTGCGCAACGCCCTCATTGAACGTCAGGAGGCATTGTTTAAGGACATCGACCAACGCACTGAGACCTGGATACCCATCAAGGAAGAAGATGGCACAGCCATCACCTTTGTGCAGAACTTCAAGGAACAGGGCGGTGTCTTCATCTACTTGGAGAGCGAGGCCGAATTTGTGGAGTGCATCAAGCAGCTGGCACCCGAGAATGGTTGGGAGCCGTTGTGGTGTACGAGTCCCGATATGCAGCGCCTGTTGGAGGAATACAACATCCCTTATACAGAGAGCAAGGAACGTGAGCCCAAACAGAAACTCGTCAGCCTGACAGGTTGCGAGTGCTTAGTGGCACAAACGGGTAGCATCATCCTCTCCGACGCGATGACTCGTACGCGCGAGGCCTACGCCTTGCCCGACATCCTCTTGGTGTATGCCACTACGGAACAGATCGTTCCCGGCATGCGTACCGCTTTCCAGACCGTGAAACGCAAATACGCCAAAAGCAAACCCTCGCAGCTAACGGTCATCACAGGGCCGAGCCGCAGTACCGACATCGAGCAGACCCTGGTCATCGGTGCCAGTGGGATTAGGCAAGTGGCGGTGTTTTTGGTGGATGAGGAGTGATAAAACAAAAGGGCTGCTGAGCAGCCCTTTTGTTTTATTTCAACGTGTCAATAATCTGTTCTATCGAAACCCCTTCGGCCTCGGCTGTGTAGTTGCGGATGATGCGGTGTCGCAGGATCGGGACGGCCACACGTTGCACGTCCTCGATATCGGGCGAGTATTTGCCCGTCAGCAGGGCGTTGGCCTTGGCGCCGATGATGAGGTATTGCGAGGCACGTGGACCGGCACCCCAGCTGAGGTAACGGTTGGCCCATTCGTGGGCTTTTTCTGTGTGGGGACGGGTCTTGGCGACAAGGTTCACTGCATATTCGTATACGTTGTCAGGCACGGGTACACGGCGCACAAGTTGCTGGAAATACAAGATCTCTTCGGGCGACAACACGGCATTCACCTCGGCGACATTGCCCACCGTAGTGCTCTTCACGATGTCGATTTCCTCGTCGTAGCTGGGATAGTCGAGCATGAGGTTGAACATGAAACGGTCGAGCTGGGCCTCGGGCAGGGGATAGGTGCCTTCCTGTTCGATGGGGTTCTGCGTGGCCAACACGAAGAAAGGCTCCTGCAGCTTATAGGTCTTGCCCGACACGGTGATGCTCTTCTCCTGCATGGCCTCGAGCAGGGCAGCCTGCGTCTTGGGCGGGGTACGGTTGATCTCGTCGGCCAAAACGATGTTGGCGAAGACGGGGCCTTTGATGAACTTGAACTGTCGCGACTCATCCAAGATCTCCGTGCCTATGATGTCGGAGGGCATGAGGTCGGGGGTGAACTGGATACGGCTGAAACTCAAGCCCAAGGCCTTGCCGATGGTGTTGACCAAAAGGGTCTTGGCCAAGCCGGGCACGCCGACGAGCAGCACGTGGCCTTGGCAGAAAATGGAAAGGATGGTGTTGTGGATGATGTCATGTTGTCCAACGATGACTTTGCCGATCTCCTTGCGGAGGGTCTCATATTTCTCGACCAATGCCTTGGCACCGTCGACATCAGATGCATATGTGTTTGTCATTGAAATTTCCAATCGTAATAAAAGTCGTAGTCTTTAAAGGTGTCGTCGAGTCGGATATAGGCTTTGGCGGCTTTCTCGCTCACCCATTTGCCCAAGGCCTCCTGGCGTTTTTGGCTCATCGCCCAGTTCTGGATGAGGTTGTAGTCGTCTTTGAGGTTGGCTTGGTGAGGCTCGGTCTTGCGCTTGATCATGATAAGGCGGAAGGCGTCCTTGTTGTCGTTGGTCGTCATAGGCAAGGGATCGCTGATCTCACCCACTTCGAGACGGTTGATGACGAAGGCCAAGTTCTTGTATTCCGGATAACTCTGTTCCAACTCTTGCAGGTCTTTCATGCTGAGCCAGTTGCCTCCCGTGCCCATGTTGGTGAGATAACCTCCGTTGTTCTTGGAGTCGTCGTCACTGTATTTCTTGCAGGCCTCTTCGAAGGTCATGTTGCCGTTGCGCACCAGCTGTGCGACGGAGTCGAGCTCGTTTTGGGCTTTCTCCAAGGCTTCGACGGGCACCTTGGCGGTAAGCAGGATGTGGCGGCAGTTGATGGTCTCGCCACGACGCTCGATGAGTTGGATGATATGGAATCCGAATTCGGTCTCCACCACATCCGAGATCTCGCCGTCACGGAGGTTGAAGGCCACGTTCTCAAACTCGGTGGCATACACGCCCTTGCCGGCGAAGCCGAGCTCACCGCCTTGTCGCGACGAGCCAGGGTCCTCAGAATAGAGCACCGCCATGGTGGCGAAGCTGCTCTCGCCGTCAAGGATGCGCTTGCGTATCTGATAGAGGCGGTCTTTCACCATCAGTTTCTCGTCGATGCTGACGGGCGGGCGCTTCACGATTTGCACGAGTTCGTAGTCGGAATCGATCATCGGAAGGCTGTCGCGCGGGATGTCGCGGTAGAACTCCTTGACTTCTTTGGGCGTCACCACCACGTTTTCCATGATTTTGGCCTGCACTTGCTCCTGCAGCATATTGTCTTTGGAAGCCTGACGCACCTCGTCTTTGATTTCCGACATGCTCTTGCCAAACTGGGCCTCCATCTTCTCCTGTGAGCCGATGCGGGCGATAAACCATTGTATCCTCCTGTTCAGCTCGGCTTCCACCTGCTCGTCGGTGACGGTGATGCTGTCCATCTCGGCCTGGTTGAGCATGAGTTTCTGAAGCAGCAGGTCTTCCAAGATACGGCCGCGCACTTCTTTTCCCGTGCCTTCCGCCATGCCTTGCATGCGGTATTGGATGTATTGGTTCTCAATGTCCGACTGCAGGATGATGTTCTTTCCGACCACAGCCACCACCTTGTCAATCACTTGTGACTGGCGGTTCTGTGCCATCATCGGCAGGGCTAAAAGCATGAGTGCTATGATAATCAGGTTTCTTTTCATCGTTGTAAACATTAATCGTTGTTATATAACACGGGTGACCCGACATATATTTCAAAGGCATGGTCTTTTTTTGCCTTTTCGTAGAGGTCGGTCTTCATTTTCTCCGTCAAGGCTTGCTTGCGGCGGGCCAGTATGATGCTCTTGATGTTGTCATGTTCCATCTCCAATGGCGAGGTGCTTTCCTCCAAGAGGTAGTCGACGAAACGCACCATATAGGTGTATTCGTTCATGTCGAAGCAGACGAACTTGTTCTTCTTCAAGAAGCTCTCCGCGTTGAAGATCTCGATGGGGATGATTTTGGTAAGTTCGTCGAGACGCATCCATTGGTCGACGTCAAGATAGCTCTTGACGGCATAGTAATTGGCCTGTACGTCTATGTTTTGCAGAAGCAGCGTGTCGGGGTCGCTCAGCAGTTTCTGGAACGTGGCTTTTTGTTTGCTGTCTTCGCCGATGATGACGTAGGCCGCGCGTACCATGGTGTTGCGGAGCTGGAAGTCTTCCTTGTGTTGCTCGTAGTATTCGGCAATCTCGTCGTCACTGACTATGGTGTCGAGTTTCTGGTTGATGAGATGGCTCTCGTAGGCGTAGATGACGAGTGAGTTGCGGTATTCCTCTAACTGTTTCTTGAGGTCGAGCTCTTCCTTGTCAAGGTTGTTCTCGGCTTGGTGCAGCAGCACCTGTCTCTTGACCCATGAGTCGATGAAGGTACTGACACGTTGGATGCTGTCCATGATGGAGGCGCCTTTTGGGACGATGCCTTCGAGGTCCGACTCGTAGAGGTATTTGCCGTAACACTCGGCTACGACGACTTCCTTTGAACTTTTCTCAAAGAAATCGCAACCTGCCAGCATCATGAGGATGCTGACGCCGATGACGAGGCTCAATCGCTTCATTTATACAGCTTTCTGACTTTGTCCAATACCTTCTCGTTGATCTTGACGGGATAGCGTTCCTTCAGCGACTGCACCCATTTCTGTTCCAGCTCCACCTGATAGTCGGAGGTGACGAGGCCACGGGCTTCCCTGAGGGTCTTGGGCTCGGGCTTGCGCACCTCTCTGATGCAGACGATGGTGGTCGACTGGTCGACGGTCGAGGCGATCTCGTTTCTCACGCCCACCTTCCATTCGGTTTGGTCGACAAACTGGTTGTCGCCCCTCTGGTAATAGCCTTTTCTGACGAAGGTATGGGTGATGGAGTCGCGTTGCAAGGCGGTTCTCAAGCTGTCGAGTTCGACGCCGCTGTCGAGGAGTGCCTTCACCTTGGGCAGCGACTCGGGTTTCGACACGGTGATGATGCTGGCCAGCACACGGTCTTCCCACATGTACTTGGAGGCATTGCGCTCGTGGAACGCTGCCAAACCAACGGTGTCTTTCACAGCCTTGTCCCACACTTCCTTGTCCATGAGGTCGAACAGCAGGATGCCGTCCTTGTATTCCTGGACCAAGGCCTTAAACTCGGGGTACTTCTCCTCGAGGTGGGCATCGGCATAATCCATCGTTGTCTCATTGGAGAAGGCCTCATAGAGTTGTGAGGCATAGGTGGCCGGGGTAACGTATTTCTGAGGCGTCATGTTCTTCTTGATATAGCTGACGAAGTCGCTCACCTTGGTGGGCTTGCCTTCCAGCGTGAAGAGGGTGGCGTTCATGTCGACCTTGTCAGAAGGCTCGTAGGCCTTGCGCAGGATGGTGCTGTCGATGGTGGCCATGAAAGCCTCCAAGTTCTTGTCGTTCTGCTTGAACTTGTATTCGCTTCTGACTTGCTTGAGCACCACTTCTTCCGACTTCTTCGAGCGCATGTCTTTCTCGATGCGTTCGCTCAAGCCCTTGGATTCCTTCTCGAAGGTACCGACACCCGACTTGCCCAACAGCTTGATGATGTGATAGCCGTACATGGTGCGCACGGGCTTGGCGATCTCGCCGATTTCGAGCGACTTGCAGGCTTCGATGAACTCGGGGACGATGCGGCTGACCGTGAACGACGACAGGGCGCCGTCGCGACCTACCGTGCCTCGGTCGTCGGAATGTTGTTTGACCATCTCACTCCAGTTCTTACCGTCTTTAGCCTTCAACTCGTTGTAGATGTTGTTGGCTTTTTGTTGCATGGCGGCTTCATCTTCTTCGGAGGCGCCGTAAGGCAGCTGAAGGAAGATGTGGGCGGCTTGGATGTTGCCCATGGCGTCGGTCTTGCTCTGCACCTTGATGAGGTGATAGCCGAAGTCGCTGCGCACCGGCATGGAGATGTCGCCTTCCTTGGTGTTGTAGGCACCCGTCTCAAAGGGATACACCATGTCGAAGACGGTGAAATAGCCGAGGTCGCCTCTGTTGCCCGGACGAGCAGGGGCTTGCTCAGTGGCTGGCGTGTCCTTGGCCGAGGGGTCGTCGGAGTATCTCACGGCGAGGTCGCCGAAGTCTTCGCCTTTCAAGGCGCGCTTGCGGAGATCCATGGCTTTGTTGTAGGCTCTCAACGTATCCGAAGGCAAGGCGTTCTTGTCGCAACGGATGAGGATGTGCGAGGCGCGGATGTCCTTCAGCTTGCGCTGGTAGGCCTCCTCGACGAGCTCGTCGGTGATATCGTCGCTGCTCATGAAAGGCTTGGCTAGCTGCTTGCGATATCCGGCCAGTTCTTTCTGGAACTTGGCGCTGGTGTCGAGCTTCAGGCGCTCAGCCTCCATGACCTTCATGCGGAAGGTGGTGAAGAGGTCGAGGTATTCGTCCACTGTCTTCTTCTCGATGACATCACTCTTGAGGTTGTTCTTGTAATACACGTCGCAGAACTCCTTCACGGTGATATCCTGATCGCCGATGGTCATCATCACCTGTTTGTCGAGTTTCGACTGGGCACAGACCATGATGGCAGGCATCATAATGGATGCCAAAACAAACATTTTCAGAAAATTAAACTTCTTCATTTTTTTATTCCTCTATTATTATTCTTGCTTTTTCAGTGTTCCTTCCACTTCCAGCCCGTCGCTGAGCACACGCAGGTCGGAGACGTCGATGGTGTCGAACACGCTTTTCACTTGCTCAATCTCACCGAGGTGCAGCATAAGGAGGCTGTCGGGACGTTTCTCTATCATCCCTGCCGGAATCTTGTCCTTCAGCAGGCTGAGGACGGTGGTGAGCAGGGTGTCGGTGCCCATGCCAGCCGAGAGCTGCACCAATAGGTCGCTCCCAATCACCTCTTTGATGATAAGGTTGGCGGAGATGTCTTTTTTGATGAAACCCAGGTTGAGCGGGTAAGTCACGCGGACCGTCCTGCCGTCGACATGGGAAAACGATATGTGCTGCTTGGCTTTCTCAGTGATGAGGTCCTGCAGTTCGGGGAAGGATATGGAGGCTTTCATTAGCTTCTCTTGCTGTAGTTGGGGGCTTCCTGCGTGATGGTCACGTCGTGTGGATGGCTCTCGAGGATGCCCGAGTTGGTAATGCGGATGAACTTGGCCTTCTTGAGGTCTTCGATGGTGTGCGAGCCTGTGTAGCCCATGCCTGAGCGGAGGCCGCCGACCATTTGGTAGACCACTTCGGAGAGCGTGCCTTTGTAGGGCACACGACCTGCGATGCCTTCGGGGACGAGTTTCTTCACGTCTTCGACGTTGTCTTGGAAGTAACGGTCCTTGGAGCCCTGTTGCATGGCTTCGAGCGAGCCCATGCCGCGGTAGGTCTTGAACTTACGGCCTTCGTAGATGATGGTGTCGCCAGGTGATTCGTCGACGCCGGCGAAGAGCGAGCCTGCCATGATGGAGGACGCGCCAGCGGCCAGGGCCTTCACGATGTCGCCCGTATAGCGGATGCCGCCGTCGGCGATGATCGGGATGCCCGTGCCTTCCAATGCCTTTGCCACGTCCATGACAGCGGTGAGTTGCGGCACGCCGATGCCGGCCACCACGCGTGTGGTGCAGATGGAGCCGGGACCGATGCCCACCTTGATGGCGTCGGCGCCAGCCTCGGCCAAAGCCTTGGCGGCTTCGGCGGTGGCGATGTTGCCGGCCACGATGTCGATGTCGGGGTAGTTCGACTTCAGGTTGCGCACCATGTCGATGACGCCTTGCGAGTGGCCATGGGCCGTGTCGACCACGAGGGCATCGACGCCCGCGTCGACCAAGGCAGCGGCGCGTTCGAGGGTATTGGCGGCGATGCCGACGGCAGCGGCCACGCGCAGACGACCGCGCGAGTCCTTGCAGGCGTTGGGACGCGCCTTCACCTTGATGATGTCCTTATAGGTGATGAGGCCGATGAGATGGTTGTCCTTGTCGACCACAGGCAGTTTCTCGATCTTGTATTGTTGGAGAATGTCGGCAGCCTTCTCAAATGAGACTTCTGTTGTAGTGATGAGGTTTTTGCTCGTCATCACCTCGGCGATGGGACGGTCGAGGCCACGCTCGAAGCGCAGGTCGCGGTTGGTGACGATGCCGACTAGCACGTTGTTGCTGTCGACGACGGGGATGCCGCCGATGTGGTATTCGCCCATCAGGTCGAGGGCGTCTTTCACCGTGGCGTCGACGTGGATGGTCACCGGGTCGCTGATCATGCCGTTCTCGGCACGTTTCACCTTGCGCACCTCGGCGGCCTGCTTGCCGATGGTCATGTTCTTATGCAGCACGCCGATGCCGCCTTCCTGGGCGATGGCGATGGCCATGCGGCTCTCAGTGACGGTGTCCATGCCGGCGGAGACGACGGGAATGTTGAGGTCGATATTGCGTGAGAACTTGGTCTTCAGGCTCGTCTCACGGGGGAGTACATTACTATAGGAAGGGACCAACAGTACGTCGTCGTAGGTCAGGCCTTCACCAACAAATTTTTCATTATCAAGTGCCATGGCTTTTATGGGTTTAATTAATCTGCAAAGATACGAAAAATTTCGGTTGTGTAGGTTGGAAAGGGCAGAAAAAATGAAAAAAGCCGCCAAGTTTCGGCGGCTTTTTCCTTTTCCGTGGAGATGGAGGGAGTCGAACCCTCGTCCAAACAAGGAACCCCCAGGCTTTCTACATGCTTATTCCGCTATTGGTTTTCGTGCCGTGCAAGGGAGCGAACGCCCTAAACGCGACCTTATCTCCTAAGTTTCGCCTCGCCGTCGGAGCGCCGACAAGACTATCCCGAAATTGATTAGCACCCCGGGCTCAGGCCGGAATCAGGAATCTCCACCTGCGGGATGTTTCGTCCACCCACCTTGTGAGCGGATTAAGCCAGTAATCTACTGTACTTCGATTAGGCAGCGAAAGCGTAGTTATTCTCGCCAATTATTCTTTTGCAGTCAAGATTAACGAGCGTCACTGCGAGGCTCGGCATGCTTACATGACAATTCATCTTGCTGTCAAAACCAAGCATCCCCTTGTTTAGTTTAGAGTTTAGTGTTGAGAGTTTAGAGTAGGGGCGGACCTGTGTGTCTGCCCGCTACCTTGTATTGACAGTTCTAATTTGTCATCTTCAAAGAACGAGCTGCAAAAGTACAGCTATTTTCATTACCCCGCAAGGGGAGAGGCGCTATTTTTTAGTTCAGAGGGTTGCCGAAACGTACCACGTCGTCCTTGGTGATGGTGCTACCGCAGAGGATGACGAGGCGTTCCACGATGTTGTGCAGCTCGCGGATGTTGCCTGTCCATTGGTATTGCTGCAAAGCCTCGATGGCCTCCTGTTCGAAGGTGGGAGCGGCCTTGCCCATGTCTTGCGAGAGCGACTCAACGAAACTTTGCACCAGGAGCGGGATGTCGTCTTTGCGCTCGCGCAAGGGCGGCACTTGTATGACGATGACGCTCAAGCGGTGGTAGAGGTCTTCGCGGAAGTTGCCCTTTTCGATCTCGGCCTTCAGGTTCTTGTTGGTGGCGGCCACAATCCTCACGTTCACAGGGATTTCCTTCTCGCCGCCAACGCGCACGATCTTGTTTTCCTGCAAGGCACGCAGCACCTTGGCTTGGGCCGAGAGGCTCATGTCGCCAATCTCGTCCAAGAAGAGGGTGCCGCCATCGGCCAACTCGAAGTCGCCCTTTTTCTGTTTGATGGCTGAGGTGAACGAGCCTTTTTCGTGGCCAAACAGTTCGCTTTCTATCAATTCGGAAGGTATGGCGGCGCAGTTCACTTCGATGAAGGGACCGCTGCCGCGGGTGCTGAGTTCGTGCAATTGTCTGGCGACGAGTTCCTTGCCTGTGCCGTTTTCGCCTGTGATGAGCACCCTTGCGTTGGTGGGTGCCACCTTGGCGATCATGTCCTTAACCTCCAGCATGGGTGCCGACTCGCCAATCATCTGGTTTTGGATCTTGACGGCTTTCTTCAGGACCTTGTTTTCGGTGGTCAGGTTCTTCTTGTCGAGGGCGTTGCGCAGGGTGATGAGCAGTCGGTTCAGGTCGGGCGGCTTGGGGATGAAGTCGAAGGCGCCTTTCTTGATGGCTTCCACGGCGGTCTCGATGGTGCCGTGGCCCGAGAGCATGATGACGGGCACGTCCGACTCCTTTCGGATGGCTTCAAGGGTCTCTATGCCGTCCATCTCCGGCATCTTGATGTCGCAGAAAATGGCGTCAAAGTCTTGCTCCTTAATATGTTGTAAGGCCTCCATGCCTGTTGAGGCATCGGCTACCTGATAGCTTTCGTTCTCGAGGATATCGCGCAGCACCCTACGGATGGGAGCCTCGTCGTCGATGATGAGTATCTTGGTCATCTTTTTCATTTAATTTTGCGCAAAAATAGGCAAAAGAAATGAACTATTGCAATTTTGTTGTTTTTGTATGGCGTTTTGGTTGACTTGTTTTTGTTAACCGCGGCGGCAGAAGCGATTGCTCGATGGTAACGCTTGCCACCGCCGCTTTAAACATTTAGGGCATCTCTATTCCTTCACCACCTTGTCGGTAAATGTCTTTCCGTCCTCCAACACGGCTTTTATCAGATACATGCCTTTTGGGAGGTCGCCCAAAAGGATTTCGTTGGTGTTGTAGAAGGACTTTACCCATTGGCCGAGGGCATCGAAGACTTGCACTTCGACGGGTTCAATGCCTTGGAGGGTCACTCTACCATAGGTGGGGTTGGGATACATCTGAATGCCTGTCGGTGACAGCGGCTCAGGAATACCGGTGCTGTTGATTGTATCCGTAACATGCAGCACCCAGTAGTTTTGCCCAGAATTGGGAATCTCGGCGCTGTTGGAGCAGTTGACGTCGCCCGAGGGTGTCTCTTCCCAACACATAGTGCCAGCCATGGCATATTTGTATTCGCCAGTCCTTTTGACGCTGGGATATTTGTTTTCTATCCATTCGTGATTCGTTGGCGAACCAATGCTGCGTTCCCACATCAATTCTCCAGAAGCATCGATATGAAACACCCAAATATCATAGTCGTTTCCCGCTCTATTATGCAGGTCGCCATCGTTTGAATTGGTGTATCCGAATACTGTGAATCCTCCGTTAGCATTGGCGAAAACATTGCTAAGCAAATCGTTTGACGACCCCCCACAGCTGCGCTGCCATAGGATATGGCCAGCCTCATCGATGCGAGAAAGCAATATGTCGAATTCCCCATGGGCATTTGGTCCGTCAGGACCAACATTTCCAGCCAACAAGAATCCGTCTTCAAGCTCCAATAAAATACGAGGATAGGTAGTACCTAGTGCTATACTTTCTACTATTTCCCCGTTTTGGTTTACTTTCAAAATATAATAATCGTTCAAGACTTCATTGTCGCTACCGCCAACCAGAAATCCACCATCCTTGGCTCGTATTATTTTTACTACCGCCATGCCTGCAGAGATCTTCCATTCGGTGTTGCCCTCGCCATCCAGTTTTAGAATGGTGTCCGTCCCCTGACTTTTGTTAAGATAGCCGTATGAACCACCCAAAAGCACACCGCCGTCATCGGTTGGCAGGATTTGTGTGCCGTAATACCCTGGCGTACGCCTCCATAATTCATTTAGGTTTTCGTCCAGTTTTAGAATAGTAACCTTGCCGTTAGTATGAGCATTCATATAAAACTCATTGTTATCCGTTTTGGCGCTTTCAAGGGATATGAATTCCTTAAGGTAGAAATCTTCATCCCAATTCCAACACTGTTGGTTTTGCAAAATGCCTTGGCCGTCAATCCGAATCAGCCATGTATTGTCATACTCGCTCACTATGCCACATGAAACCATGCCTGTGTTTTGTGGGGCAGCAACCACACCACAAACGAGAAATCCTCCATTTATTGGAAGGATGCATTGCCCGTGATCATGGCCTTCTCCTCCATAGCATTGTTGCCAATCTATGCGTATTTGTGCCGAGGAGAATAAAGGAAGGACCAAGACCAAAACAGCCAAGACGACTTTTCGATGTAATCCAAAGGGTTTGATTTGTGTTTTCATTGGTTTATTGTTTTTTGATTGTTAAACACTTTGCTGTGCGGCTAGCCGCACAGCAAAGATACTATCTTTTTTTATCTTACAATGATAAGTTTGTCGTTTTTTGAATACTTTCCGCGCACTGCGGCTGGGGTTGGCGACCATATCCGTCGGGGTACCACCCCGTCGGGTCGGTATATCGGAGCGGGTTGTAGCCGCAATAGGCGTAGCGGTTGAAGGCTTGGGCGCTTGTCGGGTCCTGAACGTAGGCGTCCACCGAAAGGAAACTGCTCGTCAAGGGATCGTAGCATCTTCCATTCATGTTAATGAGGCCGAAGGACGTCATGTGTTCGTGGCCTGTGAAGCCGCGGTCGAACATGGGCGTGCCAGAATAACTCCCACTCCACGTCTCGGGGTCACGCAGGTTGCCCCAAGCATCGAAGGAAAGTTCCTGCTCAACCGTGCCTTCGGCATCTGTTATCGTGGTCCAGCTGCCGAGATGGTCTTTCAGGATGAATCGAAGGGTCTTATCTTTACCTGTGTTTTCCATCACAACGAACGTACATCGTTTCAGCAAAAATGCAATCATATAATGTCTTTTCTATTTCCCATTATCGATCTTAATAAGACGGCGAAGCAAAAACCACTCTTCCTAAACCATGTTCGGTACAAAAACCATACAAATAACCCTCTACGTCATGAAACCATTCTGTATCTAAAGCTATACTATCGTTTTTGCAAAGCAATATCAATCCATCATCAGGTTCGTATCTCAGAAGGTGGTATTTTGACATTTCAACCTGTTCCTCTTTATATTTATTGCAAATTGCTTTTAGGCCCCGTTTGAAGACATTTCCCAATTCTTCATCTGGAATAAAAACAATATCCTTATCATAGAACAAATACACTAACTTTTCTCTCCAATAATTTGACGAACAAATAGAATTCCTCAGAGAAGGCCCTATACGATAATCGATAGTATCACTATCTGAAATCATAAGAAACAATGTGTCGTTACTCATCCAAGTGATTTGATTATCAACTTTTTCAAGGTATTCCAATGTGTGTATAATACATCTATCAAACACTTCTTCCTTTGTTCCCTTCGTAGCCTTATCATAATTAATCAAATCTTTCAACGAGCGTGGATACTCCAAATAATTCCTTTCGTAACTATCAATTAAGTCGTCAAGAAAAGAAAAGTGTTTCTTCCCTAAATGATGAAACAACACTTTCCCTTTTATTTTAATTGTCAATTCTTCTTGAACAACACTTGGATTGGAAAGACTCCATTTTATATCCCTTTTGTTATTTTCAATATATGAAACTATGAAGGTTGTACTGTCTTGTGTTTCATAATAAGACAAGAATTTATCTACCGAGGATGGGTATTCTCCATTATAATAGAAATAACTATCAAGCAAAGAAGACAAAGCGGCTTTGTCTTCAGTATCAATCGTAGTATTGCATGAAAAGAATGTAACGCAAAACACTATTGATAGTAAAGTGTGATATTTTTTTTTATTTACCATGGCCGAAAACTTGATTATATCTTCCAATAAATTCGTCACGTACAAGAGCCGTCGGAAAAACTATCATAGCCCTCCAACATCTTGAATTGGCATATGGATTGTTGAAGTAAATATTATATCCTGATTGAAAGGTTGTATGAGCAGAATGTCCCCAATTGGAATTTGGATTAAATCTATCCGCATCATCAAAACCTCGAAAACAAGCATCCATACTGTTTTGTTTCAATCCTAATGACTCATTAAATACTTGTAAATACAAAGTCATGTGATTAGTTTTGAAATAATAAAGATTGTCTTTGCCTTGGTTATAATTCCTTACCCCCAAATTAATAGTGCTTGATTCCTGAACAAAAACATCTTGAGGGTCCGTTGGAATAAAACTTCGATCGGCATTATACTTACAAAAAGCTTCATCCAGCAAAGGTATTAAATCTCCCGCTAAATCATCACCAGCGGTCATGTCAATCTTATATCCAAGTAGACTGTAATAAATACTATTTTCTTTATCAATATATGTTTGACCGAGGTATTCGATGCCCAACTTTTCCAATTGTTCAGAAGAATCTATATAAGGATACCAAACAATTTGACCATTCTTAAGTTTATACCACGCTCTGTTTGGATTATTATTGTTTCCACTCAAATCATTGTTCCCCTCCGTATACCCCGTGCTCGTAACCGCCGTTCCGTTGATATATCCCGAGGAACTATTTCCGCACGGATGCACGCTCCTTCCCCAAAGCACATCATTGGGGTCGTCGGAATGGTATCGGGCCGTGGGGTCGTAGCTCTGCGGCTGGGGTTGGCGACCATATCCGTCGGGGGACCACCCCGTCGGGTCGGTATATCGGAGCGGGTTATAGCCGCAATAGGCATAGCGGTTGAAGGCTTGGGCACTTGTCGGGTCCTGCACGTAGGCGTCCACCGAAAGGAAACTGCTCGTCAAGGGATCGTAGCATCTTCCATTCATGTTAATGAGGCCGAAGGCCGTCATGTGTTCGTGGCCTGTGAAGCCGCGGTCGAACATGGGCGTGCCAGAATAACTCCCACTCCATGTCTCGGGGTCACGCAGGTTGCCCCAAGCATCGAAGGAAAGTTCCTGCTCCACGTTGCCCTCGCTGTCGGTTATGGTGGTCCAGCTGCCGAGGTGGTCCTTCAGGATGTAGTGGATGGCTTCCTCGTTGTCTTGCTGTTCTACCACAGCGAAAACACCGTATGGCCCTACAAGATAGGTAAGCGTCTTTTCTGTGGTGTTTTCCCCATCGTCCTCTGTAATGAACTCGCAAAAGCCCACATAGTCCTTCGTGCGTGTTATGTCTCCTATGTTTTCCACCATGCGGATGCGTTGCTGGTCGTGGCCGTATGTGTAGGCCAGCGTGTTGTCGCCTTCGGCGATGGTCTTCACCTTGTCGAAGCCCGTGTAGGTGATCTCTTGGGTGGCCGAGGGGAACACGCCCTCGGCCGTCTCGGCGCTCTTCATGGCATGGGGACGGGCGGGCTGCCCTTGGGCTGCGGCAAAACTGGCGTTGGCAAACACGGCCTGCCCGTCGGCCTGCTTCGAGGTCATTCGGCCCAGCGGGTCATAGACAATCTGGCTGTGCGTCGTGCCAAGGTATATGTCGGTCAGGCGGTTCATCTTGTCGTAGTGGAAGGTCTCCTCAAGGTTACGGAGGTTGTCCTTTCGGGTCTCAAAATTACCAAATTTATCGTAACCATACGACAAATTCTGCAAATTATTAGAGGTGACGATGCTGTCGATATAATGCATATCCTCCTTATAGGCACGGTGAGTGGTCGTCCCGTTACCTAAAGTGGCATCGACAAGTTGCCCGTAGGCATTGGCCTTGTCGGTCCTCCACAACACGTTGTTGCCGTCGTCCTTGACGGTCTGCAAATATCCGTTGCGGTATTCGTAAGTGGCAGTCACTCCCGTCGGGAATACGGTCTGGCTGACCCGCGAATATTCGTCATAATATGTCCTGGTCTCATAAGCACCTGAAGGCCGTGTCTCAACAGTCTTTATGTTTCGGCCAAAGTTGTCGTAATCATAGTTAATGCGTTGGATGGGGTGGTAGTCATAGGTATGGTGGAGCACCTCAGCCAAAGTGCCTTTGGCAGGGCCGTCCGCCTCATTGTAGGTGTAGCGGGTATAGGTGCTTTCCATGTCGCACATCTCGACCTTGAGACGCCCTAAGCCATCGTATTGGTAATGGGTCTCGTTGCCATCCGCCAGCTCTTTGGGCGACACGCGTTTGCGGAGCTCTCCATAGGCGTTGTAGGTGGTGGTGAGGGTGCCGTAGTTCGGGTCCGTGAGGGTGAGGCGATTGCGGGCGTTGTCGTATGTGGCAGTGATAGCCGTCGTAGCATCGTTGTTCACCTTGGCCTCGGCCAAGAGGCCGTCGGCATAATGGTCGTAGGTAACGTAGGAGTTGCCCGAAGCGTCGTCGCTTCTCACGGTCCAGCCCATCGCATTGGTGGTGACGGTGCTGGATTGCGGCTGGCCCATGATAGGGGTGACAATGGTTGTCACTTGATTGCCTTGGTAGACCGTGGCGGTCTCCGTACCATCGGGTGTTATGACACTGACAGTACGGTCGAGATTGTCGTATTGATAAGACGTCGCTTGCAGCGCATTGCCGAGGTGATATGGGTTGAACACTTTTCCCAGCCTGCCCCTGTCGTCGTAAGTCTTGTCGGCAAAGATAGCTTCGCCGTCAAGCCCGAAGCTGACGGTACGGAGCTCGACGCCAGTCTTGTGGTAATAGATCAGCGTCTTACGGCTGCCCGAAGAGCGGCTCCATTTGAGATACGTCGCGTCCGCTGGAGCATAGGGATCGTCTTCTTCAACCCAACGCAAGGCCGTGCATGTCTGTAATTGGTCGGGGCCGACGCTCTTCGCTTTGGTGCCCAGCGGATCTGTCTCATAAGCGGTGACGAGGCCGTTGCTGCCGACCAGGGTATCCAAGTTGTCGTAATTGTCATAGGCATAGTTTGTCTCATACTGCAGGTCTCCACCGAGGGTGACTTTTTTGGTGACCAAGCGCCTTTGGCTTTCGACACCTTCTCCCGGACCGTATTCGTATTTCTCCATCCGGTCATGCTCACCCAAGGTGCCGTTGGGCACTTTGATGGTCTTCTTCTTCAGGTTGCCTTCCTCATGATATTCGAAATCGGTCCTGGTCATTAGCGGGTTCTGGTCGATGCACATCGGGTTGTCGTACGAACGGCTCACGAGATAAGAGTCTGCTGCTGCGTATTCATAGGTCCACCGACGACTCACGTCTGGCTTGCCGTTACGTTTCTGGGTAACGATTTTACGGTGAGGACGGTTGATTGTCCAAGTGACATAATCATTGCCGTAGAATTCCATGGTTTCCACGGTTTTGAACTCGCATTGGCTGTAACTGGTGACTTCGTTCGCATCAATTCCCGTGCGCGTCTCTGTGCAGTTGTAGGTGTTGTTGTACGTATTACCCGTCCCGAAACTGTAGTCATAGTCGATGATTTCCCTATGCAACAGGTCGTTGGGGTTGGGAGTGTCGAAGTTGTAGTATATCGACGACAGCTCGATAACGGCAGGCTTCACCACCTTCTGGTTGCGGGTGCAGGTCACCTTGCGGAATCCATAGCCGCGTTCCATCAATGTTCGCCAGCCTCCATCGACATACACTTGGGCCGTTTCGTTTTCCGGAAGCGAGAAGGCATGGCTGCCCATTGTTGAGGTTTCATAGGTCATGGTATGCTTGCTGACAGGTTCGTCATTGACCTTGTCAAGTGTTTCTACACGCTGAAATCCGAGATAACCGTGTCCATCCTCGTGGAGCAAGGCGTACTTGTATGTATAGACGGTGGTATATGCCGCATTGCAGATCTTGTATTCTGTTAACGAGTGGAGTGTTCGCACAGGTATATTGATGCGGCAAATACCGTTTCCCAACTCCATCCTTTTTTGTCCTGCAACGGAAGGATAACGATATGACATCCGTGTTTCGTTGCCTAAGCCGTCAGTCACACAAGTCACGCTGTTGTACTCATGAAGCGAATACAAGGAGCAAAGCACTGGTTTCTTCTGCTGCACCCTATCGTTCTCAGGAACCTCGTTGCCGAGGAAGGACATGTTGTCTTTGTTGTGGAAGTTGCCCACATGAAGATATTGGCTTCGTGTCCTGATACCAGAAACGGTTGCCGAAGACAACGGGTTATATCCCCATAAATACTCGTATTGGTTTATTTGCTCTATTGAACAATAAACAAACTTGGAATACACACGGATGGCGTGTTCTCCGTTGATGAATTTTGACAGTGCCATGTCACAAAGCCCGTCACCGTCGAAGTCCGATGCGAACATGGCGAAATCGCCTCCGTAGTCCACTTTTTCCAACGAGTAAGTGTACATTTTCTTTGACGGCGACAAGCCCAGGTTTTGAAAAGTCGAGGTCGTTTGGTATTCAAAGAAATTCCCGTTTGAAAAAAGGAAGAACCATTCCAGGTCTTCACTTTCCCCATGGCTTCCATAGCATAACAGATCCGTCTTGCCGTCTCCGTTGTAGTCGCCAGGGAAAAGATTGAGCTCGGGGACATATTTGATCTCAGGGCAACTGTGCATGGGGACGAAAGAATACCCTCCTTCGTTATACCTGAGACGATACATCCACCCGTGGCTTTGGTTTACTATCATGGTCTCGGTTTTCCCGTCACCCGTAAAATCGCCTGCTACAATATCGTTGGACGTGAATGCCTCAAGGTTGGAAATCGTGTCATAGGTGCCGATGCCGTTTTCACAATGAATGTAAAACAATGGCACCAAAACGGGGATGGTGTCAACAAGGTCATAAAGCACAAAGGCCATGGAACTCTGTTTCCCCTCTCCCAAATAATCACCGTATGTCAAGTACAGCTTTAAGGGAGACTGCAAAGGCTTGTCCCAAGCCGCGACAAATCTTTCTCCTGATTGATTGATGTATAAGGCCAATGAGGTTGAGGAATTAAAAGGATCTAGCTCATCTTTATTATAGTAATGTAGAATAATGTCGTCAAACCCGTCGTCATTGATGTCGATTACATGTATCCAATCTAGATTGGTCGCCAAGGGGATGCCGTTTGCCGTATTCATCGACAAACTTGGCGAAAGGCAAAAGCTTCCGTCGCCTTGGTTGATAAGAACGTTCATGTCGACTGGGCCAGGATATGTGGCGCATCCTTCTCCCTTATAAGGTACGGTTATGACGTCGGAGAAGCCGTCGGCGTTGAAGTCCCCGACAAAAATGAAGTTGTTGAGATAGGTCGTGTCCAACTCAATTTTATATGAGGCATTGGATTGGTAAGCCTGCGTTTCGTCCCTTTCCCAAATGATTCTAGTTGGATTCAAGGTTTTTCCTTCTTTCTCCAGGGTTATGCCAATGAGACGGTGATACATCATGTTGTTAAGATAAGACGACATTGCGTGGGTACCAGTATTAGAATACTGTAAGGAGTACCTCGTCAAATCCCCCAATCCCCGTTTCGCTATGATTATGTTAGTCAATAGCCTTTTCTGTTGCATGATATTGCCAGCAATGTAGCCAAATTCATAGTCTAGCTTGTTTTTATATCCGAACCTTACGGTGAACTCTGGGGAAATGGACAGATTCGCGTTTGATGTGTATTGGATTGAATCAATATAATGTTCACCTGTTTGCTGTATTTCATTATAATAGTAGCCTATGCTGTTGCCGTTCCTGTCCGACACCTTGTTAAGCAACCAGCACATGGCCATCATTACTCCGCTTTGGGGATTGATGCGCGAGTCCTCTGTGAAGCCATATTCCAGAATGGTTCCGTCAGCCTTCCAAATCCTGAATTTGTCAATCACATTGTATGTACAATGATGTCCATACAATTCTTCCGTGACTTTATATGCCATGATTCTTGACATGTCATCCTGCTCGAGTTTGTACTCAATGCTGTCATCATAACTTGCTACAGCAATAAGCCTCTGCCCATCCAGAAGGAAACGGTCGTTTCCATCATCCAAGGATACACCGCCTATCGCCCCGTCATGGTAAAGTGTCTTTCCCGTTCTCGTTATGGACGACAAGCCCGACAGGTCCCATTTCCAGCCCACAAGCCCGTTGCCGCCTTGGCTGTTGTAGGTAAGCGCCAACGACGGCTGCATCCCGTTGATGCCCGCCGGCAGCTCGATGGGTATGGAATAGGTGGCGCCTCCAATCGCCCCGACGTCAACACTGCCGCCAAGAGCGCCCACATAGCCTTGATCGCCTTCATTTGGTCCTCCTTGCTCGCCTTGGCTTGGAGGAAAGATGGCATAATCGTCGACAACAAGTTCCGTATTGAAAACATGGTGGGGGAAAATGTGCGAAAGTCGTCTGAACCCGGGGCTGAGGACTATAGAGTCGCCCGCAAAGAACTGATAGTCGACAGTTTCCTCAAGGTCGGTGTCGAGGACAATAACCTCATCTTGGACTACCACGGGCGACTGAGCGTAAGCGATGATGGCCGAAAGCCACACTAAAACCATAAGTATTGTTTTTTTCATCTTTCTGGAAATTGGTTATTTGTGATTTATCTTTTGACCACCTTCCAAGTCTGCTTCTCTTGCTCGGATGACAGTCGCAAGAAATAGACACCTGCAGACCTTTCACCCAAGTCGAACTCCTCGTTTGGACCCGAAAAGATACGCCGCTCAATCAAGATGCCGTTGGCTGTGTAAAGCGATGCTACAATGAGGACTGGGGTCCCAGACTGTTGGATTGTGAATCTGTCTTGAGTTGGATTCGGATAGACTGTGATGGGAGAATCACCCAAATATTCTAGTTGACCGTCATGCGTCGGAACCGAATCCATATTAGCCTCTCCGGCAAGGAAATCGTTGCTTTGTATCCGCCTGATTTCTAAGCTGCGGCTTATGCGATTTCCGTTGGCGTCGTAACCGAAATGCACAGTCGTGTTTTGCGCCAAGGCCGATGCCGATAGTAGCAACAGAAAGCAAATTGGTATGTAGAGTCTCTTCTTCATGACAGCGTTTTTACTTTTTTTTCAGCGTGTTGATTTCAGCTTGCATCGATTCTATCTGCTCTTGCAGTTGGATGGTGTAAAGTGTCAGTTCTTCGATTTTCTTAAGCAGAAGGCTCTGCATCTCATAGACTTCCACCCCATTGTCAATCACTTCCTTCTCTGAAGGGATGTCGGGCAGGTGACGGTTTTCATAGACATATTTCTTCAGCTGTCGCAGCGGCATGAGTTCGTAGTCAGGGTTAAACACGTGGTCGAACCAATCTGCTTGTCTTTTGATGATGATTCTATCGGTCAAGATCCCTCCTGTTACCCAAAGGCCGTATGTATCCGTCAAGTCGTCGTAACGGTACGGGTCGATGTTCACACCCACAATGCCATGGAGAATAAGCGGCTGTTTTACGTCACTGCCGTTATTGATGTTGGTTGTAAAGCTATTCAATATCATAACACCATCTTTGTCCACCTCGATTCTGTGCTTTTCGTCTCGCATCTTGATGTAGGTGTTTTCGGTTGTCGGGTCCTTGGGCTCAAGGATAATGCCAGCATCCTCACCGTAGTCGGAGCGGATGTGAAGCTTGGCTGCAATGTCGGGCACGGGCACGTCGCCGATGGCCACCTTGCCCGTTTTGCATAGCGTGTCGCCCTGTGGATAATCGTTGGGAGACGGGCCGACGGTCAATGTCGGGCGTGTGCTCTTGAAGCCGACCACCAGGCTGTTATTATGGCTGTTTTCAAGGAACACATCGGGGTTGTTTCCCGACCCTATGATGCCGTTGCCTATGGCCATACAACTTGTGTTTCCCGTAAGGTTAAGGTTGTTGCCGATGCCAATG
>LPNG01000109.1 GCA_001543395.1 Candidatus Alcium sp. F082 | reverse complement strand
TGTTTTATTTAGTCACCCATTAAAAAGGGTTAGGTTATTTGATTACCAGTAAATTAGCCATTGTTTTTCTTGCATAATTCATCAAGATTTTGTATCTTTGCAGTCAAAATCTTGCAGAAATTATCATGTATACAAAGCCTTCTATATCTCGTCACACGTCAATGTTCTTCAGTCTGGAAGACACGCTGAATCCCCGCCATCCTCTGTACCAGTTAGCCAACAAGATAGACTGGCAGCGTTTCGAGGATGCCTTTTCCCCTCTGTACTGTGCAGACAATGGCCGCCCGGCCAAGCCGATCCGCCTGATGGTGGGTCTGATAATGCTTCGTCACCTGCGCAACATCTCGGATGAGAGCGTGGTGGCTCAGTTCCAGGAGAACGCCTATTACCAGTATTTCTGCGGCTTTCACGACTTCAGCATCGAGCCCCCCTGTACCCAGCCGGAGCTGAGCCATTTCCGCAAGCGCATCGGTGAAGAGGGTGCCCGTCTGATTCTCCAGGAGAGCATCAGTGTGAATGACGACCATGAGGACGAGTCCGGCGGTACGGTTTACATCGATTCGACCGTGCAGGAAAAGAACGTCACGTTCCCGACAGATGCCAAGCTGCTGAAGAAGGTAGTAAAGCACTGCATGAAGATATCCCGGAAGCATTCCCTTCCGCTTCGCCAGACTTACACCCGTATTCTGAAGCGGGTTTACCTTGACCAGCGTTTCCGTACCAATCCGCGCAACCGCAGGAAAGCGGCGAGGGCGGACCGGAAGCTGCGCACGATAGCGGGGAGGCTGGTCCGTGAGCTGGAGAGGAACCTGGCGGATAAACAGATTGCCGGGTATGACGGGCAGCTTTCCATCTTCTATCGCGTCCTTTCCCAGAGACGCGACTCGAAAGACAAGATATACTCCCTTCACGAGCCTGAGGTGGAATGCATCTGCAAGGGGAAGGAGCACAAGAAGTACGAGTTCGGCAACAAGGCGTCGATAGCCAGGACCGAGGGCGGACTGATTGTGGGTGCGGTGTCCTTCCGCAAGGAACATGACAGCAAGACCGTCGATGCGACACTGGCCCAGGTGGAACGGAACACGGGCAGGCTGCCGAAGCAGGCCGCATGTGACCGCGGCTACAGGGGAATCAAGGAGTCGATGGGCGTGCCGATACTGATACCAGGGACACCGAAGAAGTCAGACTCCTACTACAGGCGCAGGAAGAAGCACGGCCTGTTCTGCCACAGGGCAGCCATAGAACCGACAATCGGACATGTCAAGGCCGATCACAGGATGGGACGCAACTACCTGAAGGGAGTCGTGGGAGATGCAGTCAACCTGATGCTCTCAGCAGCAGCGTTCAACTTCAAGAGAGCGATGAACGATCTGCTTGACTTTATTCTCAGCCTCCCGGAATGGGCAAACAGATGGATTTTATGCATAAAGTTCAATGCTTACTCTACACAGACAGAACTAATAGGGGCTTTTTAATGGCTGACTAAATAAA
>LPNG01000108.1 GCA_001543395.1 Candidatus Alcium sp. F082 | reverse complement strand
ATTGGTTTTCAATGTGTTCAAGGATGTAGATAAGGGGATTTATCAACAGATTTTATAGAAGAGTTCATCGGAGCTTTTTTTCGGCAATTATTGTGGGTGAGCCCATCGGCTGGATTTTCATCGTTGCCACAATCGTTATGGCGGCGGGGTGCTGGCTGGCAGGAAGGTGAGAAAGGATTTTTCAAGCCCGATGTGACTTTCAGAAAACCTTTTTTGAGGTTGGTATCGGGAAAAAGATTATCTTTGCGGTATGGAAATGTGACGGAAAAGAATGCTTACAGAAACCAACCGCATAGAATTCAAGCGCGAACTTACACGCGAACTCGACATCGAGCGCGAAGTAGTGGCGTTCCTCAATTACCACGAGGGCGGTGTGGTTTATATTGGTATTGACGACAGCGGGAATGCGGTTGGCGTAAAGGATATTGACGGCGACATACTGAAAACCAAAGACCGTATCCGTATGGGCATTTCTCCTTCTCCGATGGGGCTGTTTGATGTTACGGTTGAGCGTATCGATGAAGTTCCTGTCATTAAGATTTTTGTTGCCAGCGGGAGCGAGAAACCCTACTACAAGACGAAATACGGTTTATCGGAGCGAGGGTGTTTCTTGCGTGTCGGGACGGCTTCGGAACCGATGACTTCAAAGCAAATAGAAGACTTGTATGCAAAACGGGTGCGTCAATCGCTTAAAAACATCCCTTCACCTCACCAAGACTTGACTTTTCGTCAACTACGCATCTACTATGATAGTCAAGGATTAACACTTAATGACAGTTTCGCCAAAACGCTTGATTTGCTCACGACAGATGGCAGTTATAATTATGTGGCCTACTTGTTGGCCGATTCAAATAGCATGTCAATCAAATTGGCAAAGTATACAGGAACGGATAGGGATGATCTGATAGAGAATCACGAATATGGGTACTGCTCTCTGCTGAAAGCTACCGAACAGGTGCTCAATCGCTTGCAAGTTGAAAATACGGTTAAAAGTAGCATCGGATATCCTTATAGAACGGATACACCTCTTTGGAATGAGCGTGCAGTGCGAGAATTGGTCATCAACGCCATCGTTCACAATGATTATTTCAATGAAGTGCCGCCGAAATTCGAGCTTTTCTCTGACCGTTTGGAAATCACTTCGGCAGGCTCATTGCCAAACGGGATGAGCATGTCTGACTTTTTCAATGGCGTCAGTAACCCTCGTAACAAGGAATTGATGCGCGTTTTCCGCGATGTTGACTTGGTGGAATCGTTGGGAACAGGGTTGTTGCGCGTACTCAAGGTCTATAAGAAAGAGGATTTTGTTTTTATGGACAATTTCACTCGGGTCATCATACCGTATGCAGTGACTTCGTCGAATACAGATGAAAATGTCGCAGAAAAATATATAAATGAATTATCTGAACGACAGCAGCTTATAATCAAAACCATACTTGGCATTGCACAAAATGTCGCAGAAAATGTCGCAGAAAATGTCGCAGAAAAAATA
>LPNG01000107.1:578-2076 GCA_001543395.1 Candidatus Alcium sp. F082 | reverse complement strand
AAATGGTCTTTCATGTGAAATCTACAGTTAACTTATCTGATGGATTACCACAACTATATGACTATCAAATCAAGTGGCAGAGTTCGTCCGTTCATTAGGCATAAATTTTAATTGCAGGATATGGAGATGAGATGGGAAGACATAGGTTAGTAGAACCGCAGGGACGGGTACCTCTGTTCCACGTCCTGCAAAACAGCGAAATAACCTATCGGCCTCACCGCTCGTTTCAGGGACGGTTAGACTTTTCTATATGTCAAACTTTCAAAAAACAGTAAGGATTATGGAGAACCCGTAAATTTTTAAACATAGACTGTACTCTCGTCATTTTGGAAAAGACTTATCCGAACCAACAATGTTACATTACTAACTTGGATAAGTCTTTTTCTCATTAGTTTATGACACTGACAATTTGGATAAGGCTGATTCAAGATCACAATGTCATGTTGTGAGGTCAAATCAGGCTGATTCTTGTAATTATTTGTGTCAGTGAGGTTGGATCCAGCTGATTCGGTTTTCCATGCTGTATTAACCCAATAAAATTGAACTGAAAGCTACTGAAAAACGCAAAAATGAAAGTTGCACGAAGCCGGAAAATAGTGCTTTTATTTCTTGGCAGTATGGATGATTCCCCCTACCTTTGTGCTGTCGAAGGTGCCGAAACGTGACGTAAGTTAGCAAGAGGTTTTTTCGTGATACGAAAAACTCTTGAACACTTGGCGACAAGTGTTGATGACGGAGTACTCGCAAGCTCGCACCTCATGTGTGGAATATTAATTCAAATGAAAATGAAGGATAACAACAAGGAAAATAGGTTGATGAGGCGCAGGGGAAGACCGCGCAAGTCAGAAATGGAGAATTCGACGGTTAGGAAACCGAGGACTTTGAGACTGTCGGACGAGGAAGAGAAGTACATTGCTGGTAATGCCAGGAAATGCAGGATGAACTTCAGTGAGTATTGCCGCAAGGTGCTGATGAACTATAAGCCTTACGTACCAGACACTAAGTTCAGGGACGAATTGTTTGCTGCCCGTAAGGATATAGTGAACTTCATCAACAACATCAAGGGACTCAAAATGGGGAGTGAGGAACGGAAGGAGTTTCTCAGGTCAATGCCCGTGATTCAGCAGTGGTGGAAGAGACTGTTTCCGATGATTGAGTTTCTCGACAAAAAGATAGAAAGGGGGTAAGCGATGATAGCAAGAGCAAGAGCCGTGGCGCACGGCAGCGCCTATACGACGTATGCCACACTGAAAAGGGATGCAGAGTTCGTCTGCTGTGAAAATATGGCGGGGGATATGACCGCTGCCGTAACGGATGATGACCTGGACAACATCTGGATGCAGTTCAAGTATGCCGGGGATAATTATATCGCCAAAGGTAAAGCCGTGAGCAGAAATCTGATAGCAATGGAGGTGTCGCCCACTAAGGATGAGTCGAAGGGCTGGACGCTGGAGCAATGGAAGTGGTTTGCACATCGATTCATTGAAGAAATGGATAA
>LPNG01000107.1:0-491 GCA_001543395.1 Candidatus Alcium sp. F082 | reverse complement strand
GATGGCAGGATCAATGACACCAACCTGATAGGCTTGAAGGCAACAATGGCTGCAAACAGCATTAACCAAAGCCTGGGCTGGAAGCAGTCGCAGGAGATCAGCGCGGAACACAAGGCAGAAATCAAGAATGCCCTCTATGACATTCTGAGAAATATGAATCGGTTCGACTGGAATGTATTTCTCCAGAAGATAAAGGAACGTGGCTATTCTGCCGAACTCAAAAAGGATAGTAATGGCGAGGTCGTGGGCTATAGAATCAAGCGAGGTAACTCAAAATATAACGCCTCAGAGATTGGCCGACAGCTGACGGCTAGTAGAATAGAGGCGACTTGGAGGCAGTTGCACAAGGACATGGAAGCTGAAACGGCCCAAAGGAAAGCCGATGAGCAAAAAGCCAGGATCGAGTACGCAGAACGCCATCACTTTGTTTGTGAGCCTGTAAGTCCTGATACTAAGAAGGAGCATTTTGAATTTGACCGCAGTATTGCTGA
>LPNG01000106.1 GCA_001543395.1 Candidatus Alcium sp. F082 | reverse complement strand
AAAAAAGGCGCAAAAACCCAAGCGGGCCGGGAAGTCCGCTGAAAGGAAGCAAGGATGAAGAAAAGATCAGGACCTATGTTGCAGCGCACGTAAGCGTTGCGATTGCATATTACGATCAAAGGATCTGTCCGGCCTGATCGGCGTCAGATTCTTCAAAAGCTGGCTTGTAATGTCTTCAAAATCCTTCAATTTCAAAAGAAAAGAACGGCATTTGTAAACGGCGTCGGAGAAAGAGATTTTGTAAGTATACTTTTTGTCTGATTGAGGAACATCAACGCAGGCAACGATCAGAGAAACGAAATTGAAGAGGATCAGCTTCGCAAAGATTTCCTGAATGATATATTCGCGCTTGAGGCTGTGGAGGGAATTCATAGCTACGTTGTATTTCGTAAAGAGAAAAGAAACCTCGATGCCCCAACGAAGATTGTACAGCTCTTTCAACACACAAGGCGGAAACTTCTTTTGCGGCAGATTTGTGATAAGATATTCAATTGTGCCGTTATTCAGCGTCACTTTTACTAAACGGAAAGACAGCTCATAGGTACCGGATTTATCATCCAAAGGGATAAAATCAAAACGTTGTTTTTTCTGAAAACATTTGTATAAAACAGGGTCCTCTTTTTTGAGTTTCCAACTTCTGGTGCAAACAAATCGAACCGAAGAATCAAATTCCTCCCGATCGGGCAAAGGAAGCAGCCGGAACGGGGAAACCTGCGAATGAACGTCCTTTGCGCGAATCAGGAAAAAGCTGCCGTGTTCACAAACGTGCGCCATCAGGTTCAGGCTTTCGTATCCCCGATCAAAGATAAACAAGCAGTTTCCGGGGGTATCGTTGGCGTCAACCATCGCACATGCAGCTTCAACCTCCCGCATTTCTTTACGAGGCTGGATTACGGCGTCGGCAAATCTCTTTTCGAGAAGATCGAACATGGCGTTTACATGCATCTGATGATAGCCGCCGTTTTTGGAATTGTAAGGAATGAGAGTGGAGCTATCCCTTTTGTCGGCGGGAACGTTCAGATCTGAACCGTCGATCGCGAAGAGATGAAGACCATACTTTGTTTTGCGAAAAGGGAATTTCTGATTCAGGCTATGAAGGAGACCGGGAAAAGCTTGTGAATTCAGCTTTGCCTTTGCTTGACAAAAAGCGGATTGAGTAATATTCTTGTTCAGAGGGGAAAAGTAAGTATTGAGCTCACGGTTTGTGGAGTAAGACTGCATTTGTGTAATGAACAGCATTGTCTGTTGAAAAGAGAATATACTGTTGCGTGTGAAATCCTTGTCGGGATTTTTCACATACAGAGACCGGTTTTGTTCCATCTCTGTCAAAATATTGTAAAACCGGTTTCGGATGTGCGTGGGCGTGCGTTTGATCATTTTCGCGTTCCTCCTTGAAGTGCAAGATGTCTTATCACTTCAAGGGCCGCGCTGACAACCTTTGAATTTTTAATCGCTGTCAGCGCGGCCGCACATTTTTATTCATTTGTCAAGTCTTTTTTTGGATATTTTTAC
>LPNG01000105.1 GCA_001543395.1 Candidatus Alcium sp. F082 | reverse complement strand
AAACAATCTTGGCAGGAAGCCAATAAGCGAGCAGGAAACGACGCCAAGCTGTGGGGTGGGTTGCTGGTCACCGATGAGAACAAAAGCTTCTGGGGTAGAACATGGGAACTTTTCTCTAGATTAACATGGCAAGCACCTCAAACAATTGTTGGGTGGTTCTGGTCTGAATCGAAAAACATTGTTGGAGCAGTTGATAGGGTTGATTATTTAGGAGGAGCCACGTTTGTAACCAATGAGAACCAGAAAAAACTCGGGAGCCAAGGCGTGACTATTGGCAATTACATCAATATTGATACGCATGGGAAAATAGACAAGGATAATTTTACTGATTATGTAACTGATAATCAGTTGTACATGCATGAATACGGCCACTATATCCAAAGCCAACGATGGGGGCCGTTATATCTATTCACTGTTGGCATACCTAGCTTAATTAGCGCAGCATGTTATGAACAGATACCTAATGATCCATATTATGCTACAACTCATGATTATTTTTGGACAGAATATCATGCCAATCGTAATGCAGCAGAGTATTTCAACTTAAACTATGGTGTAATATGGGATGAAACAGGGTATCCCTTAGATGATTATAGACATTTCAATAAACTCTAGTACTTATTATTATGATGGACAAAAGTATCTATTTCCTTGTAAAAAATAAAGACGTGAAAAACAAGCATGTTTTTTCATTATTATTTACTGTAAGTTTATTATCAATCCTTTTCACATCTTGTCGATTGCCACGGTATTGTGATGGATTCGATTTGCAAAACCATAAAGACATCGCATTCCGTAACAATGACACTATAACCTATTTTTCGGACAATTTAGGAACAAAAGATTCTCTTATTCTTTGCGTTTCGGATTTTTTCTTTACGGAGCCTTATGAATTTACTGAAATATCAATAGCGCCAGATTACGAATGTTGCCCCGAAGCGTATTACCAAACTAATGAAATAGCAAGTGTTTCTATTCGGGAACACCTTATCGGATGTAGAGACATGGAGGTTCAAATAGGTAATGACCTATATTCGTTCACTTTAGGTTATTTTGACCACATTGATACCTCAACCTACACAACTGGTATTTCTGTTATTTCTTTCTATGTCACAATTAACGAAGAAAAACTATTCTGTTGGAAAGTAAGTGACACCTCAGGTAATCGCCGTTTTGATTCGTTTACAAAAATGGAATACAAAGGTATCGTTGAATTTCATGATAAACAAACTGGAAAAATTTGGAAATCAGAGTTATATTAGATTATTTTGAGTAATTCTATTTTATTACAAATAATAACACCTAATAAGATCTCTTGAATAGCAACCCCAAGCCATGCAAATCCTCTTCACATCCTCAACCACCCGCCATCTCGACTACATCTATGCCGAAGGACAAATTGTGGCAGTTCATGTGAAAAATGGTATGACCGACAGTCTATATTATGTGATGACCGACCACCTCGGCAGCTGGAACAAGGTGATGGACGAAGACAAGAACATCGTACAGCAGACCCACTTCGACCCTTGGGGCAACCGTATGAGCTATACAGCTTGGAACACACCTCAA
>LPNG01000104.1 GCA_001543395.1 Candidatus Alcium sp. F082 | reverse complement strand
TCGGGACACCTGCAAATTTCCGTGTCTGATATGATATAGATTGTTGACTATTGAGGTGGATTCCGAGGAAGGAGTTACCTTTGTAGTCATGGACAAGGATACAACACAAGCCAAGCTTTACGAGCATTATCTCAGCTTCATTCTGCCGGAGGGCATGTTGGACTTTTTCGAACTGGTGTGGATGGAGACAGAGTCCCTTACGACCAGGGAGAGCAAAAAGGACATCGCGTATACCGGTATACTTCACATCCATCTGGACGAGCGGGACAACCGCACGGAGGATCAGCAGGATCTGCGCTCCAATGGCTTTACGGAACCGACCACTGTGTCAGACTTCCCCATACGGGACCGTAGGGTTGAACTCCATATCCGGCGTCGGCGATGGCTGACCCCTAATGGCAAGAGTGTGATACTGAACATCTATCCGCTTGTGGCAGAAGGGACCCGGTATTCCGTCGAGTTTGCCGAGTTCTTGAAAAAAAAACTTGGATACGACCCCGGTGACAGCACGTTGCCTTGGTAAGTTCTACTTCACCGACGGAGACACACTCGAACGCTGTTACAAGGACTCGCTGAGCGGGTTCGATGAATGGGAGCAACGCGACCATGCCAAGGACTGGGTGCTGCTGGAGGAGAACATCGGCGAGCATCTGGGCATCGACGAGACCTCCCTCCAGGACGACCTGTTCACGTTCCTGTCCAACAAGGAGGGCCACTGCAAGCAGGGGACGCTCGTCGCTGCGGTCCGCGGGACCAAGGCGGAGGACGTGCTGGACATCCTGCTCAAGATACCGGAAGAGAAGCGCCTGAAGGTCAAGGAAGTGACCGCGGACCTCTCCGAGAGCATGGCTGCGATCGTCCACAAGGCCTTCCCTAACGCCATCCTTACGCTGGACTGCTTCCACATCATGCGGCGCTGCCTGGATGCGATCGAGGAACTCCGGCTGCGCTTCAAGCGCGAGGCCCAGGCCGAGCTCCGCCGCCTGGAACTGGAACACCGCAAACGACTCAAGCGCAATGCCGCCCAGCGCAGGCGTTATCGCAAGAAGAACAAGCACAAGAAGGTCAAAGGCAAGCGCCGGGGCCGTAAACCGGGCCGCAGGAATGAGAAGTTCAGGCCGCCGGTGCTGAGCAATGGCGACACCAAGGTGGAACTCCTGACCAGATGCAAATACGCACTCACGCAGACCCCGGACAAATGGAGCGAACGGCAGAAGGAGCGCATGAAACTGCTCTTCGAACTGTACCCGAAACTGAAAGAAGCGTACGACATCATCAACAGACTCAGGGCTGTCTTCAGAAGCTCTACACTGAAAAAAGAGACGGCCAAGGCCAAGTTCCAGGCATGGTACAAGGAGGTCTGCCAATGCACCCTGCGCGAAATCAAGGCGGCTAGAGACACCATCAAGTCCAGAGAGGACGAAATCCTGAACTACTTCCTCGACCGTTCAACCAATGCGGCATCCGAATCTCTCAACTCGAAGATCAAGGGCTTCCGCGCTCAGCTCAGAGGAGTGTCGGATCTACCCTTCTTCATGTTCAGGCTATGCAAGATCTTTGGGTAGACTTCCACGGAACTTTGCAGGTGAGCCGTTTT
>LPNG01000103.1 GCA_001543395.1 Candidatus Alcium sp. F082 | reverse complement strand
GAAGGACCCCGAGACGGGCTTTCTCTACTACGGGGCACGGTACCACTGGCCGGAGGTCTGGAGCGGATGGCTCTCGCCGGACCCGATGATGGATGTGTACCCGGGGATAAGTCCGTACAACTACTGCAACTGGAACCCGCTGATATTTGTGGATCCGGATGGGAGAGAGGTGGGGGATTACTATGATAAAAATGGAAAATGGCTGTATAACGATGGGAAAAATGATTGGAAAATATATGTTGAGGATCAGAAAAATGGTGTTTTTATGGGTCCATTCCAACAGTCGCATTACAGGGAAGTAGGAACTGTGACATCAGTAGAACTGACCTATACTGGTAACGCAGCAGTTTTAAATAATCTTAATATCTGCGGGGCAAATGGGACATTGTCAATGATTCAACATTGTGATGATGGAAATTCCTATGTGAGATTCTCGCTTGATGCCAAGTCTGGTCCATATAGTAACGGTTCTTTGGAAAATGGTTCCTATACTGTTAAACAAGGCTGGCAAAGAAATGAAAACGGATATAGACAGAATGGTGTTGGTTTTTGTTTCCCTATTATTCCGGATTTCGAAACAGGTAGAACGGAACTGTTGATTCATCCAGATGGTAATAATCCTGGAACTAAAGGATGTATTGGAATTACTGCTGATACATTCACATTAAAGGATTTTTATAAAACAACGAGAGCGTCCATTGATAATTATGGGAATTTACCATTGACAGTTGATATTAAAAACAACGTAAACAACAATGGAAAAAGATCAACCCCAAGTATTCTGAACGAGTAGTATGAAAAAAATTTTAAATAGTTTCATCCTAGCATGTATAGCATCATCATGCGTTTCGCAGAATAGCAGTTTTTTAATAAAACATTATGAGAAGTGTGTAGATGTTTTCTGTTTGTCAAATGTTGAGACTCTTTTGATGGACATGGAAGATGTAGATGAATATATTCACGATGGAAGTTTTACTCTAATTAACAGTAAGGAAAACATCTATCTCTGCATGACTCATTATCCGGGAGATCCGGAATACAAAATGAGTTTATTTGAGATAGGATATATTTCCACTATTGACACCTTACTTGCTTATGAATATGACGGCTCATTTATAACAGACAATCAGACTGCACTTGGTGATACGGAAGAAAAAGTCATAAAACTGCAGGGATTACCACATAAAGTCTCAACTATCGATAATTATAAGGTTTATCATTTTATGGTCGATGAATCTAATTCTATATTTGTTCAAGAAAATAATGAATACGCATACATTATTGAATATTGGTTCATAGATGGTAAACTTGCCAAGTTAATATTTGGATTTGATTATCCGTGATTATTATGTTTCGCCCAAAAACAGAATAGATTATTATCAATTTAAAACATCAAAAAAACGACCATGTCGCTCTTTGTGACAGCCACAAAACACTGATGACCGCAAAGAATGCACATATAATCCATGACGAAGGAGCGCCGAGGGAAGGTCGAATCTTCCCCCTTGTTGCCAACGTTGAGCGCAACATCAAACTCACATTCCCACATCTGAACATCCGGCAGAACGCCACATTGTCCAGCAACCCGTCGTTGGTTTACCCCA
>LPNG01000102.1 GCA_001543395.1 Candidatus Alcium sp. F082 | reverse complement strand
CATAAATAGTTTATCCTAAAATCCGCAACTAATAGCCATGCGGACTAATTTTGCAGTCTGGTGCTCCATTTGACGATTCTCTTGTCGTTATAGACGTGATTATGTTTGTTTCTTCCCCACCTTCCCCTTACCCCGTCACGCATTGTAGGGGCTTTATGCTGTCCTTAACCCGCAAAGTCGGATACTTAGCCGTCGGTGATTGCAAAAGGGTCTTGATATGATGTATTGTCCGTATAGATGTTCAGTTCATAGTGCCTTGCCGTTCTTATCCACTTGGCGGGTACGCTGATGAACTTGAACACGAAGGCCTTGATACGGCTGGTCTTCTTCAGTCCGAAGGCCTTTGTGTCAAGCCTGCCCATGATGAACTTGTAGAAGTTGCGTATGAGTGCCGTCAGCAGCAGGAACACGGTGTTCTCTGCCATGAACGACTTTGGCAGCCTGGCCCATCCGAATCCGTTGTTCATGTCGTCGAAGATACGTTCCTTGCCGCCCCTGAGGTTGTAGAACTCCACGATTTCCCTCGTGGTGGACGTATAGTCGTTGGTCAGGATGCTGCGGTACGTGTATTCTCCCTCCCACAGGTCCAGGTCACCGTCCACCCGACGCTCCCTCTGTATGACGAGTCGGTACGCCTTGCCTTCCCACTTCTCCGTGATGATGGAGTTCAACTCATATTCGATGCCGTTGATCTCCTCGCGCTGCCATCCACGCAGTGCCAGCAGGCTGTCGTAGAGGGAGGTGCAGCGGTTGGCTCGGATGTAGAAATGCTCCGAGTGTTTCTCGATGGTCTCCACTATCTCGCGTGAGCAGGAGCCACAGTCCATCCGGGCACGCTTGATATGGATGTCGTTCGACTCAAGGTTTGAGAAGATGCGCTCCAGCGTGTCCTGCTGGTGGAAACGTACATTGGCATTGCCGTCTCGGTTCTCAATCCCGACGATGAGGTCGCCAATGACGGCCACGCCGGGGCTGTAGCCGGTGAACTTCTTGTAGGTCATCTTGGCATCGTACTTCTCCGTCTCGATGAACTGATGGTCGAAATCCAGGTCGTACGACTCCCCTGCCACAAGCTGGCCTGTGTTCATAAGCACCTTCACCAGCAGGCTGTTCAGTTTCGAGGCCGTATTGAAGTCATAGCTCTTTCCCGTCTCAGAAGTATAGGTCGTGTTGGCGCAGCTCAGCTCGGAAATTCCCCTCAAGATAGTGTCAGAGCTGCATGTGCGAAGAGACGGATGGAGCGAGAGATGGGGCATCAGGTGGCTCGTCACGTCCTCCACGCAGTCGCCCCCACAGAAATAGACGCTTGACAATGAACCCACAATCTCGCTGTACTGATAGCCGTATGACGTACACCGAAGACCCAGAACTTTGTCGATAACAGGACCCGCAAAACGGGAAAAAAGCTCTCTTACGTGAAATATTCCTCCAAAAGGAGTGATTTTCTCAGATTTTATTTGTACTTTTGCCATGTCATTGATGATTTTGCTTGTCATTAAAATGCAGCACTAAGGTAAGTGAAAAATCTGACATGACAAAATCCTGAGCAACTTTTTGTTGCTCAGGTACTTATAAAGATAGTTAAACTAAAGTGCTGCGGAATTTAGG
>LPNG01000101.1 GCA_001543395.1 Candidatus Alcium sp. F082 | reverse complement strand
AATCAGGTAATCAGTTACTATGTTTGCAGTCGGAAACGCCAATGAGCCGATAGGAAATGGTCCTTAGGCAGAAAATATTCCGCACCGTGAGGTGCAGAGAACCTCTTCGCTACGCTTCGAGAACCTCTACATCTCATGGTGCGTGAAAAGGGGCTGCGCGAAGAAAAGAGTCAGTAAAATTTGGTACGATAATAATTGGATTGTATTTTTGTAAGTGCGAACAAACAATATACTTTCACAATTAAATACCGTACCAGTATGCAAAGTAACAAAATTTCTTTCAAAGGACAAAAGATTTTCATAGGAATTGATGTCCATGCGAAAAGTTGGAAGGTGGCGATAGCCCCAGAGGTAGGAGCAGTAAAGGGTCATTCCCAGAAGCCCTCCGCGAAAGAGCTCTTTGACTTTTTGAAGAAGAATTACCCGGATGGAGAGTACCAGGCTGTCTATGAGTCTGGCTTCAGCGGTTTCTCTACCTACTATGCTCTGAAGGAAGTCGGCATCGAGTGCATGGTGATCCATGCTGCCGACGTTCCGACAACTCAGTATGAGGAGGTGATGAAGACCGACAGGATTGATGCCGCTAAACTAGCGAGATCACTGAAGGCCGGCCAGCTCAAGGGCAACTATGTCCCTGAGAAACAGTACATAGATGACCGCTCTGTTGTCCGCATACGCAGAACGATACAAAAGCAGCTCAGTGGATACAAGTCGAGGGTCAAGCACCTCTTGCATTGTCATGGTGTGGAAATGCCTGAGAGGTTCTCAAAGATACAGACTCACTGGTCCAGAGCGTTTATCACGTGGCTGATGAAGGACGTGAAACTTATGTCCGACACTCGCACATCGCTCGATCTGCTTATCAGACAGGTGGAGGTCATCAGGGGTACGCTATTGGAGGCAACACGCCAGTTACGCAAGATGAGCCAGATGGAAAGATACAAGCGTAGGCACGATCTTCTAAGGACAATTCCTGGAATCGGCCCTATCGTTTCCATGTGCATCCTTACAGAGGTGTGTGACGTGAAACGATTCCACAACGAGAACGAGTTTGCCGCCTATCTTGGACTGGTGCCCACCAGCCACAGCAGCGGTGAGAAGACCGTGCATGGCGAGAAGACATTCCGCGGAAACAAGCAACTTGGTCCGATGGTTGTCGAGGCTGCATGGGTTGCCATTAGCTGGGATGCAGGACTTGGCTCACAATACTTCCAATACAAGAAACGAATGGAACCACAGGAGGCGATAGTGAGAGTAGCAAGGAAACTTTCCAACATCATCTTCTCCGTCCTGAAGAACGAAAAGGAATATGTACCATACCAAACGGGTAATTGATATACGGATTATCAGACAACTTCACAAGACGACTCCTGTTAAATTCTGCGGTACCGCCACGGTGGTGTCCCCTTAAATCAGATTGTTGCGTCTTACTATATATTCTGAAGAAGTAAATTGATGGGCGGACTATGGGAACCGCGTCATCTCATAGAAGTTTGTCTGGTAGGTCTGTTGTCGGTAGTCATTCTGTACCCAGCGTGAGGCGTTGGGCTGATTGCTACATCCTCTTCAAAAGTCATCGTACTAACGGACTTCACGCTAAGTGATTGATACAGAATAGTTAATAAACAATAAATATTTTCCAATTATTTGGATAGCAACATAGA
>LPNG01000011.1:87563-134710 GCA_001543395.1 Candidatus Alcium sp. F082 | reverse complement strand
AGCATCATTTCCATTACGAAGTGTAAAACAAAGTATCACCCTAAAACACAAATCACTTATTATTCACATTTTAAAAACATAACAAAATGAAAAAAATGATTTATCTGCTTGGTATTATGCTCCTTATGGCAGGAGCAGCCAAGGCGCAAGACGCAAAGACCCAGAGCGGTCCTGAAATCGAATTTGAGAAAACCGTCCACGACTATGGAGATGTGCCTTACAACGGCAACGGCGAATGCGAGTTCCGTTTCACCAACACGGGCGATGCACCCCTTTTGATTCAAAAGCCCAAGTCGAGTTGTGGATGCACTATCCCTTCCTGGCCTGACAAGCCTATTCTTCCAGGTGAGTCGGAAGTCATCAAGGTGACTTATAGGACCAACCGTTCCGGTAACTTCAACAAGACAATTACGGTTACCTCTAACTCCATCAAGAACCCCACTGTGGTGCTGCACATCACAGGTAGAGTGCTTTGTCAACCTACGGAAACCCTTCCTGAGAAGACGGACAACACTGGCAAGGGCGCTCCCTGCAACAATTGATTTGAATGGAATTATTTAAATCTCAAAAAGCCTTGCCTGTCGTGATGATTTGTCAGAAAAACAAGGGCTAGGATGAAAAAAGCCTAAAAAACTGCTCGCTTATTTTATAAAAAAAGGAGAAGAACCGTTTTCTTCTTCTTTTTTTGTCCGTTTTTCATAGGGACAAAATTTTGTCCATATTGTATTCATATCGTTGATTGTCAAAAAAATAAGTTTTTACAATCAAAAAAAGCATGGACAGAATTTTTAGGCCTCCCGAAAACCCCTTGACAAGCATTTTTTTGCTATACTTTTGTCGGTGCAATTCAAAATCATACGACTATGAAAACGATAAAAAGTTTCAATAAGCGGATTTGGGCCACAATGGCTATCGCTTTGCTTTGCTGTTTCACGGCAAAGGCACAAGACACGAAAGATACGAAAGAATGGTCGATTATTCCTTATACAAAAATAGGATATGTATTGGATGGTTCGGTAAGACTATTAGATGAGGTCTATCACGCGAATGCAGGAGTGGACGCCAAAGTCAGTTTCAACGAGCATTGGTCGTTGCTGGCTGGTGTTGAGTATAATTATCGATGGGGCTTTTCCGAAGGCGGTTATATTATTCCAGACGACCACAGGGAAGGACTACGGCATTTCATCCGCATTCCTGTTCACGCCGAGTTCACGCACAAATGGTTTTATGTCAATGCAGGACTTTTTGTGGAACGCGCGACGAACACACGCTATGATGCCAACGAGACTATCAACTTTGGTATGGGCCCAGAAGTGGAATTGGGCGGTCGCATACGACTATCCGAAAATGATCGTCTCCGTATAGGCATGCAAAGTCAATTATGTGCCAACCATGTAACCGAAAAAGGCCAATCCTCTTTTTATGGAGGTTTCTTCGGTACCTTTCTTACAATGGGTTATGAGCATCGGTTCTAAACATACTTCATAGTTACTCCTAAGCCATCGAAAGCGCTTGCACTAAAAATCACACTATCATCTTTTCAGGTGGCGTTGAGGGAATAAAAAACATGACAAAATAAACGGGAAGGTAAGTCACTTTCCCGTTTTGTGTGACTTCTCGTTCGTTTGATAACACAAAGCCCTGCTTGATGTGATAGTCCGGTGTAGAGACAAAAGCTTCCAACGAGGCATGTATGTTGTAATCCTTCCCCGACTTCACTTCGACAGGAACCACCGAAAGCAGGTCATAGTCGTTTACAAGGAACTCAACCTCGCCTTTTTTCTTATTGTCATAATAGAACAGCGGGAAGCCGTGTGCAACAAGTTCGCTGCACACCACCGATTCATATACCGAACCCAAGTTAACGCTTTTTTCATCATTCATGATGGCGGAAATACTATACTGATAAAGAAGCCGCGTCAACAGCCCCACATCGTTCAGATACAGTTTCAGCAGGTTCTTGCTCTCCGATTCCACAAGCGGGAACCTTGGGTTGGAGACGGCCTTCACCTCGTTGCAGATACCGCTTTTCACAAGATACTCAAACTCAGCTTGATACTGCCATGCTCTTGCCTGTTTCTTGTTCTCTATCTGGTTGAAATGAACCCGTTTCTTTTTGTTCTCAAGATAGGAGGGCACCAACTCATATATGCGCTCAATGACCAATTTCCGTTCTTTGTCGTACTGGCTCGCATCGCCCTTGTAAAGTTCATAGACATCCTTTTGTGCCGATCTCACTTCGACAATATTATGTGTCTCTATGAACTTGTTCACGGCATCAGGTAGCCCCCCGACCAATAGATATTTTTTGAACAAGTCCATCATTCGATTATGCAACGGTTCGTCCAATGAGACTCTTTGCATATAACTCTGTCGTGCATGATTGATAAACTCCTCTCCTACATTGTTAGCCCATAGAAACTCCTCAAAATCAAGCTGAAACATTTTCACCACCTTGATTCTCCCACCAGGCTTTGAGAGCGTCTCGTTTAACGCAATCCCCAACTGCGAACCGCTGACGATATAAGTAAACCTATCATCTTGACGCAAGAATTTCAAAAGGGTGAGCATGTCGGGATAGGCTTGTATCTCATCCAAAAACACCAATGTGTTTGATTTTTCGCCCAAACGGTTGCCCGCAATGGTGCTGAGCCGGAGGTAGAAATCTTCCTTGTTACGGGTGCTTTCAAAAAGTCTGTCGCCCTTCTTGTCCTCATACAAGTCAATCTCAATATAGTTCTTGAAACGTTTTTTCCCCTCGTGGCGGATGATAAAAGACTTCCCTATCTGACGAGCTCCGTCGAGAATCAGTATCTTTTCAGACCCATTATCAAGATATTCAGCGATTTCTGTTTGAACTTTTCTTCTTAACATACACTTTTCCTATAATTTTTCACCTGCAAAAATACACTTTTCCGCATAAATAGCAACAAAAGAAATACACTTTTCCGAAAAAACTACAGGTCGAAATATACACTTTTCCGAAGTTTGCGGTGTTTTTTCCAAAAAAATGTAAGATTTCGGTCGTTTCCACGATATAATAGCAAACGACCGAAGGTAATGACGACCGAAGAGTTCAAACGAGACATCCTGCGACTGCAACCCCGATTGCAGCGGACCGCCGAGAGCATCATCGGCGATGCCGACAGCGCAGCGGATGCCGTCCAAGAAGCCGTCATCACACTTTGGGAACAACGCGCGACGATAAAAAGCCAGGACATGGAAAAGTTCAGCCTGACCATCGTGAAACGGCGTAGCATCGACTTGCTTAGGAAACAACGACCCACCGTGCCTATCGATACGGAGAGCCTAATGCTTGCCGAGCCACCGCAGGACGATAATGAGGAACGCTACCGACTGGCCCGCGACCTCGTCGAGCAACTGCCCCAACGCCAACGCGACGTCATCCTGATGAAATATGAGGACGGTCTCAGCGTCGAGGAAATCGAGAAAGCGACGGGCATGAGTAGCACCCATGTGTATGCAACGCTGTCGCGCGCCTACAAGTCGTTGCGTGAAGCCATAAAACAGCATAAAGATGAGCAAATGTAAATTACATAATGGACAATGGACTACGGGACTGCGAGACTACGAGACTACGAGACGGGCAGCCCTCGAAGTCCCGAAGTCCCGAAGTCTCGAAGTCAAAATAATGCAGTTAAATTTTGAACACTTTCTTAAAAGGAAACAAGTATGAATACTGAAAACGAAATGAACGAGGAAGTCCGCCAGCTGCTCGACAGCCTGGAAGAACACGGGAAGAACGCCCGTCGGCAAAAGGAACTTGGCGACCTGATTGACCGTCTTGCCGATGAGGAAAAGGCGGTTGCCATGCCGCGCAAGCATAGAACACTCACCCCGCTTTGGTGGGCCATGGGTGCGGCAGCGGCATGCCTTCTGCTTTGGCTACTCGTCAAACCGAACGCAAAACAGCAACCCGAGATGGAACAGGAAATCCTTGTTGAAGAAACGAAAGCCGTTGATTCCGTCAAGACCGAAGCGAACGATGCCGTGTTTGAACAACCCGTTGCTAACGAAACCTACTTGGCAGAAGAGACACCCATCGTTCCACAAAACGCCCCGATGAAAAAGGAGAAACCAAAGACTCAAATCATCGAAGAAGTGGTAGAACAACCCATGCTGGCCGAGGTCAAGCCGACGGAACCCAAAGACACTACGAATATTGGATCCAACACCATACCCACCGAAAGTGAAACACCTTCAGCCGTTCAAAAGCCCCAGCGGAGAGTCATCCGGAGCCTCAACCTGGTGTGCTACGAATGTCAGAAGGACCCCGAATTCTTCACCAAACCTGTCATGGAAGACAGGACCTTATTCGGTCAGCCGCAAGACCCGTACATGAAAAACGGATCGCTGGCCTTTGAAATCAAACTCAATTAAATGTTAGAACAATGAAACGCATCACAGTATTATTAGCCATTCTTTTGGCTGCACAGATAGGCTTCGCCCAAGAAGAAGTCGCCATCGAGCAAAACATCAACCAGCGCATCAACAAGCTGGAAATCAATTCAGGATGGGATGTCCATCTCATTCACCATGAGGCCGACAGCGGCTACCGCGTGGCCATCATCACCGAAGATGATTTGGCGGCACGGGCCTACAATGTGCAACTCTGCAATGTCAAAGACTCAACCTTGACCATCCTTGAGAACACCCAGCTACCGCAAGGCACCGTGGTGGAGATTGAAGGTCCCATGACCTTCGGGCAAATCAACCTTTTGAACAGAGCAACGGTCGAAGCGGATTATGTCGTTGCATCCGCAGCATCTGTACCGGAGGACTGGACCAACCTCAACCTTGGCAGGTATTCAAATTTTCATGTCCGACATTATCACATCCCCAACCCAGAAAACTCGCCAGGTATGAAGATTTGGGACCATGCCCAATTGACTATCGATACCCTTTCTGGGGAAGGTGACGCTGTGGTGAATGTTTATGCAGACGCAAACTTTCAATATGGTTCCAACACCTTGCGAGGTAAAATCACCCTGTATGATTATGAGGCAACCAACAATTATCCTTATTGGCAAAAGGAAAGAAGAGAAATCAAGACCAAAGAAGTCGATGGCAAGCTGGTCACCACCAATCAGCGAAAGATATGGAGTCAGTCCATTTCTCTTGACGGAGGAATTGGCATCCGTAAAGGCGACACCCCGAAAGATCCCAATAGTCCTCTATTGCAGAACAGCACCTTGTCGATAAAACTGGGCATGAGTACCTATTTTAAACTCAGCAACCATTGGGGTTTAAGTACAGGAATATTATGGAATCATAATATAAAGACATTGAGTCATCATGTGAAATACGAAGACAACGAATTGGTGGTGATAGATGGTCAAGGGATTTTCCAACGCAATAGGCTTTTGAACCATTATTTAGGTGTTCCTGTTACCTTAAACTATTACCTTGGAAAACGTCAAACAGAAAGTTTCTCATTGGATTTCTATTGCGCCCGACTGTTGGGAGAAAGGCTCAGTACGAGTATTGACCCAACACAGTCCACCGGTATAGCATGGACGGGAGAAAGTATCAATAACATCTTCAACCCTTGGAAATTGGAAGTGGGTCTCAGTTTCAACACCCAGCATTTGGGCTTCATTCACGGCATCAGGGTCTTCACCAACCTTTTGCCCGAGTACAAGCCAGGGGTCACGACGGACAAGTTGCCGGATGAATTATTTCTCACGCAGAAATCGCAGAATACGCTGAACCTGCCAGAGGCAAACTTCGCATCGCTTTGCGTTTCATATAGTTCTGCGGATTCTGCGTGCCAAATAAAGAGTCATTAAAGCCATCGAAAGCGATTTCGGTGGCTTTTTTTGTGAAGTGTGGCAAAAATCTTTATTTTTGCCTGCATAAAACTATACCAACATGAAAAAACTCCTCCTCTTTACGCTCATTATGCTTTGCGTGAGCGCCTTTGCCCAAAAGCAATACACCTTGCAATCGCCCGACAAGGACATCACCGTCACCATTGAGGCGGGCGAACAGCTTACCTACGCTGTATCGCATGGAAACACCTGCGTATTGACGCCCTCGCCCATAGGGATGAAACTCACCGATGGCACCTCGCTTGGCACAAAACCTGTCGTGAAAAGCGCCAAAACGCGCTCGGTCAACCAGCCTTTAACCTCACCCCTATACAAAAAAGCCGAAATCCCTGAAGTCTACGAGGAACTGACACTAACCTTCAAAGGCAACTACAAAGTTGTCTTCCGCGCCTACGATGCTGGTGTGGCATACCGTTTTGAGACCGACTTCCGTAAGCCTATCATTATAGAAAACGAGACCGCAGATTTTAACTTTGACAAGGATTATCAAGGCCTTATCCCGTATGTTTTAAGGCGTGCCGGGCAAGAAGGTCCACTCATCAACCAGCAGTTTTACAACTCGTTTGAAAACACCTACTCCCACATCAGCCTTAACCAGATGGACCCCGAAAAGCTCGCTTTTCTGCCTTTGCTGGTCGAACTCAGCGACGGCAAGAAAGCCGTCATTACTGAAGCCGACTTGGAGGACTTTCCCGGCTTGTATCTACGTAACGCCAACGGCAAAAACGGACTCTCCGCCGTCCACGCGCCCTATCCCAAGACCCGCGAACAAGGCGGACATAACAACCTGCAATGGATTGTGAAAGAACGCGAGAACTACATTGCCAAGACTGCTGGCAAACGCGCTTTCCCTTGGCGCATCATCACCATCTCTGAAAATGACAAAGAGCTAGCCGACAACGACTTGGTCTATCTCTTGGCCTCACCCAACCGCATTGGCGATGTCTCGTGGATCCAGCCTGGAAAAGTGGCTTGGGACTGGTGGAACGCCTGGAACATCTATGGCGTCGACTTCAAGGCGGGCATCAACAACGACACCTATAAGTACTACATCGACTTCGCCTCGCAATACGGCATCGAATATGTCATTTTGGACGAAGGCTGGGCTGTCAACAAACAAGCCGACCTCTTCCAAGTGGTGCCCGAAATCGACATCAAGGAACTGGTGGACTATGGCGCCGAGCGCAATGTGGGCATCGTGCTTTGGGTGGGCTATGCCGCCATCGACAAGGACATGGAACATGTCTGCCAACACTATGCCGACATGGGCGTGAAAGGCTTCAAGGTCGACTTTATGGACGGCGACGACCAGATGATTGTCGACTTCTACTACCGTATGGCCGAGACCGCTGCCCGTCACCATCTCTTTATCGACTTCCATGGCGCGTACAAGCCCACGGGCCTCAACCGCACCTATCCCAACGTGCTCAACCACGAGGGCGTGTATGGCCTCGAACAAGCCAAGTGGGACAACGAGAGCGACCTTGTCACCAACGAAGTCACCATCCCCTTCATCCGTATGTTGGCCGGTCCGCTCGACTACACCCAAGGCGCGATGAAAAACGCCAACAAAAACAACTTCGCCGCCATCTACACCGAGCCGATGAGTCAGGGCACACGCTGCCGTCAGTTGGCTGAATATGTGATCTTTGAGTCGCCGTTCAACATGCTTTGCGACAGCCCGAGCAACTACATGAAAGAAGAGGAATGCACCCAGTTCATTGCTTCCGTTCCCACCACTTGGGATGAGACCATGGTGCTCGACGGCAAGGTGGGCGAATACCTCGTCATCGCCCGTCGCAAGGACTTCCACTGGTATGTGGGTGCCATCACCAACTGGGAGGAACGCGACATCGAAATCGACCTCGGTGTGCTGCCCAACTTCGGCGCCAAGTCGGGACACATCTTCCGCGACGGTCCCAATGCCAACCGCGTGGCCAAAGACTATGTATCCGAGCAAGCCCAAGTGTGGGGCAATAAGGTGAAAGTGCATCTCGCCAAAGGCGGCGGTGCCGTGATGGTATTTTAATCCATGAGACATGAAGAAGCAGCATCGTTTCCTCGCCTTCGACTGCGGAGCCACCAGTGGACGTGCCATATTAGGTACTTTCGCTGACGGTAGTTTCCGCATGGAAGAAGTCTACCGCTTCCCCAACCAGACCCTTGAAATCGGCGGAAAGTACTATTGGAATGTCTACAGCATCTACGAGCATTTCCTCAAGTGCCTGACGGAGTTGGGAAAACGGCACATCCCGTTGGATTCCATCGGCATCGACACTTGGGGCGTCGACTTCGGCTGCATCGGCCACGATGGCACGTTGTTAGGTTTACCTCGTGCCTACCGCGACCCATACACTGAAGGCATTCCCGAGAAGTTTTTCCAAAAGGTGACCTGTGAACAACTTTATGCGTTGACAGGTATCCAAATCATGAACTTCAACACGGTATTCCAGATGTTTGCCCAAGCCGAAGAAGGCAGTGTGGCCTACCGTCACGCCAAGAAAATCCTCTTCATGCCCGACCTCCTCTCCTACTTACTGACCCGCGGCAAGGTCTGCGAAACCACCATAGCCTCTACCTCAGGCCTGATGAACCCCAAGACACAACAGTTTGAGCCTTCGCTGATGACTGCGGTAGGACTCACTAAAGACCATATCCCCGATAGAGTTCAGCCAGGCGAAATTGTGGGCAAATTGCGTTTCAACATTGCAAAAGAAACGGGCTTGGGTGAGGTGCCTGTGGTGGCTGTGGCAGGTCATGACACCGCCTCGGCCGTTGTTGCCGTTCCTGCTGAAAATGAGCATTTCGCCTACCTCAGCAGCGGCACTTGGAGCCTAATGGGCATTGAGACTAAGGAGCCTATCATCACCGAACAGTCGGTACGGCTCAATTTTACCAACGAAGGCGGCATCGAGGGTACCACACGATTCTTGAAAAACATCACGGGGATGTGGCTTGTCGAGCAATGCCGTAAGAAATGGATCGCGCAAGGGCACGACTATACTTATGATGAAATGACCAAGATGGCACAATCAGCAAAAGCTTATACAGGCCGCATCAACCTCGATGACCCGCGTTTTGCCAACCCTGACGACATGGAAGCTGAAATTAAAGCTGCCTTGGCCGACAAAGGTTTTGCCTCTCCAACAAACGACGCTGAAATGCTTAGTTGTATCTTTCACAGCCTCGCTGAGCGCTACAAGGAGGTGCTGGACATGCTTAAGGAAATCGCGCCGTTCAAAATCGAGAAACTACACGTCATCGGTGGTGGCTCGGCCAATGAATTGCTCAACCAATGGACGGCAGATGCTATCGGCATGCCGGTAGTGGCAGGTCCTATCGAAGCCACCGCCATAGGCAACTTAATGGTGCAGGCCAAGACAGCGGGGTTGGTTAGTGACCGCTGGGCGATGAGAAAGATGATTGCAGAGACCATCCAAGTCAAGACATATTATCCTGACACATAATATCATAACTATGCTATCATGAAACGCTTGCTACAAATCATATTGCTCTTTTTCGTCGGGTTGGTCCTCTGCCAATGTGGGACGAAACACGACACACTCACCACGGAGCAACTGTATCAAGGGTTTCAGCAGCCCACCTCGGAATATCATCCTTTTGTTCGCTGGTGGTGGAATGGTGACAAGGTGGAAGCCGATGAACTCGTGCGTGAGATGCGTCTCTTGAAAGAGGCGGGCATCGGTGGCGTGGAAATCAACCCCATCGCCTTCCCAACCTATTGCGACAGCCTCGGAAAGCCTTCACTGCAATGGCTCAGTCCTGAGTGGATTGACATGCTCAAGGTGTGTTTCGATGAAGCAAAACGACTCGACATGACCTGCGACCTACTTGTTGGCTCGGGCTGGCCTTTTGGAGCCGAGTTCCTTAAGGAAAACGAGCGAGCGCAAATCATGGTCAACTATGCGGAACCTGTGACTGGTCCAACCACTATGACCATCATCCGCGACAGCATTTGTGCTAAGGCCATGCCAAAGGTGAGTTCACCATATAAGGGAAACATCAAAGAGCTGATGTCGCTGAAACTTTATCCAAATCCAGCTTCAAGTGTTGATGAGGGGATTACCATTTGGACAACGCAAAGCAAGGTCCTTGAGCCTGTCGAAAGGCCGGTTGACAGTATAATCACCATCGAAGTACCAGAAGGAAACTACACTTTGGCCGCCTTGGTGAAGATCAACGGTTTCTTGGAAGTCATCAACGGGGCACCTGGAGCGGCAGGTCCCGTACTCGATCACTTCAACACCGAGGCAGTCAACCGTTACCTCTACAACATGTCGGACAAAATCGAGACGCAGATTGGACCGCTGAAAGGCAACATCCGCGCATTATTCACTGACAGCATGGAGCTTGAAGGCGCCAACTGGACCTCTGACATGGATGAGGAATTCAAAAAGCGTTACGGTTATGACATCACGGAATGGTTGCCTTTTATCCTCTTCAAGATTGGCTCAATGGGCAGCGCAATCAACTATGACCCTGTAATACCCGTCACCGAAACCTTTCAACAAGAAATCCAACGTGCACGCTACGACTTCGAAGACTTCAAAGCGCAACTGATGCAGGAACGCTTCACCAGCACCTATTTGGATTGGTGCCACCAACTGGGAGTGAAGGCCCGTGCCCAAGCCTACGGACGTGGTTTCTATCCATTGGAGAATGCCATGGGCTACGACATCCCTGAAGGTGAGTCGTGGACCACCAACTGGCTGAAACACAAACCTGGCGAGGAAATGTCGGAGGCTGACTACCGCCGTGGCCGTGCTTACACAATGGTCAACAAGTTCGTTTCATCGGCAGCACATCTCGCCGACAACCGCACCGTCAGCTGCGAGGAGATGACCAACACCTACACCGTCTTCAACATGACGCTTGAGCAACTGAAGATTGGTGGCGACCAATCGGCCATGTCGGGCGTGACTCACAGCGTATTCCATGGCTTCAACTACTCACCCAACCTCGAAGCCAAGTTCCCCGGATGGGTACGATATGGCGCCTACTACAGCGAAAACAACAACTGGTGGCCTTATTTCAAATACTTCAACGATTACAAGGCACGACTTTCATACGCCCTTCAACATGGCACATACTACGCCGATATTGCCATCCTCAACCCCGAAAACGACATGTGGAGCACCATCGGAATGCAGAACGAACCCTTCCCAAACACCACACGCGCACCTTACAAGACCTTAATCTGGGAAGCCATCAACAAATGCGGTGGCGGCGTAGACTATGTGAGCGAGAACATCATCAACCAATCGAACATTAAACGAGGCAACCTCTGTTTCAGCAAGCGCAAATACAACACCTTGATGCTTATTGATGTGGAAAGCCTTCATCCCGAAACTGCTCATCGATTGCTGGAGTTTGTGGAATCAGGCGGCAAGATTGTTTGCATCGACACCATACCCTACCAATCGTTGGGCATGCCGCAACAAAATGCAAAAAACGATTCGCTAGTCAAAGTCACCATGGAAAAGGTAATGCAACATAAAGACAACTTCGTTTTCGTCAAGCCACCTAAAGAGGATTTCATTCCATGGTACGACAGCCTCATGCATTCTGAAAAACTTCCTCATTACCTTTACATTGAGAGCCCCGACCCGTATGTGATGCAAAACCGCTACATCACCGATGACGGTAGCGAAATGATTTTGTTGAGCAACAGCCATCGTTATAACTCTCACGAAACCAAAATCACCTTCAGCAAAACATTGACTCGTAAGCGTCAAGCGCAGGTCTGGGACTTGCAGACGGGCAAACGTTACGCCCTGCCCTTGGAGGAGAACGATAGTTATACCTTCGTTTTGGGTCCTGTGGAGTCAGTGCTTATCGTTTTTGAGAAGACGAAGCCAATCGACCTCCCGATATGGCAACCCTTGTATCAATCGATAAAGGCTATGTCGACTATCGATATCTCGAAAGGTTGGGATATAACCTTATGCCACAGCCTATTGCATGACACTATGACAACCCATTTCGATACCTTGTTTGACCTGAAAGACAGCGAGGTTTACCAGCATTTCTGTGGCACCATCGTTTATCACAAAACCATCAACCGTGGTAGGGATGGTGAGCACACCGTCTCTACAATTCTGGATTTAGGCCTCGTGGAAGGTGTCTCCGAGGTGTTCGTTAACGGGCAATCCGCTGGCGTACAATATTATGGCCGAAGAATTTACGATATCACAGAATATCTCCAAGAAGGCGAAAACGACCTTGCAGTCCATGTGACAACCACTATGGGTAACTACCTCAAGACCTTAAGCCGTGAGGAGAACCCAACTACTTGGATCTACGTCAACCATCCACGGCGGGACCAACCCTTGCAGCCTATGGGGCTGATCGGACCAGTCAAGCTCCATCAAACTACAGCCCTGAAAGGGCGACACGACATTAACCCGATGCAAGCGCAGCGCAGCTTCGGGCAACCAGCAAAAACAACAACAAAATGAAAAAACACCTCCTAACCCTCTGCCTCTCCCTACTGATGGCCCTCCAAGCTATTGCACAAGAATCAAAACCCACCTACAACGCCTCGAAGTTCGGCATCCGTAGCGATGGTATGACGATGAACACGCGCAGCATACAATTCGCTATCGACTGGATCGCTGAACAAGGCGGCGGCACCTTGCGTTTCTGGGTAGGTCGCTACCTGACGGGCAGCATCCATCTCAAGTCCAATGTCACCATCGAGCTGATGGAAGGAGCCGTGATTGTGGGCAGCACCAACCCATTCGACTACGACCGCCTCAACGCCACCAACGACCATGGGCTCATCTTGGCCGAAGGCGTCGAAAATATTCGACTTATTGGTGTCTATAACAGTGGCGGTGTCATCGAGGGACAAGGGCGCGAGTTGGGCAACAACTGCACCGACCTTGTACACAAAGGCCTGATGAAAGACAAGTTGAGCAATGATCGCGTAGGCGAGGGCTTCCGCCCCCGACTGCTGATTTTCAGGGAATGCAAAAACGTGGAAGTCGACAACGTCACCTTCCGTGATGCTGCCAATTGGGTCACCATGTACGACCAATGCGAGAACATCAAAGTCAATAATGTACGCATCCAGAGCACAGCATTCTGGAATAATGATGGTATTGATATCGTGGACTGCGACGGCTTCGTGTTGACCAACAGCTATATCGACGCCAGCGACGATGCCATCTGTCTCAAATCACATAGCGCTAAGAAGTTGTGTCAAAACGTGGAGGTGCGCAACTGTACCGCCCGCAGCAGCGCAAGCGGCATCAAGTTCGGCACCATGGGTGCAGGTGGATTCAAGAATGTGAAGATCATCAACAACACTGTCTACGATACCTATCGCAGCGCTATCACTATCCAAAGCGTCGACGGCGGCATTTGTGAAAACATCCTCGTCGATTCGCTCTATGCAACCAATGTAGGCAATGCCATCTATCTCAATATAGGTGCCCGTCGCGACAAACAGAGCTTCATGGACGGCATAACCATACGCAACCTCTACTGCGAAGTGGCCGCCTCCAAACCCGACGCAGGTTACGAATACGAAGGCCCCATCGAAGACCTGCCACGCAATATCTCACCTTGTGGCATCATCGGATTGAAAGACAGCAAGATCAAAAATGTCACCTTGGAAAACATTGAAATTGTCTTCCCTGGTGGCGGCGACCCACATTATGCTCACGTAGGTCTTGACGAATTGGACAAAGTACCCGAGATGCACAAAGCCTATCCCGAGTTCTCGCAGCACATGGAGCTGCCAGCATGGGGCTTCTTCATCCGCCATGTCGACGGTCTGACCATGAACAACATCAAGTTGACCGCACTGAAGAAAGACTATCGCACTGCCATCGTGATGGATGATGTTAACAACCATAATATCAGCAATCTAACAGTGATAGAACCCGATAGCGACACAAAAAAAGCCGTTTTTGAACGGAAATAACGAGAAAAACACTATAAATCACTATCTTTGCGCCAACCCCAGCCACGTAGGGGCGCAGGACATTAAGCAGGCGGTGAGCACAGCGTAACCCCTGCTCTTCAACCCAGCCCTGTAAGGGCGACACATCAGTAAGCAGGCGACGTGAGTCCCTGCTCTTAACAACACCGCCAATGAACACCACCAACATCCTCAACGCTTACAAACTCGCCAAGGAGCGCTACGCCGCCCTCGGCATCGACACCGACAAAGCCATAGAAATCCTCGAGAAGACCCCCATCTCGCTGCACTGCTGGCAGACCGACGACGTGATGGGCTTCGAGAGCAACGCCGGACTCTCTGGCGGCATCCAGACCACGGGCAACTACCCCGGCCGCGCCCGCACCATCGACGAAGTGCGTGCCGACCTCGAGTTCGTCAACTCGCTGCTCGCCGGCACACAGCGCGTCAACCTGCATGAGATCTACGGCGACTTCGGCGGAAGATACGTCGACCGCGACCAAGTGGGCGTGGAGCACTTCCAGAGCTGGATCGACTGGGCAAAGTCGGTCGGCATGAAGCTCGACTTCAACTCCACCTCGTTCGGCCATCCCAAGAGCGGCGACCTCACCCTCGCCAATCCCAACCCCGCAATCCGCGACTTCTGGATTGAGCACACCAAACGCTGCCGCCGCATCGCTGACGCTATGGGCAAGGCACAAGGCGACCCCTGCATCATGAACATCTGGGTGCACGACGGCCTGAAAGACCTCACCGTGGAACGCAAACGCTACCGCGAGCTGCTGGCCGCCTCACTGGACGAAATCCTCGCCGAGAACCTCCCCGACATGAAATCGTGCGTTGAGGCCAAGCTTTTCGGCATCGGCTTGGAAAGCTTCACCGTCGGCTCACACGACTTCTACGCAGGCTACTGCGCCACCCGCAAGGTCATCTACACCCTTGACACAGGCCATTACGAACCTACTGAGAACGTGTCGGATATGATCCCGTCGCTGCTGCTGTATGTGCCGGAACTGATGTTGCATGTCAGCCGTCCCATCCGCTGGGACTCCGACCACGTCACTCTGATGAACGACCAGACCCTCGATTTGTTCAAGGAAATCGTCCGCGCTGAAGCCCTCCATCGCGCCCACATCGGCCTCGACTACTTCGACGCATCCATCAATAGGATAGGTGCCTACGTCATCGGCACACGCGCCACGCAGAAATGCCTGCTGCAGGCCCTTTTGGAGCCGCTGCCAACGCTGCGTCAATACGAAGACAAGGGGCAAGGCTTCGAGAAACTGGCCTTGATGGAAGAGATGAAGTCGCTGCCCTTCGGCGCCGTTTACGACTACTTCAACTTGAAGAACAATGTGCCTGTCGGTGAGGAGTTTATCGCCAAAGTGCAAGAATACGAGAAAACCATAACCAGCAAACGACTTTAACATCATGGGAAACGCACAACCCGCCTCGAAGAGGCGTGACCCCAATTACCCCACACAAACGAAGAGCAGTGTGGGGGACACCATCGCCGTCTCACTGACCAACTATCTGGATGCTGGAGCCATCGTGGCCGGTGCCAGCGGCTTGACGCTTTGGCAGAAATACTTAGGCCTCACGGAAGTGCATCTCGGCTGGCTCAACTTTATCAGCGCCAACTGCTTAGGTGCTGCCATCGGCGCCATCTTCGGCGGTTTTTTGGCCGACAGATACGGGCGCAAGTTTATCTATACCTACAACCTGCTCGTCTACATGCTGGGCGTGCTGCTCATCATGCTCTCCGTCAACTTCCCGATGCTGTTGGCGGGATTCCTGGTGACGGGCATCTCGGTAGGCATCGGCGTGCCGGCCTCGTGGACCTACATCTCCGAAAGCTCCGAAAACGACAAACGAGGGCGCAACATCTGCATCTCACAAATGTCGTGGGGCTTCGGCCCGATGATCATCCTGCTGTTGGGCATGTTCTTTGCCCCCGACGGCTACCTGTTCGGCTGGGTGGAAAAGATCGCCCATACCTTTGGTGGTGCCTATTTGTCGCAAGAAGCCGTCAACGTGTTCAGCTCGCGCATCGTCTTCTTCTCGTTGCTGATCGTGGCTTTCATCGCCTGGAACCTGCAACGCAAACTGGAAGAAAGCACCGAGTGGAAAGCCAGCCAAGAAGCGGCCAAGGCCAAAGGCGAAAACACGGGCCTTTGGCACGCCTTCAAGGTGCTGTTTTCCAACAAAATCGCCATCAAGACCGCGTGTTTCTTGGCTGTCATCTACCTCACTTGGAACCTCGTGGCCTCGGTATTGGGCTTCTTCCAGCCGCATATCTATGAGACGGCGGGCGGCATCAGCAACGAGCAAGCCAACTGGATGAACTGCATCCAATGGGCCATCATCGTATTTGTCACCTTCCTGCTCTCCAAGGTCATCGACAAGACCAACCACAAACTGATTTACATCTTGGGCCTGCTCTTTGCCATCAGCGCGTGGGTCGTCATCGTCGCCTTTGGCGTGAACGGCACCACCTCATTGTGGCTCTTCACCATCCTTTGGGGCATCGAAGGCGGTATGTCGGTGCAGATATTCTACGCTTTATGGGGTTCTGAATTGTTTCCCGCCAAGTTCCGCGCCGGCGCACAGGGTTTGATGTTCTTCGTCGTCAGGGGACTCTCGGCCTTGTGGGGACTCGTCTTCACCTTCATCTACGGCGAGAACGGCGAAGGCTTCACCGTGGCCGCCTATTGCATGATCGGTTTGTTACTCATCTCGTTGATTGTGGGCGTCATCGGCTGCCCCAACACCCGTGGTAAGTCGCTGGCGCAGATTACTAAGGAACGGTATGGAGATAATTATTGAATGAACATGGAAAGCATATTAGACAACGCCCCCGAACTGAAACACCAAATCGACCAAGTGGCCGAGGTGGCGGGCTACCTCTGGCAAAAAGGCTGGGCCGAACGCAACGGCGGCAACATCGTCGTCAATGTCACTGACCAACTTTCAACTCTAAACTACTCTAAACTCTCAACTCTAAACTCTCAACTCCCAATTGGCACGACATTGCCGCATCTGAAAGGCTGCTACTTCTTCTGCAAAGGCACCAACCGCCGCATGCGCGACCTCGCCCGCTGGCCCATGCAGAACGGCTCCATCATCCGCATCCTCGACGACTGCGCCCATTACGAAATCATCGCCGACAAGCCCATACAACCCACTTCGGAACTGCCTTCGCATTTAAGCGTCCATAACTACTTAATTGCCAAAGGCTCGCCATACAAAGCCTCTCTCCACACCCATCCCATCGAACTGGTCGCGATGACGCATCATCGGCCTTTCTTGGAGAAGGATGTGCTGACGAAAATCCTTTGGTCGATGATTCCCGAGACCAGGGCCTTCTGTCCGCGCGGACTCGGCATCGTGCCTTACATGCTGCCTGGTAGCGTCGCCTTGGCCGAGGCCACCATCCGTACCCTCGACGACAACTATGACGTGGTGATGTGGGAGAAACACGGCGTGTTTGCCGTCGACACCGACATCATGTCGGCTTTCGACCAGGTGGACGTGCTCAACAAGGCCGCGCAAATCTTCATGAGCGCCCGCAGCATGGGCTTCGAGCCGGAAGGCATGAGCGAAGCGCAGATGAAAGAACTCTCAGAGGCGTTTGGACTGGCGAAATAAGTAATAGTTCGGGCGGATTTGCAATCCGACCGCATCGAACCCGCGGATTTGTAATCCGTACAAATCGTAAATAATTATAAATCAAAACATAATGAACGGAAAGCATTTTACCTTAATCACCCTTGCAGCCCTCGCCATCATCCTCGTCGGCTGCAACAATGAGCTTCAAAAAGAGGCCAAACAAGCCCCCACGACCTCAACACTTTACGCTTCCCACAAACCTTATACAAGATGGTGGTGGTTCTCGTCGGAAATCGAGAATAACGACGTGCGCGACCAACTCGTCTGGCTGCGCGACCACGGCTTCGGCGGCGTGGAGATTGCCTGGATCTATCCCATGGGCTTGGACTCGACGACCATCCACCCCGACTTCCTCTCGCCCGAATGGGCCGGCCACGTCAACTTCGCCAAACGCACCGCCGACTCGCTCGGCCTCGGCTGCGACTTCACCTACGGCACCCTCTGGCCCTTCAGCGATGTGGACCTGCCCGACGGCGACCAGACCCGCAACTACTTCGAGAACAACGAATGCCTTAACGGACAGACGGTAGAGTCCGCCCGCCGTGGCTACACCTGGGACTTCCCCCGTGAGGCCCGCATCATCAATCACCTCGACCACAACGCCTTCTACCGCTATGCCGACAAGATGAACCAAGGTCTGGCAGAGGCCTACAAAGGCAGCAAGTCGGGCGTGTTTGTCGACTCGTGGGAGGTGGAGACCGAATACCTCTGGACCCCCGGCTTCGGCGAGACCTTCATGCAAGACCACGGCTACGACATTGAACCCTACATGCAATCCAAGACCCTCTTGGACAAGGAGAACGCCGAGGTGTTCTACGACTATATGCACACCCTTTCGGGCTATGTGCTGCGTGAGTTCTACCAGCCCTTCGCCGACAACGCCACCCGTATCGGGGCCTTCTCGCGCGCCCAGTGCGGCGGTGCCCCCACCGACCTGCTGACGGCCTTCACCCTCGTGGATGTGCCCGAGACCGAAGCCATCCTCTACGAGCCTTGCTTCAGCAAGATAGCCGCCTCGGCGGCCACCCTCGCCGACAAGCCTGCGGTGACGGCGGAAACCTTCACCTGCGCCTACGGTTGGACAAGCCTGCGCTACAAGGACGGTCGTGGCATGAGTCCCTACCAAGGCAAGGAACAAATCGCCGACCTCAAACTCATCTGCGACGCCCTCTTCGCCAACGGCACCAACCAAATCATCTGGCACGGCTTCCCGTTCAACAAGGTGGGCGACACCACCAACCATTTCTACACCACCTGCCAAATCAGCACGAGCGAGGACAACAACTTGAGCGGCAATGACCTAAAGGAGTTCAACGACTATATGGCCTCGGTGTCGGAATATATGCGCAAGGGAAAGAACTACAGCGACATGGCCGTCTATATGCCCCTCGAAGACGCTTGGATGGGCGGCGCCTACCCCGACTCGATGCGCAAGGTGAAGGCCTTCTTTTGGGGCCAGTACGAAATGCGCTTCATCAACACGCCCGAGGAATACAAAGGCATGCAACCCCTATGGGTGAACGAGCATTTCCTAAAGTCAGCCACCTTCGAGAACGGCGTTTTGCATTGTGGCGAGACCGACTTCAAGGCCTTGTATTGCGACGTGGAATACATGGAAATGAGTGCGTTGAAGGAAATCATCAGGCTCGCCGAGGCGGGACTTCCCGTCGTCATGGCCCGTATACCCAAAGAACCCGGCAAGACGAAACACGCTGAATATGACACCCTTCTCTCAACTCTCAACTCTAAACTAACAACAACTCTCAACTCTAAACTCTCAACTCTCAACTTTGAGCCTTTGATAAAAGGCAACAACCTCCCCGACTTCTGGATTCGCGAAGACAACGACACCTATTACATATTCATCGCCAACCCGATGACGCAGACCATCGAATATCCTTTGGATTACTGCTACGCCTTCACCGACCCTGGCGCAACCCACGAAATCACCGTCAACCATCATAGCAAGAGCGAGGCTTACACCTTGACTTTCAAGCCAATGGAATCCATTATGCTGAAGGTCGATGCCAACGGTATCGAACAAATCGATTTGGGATTTGAACCGAAAAGAATGAACGAATAAACATAATCACTATGAAACGCATTATCCTACTCCTTTTGACTTTCCTTGCCCTCGCTTCATGCACCAACGACAGCCTAAACGTCAGCATCACCAACGCGAATGTGGAACAACAAGTGCGCCCGATGCCTTTGGCCACGGCCACACCACGCTTCAGCTGGAACTATGAGGCTGTGGACGCTTATGACATCGTTCAACAAGATTACCGCATCATCGTGGCCTCGACCGCAGAAAACGCCAAAAACAACGTCGGCGACCTCTGGGATTCGGGCGTGACGGAATCGAGCCAAATGCTTTATGTCCCCTACAACGGCAAAACGCTCCAAAGCCGCGACAAAGCTTTTTGGAAAGTCATCACGACAGTGACGGCCAAAGGTGGAAAGAAAGCCAAGCTTGCAAGCGAAGTCAAGTCGTTTGAAATCAGTTTGTTGAACCAAGAGGATTGGCAGGCGAAATGGATTGGGCATGAGTTTGACGATGATGTGCTGGTCGGTAAAACCCGCTTGGCAGCGCGTTATCTTCGCAAGGAATTTGCCCTCAAAAACGAGGTCAGCGAGGCGAGGCTCTATGTCAGCGGCATGGGCGTTTATAGTGCCTACCTCAATGGACGGGAAATCGCTCCCGAGGAACTGCTGAAACCTACGCTTTCATGGTATTCGAAGCGCGTGTATTTCAACACTTACGACGTGACCAGCCAGCTGCAAAGCGGCGACAACGCCATCGGCATCATCCTCGAAGGCGGTCGTTACACGGCCATCCGCTACAACGCCGAAAACCCCAACTGGGACGGCACCGAGAACGTGTTCGGCTTCGGCACGCCACGACTGTTGCTGCAACTAGAAGTGACCTACAAAGACGGCCAAAAGGAGACCATCGTCAGCGATGAGACCTGGAAGATCACCAACCGTGGCCCCATACGCACCGCCAACGAATGGGATGGCGAGACCTACGACGGAAACTTTGAGTTTACACCCGCATGTCATTCCGAGGATTTAATCGGCATAGATACACTCGCCTCGAAGGCTCGGCATGACATGCCGATTAAATCCGAAGCGAATCTATGCGGGTGGGCAGAATCAGGCTACGACGACAACGCATGGCTTCAAGCCGAACTCGTAGAGGCTCCAGAAGGCCAACTCAGTCCTCAGCCCAATCCCAACATCACCGTGATGGAGAAACTGAAACCCATCAGCCTGTTCCAGAAAGGCGACAAATGGTACCTCGACATGGGCCAAAACATGGTCGGCATCATCGATATGAAGGCTCGTGGGCAGCAACTCGGTGATACCCTCACCTTGCGTTTCGCCGAGCTTTTGACCCCCGATAGCTTACTTTATATCGCTAACCTGCGCAGTTCTGAGAACATCGACCGCTACATTTGTGGTGTACAGACGTTGCGCGCAACGTCTCTACCTATTTCATGGCATCCGATGTTCGTGTATCACGGCTTCCGCTACGTTGAAATCTCCGGCCTGCGCGAAACGCCCGTTTTGGACGACTTCGAGGGTTGCGTCATCTATGACGAGATGCCCGTCACAGGCGCGTTTGAGACCTCCAACGAGATCATCAACGCGGTCTACAAAAACGCCTACTGGGGCATCCGAGGCAACTACCGCTCCATGCCCACCGACTGTCCGCAACGCGATGAGCGTATGGGCTGGACGGGCGACCGCACCACGGGTAACTTCGGTGAGTCGTACATCTTCAACAACCACCAGCTCTACGCCAAATGGCTCACCGACGGCGACGACAGCCAATGGGACAACGGCTCGTTGGCCAATGTCATCCCGCCCTATTGGCGTGGCTACACCGACAACATGACCTGGCCTGGTGCCATGGTCACCGTGACGGACATGCTCTACACCCGCTTCGGCGATGTGGAGCCCATCCGCCAACACTATGCGGCTTGGAAGAAATGGATGCTGCACATGAAAAACGACTATATGCGGGCTGGCCTCATGCCACGCGACACATACGGCGACTGGTGCATGCCGCCCGAGAGCCTCGAACTCATCCACTCCAACGACGCAACCCGCATCACCGATGCGACGGTCATCTCCACGCCATTCTACTGCTACCTCTGCGGCAAGATGGCCAAGTTCGCCGAGATTTTAGGCTTTGACGAAGATATGGCTTTCTTCAACCAGGAAATCACCACCTCTACCATCGCCTTTAACGACAAGTGTTTCAACCGCGTGACGGGCGTCTACGCCAACAATACGGTCACGGCAAACATCTTGCCGTTGTGGTTCGGAATGGTGCCAAAAGGTTTGGAAGACAAGGTGATGAATAGCATCGTGGACAAGACCATGAACGAATGTGGCGGCCATGTGTCGACGGGCGTCATCGGCATCCAGCAGCTGATGCGTTGCCTAACGGAATACGGCCACGGCGACCTTGCGCTCAAGATTGCCTCCAACGACACCTACCCCAGCTGGGGCTATATGTATCGTAATGGTGCCACCACCATCTGGGAACTTTGGAACGGCAACACCGCCGACCCCGCCATGAACTCGGGCAACCATGTCATGCTGCTCGGCGACCTCATCCTTTGGGAATATGAATACCTCGGTGGCATCCGTGCCTTGGAGCCTGGCTACAGCAAAATCCAACTCAAACCTTATCCCATAGAGGGACTGGACTTTGTGAACTGTGCTTACAACTCTGTTTCAGGCCGCATAGAAAGCAATTGGAAACGCGAGGGCAACCGCTTTGAATGGGATATTGTCATTCCTGCCAACACCACGGCAGAGGTCAGTCTGCCTACGGCAAACGGTTATGAGGTGAAAACCTACGGCAGTGGGAAATACCATTTGACTTCTAAGCTGTAATTAAAAATCGCTCGAATATGTCATTCCTGCATTGGCAAGTGCGTTGGCAAGGAATCTATATGCGAGCGATTTTATAAATCCACAATAACAAAAAATTACTCAGCGGGCTCTGTGGTTTGTGCAGTTTCTTCGGTGCCAAACCAAGCATTCAGGGTTTCGTCCACCTTGGCATTGATTTCGGGCGTAATCTTGCTCTGCACCTTCTTGACCACATACAGCACAGCCAGACCTTCGTCCAAAAGGCCTAAGATACGGTGTGCCTTGAAGGGAATCAAACTGAAGGGCATGACGGTGTAAAGGATAGCGCCCACAATCAAGGCTTTCTCAAGCGTAGTGGTCTCGCCCATGGTCAGCACATAATAAAGCTGAAGCAAAGGCTTGGTAGCCACACGGCCTGCCTTTTTGGCATAAACGCCAATTTTGCCGAAGACATCGGATGACTTGGCTTTCCAATCGACACCTTTCAGCTTTTCCAATTGTTTATTGATGTCTTTACCAGCAATAGCGTATGCCAGGATAGTGATGCAAATGATGGTGATGATCATATCAATTCATTTTTAAGTTAGTGTCTTTTCGTGCCACAAATATTATTCCATTATTCATTATGTCATGACTTCACGCGACCAGGGTTCTCGGCGATGAACTTGCTCCAGTCGGGACGACGGTGCGCCTTGGCTTTCTCGGTGGTGTGTTTGGTGTAGTTTACGTCCTTACCCTTCGAGATAGAATGGCACACGGCGGCGGCCACGGCATCGGTGGCATCGAAAAACTCGGGGTCCTCGTCAGTTTTCAGGATGAAATGCACCATTTTGGCCACTTGTTCCTTCGAGGCGTTGCCATTGCCCGTGATGGTCTGCTTGATGGTCTTGGGCGAGTACTCGAAGATGGGAATGTCACGATAGAGCGCAGCGGCCATAGCCACACCTTGGGCGCGTCCCAACTTCAACATCGACTGGACGTTTTTCCCGAAAAACGGCGCTTCGATGGCCAGTTCATCGGGATGGTATTCGTTGATGATTTCCAAGACACGCTCGAAGATCTTCTTCAGCTTGAGCGCCTGGTTTGCCAACTTCTTCAAGTTGATGACACCCATCGTGATGAGTTCCATTTTCTTACCCTGCTCACGGATAACGCCGTAACCCATCACCATGGTGCCCGGGTCGATACCTAATATGATTTTCTCTTGGTCCATATCATTTCTTTGCCGCAAAAGTAAACAATTCTTCTGTTTGTTTGTATGTGTTAATCTGATTTTTTAGTTATTAATCAGAATTTTATATAAAAATATCACTTTTTTTGCGAATATTCAAAGATTTGGTTTACCTTTGCAGGCGAGATGAAGGTAACTTTCGACAAGGAATACTTAAAAGAGCTGTATACCACGGGCAAGTCGACTGACAAAAAGCACCGTTTCCAACCCGATGTGATAAGGAGATATGTCAAGGTGATAGACATTATGGTGGAGGCGGAGAATGTCAATGTGCTTGCTTTGATTGGCGGACTTCATTATGAGCACTTGTCGGGAGATAAAGATGGACTTTCCTCTGTTAGAGTGAACAAGAAATACCGCGTTGAGTTTAAGGAGCAAACAGAAGGAAACGAAACTGTAGCCACCATCTGCAATATTATTGAGTTGTCAAACCATTATGATTGAAGGAACTATGATACACATTGACGGAATTAAGGACGAAATGATTGCCAATAATCTGACTCCTTTCAGATTTACGCACCCTGGAGAGATTATCAAAGACGAATTGGAAGACCGTGGCATTTCGCAGCGCGAGTTTGCCCAAAATGTGGGTATGTCTTATTCCGTGCTCAACGAACTGCTCAATGCCCACCGTCCTCTTACTACCAACACGGCCTTGCTCTTTGAGGCGGCTCTCGGCCTGCCCGCTGAATTGCTGATGCGTATCCAAACCAAATACAACCTTCAGACGGCTCGAAAAGACAAGGATGTCATCCGTTGGATGGCGAAGATACGGAATGCGGCTGCGGTGCTTTAGGAAGCTTTTTTCATACCTTTGCAACACGCTTCCGTTCTTTGACATCCTGACACAATGATTAGCGCCACCATCAAAACCAACCGTAGCCGTCTGTTGCGAAACACACGGGCTGACCTTCCTATCCCTTCACGGGAATATCGATAGTAGGGAATTGTCAATATTCATTTGACATTTTCCATCTATTACTTATACTAATACTGAAAATAAACAAAATCACAAACAAAATATAGGAGACAAAAATTATGAAAAAATTAATCATCCTGCTGGTGGCTTTACTTTTTTCAGCCACAACCTACGCACAAACCAAGCACGCGACTATGCTTGAGACCACTCGAGATACGCTCTATCCTGAAATTGTTATAGATAATTTAGGTGGATACTATCAACACTTTACTCATCCGGAAACAGAAATTAAGTGTACGGTTTGGGGTGTCTTTTCAACCTTTGAAGAATACTCTCAATATCTTTGGGAAGTTGATGAACAATTTCTTCCAATAGGTGGAGATCTTACATTTCATTGGTTATATGTAGAATTTAACCATTCAGGCTACCTCAAAGTCACTGTATGGGATACCTTAGGCAACTCTGGCACTGACTCCATCTGGTTTAATATCAAAGATTTCATCGAGCCTATGCCGGACTTCACTATGGAGCTAGATTCCACAAACCATGCTGTCTTCAGTGGCACCGCCACAAGCGACCACCGTTCATTTGTATACTACAGGTCATTGGACACGATATCTTGGCCAACTAGTGGTGGCGCTCACGATTTAATACCAGGTCACTGGAGTTTCCGCGACAACGATGTCTATTTCACAAGTGACTCTATCTGGAATTACAAACTAATGCTAGTCGATTCTTGCGGATATGGTTATGAACAAGAGATGCTCCCAGGTATGATGATGAGCACTCAGCCATCACCTGGTGGCGGCTGGTATCTCACCTTTCATACAGTCCTCCAAAGTTCTAAGTCAGATGACTATGTCTATCCCATCTATACTATCGACCAGGATGGTGTACGACATCAGCTGTATGACAATGATGGAGAGCCTGTGATTCTCCCAGCCTCAGCAAACTCTCTATTGCTACAAGAGCATCCTGACAAGTATTACCAGGGAGCCGTAGCAAAAATGGACAGAAAGACTAGAGACTATGAAATCATCTCATATTCAAACAAGGTGGAGAACCCTCTACCAGATGTAAGCAATGTGAATGAGATCTTGCCTCCCACTCTATCCATCTATCCCAATCCTTCACACGGAGAATTCACCGTACAAGGGACCGGGAATCTGACCATCTTAAACATGATGGGGCAAACCATATTCCAAAAGGGAATCAACGGCGAGACTACCATTGTACTCCCCGCTGGAATATATATTGCCAAACTTGGCAACAGTATCCAAAAAATAGTCGTCCAATAAGATTACCCACTATCAAAAAGGGAATATCAATAGGACGTTTTACCAACCAAAGACTCTCGTTTTCTACGGGAGTCTTTCTTTATACAAGAATATAAAAATTATTTGACATCTTTTACCTATTATTTATAATCTATATCAAGAAAATAAAATATAGTAATAACAATAAAAAACAGAAAGGAAAACAAAATGAAAAAATTATGCCTAATCGTTCTCATGATTTTGTGCCACTTTTTTTTGCAAGCACAAAATTATTATAATCGAAAAAACGAATTGTACACATTTCTAAAATGAATTGTACAATTTTTTCCAAAAGTGGGCGCGTCGGATTTTTCCCGATGCGCCCACTTCGTTTATAAGCCCTCTTTTCTGTCGAATGTGGCGTATTTGCCCTGCTGCTTTATTTCGCGTTTAAGACCTATTCGAAGGCTGCTTAAACAGCGTTCAAGCGTTCGACAAAGAGCTGGGATTATGTCACGCTCGTAGAATTGTCGCGGCTTGACGGTGTGGTCTATTTTGACGATTTCCTGCTCACAGATATTGCCCGTGTCAAGGCCATCATCAGCCCAGAACCATGTCGCGGCGGTCACGGCTTCATTCCTTTTGTAAGCCCACTTGATGGATGCCGCACCGCGTCCATACGGCAGCGGTGACGGATGAAAGATGAGCGTGCCTAAGCGAGGCTCCTTGATTACATCTGTTGGGATCTTCTCCGTCAGCAACGGCGCGATGTTCAGGTCTATCTCCATGTCCGGCAGATACTCCATCGAATCATGGAACACCGTGCAGCCGCATCTTTCCACGACCTCCTTCGCGGCAATATACGCCTGCGTTGTGGTCTGTCCTAATATCCTCACTAACATAGTTCCTGGTCTCCTATATATTCAAACCCTTGTACCGCCCTGAAATGGCCGCCAAAGCCACCGCTCCCGTGTTTCATGCCGCCATTGATTGCCGACCGGCTGAGCGTCTTGATGGACTTGCTTTTGTCGGCGAACTTCAGCGCACCACTGACCTGCACCCATTTGTGCGACTTCCTGAGCGCACGGCAGAGTTGCGGATGCGAGGTGTGGAACAACGTGGTGTATTTGCGCCCACACCGTCCCTGGCCCTCAAGATGAAGCCTGCAAACCTCATTCAAGAAAGCCGTGCCCACACCAATGCCCTGCCACTCCGGCATGACCACGAGGCGCGTGGCCCGGTAGTGTCCACCTTGAAACATCGGGCAAACGGCAAGGTGTGCCACAGGCTCGTCATCGGCAAAGCAGATGAAATACTGAGCCGCGATGGGCATGGGCAGATCTAAATAGTAATGTGGCTTAAAATAACCCCATTTCGTTCCCGGAACTCTGTAAATTGAGAGTTCGATTTCAGGTCTTTGCCGAAGGCAGTCGCGGGTGTAGAACCGCGCCTCGTTTGTGTTGTAAACCCAATCGGGCTGCAACCATTCAATCACATCGAAGTGCGGAGTGAGCAGGACGATTTTGCCTTTCCCGCGCCGCCAACTCTTCGCAAAGGCCGCCGCGCCTATCTTGGCAATCTGGCGGTCAATTACGCTGGTAAACTCGTCCACGACGGCGATTTCAGGCTTGTCGCAAACGAGACGTGCAAGCCCCGCCCTGAATTGCTCGCCGTTTGAAAGCACCTTGAACGGTCGCAGCCATGCCGGGACATCACCAAGGCCGACGGCTGACAGTGCACCCGTCACCGCGTCAAAGTCACCATCGGGACAGATGTCGTCGATGATGGGACGGTCTTCGTTCCATCCAGCATAAAGGTCGTAGAGCGGGACACCAGGGAACATCGCCTTTCCGATGCTGCTTTTTCCGCTTCCCGACCTTCCGACGATGAGACCGATTTGCCAGTCCATGTTCTCGATGGGCAGTTCTGCCGTGTGCTGCCATTGGTAGCCCGTTTCGGCGTTGAAGAGGGATTTCACGCGCTCTGCCCTGTAGCTGGTGAAGTCTTCGCATGTGTGGTTGATTTCGATTTTCATACCGTTACAACTTTAAGTTTTAGACCAAGGTTCAATTCCTTCAGACGATTGAACGTGTCTATCTGGTTCTGCTCGTCTGTGCACATTACCACGATGCCGTATTGCGGGTGGTACGTGTAGCTTTTCTTTTTGTAATTCATCTTTGTTTGTTATAGGTTGTCGTTTTTTTCTATTTTTGCAGTCCCTTACATTTACAAAATAATAGGTGCCAACACACCGAGAGGCTTACGGCCTCTGCCGTGGTGTGTTGGCACCTTTGTCATTGTCAGGGGTAAGGGCCTGACTTTGGAGGCGGAGGCCTTTTCTGTGGCCACCGCCGAAATTGTCATTCTTCCTCTTGTGACGGAGAACTGGATAGCGGGCAAAGCGTGGTGTTGTATTCCACGCTGCCAACGGTCATGTCCGGGCAGTCGGACTGAAGGCCTTCCTCAAGGGAATATACATACGCGATGAAGGCTTCCCTCCTTTGTTTGTATTCAGCGTCCGATAGTTTGGCAAAGCCATCGTTGGAAAGCGACAGATAGGTTTTGCCTTCCCAAACAAAGCCGGCGCATAGGTCGTATGCGTGGGAATAACTCCCTTTTGCAACTGTAAGAGTCTTGTTGCGTGCGTAGCCTGTGTTGATGTATGACATTTCGGTTGGTTTTTATTGATTAGGTTTCTTGTCTATCACTTGACAAATGGGGTCGTTCCAAGCAAAAGAATAAGGCACGAGCTGCTTGACGCATATTGGATTGCTCCAATCATACCCGTACACCAATGAGTCTTCCATGACACAAATTGCATCGCTCCAGGAGTACTCATAGCAGAATCCGCCGACATTGGCGATGCGGGCCATTGTCACTTTTTCGGTGGCTTGGTGCAGATCTTGCCTGAGTCCTGTGACGAGGAATACTCCGGACGTGCTCCGTTCGCGCTTGGCAAAGAACTGGGCATCCAGTTCGGCCGAGCCTGAAATAATGGGTTGTATATAGAAAGTCTGGTCTTCGAGACTTCGTAGGCGATGATACTGAAGGGTAGCAGGGTTTATATATCCATCTTTGAGGAATTTTTCGAATGCAATTCCGTTGCTGTCGAAAAATAGACCTCGTGACGAAGGTGCTACACCCTTGTCCCAACTTCCCGCCATCACTGTTTCGCTGGTATTGTCTCCATATTTACCAACCATGTCTCTCTCATATAGAGAATCAGTATTGATGCTGTCGTCGACCGTATCGGCCTTGACAAGCGTTATCTTGGCGTTGCGATACATCTGCCAACAGATATATTGTTTGAAGTTGACAAGCATCTGATTTTCCACCTGCTTCGGTGAAAAGACGCAGTTGCTGACAGAAAGTCTGAGAACACCGGCGGACGAGGGCATGGGGACATATTCTCCATCGGCCCTTTTCTTGTATAGGGATGGCTGGTACTTTATGGACGCGTTCATGGTTTGCTTGTTGGTGGCCCATCCTTCAAGGGCGGTTTCTTCAAGCCCGTCGTTATAGTAGGCCAATAGCATATCGCCGTATGAACCGCTTCCCGCTTCCCATTGGCCCTGTCCGGAACTTACAGGGAAATAACCATTCCTGTTGGTGTTCCTATAATGCATCAGTACATCACCCTGTTCGTCAAGAAGTTCCAGCTTAACGGGAACATAAACCTGCAGCAATTTCTCCTTCCAATTCTTGTATGACGGTATTTGGTTAGACCATTCGACATTCCAGTCCCCATCGCCCTCAAACGGGTTGAGTTTGGGCGAAAGGAGAAGATCGAGATTGATTCTCAGTTGGTATTGGTCATTGTCTGGAACCAGGGGCAGGTAGCCCGACTCTATCTTGAACATTGTACTTGCGACAGGGGATCCCGCAGATGATGCAATATGCGTAACCGTCTCGTTACCGAGATAGAGCGGCGGGATTTGTGAGGGATGGACTCTGTCATAGGCACGCACTCGCCAGGCATATCCCTTGTCATCGCTGGAGGTCAAAAACGACCTGGTGTTGAAATAGCGCCATTGGGTTGTGGCTCCAGGAATAACAATACCGGAATCGATTTGCCCTGACTTAAGCTGGACATAGAAACCGATTCCGGTCTCGTCAGAGTCATCGTCGTGGTACATGGTGCCGTATCTTTCGCCGACATCGAAGCTGTCCGGCCGTATTTCAGCAAGCGTTTCTTCCGCATCATGCTCAAACGACACCTCATACCAGCCGAAGGTCTCGCTGCCCCTTATGTAAGCATCGGTGCCTTTCCAGACGATGTTGTTTTGCATTTTGACATGGTCACGGAGATAATCGATGTCATAGATATGGATTTGCCCGTTTTTTTGCATGATGCGCAGGCCGAGCGGGCGAAGGATCTCCTCCAGCACATCGCGCCTGCTTGTCATCTTTCCCCATGATTCGTTGTCGCTCTTGAAGCGGTCGGTATTGATCCACAGCATATTCAGCGCTATGGGTTGCTGGGTCTTTATGTCTTTGAGAGATATGAGCTCTTCTCTGGGGAGAGAGGTCAGGTTACTGTATTCGTCAAGGCAGTGGTTGATGACATAATTGACAGTATGCCTTCCGGAGGCTTCAAACGGAATACGGTTGAGACACCCGAAGTCGGAGAAAGTTATCTCGGTGACGTATCCGGTCTTGAAACTGTATGGTTCCTCATACACCGAGTCGTCAATGGTTCCCTGCCAGTATTTCTTCCCGTTCCTGTAGACGAATATTGAGGCCGCCCCTCCGTCCATTAGCTGAATCATCTGCCGGTCTCTTTCGTTCGACACGCGCAGTGTGCAGGTGGACGACTGAACCACATCCATCTTGTCCGTTTCCGGCCAATCAATTATGCAGGGCTCGTCGCCCTCAAGACTTATTTCAATGGGCTGACCCTTGAATCCTTCGACATATATCTCGATTTCATACGGAACATTGTCAAGGCTGTGGAACCGGGTGGTATATGCAAGGCTCATTCTTAATTGCTTCTTTGGTATATGTTGTTCTGTTTGTTCATTATACCCACCAGTTCGCGGCCTTTGATGTGGAACTCCACTTGGGTGCGTCCGCCACCGCCAGCCCCAAGTATTGCCTGAAGCCTACTCAGAGGTGCTATGACTTCAGGATTGGAACTTGCGCCGCCATATTCACCCATCAGACCCAATGTGGGGCCGTAAACGAGTCCGCCACTGGCAAACTTGGGAAGGCTCATCAACGATGCCAAGACAGCCGCTACTGCGGCAATGGCCAAAGCCGGGCCAACCCAAGGGATGTTCGCCATTGCGCTTGCCGCGCCCGTGGCCGCCACCGCCGTGTTCGTGGTGGCCTCAAGTGAGTTGGCCGCCGCTACCTGTGAGGAAGCTGCGGTCTTGGTGGCCGCCATGGTTTCGGTGGCCGCAGAAACGGCATTGATGATCTCCACGACCTGCTCGAAGCTTTGGAAAAGGCCAATGAAACCGTCAATGAGGCCCGTGATGGTTGTCCAGGCATCCTCGCTCTCGGTGAGTGCGTTGGTGATGTCGCGGATGGAATTGCCGATGCCCTTGATGCCGCCCCATGCATCGCTGAACTTGGGCATGGGTGTGGCCGCCAGTTCTTGGACTTCCTCGGTCACGCCTTCAAATTCATCACGCAGCCGCTTTACACGGGCAATCTCCGCGTCAATGGCCGGGAGTTGCTCTCTTGATGCGTTCAGGCGTTGCTGCTGGAGTTGCTGGAGTTGTCTGTCGTACATGCCCAGTGTTTGGATGATGGGCTGCAACAGATTTGGTTTAATGGGCTTGAGGTTTGGTACTATTTCTACCGGGATGCGAGCTGTTACATCCTGGGCGTTCTGTGTTGCAGGTCGCGCCTGGTTGTTTGCAAGTCCGTATGCCCTGGCCAATGCATTGTATCGGGCTGTCATTGCATCCAATGTGGCCTTTTCTGCCTTGGCCGCAACATCGTCAACTCCAATCAGCCCCTCAACCTTCTTTTTTTGGTCGTTGATGGCTTTGCCGAGGTCGGCGTAGCTCATTTCTTCCCATGTTAAAGTCTGAACTACCTCCCCGGCATTTGAATTCAACTCATCGGATGCTCTTGCGGCTTCATCAAAGGCTTTCCTCATTTCAGCCTCCATTGAGGCTATCTTTTCATTAAGTTTGGACAGCCTTTTTTCATCCACCATTAGAGAGCCGCCATTCGCATCATAATATTCAGCCGTTATGTCATTCAATTCATAGTCGGGTTCATGAGATGCGATTTTTTCTTTCAATTCATCCCTTTCAACAATCAATGTTCCAAGTTGCGCACTTAATGACTTCGCCTTTGCTTCGTAGCCGAGCTGTCGGCAATAAGCCATGCTCTTGTTTGTGAGGGTGTCGTACCAATCGGCAGCGGTCTTATAATACCCGAAAGCCGCTCCGTATTTCTCGTTCAGGTGTTGGACGGCTTCAGTAGTGTCTTTTCCGGCATCCATCAGGCGTTTCAATGCGTCAATTTCAGTGTCTATTTCCGCCTTGGCTTCGCTTGAAACGCTTTTGTAGGCTTCCGTGGCAGTCGCCAGTTCTTCCGTAGCTTTGCCGGCCTCGCGGCTTTCCTTGGTAAGCTTGACGATAACTGCCACAAGTGCCGCCACCGCCGATGCCACTGCTATGAAGATATTGGCTTTCATGGCCGCGTTTAGTCCATGCTGCGCCACCGTCGCCGCATTGGTGGCCGCTTTCATGGATTTAATGGAGGCCACCAGGGATTTGATGGTTGCTGCGCCTTTCCCAACTCCAGCGATTGCAATGGTGATCCTGGCAATGCCATCCACAACATTCATCGCGGGAGTGACTATCATGCCCAGTGTTTCTTTCAGGTCTCCAAAAGCGTTGTTGGCTTGGACGATTTTCCCGTAAGGTGTGGCGGCCAAGGCCTCGTTCATTCCGCCCACGCTTTGTTCGACCACTTCCGCCAAAGTCGCGGCGCGTTCCTCCTCGGTACCAAACTTCAGGATTTGTTCCTGGGCCTCGGTGAAGGTGTAGCCGTAACGCGACAAAGCCCCGGTCTGGCCGTCGAGGACTTTGCCCATCATAGTGGCGATGGTTACCGCTGATTCCGCACTTGCATTGTAGCCGTATTGCTGGGCTATCATGTCGTTCATCACCGGGATAAGGGCTTCGAGGCTTTCCTGTTTGCTGAGGTAGGTGGCCAGTTCCTGGGCACCGCTCAGTTGCACTTCGTCGCCCACTATGCCCAGCTGCTGTTGGGCCGCTGCCAAATCCTTGATTGACTGGATTTCGGCTTCCGAGGCATCCATTGTGTTGCGCATGACCTGCTCCAACCTTGCTTCGGCTGCCGACTGCACCGCGTAGGCATCCGTGAGGTCGTGCATGACAGACTGGAGAGACTGCACAGCAGAACTCATCTGCTCGAAGGCCTGGGCGATTTGGTTGCTGTTGATGAGCGACGAATTCACCTTTCCGGCCTCGTCCACAACTTGCTTCATGGCATCTCGCAAATCGTTGGCATCAGCCTCAACGTTCACGAAATTGTCTTCAACCTTGATTTTCAGTCTTACTGTATCGGACATGGTTTTGCTTTTTCTTTGTGGATTTAATAATTGTCATTGAAGTCCCTGTTCTTCCTTGGCCCTATTGAAATTCTCCCAGATTTCTTTTGTACTGAGGTTTTCGGAACCATCCTCATTCTTTTCCCATGGGAAGGGGAATATGGCACGTGGATCAAGGGCATGTTTGCTGTAGGGCTGAAGCATGAATGTGACTTGCGTTCGTGTGCGTTCCCAATCGGCATGTTCTCGGCGTTGTTCCGATTCCATCCAGCCATCATACACCGCCATAAACTCGGATGGGGTGCACCGGCAGAAGTCATCGACTGTCATGCCAATGCACCCCACCGCCGTTCCGAACAGGGTCAGGATGTCGGCTGTCCCGTTTTTTTTTCAGGGTCAGCACTTTCTTCCTTCTCCATTGAAGTGTAGAAGCCTTTAAGGGTTTCTGGGTCGAGCATGTCTGCGAAGTCCATCAGTCCGATGCCAAACTCCACACCGTCGGCTTTCGACGCGCTCACGATGCAGCACCAAAGCAATGTAACCTGTTCGGTCACATCGGTCGTATCCATCTTGCTGACATCTTTCCCGGTTTCGTTCTTAAAGCGCATCATCGCACCCATTGTGATGCGGCAAGGGTATTCTTTCCCGTTGATTGAGATTCGTTTCATGGTCGCCCCTCCTTAAGACACAGGCGCGATTGCGCCGCTGTTTTCAAAGGTGACACTCCATTTCTCGTCGTCATCGGCTGGGCCGTCATGCTCAAGGCTGGTAATGATGAAGTCGCCTTCGTAGAGGTCATCACCGTCGCGGTATTTATAGCGCAACTTGACAATTTGCTTGTTCAGCCACATCGTCTTCAGATTGGGGAAGCCGATGCTTGAGGCGGCCAAATTGTCATAGACAAAGCCGTCCGCTGAAATGGATTCTGCCAGTGACTTCACATACTTCTCCTTGAAACTTGCGGCACCCGACTCCTTGGTGACGCGCTCACCGGTCTCAGTCGAGTCGCTGATCTTACAGCCGGTCGAATAACCGAGCGGCTTGAATATCGTTTGTTCGACGACTCCCAAAATGAGGTCTACTCCGTTTCTGTATGCCATGTTTGTGTGGTTTTAATGATGTTTCAAAAGTGTTTTAATCAGTATGTAAACGAGAATCAGAAGGAAAAGTGCCGCCGCGACGGCCCATCCTGTGTTGCCTCCTTTCGCCTTGACCTCTACCGTTTTTTCCTCCGTTCTGGATTGGTAGATGGTGTCTGTCCGATGGTCATATACGGTGTCGTGGATTATTCTGTCGTGCCAGCAGGTGCGCCAGCGGGTCACATAGACCGTGTCGCCTCCTTCCCGGATGTACACGCTGTCGTGTATAAACACCGAGTCAGTCGTGCGCGTCTCCCTCACCACCGTTTCCGTGTGACCCTCTCTTCTTTCCACCGCACTCGTCGTCCGACTGCTTCTGCAATTCGTCAAGCACAGGGCAATCGTCGCTATGAGGGCAGCTGTTAGCCTTGTTGATAGCCTTCTGAAGTCCATTCACATTCCTGTTCAGTCGTTTGATTTCCACCTTCAACGGCTCCACGATGAACTCCTGGAAGGTGGTCATCGCCGAGCGGTCGTTGTCGGTCTTCATGCGTTCCACCTCGGCCTTGGCCTTCTCGGCCTCTGCTTCGGCTTTCCTCACCGTCGCCTTCAGTGTGGCGATGGTCACTATCAGCGTGCCGCCAAGCACCAGGTTCAGCACGATGCTCACTATCTCGATCCAGCCCGTCATATCCCATACTCCTTTCTCACGTCATAACACGGGCAGGCTTTCGTCCACTCGTTGCGGGTGACTTGGCCGTCGCCGTTCAGGTCGGGGCTCAGGTCGCGGTGGCCGCATACGTCGGCCCATGGGAAGCGTTTCCTGAAGTCGTCGACGTAGGCCCGCAATGCAGCCTTTTGCTGCGGGGTGCGCGTGTCGGCTGGGGTCTTGCCGTCGCGGGCGAGCCCGCCGACATACACAATGTGCCGGCTCGTACCGTTGTAGCCTTTTGCCCCATTGGTGACCTCCCAGCCGTCCACATACGCATCCTCGTTGTTTGGTACCAGGCGTTCGACCGTGCCGTCAAGATGCACAATGTCCGTATAGCCGACTTGTTTCCATCCCCGGCCTATGGGCGGGGCGCTGCAGTGCCAGTGGCGGATGTCGGCGGCTGTCACCTCCCGGCCCGCGACGGTGGCGGTGCAGTGGATCACAAGTCGTGCTATACGGTTTTTGTTCATGGTGTCTCGGGTGTTGTTTTAGTCCAGGTCTTTTCTGTCGATCTCAAGCAGGGCTTTGTTCTTGAGTGTGGTAGCGTGTGCGCTTGCATCCGCCTCGCTGCCGAAGCCGAGGCCGTCGGCAGTGAACCAGAGGCGGTCCACGTCTCTGGTGGCGAAGACCTTCTTGGCCGACTCGTACATCTCTTTCGAGATGTTCTCTGTAACTTCCTCTATGTCAAGAAGCCCTTCGCCTCCAGCTGCTGGCGTTTCGCTTCCCTGATCCAGGCCGGGATCCTCGTGTCCTTCAGCGTCTGTTCCGCCCTCCTGGCCACCTTTTTCTTCAGTTTCGCCAGGTCGCGTTGCAGTTTCCTGCGCTGTTGCCGGGTTGGCGTCTGTTTCGGTTTCCTTTTTAGTCTTGTCCATACACACATCTCCTATGCCGGTTATGCGGTTGCTGAATAGATGGCTGCGATGCCCTTCGAGCGGAACGGCATGGCCACGAATCGCATCTGGAAGCCCAACAGCCAGCCCCGGTAGTCGGCCCAGCGTTTTTCGGGCTCGCCCTCGATGTCGCCCATGGCGCGCATCACTTCGCTGTTGAGGAAGGCCACGCTCGACGGCTGCCCCGTTAGGGTGCCATAGGCGTTCTTTGCACCTGCGGTGGTGTAGGTAGGGTTTCCGTTGAAGGTGTATACCTTGAAGCCTGCCACCTGCCCCGTCTCCATGATGCGGTTGTAGCGGTTCACGTCTTCGGCAAGCAGGTCTTCCTCATGCTCTGTGCTGAGCAGCAGCACGCGGCCCTGCATGGGGTAGTTGGCCTTGTTGAAGGCGGTGCGCAGCTTGAGGAGGTCTTTGTAGGTTAATGCCTTGTTGCCGTCACCGCGGTTGGCTCCGGTGGTGGCCAGCACTGGCGTGGCCGTCGTGTTCGATGCCGGGGCGATGTTGTAGGCCGCGCTCAGGCAAGCTTTCGTGTAGAGGGCATTGGCATGTTGTCTGACCACCGATTCGCATTTGTCGTAGGCGGTCTCCAATTCCTCCACGTTGGTCACGTGGGTCGGCTCCGTGTCGTAGGTCGCCAGCGGGATTTGGATGCCGCTGTCCGTGCGTTGGGTCGGTGTAAGCGGCCAGGTGGTGTTGTCCTTGATCACATTCGGGTCGGCGCCGATTTGCGAAAGGTTGATGGTGTTGAACTCCACCATGTGATCCATCGAGGTGAGTTCATTAAGCCACGAGCCGTCTGGATAGAACAGCGCGAGGATGATTGCTGCAAAAATTTGTTTAAGCATTGCTGTGATGTTTTTGAAAGGTTAGTTTTTCTTGTTCAGGGTCTGCTGGAGCGTCTTGAAGCGGTCGGGGTCTTCGGTCTTCATCTTGCGGAGACCATCCGGGTCGTTCTTCATCCAGTCGAGGTAGTTCCAGCCTGCGCGGTCGTCGTGGCCGACGCCGATGTTGGTGGCCTGGAGAGGCTTCCTTTCGGCCAATGCGGCCAGTGCGGCCTTGGCGCCCACGTGGTCGTTTTCGAAGAGTTTCTCGAATTGCGGGCGGGCCGTTGCATCGATGCGGCCGGTCTTCACCGCGTCGTCGAGCAAACGCTTCGCTTCTTCTTTTTTGGCGGTGGCATCGACTTTTTCGAAGCCGTCCACCTTTGCCTTCAGCATGGCGATTTCGTCATCCTTCTTTTTGATGGCGTCCACCTTTGCCTTCAGCATGGCGATTTCGTCATCCTTCTTTTTGATGGCGTCCACGCAGGCCTGCGGGCTGGCGTTCTCGTCCAAGCCCAGTTTCAGTGCGATTTCTTTTGACATGTTGTTGTTGATTTTTGGCCCTATTGCCGAATGCGGCAAGTCGGACAGGTTAATAATGTGGCTCTCTTCGTTGTACATCACCACGGTTGCGTTGGCATTTGCCGGTATGTCGCAGATCGAGACCTCCAGTAGGCGGCAGCGCGTCACCGTGGCCACCTTCTGGCCCGGCTTCAGCGTCTCGGGGGCATCGCTCCATTCGATTGGAGTGAAGCCAATCGAACAGGCGTTCAGGATGCCCGCCTCGAATTTATTCTTGATCTTCACGGCGAACTCGTCCGTTTCGTCAAACACAGGCTCGCCGGTCAGCACACCGTTCTCCACGCGCAGGTCTTTCCAATAACCAATCGGCAGCTGTGCATCGGCGGTGCCGTGCCAGTCGCGGTTGTGGTTCCACAGCATCACGGGGTTCTTCAGGAAGGCCGTCAGGTCGATGCCGTCGGTCTTTACATAGAAGCCGTAGCTGTTGATGCTTTCGTCGCTGATAACAATCCGTTTCATCGTCTTTTTCCGTTTTTGACGGTGCAAAAGTGCCGCCTTTCACACACCCCTGCAAAAAGAGTGTAAAGTCTTTACGTTCTTTTTTGGCAGCCAGTCACTTATACTGATTTTTGCAGCGCAAAAATCACTTTATCACCATGAGCAACAGAAAAGACATGGCCGCAAAGAAGGCCCAATCCTACCGGCTTTTCATGGCGGGCTATACCCAGAAGGAAATCGCCGACCAATACGGCATCACGGAGGCGACCGTCTCGCGGTGGGTCAACGCCGAAGGCTGGAAAGACCGCCTCGCCGAGGAAAAAACCTCAAGCGTCGAACTTGCCAATTCACTGATGTTGTCAGCGAAGAAAATCACCGAGGCCATCATAGCCGAGATCGGCAAACCGAACTACAACATCGACGCTGTCACCAAACTGTCGGACAATGTGGTCAAGATCATGGCCAGTGCCGAGCGTGTGGCCAACACCGTCAACCGCGCCACCGTCATCGATGTGTTCACCTCGTTCGACCGTTGGCTCCTTGAGCGATCCAAGACCGACAAGATCATCACGCCCGACTTGCTCGCCGTCATCAACCGGCTGCACCAGGAGTACATCAACCACATCAACAGCCGCAACTGACCATGGCAAACGCATCGCGCCGCAAGCAGCAGGAAGCCGAATGGCAGGCACTGTGCGCTCGCATCCAGGCTGCCACATCCTCCTTGGCCAACACCTCAACCCTCGACAGGGAAAAGCGCATCGCCAAAACGAGGAAGGACTATGCCGCGTTTGTCGAGACCTATTTTCCTCACCTTGCCACCAAGCCTACTGCCAAATTCCAAAAGGAAGCCGCCAACTATGTCCTGAATAATGACCGCGCCCGTGCCGTGTTCGAGTGGGCGCGTGGCCATGCCAAATCCACCCACATCTCGTTGATTGAACCTATGTGGATCCTGGCACAGAAGGATCACACGCCGCTGACAATGGTTCTGGTCTCCAAGTCGCAGGACGCGGCCAAGCAGCTGCTCGGCGACCTTCAGGCGGAACTGGAGTCGAACGAACTCTACAAGGCCGACTTTGGCATAGGCAAGGGCGAAGGCATCTGGAGCGACGGGCGCTTCACCACCTCCGACGGCTCCATGTTCATTGCTCTGGGTCGCGGCCAGTCGCCCCGTGGCATCAAGAAATCGGGCCGCCGTGTCAACTACATCGTCATCGACGACATCGACGACGACGAACTGGTGCTCAATCCCGCCCGCGTGAAGAAGGTCACCGACTGGTGCCTCTCAGCACTCTACGGAACGATGGACGCGGGCCGAGGCCGTTTCGTTCTGGTGGGCAACCGCATCGGCAAGAACTCCGTGCTCGGCAACATCGCCAAGCGTCCCGGTTTCCACCACACCGTTGTCAACATGCTTGACAAGAACGGTAACCCGACATGGAAGGAAAACTTCACGAAAAAGGAGGTTGCCGAAATCCGTGCCGAAATAGGCGACCGCCTTTTCCAAAAGGAGTACATGAACAACCCCATCGAGGAGGGGACCATCTTCGAGAAAAAGGACATCCGCTACGGCAAGATGCTCCCCCTGCGCGAGTATCGCGCCCTCGTCGCCTACACCGACCCGTCGTGGAAGTCGTCAACAAAGAACGACTACAAGGGCACCGTCCTGGTCGGACTCACCAAGACAGGCAAATACCATGTGCTGCGTGCCTTCGGCGACCAGACGAAAGTGTCGGTCATGGTCGGCTGGCATTACGAGATCCGCGACTTCGTGGGCGATACACCTATTAAATACTATATGGAGGCCAATTTCATGCAGGACATGCTGCTTGACGAGTTCCGGCGTGTCGGCGAGGAGGTTGGCGTCCAGATACCAATAACGGGCGACAATCGTAACAAGCCTGACAAGTTCGGGCGCATCGAGGCCATGCAGCCCCTGTTCCAGCGCGGCGACGTGATCTTCAACGAGGATTACGAGGGCGACCAGGGCTTCGAGGTGCTTGAAAACCAGTTGTTGGGCTTCGAGAAAGGCTCCAAGGTGCATGACGACCTGCCCGATGCGCTTGAGTCAGCCATTTACAAATTAAGCAACAGGATACGAACCAGCGACAGCCGCTATGTCGTCGGCAAGCGAACCTCGTGGCGGTACTGACTCTAAACCCTAAACCATAAACTCTAAACTGAAATGTTCATCACCGTAGAAGAAATGCGAACAGTCATCTATGAGCACGTCATGGATGACATCTCGGCCAACGACGACGCCACCGTGCTGCAGTGTATCGAGGCCGCCGTCAGCGAAATGAAATCCTACTTGGCCAGCCGATACAACGTGGCTACCATCTTCGCCGCCACCGGTGCCGACCGCGACCCGCTGATTCTTGAGGACACCAAGGTCATCGCCGTCTGGAACCTCATCCGGCTCTCCAACTCCGAACTCATCTACGAGCAGTGGCGCGAACGCTACGACCGAGTCATCGACTTCATGAAGCAGGTAGCCGCCGGAAGCGTCACGCCAACACTGCCCATCGCCACCGACGGGCAAGGCAACCCAATCATCAAGTCACGCTTCGGAAGCAACCCAAAGTTCCAACATAATTACTAATCATCATGGCCATTTTCGACATATTTAGGAATAAACAGGCCCAGGAAATCACACTGAGCCACAAGGACAAGAAAGCCGTCCTACGCGTCATCCGCCGTCAGGAACCCATCGCCCGGCGCGACATCGCCAACTGGCGCACCGCACGCCTCGAGGCCACGCGCGCAGACAAGCCCAAGCAGCACCTCCTCCAGGTGCTGTACGGCGAAGTCATGCTCGACGCCAAGATGACCGCCCAAATCGGCCTCCGCGTCAGCAAGTCTCAGGCCGCCGACTGGAGCCTCAAGAAAGACGAAGCCGTCGACATTGACGCGGTGAACATCCTAAAAGACACCGGCCTCTTCGACAAGCTTGTCAAGTTCATCGTCGAGTCGCAGTTCTACGGTCAGAGCCTCGTCCAGTTCGCCTTCGACAAGGCGGGCAACCCCGACCTCCTTCTGGTGCCACGCACCAACGTGTCGCCCGCCACGGGCACGTTCTACCCCGACGCCACCGGCAACACGGGCGAAGCCTATCGCGAGCGCCCCGACTTCGGCAAGTGGATCCTCGAGTTCTGCCCAGACAACTCCGACCTCGGCCTCATCAACAAAGCCACGCCTTATGTCCTGATGAAGAAGTTCGCCCTCAGCTGCTGGAGCGAACTTTGCGAAATCTACGGCATACCGCCCCGTGTGCTCAAGACCGACACCCAGGACCAGCAGATGCTTGACCGCGCCGAGGCCATGATGCAGGAGATAGGCTCAGCGGCGTACTTCATCATCGACACTTCTGAACAGTTCGAGTTCGCCCAGGCAAGCTCGACCAACGGCGACGTCTACAAGAACTTCATCGCCACCTGCGACGAGCAGATCTCCCTCCTCAACCTCGGCGCCGTCCTTGGACAGGACACCATCAACGGAAACCGCTCAAAAGAGGAAGCCTCTGCCGAACTCATGGAAGCCATCGTCGAGGCCGACAAACGCAAGATCGCCTACTACATCAACAAGGTAGCCATTCCTGCCATGGAGAGCCTTGGCATCATTCCGACCGGCCTCAGATTCGAGTTTGCCAAAGCCACAGACACGGAGAAACTTTGGAAAATGGTGTTCCAAGCCTCGGCCTACTACGACTTCGACGTGGAATGGCTGAAACAAACCTTCGGCATGGAGATCACTGGGCCGCGCATGAACCCGTCAGCCGACAATGCGCTGAAGACCGGGGACTTCAATTTTTTCGCCTGACGCCCTTCTATGAAGGGCTGCACCGCGCAATCCGCGACCTCAACGACTACACCGACGACATTACCCTTTCAAACGACGATAAAAGGCGTTTTAATGGGGTTTCAAAAGCCTTTGAAAAGTGCGCCGAATGGCTTCACAACAAGAAGGCCTTCACCCCGGACATGTTATCCGAGCCCGAACCCCTCACGCTGATCACGGCCACCCATGACGCTTTGGCCGAGGAACTTGGTCGTCTTGAGCGCAGCATCCCCGACGAAATGGCCCGTGCCCTGGACGAGAACATCTTCCTCTTTTCCGGCTTCAAGACCTACCATGAAATGAACGATGCGTCCCGGTTGCTGAAGGACGAGGACGGCGGCTTCAAGTCATTCGACCGCTTCCTTCAGGATGTTCAGGCCATTGATGCCTCCTACAACCAGAACTGGCTCTATGCCGAGTACAACTTCGCCACGGCAAGCACCCAAATGGCCGCGAAATGGGCCGATATAGAGCGAGACGGAGACGAATACGATCTGCAATACAGAACCGCCCTCGACGGCCTCGTAAGGCCGGAACACGCCGCCCTTGAAGGCATAACCCTCCCGCCCTCCGACAAGTTCTGGAACGAGTATTACCCGCCCAACGGCTGGAACTGCCGGTGCACCGCCGTGCAGGTGCTGAAGGACAAGTACCCCACCAGCGATTCAGACCAGGCCTGCGCCGCCGGCGAACGCGCCACCACACAGATAGGGAAGAACGGCCAGAACAAGGCCGAAATGTTCCGCTTCAATCCGGGCAAGGCTGGCAAGGTGTTCCCGCCCAAGCACCCGTATTTCAAGGCACCTGCTGGCGCAAAGAAAGCCGTCGGCAAGGCTGCGACCACAGCTGCAAGCACACCTAACAATCCGTATCAGTTGAAGGCAAAAACAGTGGCCGAAGCCGAAAAGGAGATTGCACAAAACCTCGGCGTAACGTGTAACTTCAAAGGTTTCACGAAAAACGACCTCCAGCAGATTCAGGATATATATAGCAGCGTTGCCACACATCTCGACAAATATCCAGACCTTAAAAAACACATAAACTTTGTCGGATCAATGCAAGGACGTAAAGCACTGTTCTACGACAAATTCTATCAGGAACTGAAGACCAAGTATCCGACCTTTCCTGATGCAACAATCCAAAGAACGGCGAGAAGTTATGCCAATAGTTACGCATCCATTCCTTCCAACGCCTACGCCTATTCTGCACCAAGCACCAAGTTCGATTTGAATGGTGTTGCCTTTAATGCAAACTACAAAGGTGACAAAGTGAAAAAAACGCTTGACTCTGACTTAAAAGCAAAATGGCACCCTGAAGGTTGCAATACCGTCAAGTCAGTTTTCGACCATGAATTAGGGCACAAGATTGACGAAACTCTCGGCTTACGGTCTGATGCGGAATTCCTAAAGATATTTACAGATGCAGAACAACAAGGCAAAGCCTATATTAAGGACAATCTTTCGGAATACGCTTACATGCAATCAAAAACGACACCTGACTATAATCCAAAAGCCGAATTTATTGCCGAGGCCTGGAGTGAGTACCTCAACAATCCCAACCCACGTCCTATTGCCAAAAGCGTCGGTGATTTGATAGTCAAGAAAACGAAATGGAAAAAATGATGTCAGGCTACCTCATAAACATTGGTGAACTGGCGTTCAGCCTTGGCCTTAAAAACATAGTCGCCTTTTTGCCCGTCTATCTTTTGGCTGTGTTTTTCAGCGTCAAAGATGATTTCAATCGGGATGGTGTCAAAAGCCTTGCATTTGCACCCTTCAATAAAATGGGCACATTGCTCGCACTCAAACGGCACAGGTTTTCTATTGTCTACAAGATGAGGCATTTTGTTTTACAGATAAAGCAACCGCAAAAATACGATTATTTTCTTAATTGCAAGGGTTTTGAATAAAAAAATGAAAAAATGACCGACCTCAAGCGCAAAATCCTCAACGACCTCCGCGTGGAACTCTCCGACGAGTTTGACCGCAATTTCCAACGGAAGGCTTTCTTCGACAAGCCGTGGCCGCCTCGCCGTGTAGGGCTGCAGCACCGCGGCAGCCTCCTCATGCAGACCGGCAAGTTGCGCCGATCGATCCGCTGCCGCGTGGATGCCGACAGTGTGGTTTGGGAAACCTCTGAGCGTTACGCTGCCATTCACAACTACGGCGGCACGATAACAGTCACCGCCAAGATGAAGAAATACTTCTGGTACAAATACAATGCCACAAAGGACGACGCTTGGAAATGGATGGCGCTGATGAAGGTCGGCTCCAGGATCACCATCCCACAGCGCCAGTTCCTGGGCGACCATCCCCAAGTGCGCAAGCGGGCAGAGGCCGTCATTCAGCGCAACCTGCAGCAGGCCGCCCAAGACCTCATCCGCAAACTGAAGCCATAAACAAAGCCCCGACGACCTCTATCGCCGGGGCTTTGCGTTATCAGTACATAGTTTTAAGGCAAAGTCAACCCAAGGCCAAATCTGATGTTGTCGACCGCGAGATTTTGCATAACTTCATTTTCATTTAGGATGCGATTGTATATTCTTATCGAAAACACTTTGCCATTAAACGTACCGCTTCCGTTTTTCCCGATACAATTCATGGTTGTCGGTTCGCTTAGTGTAAGATAAGTACTTGTTTTAGTACTCATATTGACCCCGTTTTCTTTTCTGATACTTTCACTAACCGAAAATGATGCCTTGGTTTGGGTTCTAATGAGATAAGGAGCGGAACCTTTGTTGCATGAATAAAGTATACCACCTGATACTTGATAGAAACATAATCCTGTTCTGATTATAGGGCGGAATATTCGTAAATAACCACTTGATTCAGCTACAACCTCTATCGTTCCTATATTATAATTTGGAGCATTGTTAGAAAACGACGAATTGGTCATATATTCGTCTCCTTCAAATTGATAATTGTCTTTATTAGGTGTCGCCCCTAAATTCTCAAATCGATGTCCTCCGACAACACTATCCCAATAGTCGTTTGGGGTTAAACCTTTTTCTATTCCATCCATGTGCAACACAAGACCGTTTTGCACATAGTCGGTCAAGTCAGTGCCATTTCCTGCGCCTCGCATCATCATAGCCCTCCTTCTCATTAATAGTGTGTTCATGATTTACCCCCCCCCTATGATTGTAAACCACTGAAATACACTTAGTTATAATAATTATATCCATGGTTTGTTTGTTTTGGTTTGTTGTTTTTTAGACTATATCAGGGCCAAGTGTAAAAGTACCCGTCCCACGATTGCCAAATAATTGTTGACTAACTTTGTCGTACATAAATCCGACAGTACCTTTCCTTACTGGGATAAAATCTCTAACAAGGTTCCCTCCCACTGTAATCTTCAAATAGTAAATACGAGCGGTTGCATAATCTATAATTTCTCCTAAATTTGGATAATTCAATGCAAACATGGCGAGTTGGTTATCAGAAACTCTTCCACTGTTTGAAGATGCTGCGCTACCAGCACTTCCGTCGACATATAATCTCTGTGAGTTATTTCCAGAAGTAGTTTTAAGTATATGCAAATCTGTATTTGTTGCACTTGAAAATGAAACATTTGCATAAGCATCACCGACATTGCAATATAATCTGCCGTCAGACCATATACCGAATAATCTGCATCCGTTTCTCGTACTCGACCTTGAACCAAGCAAACATTGAGTTGATGTTGACAAAAACTGAGCCTTTGCATCACATTCCATAACGGAATTACCATTCACGCCAGTCATTATATATTGACTCCCGTCACTTTCGAGATATTCAATCTCTGCATCGTACAACCCTCCACCGCCTGCCGGCATCATCCTCCTTCTTAACGACAACAACTCACTCATGGCCTCGCCTCCCATCCGCTCGGGTTATCCGTTGGGCTCCACACGTTGCCGTTGATGAGGCTGACGTAATGCACGCCCTCAAAGGTCACCTTGTCGCCTGTCATGTAGGCATCCGACGCTCCCGTGGGCTGCACCCACTCTGGCCACTCGTCAATGCTCACCTCAGTGAATAGTGCCGGACTGACATCGGGAGTCCAATCTGCCTGAACCATGTGCGACTGAACGACCTTGTACAGCTTTCCGTCGTACCAATAGCGTTCGCCCACGTTGATCTGCTCGCCTTCCTTGCTTGCCCAGGTAGGGTACAAGGCCGCGACCTGCAGCGCCTCCTCGTCGGTCAGATCCTCCACGCTCGTTGCGAGCATACGCCTGACAGCCTCAACGATGTCGCCCATGTCGGGCTCGGTTTGCGGCTGAGGCGGAACCACGGGCGGGATGTATTCCACCCAACCCGCTGCGGCTATCTGCTCTGGCGTGGGGTTGCTGATCCACACGCCCTCGTCAGTCTGTATCGATCGGCAGTCCGAGAATACCCGCCTTCCATTGATTGTCTTTGTGTACATCATTCTTTTCTCCTTTCTTTTTAAGATTCAACAATGCAGGCAATGCCATCCATGACGCTGACCTCGTATTGCTTGTTCGCGTTGATTGTCGGTGCGCTACCGCCAGCCCAGCCGATAATGGCAGTAGGCCAAGTGATTGTCGGTGCGGTCGCTGGTGTCTCAAAAGTCCAGCAATAGACGTGAGCCTTACCATCGTTGATGGATAACATCAACGGGAAAGTAGTGTCGCCAGACAGCATGCCGTACTTATAGACCTTGTCTGGCTCCATAGTGAACGGCGGGTCCGTGCTTGCGTCAACCGTCGTGATCGACACATCAGCATCAATGTTACTTCGAGCCTGCATCTTCTGTCCTGCCGTAAGGCTCTGAGGCGTGAATTTCACGGCATCGGGATCTGCCCCGGATCCTCCTTGGCCTTGTTCCTTGAATAAATTGATAGCCTTTGTCATGATAGCATCTTGATTAGATATAAAGTTCCAGATACGGCGTCCACAGACACCCTCACATAGCTCCCTTCAGGGAGCATCCCGCAATCGTTCCACATCTGTTCCGATGTGCCAGCTGAAATGGTTGCTTCCGAGCCCGGGATCTCGTTGTAAGATGTCCCGTCCACGGATTGTTCAAGTCTTGCCGTGGTTGCTTCCGAAAGTCCTCTGAATGAGGCCATGAGGGTCATCCTCGGCCCTTCCTTCTGCAAGCCTTCTGACGTGTATCCTCCCGCCAGACTTGCGTTTGTTTCCAAAGTTTTAAGTCTTCCCATGATTTTGTTTGTTTTAAGGTTATAAGTTTTATAATGCCATCTGTGGCGGGGTGACATTGTATGTCGTGCGATAGCGCATGGCATATCCCTCCGTCCCTCCTGGCAGGTCGTTCTGTTTGTTGAAAGAAATTTCGGACAACGGGGTGTATTCCCTCCTGGCAGAATAACCCTGGACCAGGTCGTGGACATCGTCCGTCAGGTCGATGGTTATGTAACTCGCTTCCTTGGCGTCCCTTGGTGCGTGTGCGCTGCTGGAAGTGGTACGGCGGTTGGCAACGGTCAGGACGATGATGGCCGTGTCCTTTTCGTTGCC
>LPNG01000011.1:84035-87414 GCA_001543395.1 Candidatus Alcium sp. F082 | reverse complement strand
GTTGTAGCATACGCCGAATTCGGGCAGGATGCGCCGCCGCCATATTGCCTTGTAGCAGTGGTTCTGGTCGCCAGGCTGGTATTCCTCGTTCACGATGGCGACAATGGCCCGTATCCGCTTTTTCGTTGAACGATAACGCTTCTTCCCGCTCATGGCCTCACGCGTTAGCCCCTTCCCCCTTTTGAGGGGGGCAGGGGGGAGTCAAAAGAACGCACAGTAACGGTGATTTCGGTGTGCTTCCTCACACGACCCGTGCCGCCGCACACTTCGCAGGCCACAGGCCCGCCAGCGGCTTGTATATGGCGCATAAGCCAGTTTCCTTCCAGTTTGGGATTCACCATGCCCTCTCCGCCGCAGTTGCGGCAGACCTCGATCTTCCTCGATTCGTATTTTCTTACTTTTTCCATTGTAGTTATTCTTTGATGTCATTTTTGGGGTTTCCTTTCGTTGTATGCCGCAAGTGCGGCAAGGTTCTTCATCCTTTCCTTCAGCCGCGACGTGCCGCCCCGCTCGGCCCCGAAGCTGCCGAAGTCGTGTTCCCTGGCCTGTTCCTCACGAAGTGCGACGAAGGCATCGCATTTCTCACGCATGTAGCCGGTGAAAGCCTTCATCACCATTGCCTTGTTCAGCCCGCCATAAACCTGCCCGACCTCGCCGTTGGCCAGTCGGTCGGCCACGATTTGGATGTCGGCCAGGTTCCAGTCCATGTCGTCCTCCACCAGCATTTGTGTCACCTCCTTCGAGAGCATGGCCATCGCTTCCGGCTTCAGCGGTCGGGCCACGTTCATCATGTCCTCCACGATGGTCAGGTGGGTCAGCACCAAGGCGGCAAGCGTCCGCTCCTCGAAGTCCTTGGCAAACCGCTTCACGCTCACCTGCCCCGTGCTCCTCACCGATTCCGTGGCCGTGGTGATCGAGCGGTCGGCAGCGGCCACCACAGCGACAGCCGCCATCGGAAAGCCGTCGCCAGTCCTGTCGTAGAGCCGCTGAGCCACAGGGCATTTCTGTAGCCGTTCCCTTGTCGGAACCGCCACGTCGTTTCCCCCTTTTAAGGGGGCAGGGGGATTAGAGATAGTCGAAAGCTGCTTTCCGTCTTGCATGGTCGCTGTTGTTTTTGAGGTTGGAATAGATTTTCTCAAAGTCGTTGTTCAGCCCGTAGGGGTTGAAGCGATTCTCGAAGTACCACTGGTTCTTCATTTCGCAAACCGCCTGAAGGAACATCTTCAGGTTGCCGATGCGCAGCGCATCGTTCACGATGACGGTGCCGCCCTCCACGATGCGCTCCTCTATCTTCCACAGCAGCTCCTTCATGTTCTTATAGTCGGCACCCGAGAACTTGCCCGTGGTATAGGTCACGCCCTTCTTTGCACGGTAGATTTCGGCGAAGACGGTCAGACCCTCGTACACCGGCATCGCGGGAACGTTGTCATCCTGTTCGGGTGTCGGCTTGTCCGTGTCCTTGATGCTCGCCAGGATGCGGTTCACAAGGTCTATCTTGTCACGCTTCGCAAGTTCCAAGGTTTCCTGGTATATCTCTGTAACTGTCATTTCGTGCGGTTTTCCTATGTAGTCATACACTGTAAGCGTCCGGGGCCGTGCGTTCCACGGTGTGCCGCATTTCGGGCAGATGCCAAACTCGCAACGAAGGCAGTATTCCTCGCCGCAGTTGCGGCACACCGTGTAAATGCAATGGTTGCCCATTAGGCCACTTCCTCCTTCTTGGGTTCCACAAAGAAAGTCTCGTCCTGCGTCACCATGATGCCGCATTTGGCCATCTGCTCGGCCATCGGCACACCGACGGTGTCGTCCGGGCCTTCGTAGTATTTGGAATCGCGGTCGGCCAGCAGCTTGTCCTTGGCGATCTCCTCCGTCGTGCGGATGAACGAGGGCAGGAATTCCTTCACCAAGTTCAGGGCCGATGCCCAAGTGAATCCCTTCAGCGTCTTCAGCTTCGGGGCGCCCGTGCGGAACCCGATGGTGCCGTGCGTCATGTCGAGGCTCTTTTTCTTGGTGAAGAGTTCAGCCTGGTTCTCCACCGCGTAGGCTTGCAGCGTGTCGAAGGCTTTCTCCCTCTCGTCGCTGAGGCGCGTCAGCTCGTCGGCGCGTTTCTCGCGGATCTTGGCGCATTGCAGCTCGATGTCCGCGTTGATCTTGTTGATTTGTGCGTCGGCCTTCGCATAGTTGGCGAAAGCGTCGTTGGCCTGTTCAGCCGTGATGCCCTGAATGAGGGTCTTTTTCTGTCTTGTTGCCATTTTAATTGATGTTTAAGTTTTTAAGAATGAAATCATCACATTTTTGTTCACGAGTCGTCTTGATTCGATGATGTTCGCAGTAGCCAGGCTCAAAAGGGTCAAATACTACACGACCGTTTTCCATCGAAGTGCCTTGGTGAAAGCAACTGCAGTTTTTGCATTTTTCTTCCATTTTAGTGTTGTTTAAGTGATTGTTATTGGTTGTCTTGATTGGTGTATCGTATGCAAGCCGGTTGGTTGGCTTTTACCTTCAGGAGGCCGTTGGCGGTGCGTCCGCTTTCATGTGCCTTGCAGTAGTAGGTGCTTTTGTTGTAGTAGTGCCGCACACGGTTGTCGCAGGTTCTGCATGTCTTGCCCTGCATGATACGGCGCACACGCTCGTCGGTAAATTCTTCTATGTCGAATAGTGTTCCGTCCATGACTACAACTCCTCGGCATCTGCCCAGCCATCCTCACATTGAATTCTAATGTCTATGACAAAATCTGGATCGTTATAATCGTCGGAGTATTTGGCCACAGCGTCTTTAATAGCCTCCAATAATTCTTCTTTGTTATTCATTGCTCACCTCCTTCCTTATTCCATTCCAGGAGCAAATACGGCCCGTCGGAAATCAGTTCCGCAGCGGCCCGTTCCCGTGCAGCCTTTGTGTTGTAGGTGTTCAGTGTTTTCCAAACGAAGTCGTCACTGTCGCAGAATCTAATCTGATAGTGAATCCCGTCCTTACACGGGTAGTCGGTCAAGCGGATAAACTTGAATCCGGCTTTCAGCAGTTTCTCTCTGCTCATTTTGTTGAGATTTGCCATTTTTATTGCTGTTTAATTGATTATTGATTAGTGTTTATTGGTGTGTGTCCGTATTTCGCCGCGCCTTCAGGCCAAACAGTGTATGGCACGTTGCCTCCGTAGCGGCTTTGGGGATAGGCCCGGTAGCCTTCCACATACACCTTCACGAATGCGTCGTATTTCACCGAATTGGCCACCGCGCCCTTGGGGTTGTGGCCTTCGGCATGGCTGATGAAGATGAAGAGCTTCGAGCGGAACTCGTCGCGCAGGGCCTTGTATTCCGTGTAGGTGAGGCCCGTGTATTGGAGCGAGTCGATGATGACCACCTTTGGGCTGCGCTGTTT
>LPNG01000011.1:29137-83970 GCA_001543395.1 Candidatus Alcium sp. F082 | reverse complement strand
CAACGCCTTGGCCAGCTGCAAGGCGAAACGCGTCTTACCGTTTGCCGACCCTCCCCACACGATCCAGCTGCCGGTGAGTTCCACTTCGCCAAGGGCCAAGTCAAGGCCGCCGTCGAGCAGGTAGGTCTTCGTCTTGTAGTTCCGAATGTCGGTTATGGTAAGGGCGCGTTTCATCAGTTCAAGGAAAAGTTGTGTTTCAGTATGGGTAAATCTGTCCTTGCCCTTGCAGCCGTCTGCTTGCGGCAGAATTCATTGTAAATGCGGGTCAGCTCGCCTTCAGTTATCTCGTTGAAGCTGTCACGGCCCGCAGCGCGTGTGGCGATGCTCTTGGCGTAGTCAACCGTGTATGTCAGTCCGCACAGCTCACCGTAAGCGCAAATGGCCTTGATGACTCCCTTGCGCTTTTTGTCCATGCGGTTCTGCTTGCTTTGGGGTGTGGGTGGTGCGCCCGTTGGTCTCGTCGCTCACCAGGTCGGCCACGCTGTCCTTCAGGCCGAGCTCGTTGAGGAGCCAGTACAGCCTACGGTTCTGGTTGAGGGTGCGCTTGTCCGTCCCGTCTGTTGCGTTGCCAACGCAACTCTTTGTGTCGGTGGAGTTTCTCATTTCGCGGCCTCCTTTCCCTTCAGTATCGCGTGGATCTTGCGGCGCACACGGCGCAGGTCGCTCTCCGAGTCGTTGATCACGATGTCGATGTCCCTTGGGTCGGTCACACCGTTGGCCTCGCACACCGCCGTGATGTCGGCTGCGCTCACGCCCTTCAGGGTGACGCACTTCCTTCCCACGCGGCTCCAGATCTCGTTGTAGCCTTTCCTGTTGGCCTTCACTCCCTTTCGGATGCGGAGCTCAAGGTGGCTCGTGGCCACCATGAGCAGGCCGCATTCGCCCTCAAGGGCATTATAAAGAGATATGAAGAAATAGAGTACCTTGTCGCTCAGTTTGTCGGCCTCGTCGAGGATGAGCAGCGGGGCTTCCTGCATCTTCAGGTAGCGCACCGCATCCATCATCATCTCGTTCACGCTCAATCCGGCTGCGTCGCGGCCCATCGTCTGCATCAGCTCGTTCAGGAAGGCCTTGCGGTTCCAGTATTCGTTGCAGCACAGTAAATAAACCTGTTTGTGGGCGTTGGTGTATTGCCTCAGGGCAAAGGTCTTGCCGCTGCCCGCGTCGCCCGTCACGGCCATCACAAGGGCGTTTTCCTGCACATCTTCGAGGATGCGCGTCAGGGTGGTGAAGTCGCGGGTGGCCACGGCGTTCCATTTCTCGTCCTTGTAGCCGATTTGGGCCGCCACGTTGCGCCACATCTCGTCCTTGATGAGTTCCCATTTGCCGTTCAGCATCTGGCTCACCGTGGCCGCGCTCACGTTTTTCAGCGAATTTGAAGCCTTCGCCTGGCTCTCGTAACGCTCGCAGTAGTTGCGCAGCGTGTTCACGATTTGTTGTTTCTTGATGTCTTCCATATCTCTTTTATTTTGATGATTAGTACATGTCTCTTCTCCAATCCGGATTGTCAAGGTCGTCCGCCTCCACCAATTCCGCGACTTGAGCCGCCGCCAGTCTCGCATCGTCTTTCACCGACTTATGCTGTCCCTTGCTGTTGGTGACGAGGAATTTGCCGAGAATGTCGTTGCCGCCAAGGTTCCATGCGGTCTGACGCATCCTGTTCACCTCCGTGCGCTTCTCCTCCTCGTTCTTCCGGTTGAAGTCCATCACGCGCTTCAGTTCGGCGGCGTCGCTCTCCGTGCGTTCGGCCAAGGCCATCGGCTGTATGTATTTCTCCTCAAGCACGAACTGGAGGCTCTCGTCCTCGTTGACGGCCACGGCATAGTGCGGGTCTTCGGGGTCGTAGCGCAGTTGCCAGCGGGTTGATTGGTGGTTGCGGAACCGCGTGTCAAAGCAGTCGTAGTCCATCTTGCGTCCGCCGATGGTGGCCACAATGCCGCAGCCTTGCAGCAGGTAGCGTTGGCTCGTGCTCTCCCCAAAGGTCATCAGGTATTGGGCGATGTTGAGTTCCTGGAGCCCCTCGGCCTTGAACTTCGCCACGTATGCCGTCTCCAGTTCGGCACGCTCCGCCTGGATGTAACTCACAATCTGCCTGATCAGCCCCTCCTTGTTGGGGAAGTCGCTCCTGTGTTTCTGGAGTTCCTTCATGTTGGGCTGGTGGTCCTTGCGGCTGGTGATGCCCACACCGCTCCAGTTGATGTTCATCTGGCAGTATTTCTTGTTGAAGTAGTTGAACCAACGCTCGATGGGCTTCGCCTTCGCATTGCCCACGCTTGCCAGCGTCACCTTGTCGGCCACTGTCGCGTAGGTGGGCATCATGGCCTTCTTTCCGAAGTTGTCGCCTTGGATCTGTGCCGGGCGATACATCTTGCCGAACAGCCGCTCCGTCTCCCTCACAGCGTCGCGGATAGCCTCGCGGATGAGGGCGGCGTTCTCCCGTTCGCCGATGGCGAATCCGATGGGGTATTTCGTGCAGGCATCCAGCACTATCTCTAATTTCAGGCGGTTGTGGTAGGTCGTGCAGTGCGTTCCGTCCTTGGCGGTCACGGTCTCCTGATACAGCAGTTCCACGTCCCATCCGTCAAAACTCCAGAACAGCAGCGGGCGCGTCGGTGCGCTGCGCTTCACCTGCATGGCCCTGTTGGCCCTGTATTGCCCATCGCCGCGACGGTAGGCGTAGATCAAGTCGTCGCACTTGTCGCGCCACACCGCCACCGCCGAAGCCGTGATTTTCTTCCAGTCCATCTGTTGGGCCACCATGTTATAGAGGCGGGCCACCTGCTCGTTGTCGAGGTTGCGCGGGTCGCTCATGAAGGTGACGAGCATCGCCTTCTGGTTCTCGTCGGCCACCTTCGCCGCATTCTTCGAGCCGGTCTGGTAGGCTTTGTGGACGAGGCTGCCGTAGCCCTCGGCCAGATAACGCTGGTATTTGCGCTCAAGGCTTCGGGCGTTGGCAGGCAGCGTGTGCGGCCACTTCGTCAGGTCGAGTTCCTGCACCGCCTCGCTGATTTCGTCCCAGAAGCGCGTGGCGCGGTTGCCCAGGGCCTTGCGTTTCGAGTTGCGGCTTTCGATCAGTCGCTTCACACCGTCGAGCACCACGGCGTTGGCGTAGTATTCCCTCCGTTTGTCGGAGGGCAGGTGGCGGTCGTCGTCGATCATGTAGTCCTCGAAGAAGGCGGTGGCCGCTGCCGAGTGCTCAATCAGCCCTTCCAGCACATTCTGCCGGGCCTGTTTGCGCGGGTCACCCACGCGCTCCACGATGGCCTTCTTGTATCGGTCGGGCATCGAGTCGTAGGCCACCAGCGCGGGCGTGTTGCGACAAGCACGGCGCACCACTTGGATGTCCTTGCTATGATGGGCGAGGTTCTTATATTCAGTCTCCGTCATCACGCCCTGCTCAATCATCCATCCGGCTTCCACGGTCAGTATGTTGTTGAAATATTGCATCTTTTCGCTACCTTTGCGGCCTAAATTCTTTGGTTATGGGTTCACATTATTACGATGAGCTTGCCTATGCTGCCAATGTGCCTGCCATCAAGCAGGTCCAGCACGACTGTGTTTGCAAGGTCCATCGCCTTCGCACTCGCTTACAGCACGACTTTGATCTTGACGGTACTCACGTTTACATAGTCAAGTGCTGCTGTCTTGACCTTGCCAAGCAGGTGGCAGACGCGCTCAAGGAAAGAGGCGTTGTCGCGACAGTACATCTTGAAGCAAAGACAGGCCTCACCGCCTCCGGCATTGTCCTGTAGGAAAGTCCTGGTGCCGCTCTGCGGGTCGATGCCTCTCCAGCATGATCTGCGGCATTCCATAATCTCCACATCGGTCAGTTTGCGGTATGGCGCAAAGGTCACGGCCTTCAGCGTCAGTTCTATCTTGCCTTCAATCCGGTAAGAGGTTTTCATTTTAGGTGTTGCTTTCATATCTCTTTCATTTTATAGGTTAGTTCCTTGTGCGCGGGTGAGGACTCGAACCTCACTAATGTAGGGGTTTTACTGGGTGCCTATCCGATTAGCATCCTATCCGCGCTACCACTTGGGACTCTTTCATCCCAAGCCCAATCGGTTTTATCTCTCCTCCTTGATGCACGGCACCGCCTCGTTCATCGCCTCGTAAAACTCACGCTTCTCCTTGCGGTATTCCGCCACCAGTTCGTCCTGCTTGCGGTAGGTCGCGTCGATTTTGCGGTTCTTTTCGGCGCGGAGCAAGTCGATGTCCGCATTCATTTCGGCCACGTGCTTTGCCTTTACCGCTCTCTCGCGGTTGTCATAGTCGAGCCTGATGGCCCTTCTTTCGGCGTTCAGTGCCGCCATTCTCTCGTTGATGTTGATCATGTCTTTAAGTTTTAGATTGTTAGTTGATTATTCTGCATTCTGCATTCAGCATTCAGCATTCAGCATTCCTATTCCAAGTCTTCCTCCCCCTCGTCCACGATTGCGCTCTTCCATAAAGCCACGGCCACAGCAGCGCAGATTGCCGCCGTCCCGATGTGCCACCAAGCGCCCTTGGCGATTGCGCCGTAGATGCACAGTGCGGCCAGCGCCGCGAATGCGCAGGCCTCGATTCTGTCGATAGTGTAAGTCAGGTTGTGTCTCATTTTCTTTCCTCCTTATTTATTGGTGATTAGATTTCAATCTCGATTGCCCCATAGTTGCGGATGGCCATCGTGCGGATCTTCCTCGCCGTGTCCGTGTCAATCTTTCCACGGATGGCATCGCTCACCGTGTGTTCGCTCACTCCGAGCAGTCTGGCGATTGCTTTTCCAGTCCCTTTTTTCGCGTGCAGTTGCTTTGTCATATTTTTTCCTATTTTTGTCGCGTGCTTCAATGATTGAAACACGCTGCAATATTACAAAAGATTTCGCCATAATGGACAAAAAAGAACAAAAAATTTCGCCAATAAAACAAAGAATTTTGTATTTTGCTGATACATTGGGAATTAGCAAGCGAGAATTTTATACAAAAATCGGTGTTTCAAGGGGTACTTTAGAGTCAAACACGGGTATAACCGAGGATGTTTTGGCGAAATTTATCGCCATTTTCCCCGAAATTGACCTTTATTGGTTGATTCTCGGAGAGGGTAATATGTACCGGGCAACCAATGCAACGAATATGTCACCACCGCCAGATCGTGACAAATACGTCCAGCTGCTGGAGTCGAAAATCGAAGACCAGCAGAAAATCATCGACCTTTTGGAAGAGAAGGTTGAGACACTGACGGCGGGGGGGAACACAGGTACCAATTTCGAGGCCGCAGCGGGCTAAATTGGGTTCCAAAACTGACGGTTTTCAGGGGCGGACGGTTTTTTTAGGCGTTTATTGGGCTGAAAAACCATATTAAATCATTAAATTTCAACAATTTAACTGTTATTTTTTACCTGCGGAAATATATTAATATGTGGGTCAACTCGTTTCGTTTTCGTGTATTATGTGGGTGAAGTCGAGCCGTTTTTTTTCGAGTTTTGAATACCCAATTGAATATCCAATTGAATATCCAAAGCCGTTTTTCAGGCAAAAAGTACCCGTGGAGCGGGCATGAAAAAACGCCTTTCAAAGGGTGTTCAAAGGCCCTTCAAAAGGCGTGTGCGTGGCACCATTTTCGTGGGGCCGGGGAAATGGTCTAAAACCGTTGTTTTTCGGGCTTTTCAGGCCGTTTTTGGCATAAAAAAAGCGGCTTTTGGCCGCCCTTATTATAATCGGTTATAATTGGGTTATACCAACCGGCATCCCAAATTATATCAAAATTATGGCAAATTCAAGGAGATTGTACTTTTCATTTTTCCGCATTTTTCCGTAAAATACACAAAATCAGCGTTTTTTGTTTTTGTTTTTGTATTTTTCGTTTTTATCCCCTTATTATTATCACGTGTATGACATACACTCATTAGAAAGTTATCACACATATTACTTTTGCGATAACTACGATGGTGTAGCTTTACACGGCGAAAGCAGTTGCAATTATTTCACTTGGGCTCATAATGGACAAAGTTACCCTGACAATCCATTAATTATAACCAGAGCAAATCAAGGGGAATGGACCTACAATGGATGTAATGGATTTTATGTTGATTACTTCAATATTTTATTCAGCTCAGGCATTCCACCCACCGAACCATGGACACAAAACACTATGCTAAAATGTCCTGGAATACACCGACTCTATGCCCAAAACAATCCACAACCAGACTACACTTACTTATGGTCTACAGGAGCCACTACTCCGTACATTGACATCGATAACCTTAGCACTTATGGTGTTACAGTTACAGATGCCTGCGGAAACTCTATCAGTGATGAGATTACTATCAATGGAGTATATCCTGAACATGAGCCATATCTACCAGAAATCACGTATTTGTGCATTGGTGGTACTGTGACACTTGATGCTGGACCTGGATTCTCTCAATACACTTGGTCCAATGGCTCTCACAACCAAACCATTACAGTCAACCAACCCATTGAATACTGGGTACAGACAGTAAATGAATATGGCTGTGAAGGCTTTGCAAGTACACAAGTCCAGTACATGGTCCCACAATCTATCGATGAATCAATTCCTTTGATTTCCATTGATACAATAAACATGTCAAATCAAATTATGGTTTCTTGGTCAACTACAAATCCTTACATTGATGAAGTCGCCATTTATCGTGAAGGCCTGACTAATCAGTGGAATCAAGTCGGTACAGCCAACTATCAAACTGGATACTTCATAGATGATGTAGATGGATCTGAGCGGTCCTATCGCTACAAATTATCTGCAATCGATATCTGTGGCGACCAAGCAGAATTAGGCCGTAGCTACCAATCTATGAACACTGTTTATCTTGGACCAGGAGTCGAATATTGGTGGATTCAATGGACACCGTACAAAATCTCCGACATAAATGCAGCCGACCATTACGAATTGTTTTCTGTAGATAATCTGCAAGATTTCAACATTTCGCCGGTCGATGCACAAATTTCGTACGATAATGCACTAGGATTCTACTACGTAAATTTACCTCATGGAATCCAGGACTCAGTATTCTTCGTAAAGGCCTATATTAAAAACCAATACGGAGGTGGAACAGTGATGTCTAATTTCGTACAGAATTACGAACTGCTTGACATCGAAGAAAGCAAGGAAGTTACCTTCTCTATTTACCCCAATCCCGCCAAAGGCTCTTTCAAGGTGGAAGGCTCTGGCTTAATGACGATTACAAACGTGCTCGGTCAGATGGTGATGGTGAAACCCATCGAAGGCGAGGCCCATATCGAGTTGCCGCGAGGATTGTATTTCGTGAAGCTGGGTGGACGTGTGCGGAAGATTGTGGTGGAATGATTTGTATAGGGGCGAAATTCTATAGAAAAACGCCCAAATCTTGTATTTTTATACAACATTTGGGCGATTTTCTTGTAAAGTTCGAAATAGTTTGCATATCTTTGCCAACGAAAAGACTTACAAACATGGATAAACTCATCGGACGGAAACGCGAAATGGAAGAATTGGAAAGATGCATGAATTCCAGGCACTCGGAATTTGTGGTCATCTATGGCAGACGGCGCATTGGGAAAACCTTTCTCGTGCGCAATTTCTTCCACGACAACTACACCTTTTATTATGTGGGTGCGCACAAAGCCACACAGAAGAAACAATTGGAGAACTTTGCGAAAGCATTGGCAAAATATGGCACTTTTGCCAAGCCCCCCCAACTGAACACTTGGAGCGAGGCCTTTGATGCTCTGTCTGCTTTATTGGAGCACAGCAACCATCGAAGAAAAGTGGTTTTCATCGATGAAATGCCTTGGGTCGACAACAAAGCCAGCGACTTCGTGGAGGCGTTGGAGTATTTCTGGAACAGTTGGGTTGCCCTGCGCGACGACATCGTACTTGTTGCCTGCGGCAGTGCCACTTCGTGGATGGTGGACAAACTCATTTCCAACCAAGGCGGGCTGCACAACCGTATCACGCGGCAGATTTACGTTGCACCGTTCACGCTCAACGAATGCAAGCAATACCTTGATAACAAGGGTTTTGGATGGGACTATTACCAAATCATCCAATGTTACATGGTGCTGGGTGGCGTGCCTTATTACCTAAGCCTGCTTGAACCCAACTTAAGTCTGCCACAGAACATCGACGCCCTCTTTTTCGCCATCGGCGGAAGGCTCAGCGACGAGTTCGACGAACTCTACAACGCTCTCTTCTCAAAAGCTGACCGATATGTTGCCGTGGTGAAGGCTTTGTCGGCAAAACGCGAAGGCTTGACGCGTTCTGAATTGGAGACAGCATCCGGACTTTCAGGAGGCAACCTGACCCGTGCGCTGAAAAACTTGGAACGCTGCGACTTTATCGTAAGATTTGCCCAATTCGGCTGCAAGAAGAAAAACACAATCTACAGAATATCTGACTTTTACACACTTTTTTATTTCCGATTCATTGAAAACAACGACGACAAGGACCCCGAGTTTTGGATGCACAACTTTATGACCAGAAGCGTTGAGACTTGGGAAGGCCTCACTTTCGAAATGGTCTGCCTCAAACATCTCAACGCCATCAAGAAGGGATTGGGCATTTCGGGTATTGCGACCACGGTTTCTTCATGGCGCGTTGGATCGAAAAAAGACGAAAGCGGCCAATTGGAGCACAAAGGAGCACAAATCGATCTCATCATCTCTCGCGTCGATAAAATGGCCCATTTGTGTGAGATGAAATTCTCGTCGAAACCATACATCATCACCAGTAATTACAAGGAAAAACTCTACGAAAGGATGATGATTTTCCGCAACGAAACCAAAACGCCATTTAAGTTGGTACACACCATGATAACGCCATTCGGGGTGGCCAAGGGCAGAAACTTCGGCCTAGTGCACAGCGAAATCACCGCCAAAGAGCTGTTCTCTGATTAGAAAATCATCCGAATGTATCTAAAACCATATACATTTGGTCGAAATTCTATAGAAACTCGCCTAAATCGTGTGTTTTTATCCCATATTTGGGCGAATTGTTTCAAAATCGTTCGTATTTTGCTTTCTCTATCCAAACAACTCCGCCCCCAACTCATACACCGAAGCCACAGGAACAATCTCGATCTTAAACCGCTTCGTATCCAAGCCTTTGGCATTGTATTTCGAGACAAATATCTTCTCAAAACCAAGCTTGTCGGCTTCGGCGATGCGGGCTTCGATACGAGTGACAGCGCGGATTTCGCCCGAAAGGCCCACCTCAGCGGCAAAGGCATAACGCGAAGGAATGGGAATATCGGCATTTGAGGAAAGTACGGCGGCGATGACGGCCAAGTCGATGGCAGGATCATCCACGTGGAGACCACCTGCGATATTCAAGAATACATCTTTTATTGAGAGACGGAAGCCCGCACGTTTTTCCAACACGGCCAGCAGCATATTCATTCTGCGGATGTCGAAACCCGTGGCGGAACGTTGTGGCGTGCCGTAGGCCGCGCTACTTACTAAGGCCTGCGTCTCGATGAGCATGGGGCGTTGGCCTTCCATGGTGGCGGCGATGGCAATGCCGCTCACTTCCTCATCGCGTTGCGAGAGCAGGATCTCGCTAGGGTTGGTCACCTCGCGGAGGCCCGATGCATTCATCTCGAAGATGCCCAACTCCGACGCCGACCCAAAGCGATTCTTTATGGTGCGCAGGATGCGGAAACCATAGTGACGGTCGCCCTCAAACTGCAAAACGGTATCTACTATATGCTCCAAGATTTTCGGTCCGGCGATGCTGCCGTCCTTGGTGATATGTCCGATGAGGAACACCGGCACCTGATAGGCCTTGGCAATCTTGTTCATCTCGGCGGCTGTCTCACGGATTTGTGAGAGGCTGCCCGCCGTGGCATCCACGTATGGCGATTCGAGCGTCTGTATGGAGTCGACAATCACGATGTCGGGCTGCACGTTCTTGAAGTGCTTCAGGATTTCTTGTGTGTTGGTCTCAGTGAGGATGAGGCAGTCGGTGTTGTGGATGCCGATACGCTCAGCGCGCATCTTGATTTGGGTCTGGCTCTCCTCGCCCGAGATGTACAGGATCTTTCTGCCCGCCAGTTGCAAGGCCGTCTGCAAGAGCAAAGTCGATTTGCCGATGCCAGGCTCACCGCCCACAAGAGTCAAAGAACCAAGCACTAGACCGCCACCGAGCACGCGGTTGAGTTCCTCGTAAGGCAAAATGATGCGCTGCTCCTTTGCGTTGCCGATCTCTTTGATGGGCGTAGGCAGGCCCTTGTCCATCTCCAGCCCGACACTTTTCTTCACCGATTTGCTGTCCTTCCCCGTGACCACGGTCTCTTCCACGCAGGTGTTCCATGCGCCACAGGCAGGGCATTTACCGAACCATTTCGGCGACTCATTGCCGCATTCCTTGCAGAAAAAAGTGGTTTTTTCTTTTGCCATTGGTTTATCCGTTTATGCCGCAAAAATAAGAAAAACGACCCGTAAAAGAATAGAGTCTGAGATTTTTCCTATTTTTGCCCAAAATCAGGAGGTTGGATGATCAAACGTTTACTCACCATCATTGTGTTGCTCTTCTCCTTGCAGGCATTCAGCCAGCAGGGCGACGTGATGTTGTGCGAAGGCTTCTTCAACCCCTGGTTAGAGGAAGGCTGGGACGCCAAGGGCGACGATTGGGTGGTGTGGTACATCTCCAATACCTGCTTTGCCGGATGCAAGCCGCATGAGATGCAGATGTATCCCGACTTCAACTTCAACGGCACCACCCGCCTTGTGACCCCTATTGTGGATCTGGGGAAATACGATTTCATCAACTTCCAGTTCAACCACAGCCTCGAAGCCACACATGGAGAGATCAATGCCCAAATCGGCATCGGCATCTCGCAAAACGGCGAGGACTGGGAGAGCATCTGGGAAGACACCGTGACGGGTAGCATCGCGCAAAGCCAATACCTACTTACCTTCGACATGGAGGAATGGACCACTAAAGAGCCACAGTTCTGCCTTTATTTCTCCGGCAACGGCGCCAATGTCAACAGCTGGTTTATCGACAATGTCATCATCTATGCTGCCAAGAAAAACAAATACGGCAACATCGAAGACGTCGACGAGAGTGGCTTTGTGGCTTCGCGTTCCCATATCCTCAGCCTGAAAGGTCCCAATGCGGGTTCCGTCACGAAATTCTCCACCCTGCGGAGGTCGCGTAACCGCTATGCCAGAGTGGTTGAAGGCCGACAAAAGAGGTGGTGGCAATTCTGGAAAAAATAACACATGAAACTCAAGAAAACGACATCGGTCCTGTTGCTGTTGCTTATGACCTTCACCGTCATGGCGCAGAACTTCACAGATAGCAACCTGCCCATCGTGGTCATCGAGACCGACGGCGGCGTCAACATCCCTGACGAGCCTAAAGTGCTGGGTACGATGAAGATTATTTGGCATCAGGACGGCTCACGCAACTACATGAGCGATATCGACAACCCCGAGTTGCTCAACTACGACGGGCGCATCGGCATCGAGCGGCGTGGCAGCTCGTCGCAGACCATGCTCAACAAGAAGCCCTATGCTCTTGAAACCCGCGAAGATGATGACATTACCAACAGAAATGTCAGCATCTTAGGCATGCCAGAAGAGAACGACTGGGTGCTCAACTCCTTGGCTTTCGACCAGACCGGGATGCGCGACGTGTTGGCATACGAACTCTCGAACCGGCTTGGACAATATGCCTCGCGAAGTGTGTATTGCGAGGTGGTCATCAACGGCGACTACAAGGGTCTTTACGCCTTCATGGAGAAAATCAAACCCGACAAGAACCGCGTCAACATCGAGGAGATGGATGAGACATGCAACAACTATCCTGAGGTAACCGGAGGCTATATCACCAAAGCCGACAAGACCACTGGCGGCGACCCCATAGCCTGGACGATGCAAGGCTATGGTGGCGGCTGGTGGGGCAACAGCACCGACTTCATCCATCATTATCCCAAGCCCGCCGATATTACCAATGCGCAACACAACTATATCCATGGTGTGTTTACCGACCTCGCCGCAGTGGCCAACCAACACAATACGTCCATTACGTCGGGCATCCCATCCGTCATCGACATCCCTTCCTTCGTTGACTTTATGATGATTGCGGAATATACTTCGAACGTGGATGTCTATTCCTTAAGCACCTTCTTCCATAAAGACAGGTTAGGCAAGCTGCGCGCTGGCCCTGTCTGGGATTACAACCTCGCTTTCGGTTACGATGCCTTCGGCAACCGCAGCAGATATGACGTGTGGCAGTTCAACAACCAAGACAACAACGGTCCAAAGTTTTGGAAAGACCTGTTCGACACCGACCTCTTCCGTTGCTATATGGCCAAGCGCTGGTTTGAGTTGACTGAGCCTGGACAACCCTTAAACTATGATTTCGTCTGCAACCGCATCGACGAAATCGACGCTTTGATCGCTGAAGCTATACCTCGCGACAACCAACGCTGGAACCAGATGTCGCAACACACTCAATATGTGAATAACATGAAAACCTGGCTACAGCAGCGTATCAATTGGCTGAACCAACACATAGGCGCATACGAAGGCTGCGCCGACGTCGACCTACCGCCTTTGGTGATCTCCAAAATCCATTATCATCCCATGGATTGGTGGAATATCGACGGTGACTTGTTTGAATTCATCGAAATCACTAACAACGGTGACGAGGAAGTGGACTTGACGGGCATGTATTTCCGCGAGTTGGGTGTCACCTATACATTCCCCGAACACGCCCATATCGAAGGCCACCAAGCCGTCATTTTATGCTCTGATTCGCTGATGTTCACGGAGTTTTACAACACGACGCCTTTCGGGCAATACACGCGCAAACTCTCCAACAAGTCAGAGAACCTCGTGTTGGCCGACGCTTGGGGTAATGTTATCGATCAGGTGTGTTATTCCGACAGCCTGCCCTGGCCCATGGAAGCCGACGGCGAAGGACCATACCTCGAACTGAAAGACCTCGATTCCGACAATAGTTTGCCTGAAAACTGGACCACGGGCGACGACTTGACAGGCATAAAAGAACACGCTGGCTCTCCTTTGGTTTCGCTGTATCCCAACCCAACCCATGGTGAAGTGCATATCATGAAGGTGGACGTCGCCAAGGTGCAGGTGTATAACACCATGGGGCAATTGGTAAAGACCTTGGGTGAAGGCAACGACATCAATCTTTCAGGCCTTCCGGAAGGACTTTATTTCCTACTCGTCACCGACAAAAGTGGTGACACAGTCGTAGCCAAAATAACCAGGAAATAACCAGGAAAACTTTACAATTCTTCCTCAAACTTGATGTCCTTCACATTCAGTTGAAGGTTGGTCTTGCCCTGCCATGTGTTGTATTCCAGATGGTAGCAGATGCTGAAATGCTCGCCGTTGTGAATGCGGTCGAAGAGGTCGCCTTTTTGGAAGGCGATGCCCGAGAACGGAGCCACGCCCTGCTCTATATCGCCGGGTTGCGACACGGTGAGTTTCAGGTGACGGTGGCCGCCCACGGGACGTGATCCGCCAGCGTCGATGACATTGTCGGTCCAGAACACAGGAGCCATATTGCCCGGACCAAATGGGGCAAACTGGTTGAGGATACGCATAAACTTAGCCGTGATGTCGCTGAAGTTAATCTTCAGATCCACTTCCAACTCAGGGACAAAGTCTTCGTCCACCAGATGTTCGCTGACATAGGCCTCGAAACGACGGCGGAACTCGGGCAGGTTTTCGGGTTTCATCGACAGACCCGCTGCATATTTATGTCCACCGAAGTGTTCCAATAAATCGGAACAATGGTCGATAGCATCGTAGATATCAAAACTCCTGATGGAACGCGCCGAGCCCGTGACGAGGCCGTTGGCGCGGGTCAGGACGATGGTCGGACGGTAATAATAATCAGTGAGTCGCGAAGCCACGATGCCGATGACGCCACGGTGCCATTTCGCGTTGAAGACCACGGTGCTCTTGGCGTCTTTCAACTCTTGGTCGGCGGCAATCATATCCAAGGCCTCTTCGGTGATGCGGTTGTCGAACTCACGACGCTCGTCGTTGAGATCGTTGATGGATGCAGCCAGTTTTTCGGCATGCTCCTTCTTGTCGGCGATGAGCAGACGTACCGAGTCGGAGGCTTTGGCGATACGACCAGCCGCATTGATGCGAGGTCCGATAAGGAAGACCAAGTCACTGATCGTCAACTCTCTGGTCAGCACATTCTCCTCGTCGTCAAGTTGGTCCTCATCACGACGATAGATGTTGGCATGTTGAAGGATGGCTTCGATGCCCGGACGCGGGTTTTTATTGAGTTGCTTGAGGCCAAAATAAGCCAACACGCGGTTCTCGCCCGTGATAGGCACAATGTCGGCGGCGATACTCACGGCTAAGAGGTCGATGAGCTCGTAGACCTTTTCGATGGTGCCCAAGCCTTTCATGGAAAGGGCGGTGACCAACTTGAAGCCTACGCCACAACCCGACAACTCATCGTAAGGATAGGTGCAGTCAGGACGTTTGGCATCGAGCACTGCCACAGCATTCGGGATGGTGTCGCCAGCACGATGGTGGTCGCAGATGATGAAGTCGACACCCTTTTCGTTGGCATAATCCACACGTTCGTTGGCCTTGATGCCGCAGTCGAGGGCGATGACAAGTTTGAAGCCGTTTTCAGCCGCATAGTCAATGCCTTTATAGGATATGCCATAACCCTCTTCATAACGATCGGGGATGTAGAACTCAATCTTTTTCTTCTTGAAGAAAGGCTTCAGGTAGGTGTAGACCACAGCCACGGCCGTCGTGCCGTCCACGTCGTAGTCACCGTAGATCAGCACCTTCTCGCCTTCGTTGATGGCGCGAAGCACACGATCAACAGCCTTGTCCATATCCTTCATGAGGAAAGGATCGTGGAGTTGCGAGAGCGAAGGACGGAAGAATGTCTTGGCTTCTTCGTAGTTGGTGATTCCGCGTTGGACAAGCAAAGTGGCAAGGTTCTCATCGATATTGAGCACCTTGACAATCTCGTCAACTTGCTGTTTGTCAACAGGTTGGTTTAAAATCCACTTTGTTTCCATCCGCGTAGTTTTGAATCGGTAAAAATAAGAAGAAAAACGATACGAATTACTGGTTTTTGTAGTTTATAATCGTTTTTTCTTTTATGCCATTCATTTTCAGTGGATTATTTTTTCTGTTTTCATTGTGATTCTACATAACGAACGGCGCTGAAAAAAGTTGAAAATTGTTGAAATCTTTGTTCAAAAAAAATGCTTTTATGTCTTGCGCGGTTTGTAGTTTTTTGGTATTCTTGCAGTTTAAAATCACCTAAATTTTACACCCTTGAAAAAAATTAGAACTGCTTTAATATCAGTATTTTATAAAACGGGCATCGACACCATCGTCGACTTGTTGAAACAAAATGGCGTACAGATATACTCCACGGGAGGCACCTATGACTTTATCAAGCCGCTCGACCCTACGGTGAAGACCGTCGAGTCGCTCACGGGCTATCCGTCCATCTTGGGCGGCCGCGTGAAGACCCTCCATCCCAAAGTGTTTGGCGGCATCCTGGGTCGCACCCAGCTTGAGTCGGACCAAAAGGAGATGCAGGAATACGACATCCCGCCGTTCGACCTCGTCATCGTCGACCTCTATCCCTTCGAGGAGACCGTGGCCAACACTGACGACGCCAGCAAGATCATCGAGAAGATCGACATCGGTGGCATCTCGCTTATCCGCGCTGGTGCCAAGAACTTCAACGATGTGCTGATCGTGCCTTCGCAGAAATACTACGGCGAGCTCATCCAGTTGCTCAAAGACCAGCATGGTGAGACCTCCATCGACGACCGCCGCCGTTTTGCCGCCTATGCCTTTGGCGTGAGCTCGCACTACGACAGCGCCATCATGAATTGGTTCGTGAAAGACGACGACAACAAGCCTCTGCACATTACCGAAGAGGAAGGCACCACGCTCCGCTATGGCGAGAACCCACACCAGAAGGGCACCTTCTATGGCGACCTGGATGCCATGTTCGAGAAACTCCACGGCAAAGAATTGTCGTACAACAACCTGCTTGACCTCGACGCAGGACTCAACCTCATCCGTGAGTTCGACGAGCCCACCTTCGCCATCCTCAAGCACAACAACCCCTGCGGCATCGCTTGTCGCCCGACTGTGAAAGAAGCCTATCTGGCTGCTTTGGCTGGCGACCCCGTGTCGGCCTTCGGTGGTGTGTTGGTATGCAACCGCCCCATCGACCTCGAAGCTGCCGAAGAGATCAACAAGCTCTTCATCGAAGTCATCGTGGCACCCAAGTATGAAGACGGCGTGCTCGACCTGCTTTTCTCGAAGAAGAACCGCGTGGTGTTGCGCCTGAAAGCCGACCAATACAGACCTCAGACGGTGAAGACTGCCTTGAATGGCTTCCTCGTGCAGGACCGCGACCTCCACACGGAGACCGCTGCCGACTTCAAGGTCATCACTACCAAGGCACCCGCTGCCGACGAGGTGGACGACATGATCTTTGCCAACAAGATTGTGAAGCACAGCCGCTCAAACGCCATCGTCCTCGCCAAAGACAAACAGCTCTTTGCCTCGGGCATCGGGCAGACCTCACGCGTGGATGCCCTGCGCCAAGCCATCGAGAAGGCCCGTTCGTTCGACTTCGACCTGAAGGGTGCCGTGTTGGCCTCCGATGCCTTCTTCCCCTTCAAGGACTGCGTTGAGCTGGCCCACGAAGCCGGCATTACCGCTATCGTACAGCCCGGCGGCTCGGTGCGCGACCAAGAGTCCATCGACTGCTGCAACGAAAACCACATCAGCATGGTATTTACCGGATTTAGACACTTTAGACATTGATTAACTGACAACTGAAAACTAATAACTGAAGACTATGGGAGCATTTTCATTCCTAAACAAAGAAATCGCTATTGACCTTGGTACGGCCAACACAATCATCATATACAACGACAAAGTAGTCGTTGACGAGCCCTCCATCGTGGCCTTGCAACGCGACACGAGAAAGATTATCGCCGTCGGCAAGCGTGCTATGATGATGCACGGCAAGACCCACGAAAACATCAAGACCATCCGCCCGCTGCGCGACGGCGTCATCGCCGACTTCCAAGCCGCAGAGTACATGATGCGCGAGATGATCAAGATGATCAATTTCAAGAACACCCTGTTTCCGCCCAGCCTAAAGATGGTCATCTGCATCCCTTCGGGTATCACCGAGGTGGAAGAGCGCGCCGTGAAGGACTCGGCCGAACAGGCTGGCGCCAAAGAAGTGCGTCTGATCCACGAGCCTATGGCCGCTGCCATCGGTATCGGCATTGACGTGCTTGAGCCGACGGGTAACATGATCATCGACATCGGTGGCGGTACCTCCGAAATCGCCGTCATCGCCTTGGGTGGCATCGTCAACAACAAGTCCATCCGTATCGCTGGTGACGACTTCACCGCCGACATCGAAGAATACATGCGTAAGCAACACAACATCATCGTGGGCGAGCGCACCGCCGAACGCATCAAGATCGAAGTCGGTGCCGCTATTCCGCAACTCGACAACCCGCCCGATGACTATGCTGTGCAAGGTCGCGACATGCTGACAGGTATCCCGAAGGAAATCCGCGTCAACTACGCCGAGATCGCCCACTGCCTCGACAAGAGCATCATGAAGATCGAGACCGCCGTGTTGAATGCCCTCGAGCAGACCCCGCCTGAGCTGTCGGCTGATATCTACCGCACAGGTATCTACCTCACCGGCGGTGGCGCCCTGTTGCGTGGCTTGGACAAGCGTCTCAACGCCAAGACCAAGCTGCCCATCCATGTGGCCGAAGACCCGCTCCGCGCCGTTGCCCGTGGTACCGGCATTGCCCTGAAGAACTTCGACCGCTTCACCTTCCTGATTAAGTGATGAACAACCTCGGGAGTTTTATCATCAAGCATCATTTCGTCATCCTCTTTATCCTTTTGGAGGTGATATCTATCCTGCTGCTTGCCCGAAGCCAGAACTTCCACCGTAACCGCTTGGTCAACACGACTAACGACGCCGTGGGCAAGGTCTACGAATGGAGCAGCGAGGTAGGCAACTATTTCAGGTTGAACACCGCCAACAAACAGTTGGCTGAAGAGAATGCCATGCTTAGAAAGCAGCTCTCCGTGGTTTACGACACCACTTCGTGCACCTACGACATCCTCAATGGCGACACGCTGTACGAGTATATCCCCGCCCAAGTCGTCAACAACAGCACCACCCAAGCCAACAACTATATTATTATTAATAAAGGTACGGCTGACGGCATCGCGCGTGATATGAGCGTGATGTCGACAGAAGGCATCGTGGGCGTGGTGATTGACGTGAGCCGACACTATGCGTCCATTATGAGCTTGCTGCACAGCAAGTCGGTGGTTGGCGTACGCATCAAGGAAAGCCAAGAACTCGCCAGCCTGAAGTGGGAGACCAACAACTATCGCTACGGCATGGTGGAAGACATCCCCACCCACATCGTCCTGAAACAAGGCGACACCATCCTCACCAGCTCCCATTCCTATATCTTCCCCGAAGACCTGATGGTGGGTACCGTGGAGGAGTTCTACCCCACCGCCGTCGACGCACTCAACAGGGCCAAGATACGGTTTGCCACCGACTTCGCCACCTTGAGACACGTCTATGTGATCAATGATTTGCACAAACCCGAGCTCGACTCACTAAAAGCCAGATTCCAATGAACAAGACCGTGCTTCAGATTATCCGCTTTGTGGTGCTTGTGCTCTTTCAGGTGCTGGTCATCAACCATATCCGTTTGGGCGGTTATGTGCACCCGCATATCTACCTGATATTTATCATGCTGCTGCCTTTCAACACCCCGAAATGGCAACTCTTGGTGTTAGGTTTTGTCTTGGGTCTGTCCATCGACCTCTTCACAGGCACACCCGGACTTCACGCTGGGGCCACCACGTTGATGGCTTTCTGCAGGCCTTCCATCATCAAACTCGTTTCGGGTAACTTGAAATTTGAAAACATCCAAGAACCGAGCTTGGGACAAATCGACGGCATGTGGATGTTCAGATACGTGCTATGCATGGTGTTTGTTCATCATTTTGCACTCTTCTTCCTCGAGTCGTTTAGCTTCCACCTTATCGGTCAGGTATTGCTGCGCATCTTGCTCAGCGTACCCGTCTCGATTTTCCTCATCATGATGATACTCTACATCTTCAAGAGAGAAAAGAAAAAAGAATAACACCCTCAACAACAGAATACTATGAAAAGAAACCTCTTACTCCTGATTGCAGTGGCTTTCATCATGACGGCCTGCAACCAAAACAAAAACTTCAATGTCAACGTCAGCCTGGCCAATGGTAACGACAAGACCGTCTACCTTCAAAAGTATGTCGACAACGTGCCTGTCACCATCGACTCAGCCGTCATCGCTGAAGAAAAAGCCGTATTGACTGCACCTATCGACAACCCACAAATCCTCTATGCCTTAAAGATCAAGGGACAGCGTGGTTCCATGCCTTTCTTCGCCGACAACAAGGACGTCGCTTTTGTGGGCGACCTCAACAACCCACAAGCCGTGGAGATCATGGGCTCGGAAACGCAGGCTGAACTGGATGCCTACAACGACCAGTTGGATGAGATCAACATGCAGATTCGCGACCTCTATGCCGTAATGCAACAGGCCTTCTCCGACAACGACTCCATCAAGATGGACTCGCTCAACAAAGTCGGCACGGCTCTGATGGAACAACAGGACAACTTCCGCGACGAGTACATCAAGGCTCATCCCGAGAGCTTCGTCACACATTACATCCTCGATGGAGTGAAACAAGACTATCCTCTCGACCAGCTGAAAGACCTGATGGCCGGCTTCACCACCGAATCCATCTATCGTGACCACCTCAACGACTATGTGGCCAAACAAGAACGCCTCGAAGTGGGTCAGCCTTTCATTGACTTCACGCTGCAAACCAAAGACGGCGAGGATGTCACCCTTTCGGAAAAGATCGCCCAAAACAAGCTCACATTGGTCGACTTCTGGGCTTCGTGGTGCGGACCCTGCCGTCACGAGAACCCCGTCGTGAAAGCTGCCTACGAGAAATACCATGAACTTGGTTTTGAGGTTGTTGGCGTCAGCGTCGACCAAGACGAAGCCGCTTGGCTGAAGGCCGTTGAGGAAGACGAGCTGCCTTGGATGCAGGTGCGCGACAGCGAAGACAAAGTCAGCGAAGACTATATGATTTATTACATCCCGTCCAACTTCCTCTTCGACCAGAATGGTACCATGATTGCCAAAGGCTTGAGAGGCGAAGACCTGGAGGCAAAACTGGCTGAAATCCTGAAATGATGAAAACGAGAATCCTTCTTGTCGCAATAGCGGCACTGTTATTGGCCGCCTGCAACACCAAGCCTGAGACGAAGACCTTCAAGGTCAATGTGAACCTTGCCAATGCCGATGGCAAGACCGTCTATCTGCAAAAAGATGGACAAGTGCTCGACTCGGCCGTCATCGAAAACTGGGATGCCGTGTTCAACACGCCCGTTTGCGACGACAACGAGATGTATGGCATCACGCTGCAAGGCTGGCGCCGCCCCTTCCCGTTCTTCACCGACAATGTGGACGTGACCCTCGAAGGCGATGCGCAAAACCCCAACGCCATCCTAGTGAAAGGCTCGGAGTCGCAAGACCGACTCAACGCCTTCACCCAGAGCTACAACGACCTTGAAGCCAAGTTGGAAGCCGACAGCACGATGGCCCAAGCCGATAAGGACGAAGTCCTGAAGATGCACTGCTTCGACTATGTGTGGGAAAACCCCACCGACCCCGTGGCGCATTACGTGATGTATCGCTACAAATGGGCCTTCGGTCCCTGCGAGTTGCGCACGATGATCGACAACATCCATCATGCCGACAGCACGCTCAGCACCGCCAATCTGAAGCTGGCTGAGAAATACGTGGAGAAGCAAGAGCGCGTGCAGGCGGGTCAGCCCATTATCGACTTCACCCAAAACGATGCTGAAGGCAACCCTGTGACCCTTTCACAGCTGGCTGAAGGAAAACTGCTGCTCGTCGACTTCTGGGCTTCGTGGTGCCCCGACTGCCGCAAGGCCAATCCCGATGTGGTGGCAGCCTATCAGAAGTTCCACGACCAAGGCTTCGACGTGCTTGGTGTGTCGTTCGACACCGACAAAGAAGCTTGGCTCGCCGCCATCGAAAAAGACGGCCTCACTTGGACCCACGTATCTGACCTGCAAGGCTGGAGTAATGCTGCTGGTGCTCTTTATGCCATTTCCTTCATCCCGCAGAATGCCCTCATCAAGGACGGCATGATTGTCGCCCGTAATTTGGAAGGGGAGGAGTTGATGGATGAGATTGAGCGGCAACTGAAGTAGGAGATTCCCCCGAAGGGGAATCCCTATTGCTTTACGATTCTCTCCGAGAAAGTGTTCCCTTCCTTGTCGGCCATGCGCAGCAAGTAAATGCCTTCGGGCAGACCTTCCACATTGAACCTGTTGGTATTGGTGAAAGACTTGACCTTAACGCCAAGGACATTGTAAACCTGGATTTCGGCAACATCCCTTCCTTCGATGCTCACTATGTCTTTGACGGGATTGGGAAAGATTGCCAGTTGCTGCTCTTCATTGCTCTCGACAGAAAGGTCGGTCCGGACCAAAATCGGGAATCCGTCGTTGACGTTGTTCACGTCAAATCCCCAAACGGCTTGGTCTTGGTTGAGCATCTCAACAAAGGCCTCCTCACGCATTTCTTCCGCACTTTTCGGGGTGCCATACTCATCGCCTGAACAATCATTGAGATAGTAACAATTCTCAATGGTTGTGTTCTCGGGTCGACTAGTGAATCCAAGCAAACATCCAACATGATGGTTCCCTGTGATTTCTCCAGCACTATAACTGTTTTTTACTTCACCACGAGTAGAAACAATGCCCAACAAACCGCCAGCGGCAGGATAATAGGTTGACGTGTCGCCCATTGCGGATACATTGCCTGTGTTGTAACAATTGTCGATAATTGCACTGCCAGAACTGGAAAGAATGCCACCACCAAGCCTGCTCGCCTCGATATCGCCTTCGTTGAAACATTCAGAGATTTCAACCAACGACATCATGCCTGCGATTCCACCCACATTGGCACCTCTAAGACGGCCATTATTAGAGCAATTACTGACCACTTTAGCACCTCTCCCCACAATGCCACCAACAGTATTGCCTTCAATGTCAGCACCATTTCTGCAATGAGAGATAGTGACTATTCCGCCATGGCCTACGATGCCACCGCTTTCATTTCCGGTGATATATCCATTGGTGACATAAACATTCTCAATTACTGCAGTGTCTCCCTCCATCCAAGAATCGGCATATCCAAACAAACCTGTATAACCGTCTTCGTTATTAATGTAAATGTTGGAAATGATATGCCCGTTGCCATCAAAATGGCCTTTGAAAGCGGTCTGTGGGCTAAAGCCAACACTATTCAGATCTCCTCTGTCGCAACCATCCTCATCAAATCCTCGGTTATACAAACCAATAGGTATCCATGGTTGGTCTTCGCTGCCGTTTAGGTCGACATCGGTGGTAAGACGGAAATACAAGCCTTGCGTATCGAAATCCTTATTGACCATGTAGGAGAGGAACGCCAGTTGGGCTGCCGTCTCAATCAGATAGGGATCGCCTTCCGTCCCGCTTCCTCTTGTCCATAGTTCTCTGCTGCCGTCCCAAACACTGGTTTGGGCTTCGAGCATAATGCCTGCCAAAAGAAGCATTATCATAATATATAATCTTTTCATCTTATTCATTATTAAATTGTTAGACAGTATGTTATTTTCCAAAGTTGCTGTTGAACAAGTCCCTGATATGGTCAATGATGGCGCCTTTGCGCTCCATTGCCGACTGGCTATCGTTTTTCCATACGGTAATCATCGCACAGTCCAGTTCCTGCATACTCCCACTGACGAAATTGAAGGGTCCTATCGTGGCAAGACCTCTTCTGTCGTTAGGTTGGTTTTCGTTTTGTTCCTCGGTCCAGTATTTATCTTCCGTGTTAAAACCATCGTTGGGGGCGATGCCGTTGGTGCCGAAGTTGCATGGGTCGCTGTCGCCAGGATAGGCAAAATTGCACTCGGGACCCACCGTCTGGGCTCCGCCAAAGCCGTTACCGCCATACTGTAAATGGTTGCCATTTTTCCACATACAACGCAAATAATTGTATTGGTCTTGAGCATTATCGGGTATTCCCGAAGGATTAAAATTGTTTATATACATGAACCCACACAGACCCAACCGCTCGTCATCGACGATGCCGTTGCCGAAATTGAACCCGTTGTAGGCATATTTGTCCAAAGGATGTGCTTCATCGAACAAGGCTTCGCAATCGCCTTCAAAAGCGGGATTATCACGCCCGTCGGCCTCCATATAAGGTCCAGCCAACACTGTGCAGACCTGTACAGGCGGGTTGTCGCCATAAGCCCAAGGCTGTCCTTGGCCATCGACAAGTGTCCCGTTGTAGCCAAAGCATGAGCCACGTCGCACATCGCTGCCAACATAATCGTCCCACCCGTAACCGATGTCCCAGTCATTCCAAAACCCAAGATACACTTCATGATAATCCGAAGAAGAACGGTTGTAGATTTTGTAATTGAAGAAAACCGTGTTGTTGAGGGCTTCATCATCAGGCGCATCAAAGGCATAGACCATGGTTTGGACTTCGAGGCCCAATGACGGGCCACCCGACTCGGTATGCCTGGTATAGTTGTCATTGAAGATGAAAAACAAGCATTGATCGCCTTTGATATCGGGATAGTCGCCGTCGGCAGGATTGTAATGTCCGTCGCCGTTGACGTCGACAAATGGCGCCAAGTTCTCGGCATAGCCTTCCTCGCCATGCGCCGGCCATGTCAGGATGTCTTCAGGAATGACGTAACCACCGTTGTCATGATTGGCGATGAATTGTTCTATTTCAGCGCGAGTCAAATTCCAAACTCGATGAAACTTCAAGGAAGTCATCAGATCCGTTGTACCCTCCATGGGTTTGAGCGGCCCTGACCAATAATCCATTCCAACCTGACCGTATTGGAAAGCGGCAAGATGAAGGCTGTCGTCCGCATCCAAGCCACCAAACCACAATGCCAGTTGGAAAACCGTCTCTTTGCCACTGCCTTGTGGCACTTCCCAGGTAGGACAATTGTTGTGCTCACCCCATTCTTCGTAATAGGTGCCTTTTTGAGGAACAAAACAAGTACCATTCCCAAGGATGGTCGCCCTAATGTTGTTGGTCTCGATATGCGAGATGGATGGTTGCTGTGCCACGGATGTTATGCTAATCGCACACAACATCAATAACAAAAGTCTTTTCTTTTTCATAGCTGTTGAGTTTTAATGAATACTGTTTGTTGTTTTTTCGATGGACAAAACTACAAACAGCCTCCACCGCTGTCAAGAAAACGATGGTGCGGATTGGTGCGGATTTGTTGAAATAAATAGGAATCAGAGGCTTACATCGGCTTTTGCCATCTTACGCAAGGTGGCAGAAAGCGGTTCGTCGCTGCCAAAAATGCCCTTCAACTTGCGGCTGCGCTCACACACGGTGTTGAAGGCGCGTTGCATCAGGGCGGCCACGTCGGCTTCCTCCACGCCCAAAAGATAAAGGCAGCAATAGTCGATGTCGCCTTTGGTGAGCGAAGGGAAGTACTTCGTGAGGCGTGAGGTGAACTGTCCAAAGTGGATGTCGGCGGCCTCGCGCAAGGCCAACAACTGTTCCTTGTTGAGAGCATAGTCCTTATAAACCAGATAGTCTACCTTCGATTTGAACTGTCCCTCGTTCACCCGTTCCATGATCAGGCGGCAGATGGGTTCCTCGGCAAACGAGGCGGCCTCCACCCGTTTCTTCATCGCCGAGAGGGCCTCGCCTTGCTCCTGCAACTGCCCCGAAAGGACTTGCTTCTCGGCTTCGGTGCGCTGGTGTCGCCTCCGATAAAGCAGCAACCATACCGCGAGCACCGTGAGCAAGGCCAACAGCGGCAAAATGATTCTCATCACCCGTCCTTGATTATGCCTCGCTTCTTGTAGTCGGGTTTTTTCCTGCTTTTGCTGCAAATACTCTTGAAAAAGGTTCGTGAAACGCCATTCGTCAGCCTTGGTGCCAAACTCAGGCGGCGTGTTTTGGGTCACAAAACGGGCATACTCCCCTGCCATCTCCGATTCATCACGATCCTCGTATATCTCGCGCAGATAATCGGCACTCTGTGTTTGGAGAAAGAGGCTCGGCGCCTCATTGAAGACCCTATTCAGATAGACAATAGATGAATCGAACTGATTGTCAAGTTTATAGACATAACCGATACCCAAAAAGCGGTCGTACATCTCAAACTCATTGCCTGCCCAGGCGATACGCTTGAGCGCGTCAACGGAAGCCTGTCCGTCGTGCGCCACATGATAGGACGACAATGCTTTGCGGTTGATGACATTCCTGTAAAGTACCCCAGTGGTGTCGTTCATGCAGGCCAGCGACTGGTCGTAATAATACAAGGCGCTGTCGAACTGCTCCGACTTCTCGTATTCGTAGCCCAAGAAAAACAGGGTGTTAGCCAAACTCGAAGGCGGATTAAACGCTTTCTGCTTGTAATTCAGCACATTCTTGTAGAAATAAATGGTCGGCTCGATGAGGAACTTGTCGGAATAGACATTGGCCAAGCGGGCAAAAATCAAAGCCGTAAAACTGGCCTTGTGTCCCACCATCTGCTCTTCGTCGAAATGCTTCTCCATGATTTCCAACGCCTTATAGTATTCCTGGCAAGCCAACATCGTGAGGGAATCGTCGGTAAAGATGATGCCATTGTTGATGCAGACGGCATTCATATAGTGGGCGCGGGCGGAAAGGAAGGCCAGATTGTCGGCTTGGGGATAGGCCTCAGCCAAGCTATCGAAACAAGCCACTGCCGCACCAATTTCGTCGGCTAAAACCACCTCCTTGCGCACCTTGAAGGCAGCCTCGGAAAGCATGAGGTCGAGGTAATGATTATAGGGCGCCCCGATACCCCCATAGTCAATGCTGTCGAACCATTCAAGATAAGCCAGGGCGCTGTCGGGCTGTTGTTGCAGCAAACTATCGATGGCCACAACGCGCGGCGCGTCTTCCGACCAATAATACTGGGGCTCTTGTTTCGTGCATGCCACAATCAGCAACAATCCGAGAAACAAGCTTCCTATAATGTGTTTCAATTTCATAGGAACAAAAGTAAGAAATTATTCCCTACAACGGCAACACCTGTCAAGAAAACGATGGTGCGGATTGGTGCGGATTTTTTGTTAATATTTGAACATCAACGGATTACAACACGTTTCATTCCGCCGCCCATGCCACAAACGGCGGGTTGGGATATTCTTTTTTGCTGTATTCCAATGGTTGTCCGTCGCTGATGCGGAGCACCTTGCCGCCTGCAGCACGCAGAATGGCATCGGCAGCGGCAGTGTCCCATTCCTTGGTCTTGCTGTAGCAGACATAGACATCGGCGCTGCCTTCGGCCAAACGAGCGAATTTCAGGCTGCTGCCTTGCGTGTCGATGACGAGGCCGGGATGGGCAGGGCGCAATACCTTATTAATATATGCGTCCACCTCGGGCGTGCGGTGCGATCTGCTCACTAATACGGTGAATGGACGCTTCTTGTCAATGCGGAATGACTCATTCAGCATTCCATATTCAGCATTCCACATTCTATCCAATACTGGCGCATAAATCACACCCAAGACGGGCTGTTTGTTGTCAATCAATGCGATGTTGACCGTGAATTCGCCGTTGCGGTTTACAAATTCAACCGTGCCATCCAAAGGGTCGACGAGCCAATACCGCTCGAATTGCGAGCGATCAGGAGGCAAATCCTCTTCACTTACAAAAGGAATACCCGTAGGCTTTAAAATCTCCTTAATGATATTGCTGGCGCGGAGGTCGGCCTGAGTGACGGGTGAATCATCGTCCTTGGTATAGACCTCGAAAGGCTGGGCGTACACTTCCATGATGGCTTTGCCAGCTTCGAAGGCAGCATGTTTGGCTAATTCTAGTAGTTGTTTCATATTGCAAATATACAAAATATTTAGCTGTAAATCAGCAAAATAAAAAAATTATTACAAAAAAGTTTCTTCCGTGCCATTTTATTCCACTAATTTTGCACGCGAAAATTTTGGGGTTGCAGATGCAACCTTTAGCGTAAAAATGAGATTATGGCAAAGAATTTAGTTATCGTGGAGTCACCGGCCAAAGCCAAGACCATCGAAGGGTTTTTAGGCAAAGAGTATACGGTGAAGTCGAGTTATGGACATGTGCGCGACTTAAATAAGAATTCATTAAGTGTCGATATTGAAAACGATTTTGAACCCGAATACGAGATTTCGGACGACAAGAAAGCCTTGGTGGCCGAGCTGAGAAAACTCTCAAAAGCCTCCGACACCGTATGGCTGGCATCCGATGAGGACCGCGAGGGAGAATCCATCTCGTGGCATCTCTATGAGGCCCTCGACCTGAAGAAGAAAGACACCAAGCGTATCGTCTTCCACGAAATCACCAAGACTGCCATCCTCGACGCCATCGAGAACCCGCGCGACATCGACATGGGTCTCGTGGCCGCCCAGCAGGCCCGCCGTGTGCTTGACCGTCTCGTCGGTTATGAGCTGTCGCCCCTGCTGTGGAAAAAAGTGAAGCCCTCGCTGTCGGCAGGCCGTGTGCAGTCGGTGGCCGTGCGCCTCATCGTCGAACGCGAAGAAGAGATCAAGAACTTTGTGCAGACCAGTGCCTACCGCATTACTGCGCAGTTCACTTTCATGAAAGACGGTCAGGAGTACAACCTCACCGCTGAGTTGCCCCACCGCTTCGACACGGAAGAAGAGACGCGTAAGTTCATGGAAACTTGCATCAACGCAGGCTATAAGGTGGATTCCATCGAGAAGAAACCCGCCACACGCTATCCTGCACCGCCGTTCACCACTTCCACTTTGCAACAGGAAGCCGCAAGAAAACTCGGCTTCTCCGTCGCCAACACGATGCGCATCGCCCAGCAGCTCTACGAATCAGGTAAGATCACCTATATGCGTACCGACTCCGTCAACCTCTCGAAGCTCGCCCTCGGCATGGCCAAGAAGGAAATCACGGAGAACTATGGTGCCGAATATGTGAAGACCCGCCAATACCAAACCAAGACCAAGGGCGCACAAGAGGCCCACGAAGCCATTCGCCCGACCTATTTGGACCAACATACCATCAAAGGCACTGCCGACGAGCGCAAGCTCTATGAGTTGATTTGGAAGCGTACTATCGCCTCGCAAATGGCCGATGCCCAGATGGAACGCACCAACGTGAACATCGGTATCTCGACCAGCGACAAGCAGTTTGTTGCCACGGGTGAGGTCATCCTCTTCGACGGTTTCCTGAAGGTCTACATGGAGAGCTACGATGACGACCGCGCCGAAGACACCGCCGCCATCCTGCCACCCATCGAGAAAGGCACCGTTCTCGACATGGAGAAGATGGAAGCCCAGCAACGCTACACGCGTCACCCACTGCGCTACACCGAGGCCAGCCTCGTGAAGAAGATGGAAGAGCTCGGCATTGGCCGTCCTTCGACCTACGCCCCCACCATCTCCACCATCCAAAAGCGCGAATATGTGACCAAAGGTGACGTGAAGGGTGAGCCGCAGACCTTCAAGATCATCACGTTGAAAAACAACAAGATCACCGAAAAGACAGGCAAGGAAAACTATGGCGCTGAGAAGGGCAAGCTGTTGCCTACCGACATTGGCGTCCTGGTCAACAAGTTCTTAATCCAATACTTCGAGAGCATCGTCGACTACAACTTCACCGCCAACGTGGAGAAGGAATTCGACAAGATTGCCGAAGGCAAGCGCGAATGGAACGCCATGATTAAAGACTTCTACAAAGGCTTCCATAAGCAGGTTGTATCCACCACGGAGCATTCCGGTAAGTTCAGCGGCGAGAAAATGCTCGGCATCGACCCCGCCACGGGCAAAAAAGTCTACGTTAAGGTCGGTCGTTTCGGCCCGGTTGCCCAAATCGGCGACACCGAGTCGGAAGAGAAGCCTCGTTTCGCCGGTCTGAAGAAAGACATGAGCATCGAGAGTGTGACTTTGGAAGAGGTACTGAAACTCTTCGACTTCCCGCGCATCCTCGGCAAATACGAAGGCAAGGAGATCACGGTTGCGGTAGGTCGTTTCGGCCCGTATGTGAAGCATGATAACAAGTTCTACAGCCTCGCCAAGACCGACAACCCCGCCTTGGTGGACTGCGACCGCGCCATCGAGATCATCAACGAGAAACGCCAGAAGGACTTGAGCAACATCATACGCACCTTCGCACAAGACCCCGAAATGCAGGTGCTGAACGGCCGCTTCGGTCCTTACATCGCCTACAAGAAGAGCAACTACAAGATCCCGAAAGGCACCGAGCCCTCCACCTTGACCTACGAACAATGCAAGGCCATCGTGGAAGACCCGAAGAACGCACCGAAGAAAAAGACAGCCAAAAAGAAATAAACAATCGAAAGCGGCGGAAGCAATTCTGCCGCTTTTTCTTTGTTTTTTTGACGCAATGCAAATAAATTTCTATTTTTGCAATCCTTAATTATTGAATTATAAATCTTAAATCTGAAATACAATGGAGAAAAAAGACTTACTGAAAGATGTTGTCGAACATATCGACATTAAGAAGTACGACTCGACCGAACTCATCAACGCCATGCGTAAGATGTCGTTCACCTCGCGCGACACCGCTCGCGCCGCCGACATCCTCTGCCAGATGATCGCGGAGAAGGACTGCACCAACATCCTTACCATCGCTGGTTCGACCTCTGCCGCCGGCTGCATGCAGGTGTATGTGGAGATGGTCAGAAACAAGATGGTTGACGCCGTGGTCAGCACGGGTGCCAGCATCATCGACATGGACCTCTTCGAAGCCCTCGGCTACAAGCACTACATCGGCACGAAAGAGAACGTCATCCCCGACACCAAGCTGCGTGAACTCTACATCGACCGTATCTACGATACCTTCATCGACGAAGAAGAGCTGCAGGCCTGCGACCAAGCCACCTGCGACGTGGCCGACACCTTGGAGTGCCGTCCCTACAGCAGCCGCGAGTTCCTCTATGAGGTCGGCAAATGGCTGGCCAACGGTCACGGCGTGAAGAAAGAGAGCCTCATCCAGACCTGCTACGAATGCGGCGTGCCGATCTTCTGCCCCGCCTTCAGCGACAGCTCGGCTGGCTTCGGCATCGGTAAGCACCAGTGGCTCCGCAAGAAAGCCGGCAAACCCTACGTGAGCATCGACTCGGTGGCCGACTTCCTCGAACTGACCGAAATCAAGATGAACAGCCCTCAATCGGGCCTCTTCATGGTCGGTGGCGGCACCCCCAAGAACTTCGCTCAAGACACTGTCGTCTGCGCCGAGATCCTTGGCGTCGAAGTGCCTATGCACAAATATGCCATCCAGATCACCGTGGCCGACGTGCGTGACGGCGCCTGTTCGTCATCGACGCTGCTCGAGGCTGGCTCATGGGGCAAGGTGAGCGAAGAGCTCCAACAGATGGTCTATGCCGAAGGCACCACCGTCATCCCCGCCATCGTCAGCTACGCCTACCACAACGCACCTTGGCGTGAGCGTGAGTATAAGAACTGGCAGAAGTTATATCATTAAATAACTATGGCTTATGGCTCATGGCCTATGGCAGTGCTGCCGCAGGCCATGGGCCATAGTCATGGGCCATAAGCCAAAAGAATGGACATCAGCATCTTCCTTGAACCTGTCGCTGAGAAGTGTTTCGGCGCGGCCTATCGTCCCGGCAAGAAGACCTTAGGCGAAACCATCACCATCTACCGCAACGAGGATGAGTTCCCCAACCTCGAAGGCGTGGATTTGGCCATCATCGGTGTCAAGGAAGAACGTGGTGCCGTCGACAACAAAGGCTGCGCCGACGGCGTGGATTACATCAGAAAAGCCCTCTATTCGCTTTTCAACCACTGGCCACAACTCCATATCATCGACCTGGGCGACATCAAGATCGGTAAAGACATCTCTGATACCTATTTTGCCTTCAATCAGGTGCTTACCGAGTTGATGAAAAACAAAACAGTGCCTATCATCATCGGGGCAGGTCAAGACCTCACCTACACGATGTACCAGGTGTATGAGCCCACAGGCAAGCTCATCAACATCGCTGCCGTCGACCCCATGTTCGACATCGGCAACGACAAGGAAGCGCTCAACTCGCATTCCTATTTAAGCCATATCATCCTGCACCAACCCAACTTCCTGTTCAACTTCACCAACATCGGCTATCAGTTGTATTATGTTGACACAGAGAATATTGAGCTGATGAAACAGCTGCTCTTCGACGCCTATCGTTTGGGCAGCATCAAGCAAAACATCGAACTGACCGAACCGCTCATCCGCAATGCCAACCTCCTGAGTTTCGACATCTCGGCCATACGGGCCGCCGATGCACCAGGCATAAAGAATGCCTCACCCAACGGTTTCAACGGAGAGGAAGCTTGCCGCATGACACGTTATGCCGGACTGAGCTACAAACTATCATCCATCGGCTTCTTCGAATACAACCCCCATTACGACATCAACTCGCGCACGGCCAACCTCATCGCTGAGATGATCTGGTACTTCATCGAGGGCTTCTCAAGCCGTCAGGACGACATCCCCACCATGGAAAGTAACGACTTCAAGCGTTACAACGTGCAAATCGGTGAAAACCAAAATGACGTGGTCTTCCTTTGCCATAAGATTACAGGCAAGTGGTGGATGGACATGTCGTTCCTGCAAAACGACGACCAACGTTACGAAAGGCATCATTTCATCCCCTGCTCAAAGGAAGACTACGAACAGGCCATGCGCAACGAGCTGCCTGACAAGTGGTGGCAGTTCTATCAGAAGTTGATGTAAACCAAAACATTTTATTACTTTTGCCGCAAATTTTTCGAACCTATGAAAAAAGCACTATCTATCTTTACCTTAATGCTCCTGATGGCTGTCACCGTACAGGCTCAAGATGCTTCGACTCCGCTCAGCAACCAAAAACCCGATTGGATGAGATGGCACTATCTCTCCGAAGAAGAGATGTACGACACCTCGCGTGGCATGAACTTCGTCGAGACCGATCCGCCTACTGGCGAGCCTCGTTTCGTGGCCGAGTTTGAGCCTATGCAGGGCGTGATGATCCGTTATCCTTTGGGTATCCCGACGAGCCTTGTGGCGCAGCTTTCCAACAACTGCATGGTGTATTGCATTGTCAGCACCTCCCAGCAAAACCAAGCCCAAAACAGCTTCCAAAGTGCAGGTGTCGACATGAACAACGTCACCTTCGTCAACGCTCCGACCGACTCCTATTGGGTGCGTGACTACGGTCCGTGGTACATCTTCGAGGACCGCGAACCCGCCATTGTCGACAATATCTACAACCGCCCGCGTCCCAACGATGACAACATCTCTGGCGTGTTCGCCAACTTCTGGCAGATTCCCATGTACGGCATGAACCTCCAGCACACTGGCGGCAACATGATGGAAGACGGTCGCGGCCACGGCGTGAGCGATGACCTCGTGCTGAATGAAAACAACCACAATGAAACCAACGTCCGCGCATCGACCCGTATCATATCACCATCGACCCGCAAGGCGACTACATCGCCCACGTCGACTGCTGGGGCAAGTACCTCGCTCCCGACAAGATCTTGATTGCGCAACTGCCGCAAAGCAACCCCCGCTATCAATATTATGAACAGGTGGCAGAATACTTTGAGACCACCAACTGCTGCTGGGGCTATCCTTACCACGTGTATCGCGTGCAGGAACCCGGTGGCTACACTTTGGCTCCTTATACCAACAGCCTCATCCTCAACAAGACCGTGTATGTGCCGATGGGCAGCAACAGTACCTACAACAACGACGCCATCGCTGTTTATCAAGAGGCCATGCCTGGCTATGAAATCGTTGGCGTGAACGGTGGCTCAGCTGGTTGGGAAAACACCGATGCCCTCCACTGCCGCACCCGTGGCGTGATGGACTTCGACATGCTCTTTGTGGACCATCGTAATGTGCTTTTCGGCGAGCAGGAATGGCAAGACTCCATCCCCGTCGTGAGCAAGTTCATCGCATATAGTGGAGCCAACTTGAAGCAAGACTCCCTCCTTGTTTATTACAGCATCGATGGCGGCACTTACCAAACAGCCCACATGACCGCAACGGGTAACCCTGACGAGTATGTTGGCTACATCAAAGGTTACCAAGGCGAATCGGAGATTGACTACTATGTATTTGGTGCCGACGAATCGGGACACCGCTACACGCAGCCCGTCTTCGCCGACCTCGACCCGCACCATTTCACCATGGCAGCACATGAACCTCCTACCCCGCAGGGCGAACTGGTGATTACGCCGGATACGCTGTGGTTCACACAAATGGGACAGGAAAGACAGTTTAATATCATCAACGAAACAAACGAAGCTGTCACCATCATCGATGTGGTGCCCGAAGCATCTAGTTTCAATCTTTGGGACAACACTTTCCCGTACACTCTGCAACCAGGGGAAACGCTTGTGGTTACCATTAATTTCCAATCCGCTCCTGGTAAAGACACCTACATTCCCTACGAGATTCTGGTTCAGACCACGTTGGGCGACAGAATTGTGATGGGCATGGTGCTGAACACCTCACTTGACAGTGGTTTTGTGATTGTGGGTGCGCCCGTTTTGGAATTCAACGACCCAGGCGACAGTCCTCAACAAGCGTGCATGCAAAATCGTTTCTTTGGTAGCCAGATTCCCGTCAAGGTGCTGTCTGTTACCGAAAACGGCACGGACTATTTGAGCTTTGAGCCTCATGGTACCTTGCCTTACACGGTGGAACCAGCGGATTATTTCTACCTTGATGTGTATGTCAATGCCATGGTAAAAGGCTATGAAGTCACCACCTTTACGGTTCAGACCGATCAAAATGACTGCACTTAAACCCGACTACGGGCCTGTTCACCGTGGAAGGCGCGAATGTGGCCAAGGTGGAGGTGTATAACCTTGTCGGCCAAAAGGTGCACGAAGCCGAGGGCAAGACCGTCAGCATCGATGCTGCCAATTGGAACAAGGGCATTTATCTGGTCAATATCATTGAACAGAACGGTGCCGTGGCAACCAAGAAACTGGTGGTGAAATGAACGTTGTAGAGACGCAATTAATCGCGTCTCTACCGTATGGAACCGCAATCGACAATCTTCCGCCCCACGAGACCATCTCGGTCTTGTGCGGCGGAAGTCTTTTGTGCCCTCAACTGTCGTGATCCAAAGCGTGAAAACTGAAAATAATTATTTTTTTTGCATGTTTGAAAAAAAGTATATTTGCAGTTTCAAACATAAAAACAAAAGAAATGAAACAAATCAAGCGCATTATTGTGTTGCTAATGGCCGGCTTGGCAATCACGGCGCAGTCACAGAGTTTTGTCGACACGGATAAAAGTAACATCAAAGATAGCGACTATCCTTCAGATTATTGGATAGATGTCGTGACTGAGCAGCCTGCAGGCTATGACGTGGACGAACAAGGCAACGTGACCATTTCATCCGCAGAAGGCTTGGCATGGCTTATTTCTGTCGTGAACGGTCTGAACGGCTGCACTCCGGACGACTTTGATGGGAAAAAAATCACCCTTACTACAGACATCGATTTGGCATATAATGGAGAAAAGGCCTTTACACCTATTGGAAATCGAACACACCGTTTCATGGGGGAGTTTGATGGTGGTGGGCATTTCATAGATGGCTTGCACTTGTATTATGAATATACTGGGAATGCAGTTCCCTCTGACTTGGGTCTGTTTGGATATGTGTTTCATGGAACTGTTAGAAACCTTTTGGTCAAATCGGGAAGTTCTGCGTTTGTGTGCCAAAATCCCGAACAATGGTACCAAGGGTGCATTGCTGGTATCTCCGATTCCCTGTCTTTGATAGACAATTGTATGGTTATGACAAGGATGAGCGTCACCAATGGCGGAGGCATCGTTGGCATGAACAGGAATTCCACAATCAGAAATTGCGCCTATGCCCCACCTGTCGACAACACATTCCTTGTTGGAAGGAATGGAGGAGGCATAGCCTTGCGCAATTTTTCCGAGAATGGCTATACCGCCGAAATATCAAATTGTTATTTTTATGGCAACATGTTAGGGTCTTATAGTGTCCAAAACGAAGGTGGAATCGTTTGTTTCAATGAAACCTCATCAGAAAATGGTGGACAATCAGCGATGGTTAGGAATTGTTATTCGGAACTGACGGGGGAGCTTTTTGGAAATTATGACAATGGATGCATCGTGGCTCATAACTCAGAAGGTAGTGTCGTAGAATATTGCTATGCAGATTTGACTAAACAATACAACGGATGGGGAGGGTTGTTGGGGACCGATTTGGGCGATACCCATAACTGTATCAGTTTTATTCCCGACAATGGTGATGGACTATTGTCAGAATCTGTCTCAATTGGGACAGATGAGACCACCAGTTTGCTCGAAGTTTTAAACTATTGGATTTCGCTTTACGAAATTGGCGTTTTCAATAGTTGGTGCGAAGGGGAAACATTACCCGTTTTTTGCAATCAAAGTATTGGGATAACCCGACTACGGGCCTGTTCACCGTGGAAGGCGCGAATGTGGCCAAGGTGGAGGTGTATAACCTTGTCGGCCAAAAGGTGCACGAAGCCGAGGGCAAGTCCGTCAGCATCGATGCCACCGAATGGAACAAGGGCATCTATCTCGTCAACATCATTGAGGAGAACGGTGCCGTGGTGACCAAGAAACTGGTGGTGAAATAACATGTTCAGGTTTGTAGAGACGCGCCACGGCACGTCTCTACAGGCAAACCCCTGTTTCAGTTAGCCTTATTCCTTTTTGGGTGAAAAACCGATGAATCCCCGATTCCGTGTCGGGGATTCTTTCTATTTTTGCAGGCAAATGCGTCGCTTCGCGTTACTGCGAGGCACGAAGCAGTCCAGAAAGGAAACGAAGCCTGATTGTTTTCTCTGGATTGCTTCGTCGTGCCTCCTCGCAAATCGAAGATTCGATGTAGTCAATGACGCGAAGCGGGTCAAAAAGCGGTCAAAGTACATCGTGGTTATCTGTATCAATCGGATGCTTGCATCCCTAAAATTATCGAAATTACATCTGTATAATCTGTGTAATCTGTAGTTAGAGAAAAAGAATAAACAATGAAGAGAATTATCCCAATCGTAATCTGCGCCTTCATGGCCCTGGCCTCATGCCAAAAGAAGAACGCCCCGCTGTTTCGCGGCGACTACTCATTCAAGACCTCGGGCAGCGTCACCTTGGAGGAGATCGTGCCCCAAGGCGAAACGGGCGAGACCTTCACCGTTGGCCTGCCCAACGAAATCGGACAGCTGGAAATCAGCACCTTGGACAACGGCAAGGACAGCGTCCTCGTGGTGATGAACACCATGGGCGGCGAGGTGGTGGTCACCCATGCTTTCTGCAAGGACAACGAAATCTTTCTCCGCGACTTCAAGAAAAACACGCTGCTCTTCACCGGCGACACCATCACCTTGAAGAACGAGGTGCGCGTCCACGCCACAGGACAGATGTATGAGGACAACACGCTCATCCTCAACATGACTTACGACGGCGAGGCCGCAACCAACAACCGCGACTTCAAGATTCATGGCGACGACATCCGCATGGCGGCAATTAGAAATTAATAGCTATGAAAACCAAACACATACTATTGTTTTTACCCCTTTTGCTGTCATCTTGCCACAGCGACCCGCAGCAACTCAAGGAGAAGTTGATCGGCGGCCCAGCCGAGGAACGTGTCATCGCCGTGGGCGTGTTGCCCATCGACTCGGTGAGCGGCATCGTCAGCAACACCTATCCTGGTTATTTGGAAGAGGGTCAGTCCGTCGACATGGCCTTCAAATACGGCGGCACCTTGCAGACACTCAACGTGAAGGAAGGCAGCACGGTGCGCAAGGGACAGGTGCTGGCCCGCGTCAGCTCGGCGCAGATGGAGAGCACACAACGCTCGGCACAGGCCACCCTCGAACAGGCCCAAGATGCCTATGAGCGTCTGAAGAAGGTGCACGACAACGGCAGCCTCCCCGAAATCAAATGGCGCGAGATGGTGGCCAACCTCGAGAAAGCCCAAGCCGCCTTGGACTTGGCCAACGCCATGCTCGCCGACAACACCATCACGGCTCCGTTCAGCGGCACCGTGGCCTCGCTCAACGCGGAGCTGGGCGAAAACATCACCCCGCTGAAACCCGTCATGCGCATCATCAACACGGAAGGCCTTACGGTGAAGATCTCCGTCCCCGAAAACGAAATCGGCAAGGTGCGCGTGGGCGACACCGCCGAGGTGGTGGTTCCTGCCTTGGGCGACCGCCGTTTCATGGGCAAGGTGACCGAAAAAAGCATGACCGCCTCGCTGCTCACCCACAGCTACCCCGTCAAGGTGCTCCTCGAGCAGCCCGACGAAGAACTCGTCCCCGGCATGATCAGCAAGGTAGTGCTCAGCGCCGATGTCAGCACGGGTATCATCGTGCCCGCCAATGCCATTCTCGTCAACCAAGAAGGACGTTTCGTTTGGGTGGCTGAAGAAGGTCGAGCCACACGGCGGAACATCACGATTTCGGGCTATTCCGGCTCGGGTGTCATCGTCAGCGAAGGCTTGCAGGCTGGCGATGTCGTCATTGTGGAAGGCTACCAAAAAGTGAGCGAAGGAATGAAAGTGACATATTGACACGAGACTACGAGACACGGGACTGCGGGGCAGGCACGTCCTGAAAGGACGATATTTTATTAACCCGGTACAAGCGCAGCGCAGTGTCGGGATCAAACAAGGAGAAAACCAATGAGCAAACTCAAAGATAAAGGTATCATCAGCGGCAGCATACGGCACCAGCGCATCGTGTGGATCGTGGTGGCCGTAGTGGTGGCCTTCGGCATCTATGCCCTCGTCGACATGAAGAAAGACGAGTTTCCGGCCTTCACCATCCGCCAAGGCATCGTGGCAGGCGTCTATCCTGGTGCCAACTCCGAGGAGGTGGAGGCACAACTCACCAAGCCCTTGGAACAGCTGCTGTTTGCCATGCCCGAGGTGGACCGCAAAGGCACCTATTCCATCACCAAGGAAGGGATGTGCTACATCTACACCAGCCTCGACGAGTCGGTGAAAGACAAGGACATCGCTTGGTCGAAGATACGCCATAAGATCAACGAAGCCAAGACGTTGAGCTTTCCGGCAGGCGTGTTGGCCATCGCTGTCATCGACGATTTCGGCAACACCTCGTCGTTGCTCATCGCCATGGAGTCGACCGACAAGACCTACCGCGAGATGCACGACTACACCGACGACCTCACCCGTCGCCTGCGCGAAATCCCACAGATGGGCAACGTGCGCGTGATGGGCGAACAAAACGAGGAAATCGCCGTCACCGTCGACAAAGAGAAGCTGTCGTTCTACGGCATCAGCCCCAACACGCTGATGCTGCAATACGCCTCGCAGGGACTGCTGACCACCTCGGGCGCGATGGAGACCGACGACTTCGACCTGCCGCTGCACATCGACAACCCGATGGTCAGCGAGCAGGAACTCGAAGAACAAATCATCTATTCCGACGCGGCGGGCAACACCATCCGCCTGCGCGNCAACTTTGATGGTGACAACGCATTGATTATCAGTGTTGAAATGCGCAAAGGCTACAACATCGTCGCTTTTGGCAAGGAAGTCGACAAGGTGCTCACCGCCTTCAAGCAAACCTTGCCCGACAGCGTGCAGCTCTACCGCATCACCGACCAGCCCAAGGTGGTGCAGAAATCGGTCAGCAGCTTCCTCCGCGACTTGCTCATCTCTATGATTGTCGTCATCGTGGTCATGCTGTTGCTCTTCCCCATTCGCACGGCCCTCATCGCCAGCTCGGGACTGCCCGTTTGCACTGCTGTCAGTATTGGATTAATGTATCTCTTTGGTATTGAGTTGAATACCGTTACCTTGGCAGCACTAATCGTGGTCCTCGGCATGATTGTCGATGACTCCATCATCAACATTGACGGCTACATCGACAAGCTAAGCCAAGGCTACGAGCCTTTCGATGCCGCCGTGAGTAGCGCGAAGGAATTGTTCATGCCGATGTTCATCGCTACCGCCGCCATCGCCTGCATGTTCTTCCCGATGACGCGCATCATCACCGGCCCCTTGGGCGAGTTCGTGCAGCTCTTCCCTTGGACCGTCGCCTTCTCGCTGATGTCGTCGTTGGCCTACGCCATGCTCGTCATCCCCTCGTTGGAAATCCTGTTCATCAAGCCGGAGACCGACCAACCCAAACACAACGGTTTCGTGAAGGCGCAGATGCGGTTCTTCAACTTCCTGCAAGGCCTCTACGACAAGATGCAGAGCCATTGCTTCAAGCACCCGCACTTCACCATCGGCTTGGGTCTCGGCTCCATCGCCCTCGGTGTGTTGATGTTCTTAGCCCTCAACGTGCAGATGATGCCTATGGCTGAGCGCGACTGCTTCGCCGTCGAGATCCGTTTGCCCGAAGGCAGCAGCCTCGAAGCCACCACGCGCGTCAGCGACTCGTTGCAAGCGCTGATGTTAGCCGACAAGCGCGTCACCTCCGTCACCGCCTTCATTGGCGAGAGCGCACCGCGATTCCACACCACCTATTCGCCCAGCATCCCTGCCAAAAACCTCTCGCAGCTCATCGTCAACACGACCTCGAAGCAAACCACTGAAGCCCTGCTGAAGGAATGGGACGACAAGTATTCCTATTACTTCCCCGAAGCCCATGTGCGTTTCCGCCAGATGGACTATCAGGCCGTTTCGACGCCAGTGGAAATCTACGTCTATGGCGACGACTACACGAAAACCGCTCCTATTGCTCAGCAAATCAAGGACTATATGCTCACTTTGAACAAGGAACTGCGCTGGGTGCATACCGACTACGACGAACAATTGCCTTCGGTGAAGGTGACCATGAAACCCGAGGAATGTGCCCGTTTGGGCCTCACCAAAGGCATCCTCTCGTTGGATTTGGCCACCACCCTCAACGGACAGCCCCTGACCACCGTCTGGGAAGGCGACCGTGGCATCCCCGTGAAGCTTTACTCAAAGCAAAACTACGACCCCAACGACTACGAAAGCGTCCAGAACCAGCTCATCCCGACCATGGTGCCTGGCACCAACGTTCCGCTCCGCCAGGTGGCCGACATCAGTCCCGAATGGCACCCTGCGCAGTTGGTCCACCGCAACGGCAAGAACGTCGTCACCGTGGCCGCCGACATGAAGTTTTGGAAGCCGCAAACGGTGAGCATGAAGAAGATACAAACCTACATCGACACGGAAATCCGCCCCAACCTGCCCGAAGGCGTGAGCATCGAATACGGAGGCCTGTCGTCGCTCAACACCAACGTCATCCCGCAGCTGCTCAAGAGCCTGATAGCCGCCATTTTGGTGCTTTTGGTGTTCTTGGTGGCCTATTTCAAGAAGATGAATCTGGCCGTGCTCACCTTGGGTTCGAGCACCTTGTGCATGTTTGGCGCCTTCTTCGGCGAGTGGATCTTCGGCCTCGACTTCGGCATGACCTCGCTCTTGGGCGTGGTCAGTCTCATCGGTATTGTGATGCGCAACGGCATCGTCATGTACGAATACGCCGAGACGCTCCGCTTCGACGAGGGTCTGCCCGTCAAGGAAGCCGCCATGAAGGCCGGCAGCCGCCGCATGAGGCCCATCTTCCTCACCTCCGCCACCACAGCCCTTGGTGTGCTCCCGATGATCATTACGAGAAATCCGCTTTGGATGCCCATGGGCGTGGTCATCTGCTTCGGCGTGGTGCTCTCGATGGTCATCATTTTAGCCGTGATGCCCGTGATGTATTGGCAAATTTTTAGAAAGAACAAAGCATGAAAAAGTTAATCGTCATAGTATGTTTATTGCTTTCTGTTAGCGCTTTTGCTCAGCAACGGCTGTCGATCCAGGACTGTATCGACATGGCTTTGGAGAACAACATTGAGCTGAAAAACAGCCAGTTGGAAATCGACAAGGCGAGGGCAACGAAAAATGAAGCCCGAGCTGAGTATTTCCCCACCGTGTCAGCACAGGCCTTGGCTTTCGATGCGCTCAACCCGATGTTGACCTTTGGCATCGATGACATCGACAACGCGCAGGTGCGGCAACTCCTTCATACGCTTTATGCCGAATATGGCGTCAACATGGGTCTCGACAAGGAATATTCCTTCATCCAAAATGGCGTGATGCTCAATGCGATGGCGACAGAACCCATTTATGCTGGAGGTCGTATCCGCAACGGCAATAAACTCGCCAAATTGGGCATTGAGGCCGCCGAGACCCAGGCAAAAGTGAAAGAAGACGAAGTCTGTCTGCAAACCGAGACGCTCTATTGGCAAATCGTGGCCCTGCAAGAAAAACGCTCCACTTTGGACCAACTCGACATCGAAGCGGGCTTGGCCATGCCCACCGACCAATACAAGCTGAAGGTGAAGCAAAACGAGAGCCAACTCAACCGCAAGAAGGTGGACGACGGCATCACCTTGCTGAAAATGGCCTTGGCGCAAACCATCGGTGCCGACTGGCGAGAGATGGAACTTTTCGACACTTTGGGGTTGGAGACCAACCCCACGGCATTGTTCAGAGACGCTTCCGAAGCCGTCGTCTCGCGCAACGAAAGCCACCTTTTAGACCTCTCCATCAAAGCCGAAAACCTCCAGAAGAAGATGGCCCTCGGTGCAGCTTTGCCCTCATTGATGGTAGGCGGCAGCGCAAGTTACCACACCATCCTTGAAAACGCCAAGCCCAATGCGATGGTCTTCGCCATGCTGCAAGTGCCCATCACCGACTGGCACAAGACCGCCTACAAGCTGAAGAAACACGACCTCGATGCCGAAGCTGCTGCAAACACGTGCCGCGACCTCACCGAGAAGATGGAGATGCAGACCAACCAGGCTTGGTTTAACCTCGAACAGAGCTGGCTGCGCATCACCATGGCCCAAACCGCATTGAATGATGCCGAAGCCAATCTGAAAATCACGTCAGACTATTATGAAGCGGGATTAGTAGCCCTCTCCGATGTCCTCGAAGCCCAGACGATGCTCAAGCAAAGCCGCGACGAACTCACCGACAGCCGCGTGGAGTATCGGATTAATCTGGTGAGTTATAAGCAACTAACCCAAAACTGATAGGTTTTGCACGATTTTTGTACTTTTGTCCCCCGATTCAAAATTCAATCCAATAAAGAAACTCCTTTTTTTAGTCCTTTTCATGGCTACAGCTATGCTCGGACAAGCTCAAGTCAGCAAGATGATTGGCCAATGGAACACTTACGATGACAAGACAGGCGATCTGCGCTCCACCGTTAAAATCTATGAAGAGAAAGGCACATACGAAGCCGTGATTACCACGCTTTACGAAAAAGACGCCAACGGTAAATTCCAGGTGATGAAAGCTCCTTACGCCAAGGAATACGAAGGCGTGGTCGGCACTCACCTCTTCAAGGAGATGAAGGCTGACGGCGACCAGTTGAGAGGTAAGATCTACGACCCTGAAAGCACCAAAACTTACAACGCCAAGGTGACTTACAAAGCCAAAACCGACGAACTCAGCGTGCGTGGCTCTTTGGACAGGGCCGGGCTGCTGGGGCCGTTCGCAAGTGTGGAAACGCAAGAAATAGAATTTTCTCACGCAGAACTCGCAGAATTCGCAGAACCTACCGGACGTAAACTTATGGTCGCTTCGCGATTCATATAATTCTGCGGATTCTGCGTGATATCTTTATACGTCAAATTTGAACTCGGCATCAAACCAGCCGGTATCTTCTTTCAAGAGATCATATTCTTCGCCCGTGAGGTGGTCAACCACATGCACGGTGCCTTTGATGTCGTCGTAGGTGAATGTAAACTGTGAGTTTACGTCGTCTTTGGGTACGTCCATTTTAGATGTTGTCTATAATTGAGGCTGCAAAGATACACATTTTTCAGATACCTAAACGTTTGTTCAGCGCGGCGGTCTGCTCCTCAAAGCCTTTCTTGCCGAGCAAGGCAAACATATTCTTCTTGTAGGCTTCCACACCGGGTTGGTCGAAGGGATTCACATCCAGCAAGTAGCCGCTGACGGCACAAGCCATCTCGAAGAAATAGATCAGTTCGCCGAGCACCTTCTCCGACACCTCGGGGATGACAATGCGCAGGTTAGGCACGCCACCGTCTTCGTGGGCAAGCACGGTGCCCAGCTCGGCTTTGTGGTTCACCTCACTGATGCGCTTGCCAGCGATGTAGTTCAGCTGGTCGAGGTCTTCGTTCTCCATCGGGATGCGGAGCTCGTGGTTCGAGTTCTTCACCGAAATCACCGTCTCAAAGAGGTTGCGCAGACCATCCTGGATGTATTGTCCCATGGAGTGCAGGTCGGTGCTGAAGGTGACCGAAGCGGGGAAGATGCCCTTGTGCTGTTTGCCATGGCTCTCGCCGTAGAGCTGCTTCCACCATTCGGAGAAATACACCAGACGCGGCTCATAGTTGACCATGATCTCATTGGTCATGCCTTGGGCGTAGAGGGCTTGACGCACCACAGCATATTGCGAAACAGGATTGTCGAGGGTCGGGTTCGCCTTGCATTGTTGCTCCATCTCAACGGCACCTTTCACCAAGGCACGGATGTCGATGCCCGCCATGGCAATGGGCAGCAAACCCACAGGGGTCAGCACCGAGAAACGGCCGCCCACGTCGTCGGGGACGATATAGGTCTTGTAGCCTTTCACGTTAGCCAGCTGTTTGAGGGCGCCACGGGCCTTGTCGGTGATGGCGATGATGCGCGAGGCGGCTTCTTTTTCGCCATATTTGTTAATGATATGTTGCTTGAGGATGCGGAAGGCGATGGCGGGTTCCGTCGTCGTGCCCGACTTGGAGATGACAGCCAAGGAATAGTCTTTCTTGTCGAGGATGGCCATCAGGTCGTGGAGATAGTCCTCGCTCATGTTATGGCCAGCATACACGATGAGCGGCTTCTCACCGGTGAGCGGTGCAAAGTGGTTCTGCAAGGCCTCGATGACGGCACGGGCACCGAGATAGGAGCCGCCGATGCCGATGACGACAAAGATATCAGACTTTCTGCGCAGGTCGGCAGCGGTCTTTTCGATGTCGGCCAGCAATGCTTCATCGATTTCAGAAGGAAGGCTCACCCAACCGAGGAAATCGTTGCCCGCGCCAGTCTTATGAAACACGGTCTCGTAAGTGGCTGTTATTCTAGATTCTAATTCTTTCTTGATGTCATTGTTCAGAAAAGGCTGAACGTGCGATAAATCAATTTTCATAGCATTGAGTATTAAGATGCTGCGAAGATAAGATAAAATAAGAGATGACGGATAATAAAAATTTACTTTTGATGATTATTTGTTGAATAATTCCTTACTTTTGCGCAATATTTTCTGAATCGAAAACGTTTCGTAAAACGAGCAATAATTACATATTTTTACTTTTTATTTTTAAAAACAACATGTCACACACTAAAATTCTTTTAGCCGAAGACGATAGAAACTTGGGCATGATACTCAAGGCTTTTCTTGAATCAAAAGGCTATTCTACAACTTTATGCATGAATGGCGAAGAGGCTTGGAACACGCTGAGCACCGCCGATTTTGACCTCTGCATCACCGATGTCGTGATGCCTATTATGGATGGTTTTACCTTAGCAAAACAAATAAAAAGCGTCAGGCCGATGATGCCCATCATCATCCTCACTGCCAAAAAGGAACAGGAGGACGTCTTGGAAGGCTTCGGCATCGGTGTTGAAGACTATGTCACTAAGCCCTTCAGCATGGATGAGTTGCTTGCCCGTATCAAGGTTTGGGAACGCTGGTGCGCCTATATCCAGGTGAAGGCACAGCCTTCGTTGTTCCATTTGGGCTCCTACACTTTCGATGCACCGCGTCATTTGCTCATCAACGGCAAGGAAACCAAGAAACTGACCTCGAAGGAAGCCGACCTGCTGCTGATGCTCTGCGAGAATATGGGTAACACCTTGGAGCGCGCCAAGGCCTTGCAACAGATCTGGGAAGAGGAGAACTACCTCAACGCCCGCTCGATGGACGTCTACATCACCAAGCTCCGCAAATACTTCAAGGACGACCCGAGCGTCGACATCCAAAACGTTCACGGCGTGGGATTTAAGCTCGTGGTAAGATAAGATAAACGGAATACGTTATGAAAGCGGAGCAAGCATGTTCCGCTTTTTTATGGCTGCCAAGGCTCTGCCTCAGGCAGCTTCACCGTAGTGTCACTGACAAAGTCCCAGATGATTTCAGGAGGGATCAGATAGGTGGTGTTGCCCAACACGACAAGAAAGCGGTTGTCACGCTCGTTGCGGATGATGGCACTACGATAACCCTTCCACCAACCATAGTGGAAATACATGCCAGGATAATCCTGTGTCAGGCGCCACCCGAAACCGTAATTCTCCTTGTTTTTCCATTCGGGCGAGCTGGGCTTGAAGGCCTCGGCTTGCAGGCTGTCGGGCAACAGAAGATGGGCATCGAGAGCCTGGTTGTATTTAAAGAGGTCCTCCACCGTAGAGAACATGATCTTGTCGCCCATCACCCCGTTGAGATAGTCGTTTTGCGACTTGACGGGACCTTTGCGATAGAGCTCATGGCCGTGCACTTCGACCGGCATATACATCGACACCACATCGTCGTCGCGCATGGAATAGATATAGGAATGCGTCATGCCACAAGGCTCAAAAATGTTTTCACGCATGAAGTCCTCGAAATGCTGCTTGCTCGCCCGCTCAACCACCGAGGCTAACAAGGCGTAATTGATATTGTTGTAGAAATACACCGCATCGGGAGCACCATAGACCTCTGGCTTTTTCTCGACCAGCATCTTGATCAAAGCCTCGTTGGAGAAGGGTTTCTTGCGGTCGGGCCAATGCTCGTCGGCCATCGAGTCGTAGCGCGGCAAACCCGAACGATGGGTCAACAGCTGTCGGATGGTCACTCCTTCATAAGGAAACTCGGGGATGTATCGCCTCACATCGTCATCATAGTCCAACTTACCTTTCGCCTTAAGCAACATGATGGCCTCGGCAGTGAACATCTTCGAATCCGACGAAAGCTGGAAGGCGTCATCCAAGCGCAACGAGTCCTTATGGCGGCTGCTCAGGTCACGCCAACCAAAGGCTTTCTCATAAATCACATTACCTTGCTCTGCATAAAGCACGACGCCGTTAAAACCTGCCCGATTTAAGTCGGTGAATACCCTGTCGGCCATCTTGGCCCGTTTGGCAATCATCGCCTTGTTTAGATCCACGAACAGGCTGTCGGTATTAATCACCGGCGTTTCGCGACCACAACGTCTTCCACAGAAAAAGACGGTGAGCGCCAACAACAGCAAAAGTATCAGGATGAAAAACCTTCTTTGTCTCATTACGGAGGGCAAATTTAGGGAAAAATGTAGAATTCGAAGGCTGTTTTGGATCAAAATGAAGATTTATTCCTGCTAATTCACTAATTATTACTACTTTTGCAGCCTCAATTACAACCATACATTTATTTTCATGTCACAATTTACAGATTTTGGATTGAATCCCGCTCTGTTGAAGGCTATAAAGGAGCTGGGGTTTGAGAGTCCTATGCCAATCCAGGAAAAAGCAATTCCTGTGTTATTGGAGAGCGATGTTGACTTTGTGGGCCTTGCACAGACGGGAACGGGCAAGACGGCTGCCTTTGGCTTGCCGCTATTGAACAAGATTGACGAGACGCAGCGTTGCGTCCAGGCGTTGATCCTTTGTCCGACGCGTGAGCTCTGTATGCAGATTACCAGAGACTTGCGCAACTACGCACGTTACATTCCAGAAATCCTGATTGTGCCCGTCTATGGCGGCGCCAGCATCGAACTCCAGTTTAAAGACTTAGCTGCGCGATATGATCCGCCGCAACCGCGTCGACTTCAGCAACGTGAAGACGATGATCCTCGACGAGGCCGACGAGATGCTCAACATGGGCTTCCAAGAGGAAGTCGACGACATCCTCGAGTACATGCCTAAGGAAGGACGCCACACTATGCTCTTCTCGGCCACCATGCCGAAGGAGGTGGAGGCCATCCTCAATAAGTACATGACCGACCCCGTGAAGGTGGCCGTGGGCGAACGCAACAGCGGCACCGCCAATGTTGACCACATCTACTACATGATGGCCGCCAAGGACCGTTACTCGGTGCTGAAACGCATCATCGACTACACGCCATCCATCTATGGCATCATCTTCTGCCGCACCAAGCTGGAGACCCAAGAGATTGCCGACAACCTCATCCAAGACGGCTACAACGCCGCCGCCTTGCATGGCGACCTCTCGCAAGGTATGCGCGACAATGTGATGGACCACTTCCGCAAACGCAGCCTGCAACTGCTGGTGGCTACCGACGTGGCCGCCCGTGGCATCGACGTGAAGGAACTGACCCACATCATCAACTACAACCTGCCCGACGACATCGAAACCTATGTGCACCGCAGTGGTCGTACGGGTCGCGCCGACAAACGCGGTATCTGCCTCAGCCTCATCAACTTGCGCGAGAAGAGCAAGATCAAGAGGATTGAGAAGATTGTGGGCCGTCCCTTCGAGAAGGCCATGATCCCAACGGGTAAGGAAGTGTGCGAGAAGCAGCTCTTCAACCACATCGACCGCATCGAGCATGTAGACATCAACCGCGAGGAGATTGACGACTACCTGCCTGTCGTTTTCCGCAAGCTCGACTGGATGAGCCGTGAAGAACTCATCACCCGCATGGTGGCACTCAACTTCAACCGTTTCTTGGATTACTATAAGGATGCCGTCGACCTCAACGTCAATGAAAAAGACGAGAAGAAAGACCGCAGAGAAGTCAAGAAAGAGCGCGAGCACCGCGACGAGACCATGAAGCGCCTTTATTTCGGTATGGGTAAAAACGACCACATCCTGCCGCAGAAGATCATCGGCAAAATCAACGACGTCACCCGCTCGAAGAACATCCCGATTGGCCGCATCGACCTCTATGGCGACTATTCCTACGTCGACGTGGAAGAGAGCTTCGTCCCGCTGATTCTCGACTGCTTTGCCGACCCGCACAACAACCCGCGCGGCATCGTGGTGGAGGTGGCCAAAGATCAACCCGAGCGCAAGAAGAGCAGTGAGAAGAAAGACTTCGGTGAGAAGAAAGAACGCAAGGAGCGTCGCGACCGCGACGAGTTCCGTGAGAGCCGCAAGGAGCGTGACGATTTCCGCGAGAAGCGTGAAAAGCACGACGATGACTTTTTCGAGAAGAAATCGAAGAAGAAAAAGAAGGATTTCGACGACGACAAGACTTACTACAAGTCGGAACGTTCGCGCGATGGTCGCGAGTGGCTCGACCCCGATTGGAAAAACCACTTGGACGACATCGATATCTTCATCGACGATGACGACCGCCCGAGCCGCAAGCAGCGCAACGCTGAGCGTGGCTTTGGTGCCAAGAAGAGCGGCAGCGCTTCGAGAAGCTCCAGCTCAAGAGGTGGCAGCTCGAGAAGCAGTTCTTCGCGTAGCGGTTCTTCCTCAAGGGAATCGAACCGTGGTCGCCGTGGCGCCAGACGTTATGACGATGGCGATTACTATTCACCCCGCCGCCGTGGCGGAGGCCGTCGTAGATAATTTTTCGTCACAAAACCGACAAAACCTTCAAAACAATAGTCGTGGGAACTAGCAACGGCACCCAACCGGGATGCCGTTGCCACTCCCGACTAAAGTCGGGTATTAAAACACAAACGGTATGATAGACGTTGAGGCTTTGAAAGCTTATGCTTACGATACGATAGGGGCGATTCACGAAGTCCATAAAGAACTTGGGCCTGGACTGAATGAAAAAGTCTATCAAGAAGGGCTTCAATTGGAACTGTCGGAAAGAAATATCCCTTTTCAGAAAGAGTTGTTGTTTCATCCTTTGTATCACGGAAAGGAAATGGAATCTACATATCGATTGGATTTCTTGGTAAACGATGACATTATTGTTGAATTGAAGTCTGTTGAGAGTTTAAGCAATGAACATAAAGCCCAACTGTTCAACTATATGAGACTGATGAAAGCTTCGGTCGGCATACTAGTGAATTTCTATCCACGATTTGCCGAAATTGAACGTTATTTCTTTGATTCAGAAAGCAATGAAGTATACGCCTCCGATGGCTTCCCCGTCAGAAAATACAGTTAAAGCTCAAAGTGCATCCGTTAGGATGCGTCGGAAAGCATGCCAGTTGGCTGCTTTCCATGTTTAATAAAATGCAGTTTTGTCAGTTTTGTAGGTTTTGTGATTTAAACAACTATGGCAAAGTTTAAAACATGGGTAAAAGCAGCCCGCCCGAGGACGGTGCTGCTCTCTTTTTCGGGGGTGTTGTTGGGCGGATTTTTGGCCTATAAAACCGGCCCTTCGACCCTTCGAGAGGCCTCAGGGACCGCAGGCTCAGGGACCTTGCTTTGTGTACTTTTCGCCGCTATCACAGCCGTGTTGCTTCAAATCCTCTCCAATCTCGCCAATGACTATGGCGACTTCAAAAAAGGCACCGACAGTGCAAAACGCGTTGGCCCGCAACGCGAGATGCAGAGCGGAGCCATCACGGAGAAGGAAATGAAACGTGGATTGGCTATCACTGCTGGATTGTGCTTTATTTCGGGTGCCTTGTTGATTTTCGTTTTTGCAGGATTGACTTGGCAAGAACTCGCCGTTTTTGCAGCCTTGGGCATAAGTGCGGTTTTGGCAGCCTTGCTATACACCTTGGGCAAACGGCCTTATGGCTATCGCGGCCTGGGCGATTTGTACTGCTTCCTGTTTTTCGGTTGGGCAGCTGTGGCGGGAATCTATTATTTGGCCACCAAAAACCTTGATTTCAGCGTTTTGCTGCCTGCCTCAGCCATGGGCTTCCTCTCCAATGCCGTGCTCAACATCAACAACATGCGCGACTATGAGAACGACAAGGCCTCGGGCAAGAACAGCCTTGTGGTGAAATTGGGGTTGAAAAAGGCTTTTGTCTATCATTGCTTGCTCATCGGTGGTGCTTTCGTTTTCCTCACGGTTTATCTCGTTTTGCACCATGCCGCATGGTATTCCTATCTGTTCTTATTGCTTTTCAGCCTATTCATCAAAGACTTAATCGCCATCAAGAAGACTAAACCCGAGTCGCTTGACCCGTTCCTAGGTAGACAGGTGAAGCATAGTTTCTTGCTCGTGGTGGTTTATGGGATACTGTTGTTATTTTGATTTGATGTTTTTCAACTAATTAATAGCTATTATTCAAATTTGTTCTTATTTTTGCAACGAAAAGCATATTCTAATCAATACATCATTAAAACCTAATCCTATGAAAAAAACCTTACTATTTGCATTTGCCATGCTCTTTGCAACGGCAATGATGGCACAAAACCGTGCGGTTTTGCTGCAAGAATCGTTTGATGGTACCACCATGCCCGCTGGATGGTCGGTTGCTGGCCTTGGCCTAGGCAATTGGTCGGTCTCGCCCACCAACAATGCTGGCGGCGCAGCCAACGAGATGCATCTCACTTGGAGTCCCCAATTCAATGGTTTGTCTCGACTTGTTACTCCTGCCGTGGACCTCACAGGCATCAACAGCCTCGTATTCTCCTTCAAGCATGCCTTAGACAACTACACAGGCAACAACATCATTGGTATCGCTACCACATCTGACGGTGGCACCACTTGGAACGAAGCCTGGAGCCAAGGCTACAACACCAGCAACTCATGGACAGTGAGCCAAGAAATCAGCACCCCTGACATGGGTCAAGCCAATGTGCAGTTCTGCATCTTCTTCAATGGCAACAGCTACAACATCAATGACTGGTACTTTGATGACATCATGGTCTTCACGCTCGAAAACTTAGACCTTGCCATCACCTCGCCCACACTTCCCGACTTCATCGGCAGCGGCGAGACTGCGTTTGGCATCAATGTGTTCAACTTCGGTGCCACTACGGTAACCTCTGTCGAGGCCACTTACGAAGTGGAGGGCATGGAACCTATTACCGAAACCTTTGAGGTTGAAATTCCCTCACTGGGCAGCGAAACGTTGATCTTCCCCACAACGACCCTGTTGAGCCCTGGTACTTACAATGTGGCCTACAGCATCAACTTGGTCAACGGACAGGAAGACGATGTGCTTGACAACAACACCGCTGAAAAAGCCGTCTTTGCGGCTATCGGCACCGCCGAAAAAATCCCGATGATCGAGCACTTCTCGTCGTCGACCTGCGGACCCTGCGTGAGTGTCAACACTGCTATGCTGAACTTCTGCAACAACAATCCCGGCCGCTTTACCTACACCAAGTATCAGATGAACTGGCCCGGCAATGGTGACCCGTACTATACCGCCGAAGGTGGCACCCGTCGTGATTATTACGGCGTGAATGCTGTTCCGCAATGCTTCCTCGATGGTGAAGACCAAGGCTATGCCGCCGTTCAACAAACTGTTTTCGACCAACATGCCGAAAGAACCGCTTTCGTTGACATTAGAGGCTCCTTCGTTGTGGAAGGCAATACCATCAATATCAAGGCCGATATCATTCCTTTCATCGATGCCGACGCCCGTGTGTTCGTTTCCGTGAACGAAAAGGAAACCCACAACAACGTTGGTGGCAATGGTGAGACCTCGTTCCACCACGTCTTCATGAAGATGTTGCCCGATGCACAAGGCACCACGGTCAATTTGGTCACTTGCGAGCCCCAGCATTTTGAGTTCACTCAAGACATGTCGGGAACCCACGTCGAGGAGATGAGCGACCTCGAAGTCTCCATCTGGGTGCAGAACTACGACTCCAAGGAGATGTTCAACAGCCGTTTTGCTTATGAATACACCGAAGAACACCCCTATGCCGTCGAAAACCTCACCCTCATCCAAGACGAGGAAGCCGAAGAGAATACCATGGTGGCCTCTTGGGATGCACCTACAATGGGTAATCCTACGGGCTACAATGTGTATGTCAACAATGAGTTAGTCGCTGAGAACATCTCCGACTTGAGCTATACCTTCGCTGGCGAACTGGGCGCTTTCTATACCGTCGCCGTGGTCGCTCTCTATGGTGATGACAAGACCTCCATCAAAATGCTTACTGGCATGGAAAACACCTGGAGCGTCGAGGAAGTTGCAGCTAGCGTGTGCAAGGTTTACCCCAACCCCGCCAACAGCCAAGTGCGCATCGAAGCTGAAAACGACATCGAGAGCGTGATGGTCTACAACATGTTGGGCGCTTTGGTCGAAACGGTTAACGCTGACAGCAAGACCGTCAACATCAACCTGAACCAATACAGCAATGGCGTGTATTTCTTCAACATCCGCCAGAGCAATGGTGTCGTCACCAACCAACGCGTGGTGGTGAGCCACTGATGACATTGAAGTCATCCAAATAAAAAAGGGAACCCGTGGGTTCCCTTTTTTGTTAGATGCACTTAGACTGTGATTAGTCGCCCAACGTGGCCACCATAACGGCCTTGATGGTGTGCATGCGGTTCTCAGCCTCGTCGAAGACGATGCTGTTCTCGCTCTCGAACACGTCCTCGGTGACCTCGATGCCGTTCAAGCCGAACTTCTCATAAACGTCGCGGCCGGCCTTGGTCTCCAGATTGTGATACGAAGGAAGGCAGTGCATAAACTTGCACTTGGGGTTGCCTGTCTTTTTCATCAGTTCTGCGTTGACCTGATAGGGCATCAGCATATTGATGCGCTCTTTCCACACGCTGTCGGGCTCGCCCATCGATACCCAGATGTCAGTGTAGATGAAGTCAAGACCCTTCACGCCCTTCTCCACATCGTCGGTGACGGTAAGCTTGGCACCGGTTTCCTTGGCGATTTCCTGGCACTTCTTGACAAGATCTTTGGCCGGCTGCAGTTTCTTGGGGGCGATAATGCGGATGTCCATACCCATCTTCACACCACCGACCATCAGGCTGTTGCCCATATTGTAGCGGGCATCGCCGATATAAGCGAACTTCACCTGGTTGAGGGGCTTGTCGGTATGCTCCTGAATGGTGAGGAAGTCGGCAAGAATCTGAGTGGGGTGCGCTTCGGCGGTAAGACCGTTCCACACGGGGACGCCAGCATATTTGGCCAGTTCCTCGACAGTGGCCTGGTCGAAGCCACGGTACTCGATGCCGTCGAACATACGACCCAGCACGCGGGCGGTGTCAGCCATCGATTCCTTGATGCCGATCTGTGAGCCAGTGGGGCCGAGATAAGTGACGTGGGCACCTTGGTCCTTGGCGCCAACCTCGAAGGCGCAGCGGGTGCGGGTCGAGGTCTTTTCGAAGATGAGGGCAATATTCTTGCCCGTCAGTTTGGGTTGTTCGGTGCCTGCATACTTGGCGGCCTTGAGGTCGGCAGCAAGTTTCAGTAAGAACTTAATCTCTTCCGGAGTGAAGTCCAACAACTTCAGGAAGTTTCTGTTTCTGAGGTTAAATGCCATAATTTATGATTTAAAGATTAGATTTAAAGATTCAAAGATTAAATAATGAGTTTCCCTTCGGGAATGGAGTTTTGTTTTGTTATATAGCGGCGGCAATGCACTTTTACTGACTTGAAACAGTTGCCACCGCCGCGGGACAACCCTCTTATATACTCCATTCCCCGCAGGGGAATCTCATCTCCTTTGCGGCTGCAAAATTAGTCTTTTTTCTTGTACCAATCAATCTTTTGTGTCGCAAACATGGCAATTCCCAGAATTATGAAGAGGCCGACACTTCCCACCAACAGGGCATAACTCTCCAACTGTAGCAAAACATAGACAAAAGTATAAAGCACAGCCAGCAAAAGGCCGATGCCCAAGGCGGTCTTTTTGTCCTTCGTAATTGAAGCCATAAATACCACAATCATCGCGATGGTCATCACACAGGCAATGAGGTAGGAAAGCCCGAAATTCATGTGCTCGGAGAACGACAACAGCAAAGTGTAGAACACAATGAGCGCGATGCCGATAAGCAGGTATTGTACGGGGTGGATAGGCTTGGCCTTGCGCATCTCTACGAAAAATACCGCAGCAAAAGTGAGGAGGATAATAAGAAAGGCATACTTGATAGCGCGATCGGTTTGGAGGTATTGCTCCACTGGCACTTTCAGTTCCACACCGAAAGAAGAATAGCCGAATTCAGTTCTATACTCAAAGAATGAATCATTGAGAACTTGTGGATAGTCTCGGTTGATGGCCAACACTTTCCATTCGGCTTGGAAGCCTGTGTCGGTCACCTGACGTTCGTCGGGCAGATAATAGCCAGTGAAACTCGGCGTTGCGCAATCCGAGGTCAGGCTGACCGTAGTAGTTTGTCCGAAAGGCGCAAACATAAGATCTCCTGCGCCTTTGAAAGGTAAAACCAACGAAAAATCAACGGCTTCGCCTTCCAAAACTCGCGAAAGGTCAACCTCACAAGACAGGCCCTTCAAGTTACCTGTTTCAGCAACCATGTCGTAGGCTATCCCGCCAAAATTGAGTGCCACATTGTCGCTCAAACCGCGCAGGTTGGGCAGGCCAACAACGATCTTGGCTTTCTCGAAACACCATTCATGTCCATCCAGCATTTTCTCGAAGTCATTGGGTAACTTGAACTGCCCCGTAAGGTCAAGAGCAGTTTCGTATACGGTGAAGTCGTAGATGCCGCGTTTCAAGAGTTTGGTCTTCACGTCGCCTTTCACATCCAGTTGCTCGGGCAACACAATCTTGGCGTAGGTTTCTTTTTTGTTGTCTTTCTCTTCAGAATAATAGATCTTGATTACTGGTCCTATGACCGTTTGAGGTCCAGCCCATT
>LPNG01000011.1:0-29091 GCA_001543395.1 Candidatus Alcium sp. F082 | reverse complement strand
AAACCCGGACGGGCTTTCTTTTCGTTTTGTCCCTTGTTTTGCTTGTTCTGGGTTTCCTCTTTTTGGGCTCCCAAAACTTCCATGTTTTCTTCTGTTGTCATGATGTTTAGTTTTAATGGTTTGTTTTAATTTATAAAGTACTTTGAAATTCAAAGTTGATATATCAAAAAAAAGAGTCTGTTATTGTTGGCTATTGACAAATGAGGCAAGTGCTTGTATATGTGCCGAAAACGCAGCCCTTCCCAAATCAGTGATGGCATAACTCGTGTTGGGCTTACGGCCGATGAATTTCTTCTCGCAGCGGATGTAACCCAACTCCTCAAGGCTGCGGGCATGGCTGGCCAGGTTGCCGTCGGTGAGTTCGAGCAGTGACTTCATCGTGGTGAAGTCGACCGACTCGTTGGCCATCAGCACCGACATGATGCCGAGTCTGATCTTGCTCTCAAAAGCCTTGTTCAAACCATCCAAATTGGCAATCATGGCTCACTTGCTCCTTTCATATTTCAGCATGAAAACGATTCCGAAAACGATGTGCAGCACCCCGAAGCCGATGAACCAAGTCAGCAGGGCGTAATCGACCAAGAAGCAATCGATGAGGCCTAAAGCCAACTCGGCATAACCCAAATAGCGCAAGGCAGGATAACTGAAATGGCTGGCGCTGATGAGTGCCAAGCCATAGAATATCAGCGTTATCGACGAGACGAGGCCATAGTGTTGCTGCAGCAACAAGGCCATACAAAGCAAACCACCGGCAAGCATCGGCACGAAGAAATTGACCAACAGGCGACGCATAGTCGCGTCCATGGTGAAGCGAAGCTGATGACGCTTGGCCTTCAAATAGGCCATGAGGAACACCGTCAAGAAGGCCACAACCAAAAGTACAAGAGCCACAACAATAGTGGTGCGCCACTTGGAAGGGGTATTGATGTGATAATCGCCCAAGAAGAAATAGATGTAGGCCGACACCAGCGAGGCCAGAATCCCTACAATGACGATTGATAATCCACTGATAGCCTTGAATTTGGATGAACGCTCCATCATATCCTTGATGTCGTTCAGCGTATTGAGAGCTTCCTTGTTTTCCATGGTTTTTAAAGTACTTTGCGCTGCAAAGTTACAACTTTTGTTTTACATGGCAAGTGTTTTTAGAAAAAAATTAATTTTGCAGCATGATTATCCTCGACAATGTAGTCGTCACTGACGAATTCCTGAATGCACAGTTTTGTTGCTGCCTGCCGCGCTGCAAAGGCTGGTGCTGTGTGGCTGGCGATGCCGGCGCACCTCTCGAAGCCGCTGAAATAGAACGGATTGAAGACAACCTCGAAGCCATAAAGCCGTATATGAGGCCCGAAGGCATCAAAGTGATTGAAGAAAACGATGTCTACGATTACGACGAGACAGGCGAACTCGTCACGCCCTTGGTGAACGGCGAGGAATGTGCTTTCGTCTATTTCCACGAGAACGGAACCGCCCTCTGCGCCATCGAGAAGGCCTATCTGGAAGGCAAATGCGACTTCTGGAAACCCATCTCTTGCCACCTCTACCCCATCCGCCTAGTCGAAAAAGACGGCTTCACGCACATCCTTTATCACGAATGGAGCGTCTGCGTGCCCGCCAAGCGCAAAGGCGAACATGAGGGCATTCCGTTGTGGAAGTTCCTCAAAGGAGCGATGGTGCGCAAGTTCGGCGAGGATTGGTATGCCCGCTTGGAGAAAATGATTCAGAAGGAATAAACTAATTTGCGAATTCTTCCGTTATATTGTCGTAATTTAGCATCCCAAACCGCAAGGATTGAAACAACTATTACTCATATTATCCCTGATGTTATGCTGCCTCGTCGCCGTTGCACAAAACGTTGACGAGCCTCAACACAAACGGATGGATTTCTACGGCTACGTGGTCACCGCCGACAGCCTACGCCCCATACGCAACACCCATATCATCAGCAAGATGGCGCATTGCGGCACCATCACCAACCAACAGGGTAAGTTCCACATACAAGCCCGTAGGGTCGACACGCTTTGGGTGAGTTGCGTCGGATATACACGACGCCTTATCGCCATCGACTCAACGCTCACCAGCGCCGACACCCTCGTCATCCGCTTGCTTCCCGAGACCATCACGCTACGCGAAGTGACCGTGCTCCCCTTTACCAACTACGAATCTTTTAAGGAGATGCTCGTCACCATGCCCAGCATCGAGACCCCAGACGAGATCAAACGTTTGAACGAAGACCTTAACGACCTATGGCTAAGCCGTGCGCCATCGGGCAACGGCATGGTCACCATAACAGCCAGTCCGATACAATACCTCTACGACAAATACAACAAATCGGCACGACGCCAAGCCACACTGCGACGCAACCGCCGCATGTATAACGAAGTGCTGCGTGAGCAAGGCCGCACCGACGAGCTCCTCCCCGACTCACTCGATTTCTCTGTCGATTACAAGACGTATGAACTCGACGAAGCCGCCGAAACGGGCAAACCCAAGGCGATGGTACCCCGAAAGAAATACATCCGCATAGGGCAATAAGACAAAACCATGACCTTCCGCGATTGGCTCAATAGCATCATCAACCTATTTTATCCTCGCGTCTGCGCCGCCTGTGGCGAAGCCTTACTCAAAGACGAAAAGACGGTTTGCCTGAAATGCCGCTATCTGCTGCCTAAGACGGGGTACGAACTGAACCCTGATAACCCCTTGGCGCAAACCATTTATGGACGGGTTAGATTTCACGCTGTCACTGCAGCTTTCTTTTTCGCAAAATCCGGCAAAGTACAGCACCTCATCCACGAACTGAAATACAAAGGCAACAAGGATGCGGGCATTTTCCTTGGGCAACAATTAGGGGAAACCATAAAAGATGCGCCTTTGTTTCAAGGCATCGACTATCTCATCCCTGTACCCTTGCATCCCAAACGCGAGCGTCAGCGCGGCTACAACCAAAGCCTGATGATCGCCCAAGGCATCCACGAGGTCACCGGGATTGCCATCGGCGACAAATACCTCATCCGTGCTGTCAACACGGCCACACAGACCAAAAAATCGGCCGAGGAACGCTATCAAAACGTGAAGGACATCTTCGAAGTGTGTTTCGCCGACGAACTAAAAGGAAAGCACGTCCTCCTTATCGACGACGTGCTTACCACGGGTGCCACACTTGAATCGTGTGGGCATCAATTGGAAAATATCCCAGGTATTACCATTAGTGCGGCTACTGCCGCCTGCGCCGGGAATTAGGCTTGGTAGACCTTCGGTGTATCCTCGCCGTTGAGGACACGCAGGCCATTCAATGCCAATGCTTTCATCTCGTCTTCGCCAGGATAGACGTAAACGGGAGCGATCTTCTCCACATGGCTCTTCACCAAAGCGCAGAAACCCTTGTCGTAGGCCATACCGCCCGTGAGGAAGATGGCATCCACATCCATGCTGAAAGCCGACGCTGCAAGGCCACCGACTTCCTTGGCCACTTGATAGGCCATGGCCTTGTAGACCTTCTCCCATTCCTTGTTGCCAGCCTTCACGGCGTTCTCCACCTCGAGGGCGTCGTTGGTGCCAAGGTAAGCGACGAAGCCGCCTTTGCCTTTCAGCATCTGGCCGATTTCCTTCTTGGTGTATTTGCCGCTGAAGCAGGCATCGACAAGGAAGCCGGCAGGCAAGCTACCTGCGCGTTCAGGCGTGAAAGGACCGTCGCCGTTCAAGGCATTATTGGTATCGACCACGCGACCTTTCTTGTGGGCACTGACCGAGATGCCGCCACCGAGGTGGATGGCGATGATATTCATGTCCTCATACTTGCGACCGAGGTCTTTGGCCAACTGACGGGCAATGATCTTCTGGTTCAAGGCATGGAAGATGGAGATGCGCGGGAACAGCGGGTGACCCGAGTAGCGTGCCACCTCATCCATCTCGTCGACCACGACGGGGTCGGCGATGTAGGCCTTCACGCCAATTTCCTTGGCGATGTCGTTGGCAATCAAACCACCGAGGTTGGAGGCATGCTCACCGCTATAACCATCGGTAAGGTCCTTAATCATAAGGTCGTTTACCTCGTAAACGCCCGAGACGAGGGGACGGAGCAAGCCACCACGACCAACGATGCAATCCATTTGCTTGACATCAATGCCAGCCTCTTTCAGCTCGCGCATGATGGCTTCGGTGCGGAAGGGCTTCTGGTCGGAGATGTGCTCAAATTTCGCGACTTCCTCAGCGCTGTGCTTGAGGTTCTTCTTGAAGACTTGTTCCTCACCTTCGAACACAGCAATCTTAGTCGAGGTGGAACCTGGGTTTATCGTTAAGATTTTGTATGCCATAATATTATGTTTTTTGGTTTGTTTATGCCATCATAGCGGCCAGGGCGATGGAATACAGCTTCGTCTTCGAAGTGTCGCCGCGCGAGCTCAGCACACATGGCACCTTGGCGCCCATGAGCATGGCACCCACTTCGCTCTTGTCGAACTTGGTGCAGCACTTATAGAACACGTTAGAGGCTTCGAGGTTGGGGAACACGAGGCAGTCGGCATCGCCAGCCACAGGGCTCTTCATGCCCTTGATGGCAGCCGTCTCGGCGTCGGTGGCGAGGTCGAGGCTGATGGGGCCTTCAACGATGCAACCCTTGATCTGACCACGCTCGTTCATCTTTGAGATGATGGCGGCATCGACGCAAGCAGGGATGCCAGCGCTCATCTGCTCGGTGGCGGTCACCATGGCGACCTTCGGGCAGCTGACACCCAGCTTGGTGGCAACGGTGGTCACATATTTGAGCAATTGCTGTTTCTGCTTGATGTCGGGCAGCGGGATGATGGCGCAGTCGGAAGCTACCATCAGCTTGTGGTAGTTGGGGTTCTCTATGACGGCGACATGGGCTAAGGTCACGTTGGGCGGGCAAAGGCCGCGTTCCTTGTTGAGGATGGCGCGCATATACTTATCGGTGGGCAGCAGGCCCTTCATCAGGATGTCGGCTTCGCCGGCATTGATGAGGTCGCAAGCCATGGCAGCGGCTTTCACGTCAACAGGCTCGTGGATGATTTTGAAATTGTTGGGGTCGATGTTCTCGGCTTTGCACACTTCTTTGATGACGTTTTCATCACCAAGGAGGGTGGCTTCGATGAGACCTTCCTTAACGGCAGCGTTCACTGCACAGATGGTGTGGTCGTCGTTGGCATAGGCAGCCACAAGGCGTTTCTTGGGTTTGCTGCGCAAAACCTCAAACATTTCTTCTAATTTTCTGATTTCCATAATTCTGTATTTAAGATTTAATATTTAAAATTCAAGATTTTGCAAAAATACGAAATTAAACTATTCGAAACAAAGGAAACTGATACAATAAAAGATTTCGCCTTCTGGAAAGGGTTTTACTTTCCAAAAGGCGAAATTTCATTAATCGTATGAAGCAATGATTATTCTTCCACCAAATGCCACTCTCCGTTGTCGCGGTTGTCCAGGTAACTGACCAGACCTTTTCCTTTCACAAGAATAGCATTAATCAAATGATAATTGTTTTCTTCTCTATCCAAAGAAATCGTATCAGCCAATCCTGAGATATCTCCATTATACCGTTCAGAATCTATGGGATAGTTATTTGAAGGATACATAGACGGAATCATAGAAAAATGAAGCCAGCCGATTTCTCCGTTTTCAGTGCCATCACCATAAAATTGTAAATACACACCTTTTCTGCTATGGTCCTCCATATAGGTTTCTGGCACTTCGACAAGATATACTTCCCCCATTGGGCCAATTATCCCACCTGTAGGATAACAAGAATTATAAACCTTCGTATAGTGAGCGGAATCATAATTCAACAAACGGGCAGTACGAACTTCGAAGCGAAGGGAGTCTCCGTTATCGTTGAGGAACAGCCGTTGCTGCCCTTTTTGGTAGGGAAGATACTCATTAACAACTTTGGGCAGTAGCCAATGATCGTATTCATGTTCAACGCAACCGTCGATTTTTTTCTTGCAACCCGCCAAAGCGAGAACAGCCACAAGGATAAATGCCAATTTCTTCATAAGACAACTGTGTTTTTGGTGAGTTGTTATCAATAAAAGATGATATTCAAATCCAAACGTTTTTGCTGCACCGACTCGACGGCACGTTTCTTCACCTTGGTATTGTAAACCTTCAGCTGTTTCAACGAAGGAATGTTTTCGACGGGCGAGATGCTGCGCACGTTGGTATTGTTGACAAAGAGGTTCTCCAAACGCATCAGTCCAGACAAAGGCTTCAACGACTTTACCGGCGTGCCGCTGGCGTTGAGCGTGATGAGGTTGTTCATCTTCGAGAGCGGGGCCAAATCGTCGACTTGCGTGTTCTCGATGTTGAGCAACTCCAACAATGTGCTTTCCTCGATAGGCTTCAAGCTGCTGACGGGGTTGTTCTGTGCGTTGAGCTCAATCAGGTGTTCCTTGTGGGCCAATGGCGTCAGGTCGTGAACGCCTTGGTTGTTGATGGTGAGTCTTTCAAGCCACATGAGGTCGGTGAGCGGATCCAAAGAAACAATGGGGAATTCCGTGCCGATCTCCAACTCCCTCAAGTCGATGACACGCTGCAGCCCAAGGGCGTCGGGCATATCCGTTTGCAGCGAGGCGGCGTTGCGGAAGATGGCTTGCCAAATGGGGTCGAGCCCAGCCCACCACGTACGCAAAGCCTCCGTCTGATAGACCACGTTCACCTGACGCTGACGCTCCTTGAGGGCGACCACCTGCGAGCGACCGATGATGGTGCTGTCGGCCAAAACCACCTCGATACTGTTGTCGTTAGCCAAAGGCGAGAGGTTGTTGACAGGTGTGCTGCTGATATTTAGCTGCTTCAGGTTGGTCATTTCCTGCAAAGGCTTGAGGTCGTTGATGTAGGTATGTGAGATATTCAGCGACTCGAGGTTGGCCAGCCCTTGGATGGCAAATAGGTTGGGGATCTCGGTATAGGCGATGTTGAGTGACTTCAGGTTGGTCAAACGGCTCACGGGCATCAGGCTCTGCAGGAAGGTGTTGCCTGAGAGGTCGAGTTCCTGTAGGTTGATGATCTGGTGCAGTTGCTCGGTGGTCGGTTCCTGTCCGACTTTGATCTGCTTCGAGAAGACCGCTTTCCAATAGATGGGGAGGTCGTTCCACCAGTTTTTCAACGCCTCGGTATCGAAGATGACCAGCGTGAAGGGGTTGTCCTTGGTGAAGGCACTAGCTTCGGCATCATGGATGCCTGAGTGGTCACAGTAGATCTTGCTCAAGCGACGGTGGCTCTTCAAGGGACTGAGGTCGTAGATGGAAGTGTTGCTGCAGTAGAGTTCGCGCAGGTTGTCCATCTCGCTCAACGCATTCAAATTACTGACAGCAGAACCCGAGATATTGAGACTCTGGAGGTCTTTCAGGTTGGAAATGGGACCGAGGTCACGGACCGAAGTGTTGCTGATGTCGATGCTTTTCAATTTGGTCAAATCCTGCAAAATGCCAATGCTTGAGACCCGCGTACCACCCAAGTTAACCAGGGTCAAGTCGGGGCAGCTCTTCAGGTTGGATATCTTGCTGACTTGGGTATTGGCCACGTTGAGTTTCTCGAGGCGACGCAAGGTGGTGAGTGCCGAAAGGTCTTCAACACCCGTATTGGCCACTTCAAGCTCCTTCAGCATAAGGTTGTATTTCAAAGCCGAGAGGTCGTTGATCAATGTGGAGTTGGCACGCAGCACCTCGAGTTTGTTGAGGTTACGCACGGGCGAAAGGTCTTCGATAGAGGTCTCGGAGACATCCAGCCAGGTAAGGTCGGAGAGCTCGCTGAGGGGTTCAAGGGTGATGATTTCACGGATGCCAGAGATGTCAAGACGCTGCTTCTGGCTGACCTGCTTCAACTTGGCATCAAGAGCGCTGTAATCGGTGAGGCCTTCGGTGTTGAATTCCGACAAAGGCGTGCCGTCGTCAAACAAGACGTCGCTACCCAGGCGGTTCTTCCAGTTTTGCGAGAGGCTGTTCCACCAATTGCGGAGGGCTTCTTTTTCGTTGATCTTACTGGTATAGATGCTCGCTATCTTGATGCTGTTCTTCTGTCGGTCGAGGTTGATTTCAACGTAACGATTCTTAGCGTTGTCGATGGCTTCGTCGTTGATGGTCTTGGCCGTCAGATGGCGGGTCAGCGTGGCCTTGAAAAAAATGCTGCCGTCATCGCGGGTGTTGTTGGCTATGCTTTGCAAATCGAATTTAAAGACAGCCCATTTGAAGAAGAAGTCGATATCCTTCAGGTAAGCCTGCACGTCCTTGTTGATGGGAGAAGTGCGGTTCACATCAAGGTCGTCCTCGATCTGTACCTTGTCGTCAATGAAGATCTTGCTCCAGCTCTCAGTGAATACGATTTCTTTCTCCGCGGCGCTGGCAGTGCTGTCACCAAGGAAATTCATTGTCTCCTCCAAATAGGTGAGCATGGCCTTAATTTCGTTTTCATATTTGGCGACTTCGTCTTTCGACAGTTTCTGTGCCTGACTACCCATAGCCAGGCCAAACAAAAATATAGCGAGTACAGCTATTTTTTTCATGGTTGATAGAATTTAATCAAATTAACTTTTTCCTTTTCCGGCATGTAAATGACATTCGACATGAGCCAACCGGAATTGAGGCCCGAGCGGTTGAACCACGACACCTCGAAATACCAGTCCTTGATCTGCAGGACGTGGAACTTTACCGAATCGACATGCTGGAACACAAGCCGACCTTTCTTGATCTCGTAGAAAAACAGGGTCAGATAATCGGGCTGGAATTCTTTTGAGGCATAGTATTCGATGACGTTGGGGTCTTGGAAGGCCTTGTAGATGTTCATGAAGTCGAGTTCGTGGCTCATGGGATGCAGGAAGTGCTTTTCTTTTTCGGCCATCTCACCACTAGGGAAGAGTTTGTTGAACTCTGAGAAATAGACGTTGGTGAGCACCCATTTTGATCCTAAGCCTTCCTTCTCAACGGCCAAAAAGAGCATCACGTTGACGTCTTTTCCGTTGTATTTGAAGGTGGTGGAGACCTCCGAATACCAGCGGCCGCCGAGGAAAGTCATGTACGACGAGTCGCTCTTGGTGACGTCCTCGATGAAATAGCGCTGCAATTCGGTCTGCGTGCCATATTTCTCCTGGTCGAAGAGGATGGGCAGTGACTTGCGACGCATCTCGTTGTTGCGGTATTTGGGGTCTTGGGGGTTGAGTTTGTAGCCGAACTGGTCTTCCTCGTAGTTGAACCTACGCATGAACTGACCCATCTGTTTGGTCATGGCATAGAGCTCGGTCTCATCCATCTTAAAATCGCCAATCGTCTGACCTGCAGCAGGCCAGACGAAGGCGATGGTAAGTGCCAATAGGACAATATTTCTTACAATTCTCATCTATTCGTCGTTTCCTTGACGCGCATGTCGCCGAGCAACACATCCCAGAAACCGATGGTGCGGCCACCGATTTGGGTCTCCTTGCGCTTCACATAGACGGTGATGTCTTTCTTGGTGGTGTCTTTGTAAGCCAGGTTACCTTCCTTGTCATAGCCTCTGAAGGTCTGGAAGATGGTGATGACGCCCACATAGGTGCCGTCGGGCTGACGCTGAAGGTCGCTGACATACTCGATGTTGTACCACTCGATCTCGACGCGGTCGTAGTTGAGGCGCATCAGGTGTTCCATGTACTTGCGGACACGGTAATAGGTGATCTTGTTGGAACCCAGCGAAGTCCTCGGCGCGGTCAATGACGCGGTTGGCCTCGCTGAAAGGCGTTTCCTTCGATCCGACGATTTTGATGTATTTGCTCAGGTCTCTCACCTTCTCCAAGGCAAGGCTGTCGATGGCCTGTTTACGTTCGAAACTCAGTTCGTCCTGTGCCATGGCGCTACCCACAACGCACAAGGCAATCACTAATGTGGCAATGATCTTTTTCATCTCTTTATCAGTTCTATTTCGTTAATCTTTCCGCTGTTGTTGTATTTGATTTCGTGCACCTTCTCCGTGGCCTTCTTTTGGTCCTTCACGTAGTTGAGGTACTGCTCGATGGTGGTCGGACGGTCGTAGTCGTTGAAGCCAGCGTTCTGCTTGATGATGATGAGCACCGGCACATTGGGCGACTCAAACATATCCAACGTCTCGTTGATGATGCGGTTGGCCTGAGAGACGCTGCTGGCATGGGCTATGTTGTTGAAATTACGCCCGAGTACGACATCGGCGGCATTGGCTTTTTCGCGTTCTTCGGCGGCGCGACGCTCCTCTTCGTCTTTCTGGGCGCGCTCACGGGCGAGTTTCTTCTCCACCTGGAAGAGCAAGTCGTCGACTTCGGCGTTCTGCAGGTTCCAGTCCTTGATGGTCTGCACACGGGCTTCCTTCTCTTCGAGGCTCCAAAGGGTCTCGTCGTCGAGGATGGCATTCAGGTCCTTCACGGCTTGTTCAACTCTTGATTTGTACTCGGCCTCAGCGGCTTCACGGGCAAGTCTCTTCTTGCTCTTGCAACTGGTGGTACCTCCCAGCGTGATGAAAGCGGCCAGAAGAACCATCATGACGGTTGTGATTTTACTTTTCATTTTTTATCGAATTTTTCTCTATAACTCCAGATAATGCTAATAAATTGCAAAAGTAGTGCTTTTTTTCGTTGCACAGGGCGTTTTACGGCAAATTTAGTGCCAAATCATCCCAGCGGTATCTTGTTGAGAACCTTATAAAAAGGTCCCGTGGGCTGCAGAAAACTCTGGAAATAGATCAGTTCCTTCACATCGGCATGGAGATAAGGCTTTTGCTCGATGCTGTTATAAATCTGCATAAAGAACTGTTTGTCAATAAGTTGTTTGATACGACACACGGTGAGATGCGGCACAAAGTTCTGTCGGTCGCGGAGATAGCCCAAGTCGTCAAAGGCATCCAAAAGGTCGGCCTCAAGGTCGAACAATGCCTTGGGTCGGTCATTCATGCCAAGCCAAAGCACACGCGGCACGTGGTTGCTGCCGAAGAGTCCCGTACGGTCGAAGTCCATCGTAAAAGGCTTGTGGTTTTTGGCCACTTTCCTGCAGGCCTCGACAATGGCAGGAATGTCGTCTTCGGGGGTCTCGCCCAAGAACTTCAACGTCAGGTGGATCTGATTGGTCTTCACATAGTTGATATAATGCTCATGCTGAAGGTTTTTCTTCAGTTTTTCCACCAATACAGGAAATTCTGTGCCACAGGGGATGGAAATGGCAAGGAAGGTTCGTTTGGTTTTCATCGATTTGTATTTTGCTTCAAAATCAGGTTTTTCGCCACTTTTTATCTCACCATTCCTATAGGATAGACCAGATAATTCTTATCGCAATAGGGCGAGCGTTCATAGAACCAGTTCATGACCTCGTATTGCGAGGGCTGTTGGCCTTTCGGGAAGGAGGCCTTCCAAGCGTTGAACTGCTCTTCGAGGAAGGGGTCAGCGGCGAGCATGGCCTTGGCCATAGGCTCCATCTTATAGATTTCGAAATACTCCACACGTTGCAACACATGGCTGAAGAAACCCCACTCAAACAACGAGCCTTGCATCTCGGGTTCCAACAGGTTCATCAGCAGACGGACACCATTTTGCGAGGTCTTCACCACGGCTGAGCCCTTGGGGAAGGTGACTTCCTTGGTGATCTCCTCGGCGTCGGCATGGGCCACACGGCAACGTCCTTCGGAGGGCCGTGGCATAAACGACACGTTGCTGAAACGGTAGGTGTTGACGGTCAAGGTCTTTTCGCTCTTCAACAGATTCATTTCAAAACCATGCGCCTTGACGATGTCTATGACCTCGCTGTATTGTGCCGGGATAATGTATTCCTTGGGCACCGACAGGGTCTTCTCGGGTCGCGTGGAAAGCACCCGACGGACTTTGCGTGTTTCTGGGCGCATCGTATCGTAGGCATAGTACCAACCGCCGGTGATGTCGCTCTGCACCGTATCGAAATGATAACCCAAGAAGTTTTCCCAAATCGTGTCGTTCAACTCGGGTTGCATGTTGATGGGTATCTCCTTGAGGGTCAAGTCGTTTTTCTTGGCTTGGGTCAATGCTTTATTGAAACCATCCTTATCGTCACGAATGATTCTCAGTGTCTCCACAATCATGTTGTAAGTCGACAGCACGCGGTCTCTGTAGGGTTTCAGCATGTGCGTTTCCAGCAAGATGCCAGGACAGTTGCGTGCCGTGGTATAAGCCTCTGAGAACATAGCCGAAAAGCTCTCGTCATAAAGCGATGCCGTAGGGTCGCCCCAGGGTTGGAACTCGATATAGCGCGTGACCGGCATGCCATAACGCATCATGGCAGGACCGATCTTGGGTTCCCATACCTCGCTCAGCCAAGCGGTTATCGAAGGATCGTAGTTGCCAAAATTCTCTACGGAATAGGTGGTTACATATTGGTAATCAGCGCCATCGGTGGCATGGGTGTCGAAAAACAGGTCAGGCTGCCACTTGTTGAACAAAGCAGTAAAAGCCCTCAGCTCGGGCGAGTCGAGTTTGGTGAAGTCGCGGTTGAGGTTCAGGCCTTGGCTATTCACGCGCCAGCCCATCTGCTTCGGACCGTTCTGGTTGATGCGGTTGTAAGGCGAGAAGTTGGCCAGTCCGTCGGGACTCAACACGGGGAGAAAAAGGAAAGAGAAATCGTCCAAAAGATCACGATGTTCTCTTCCGCTCAACATGTTGCGGACAAGGAGGAACATGGCATCCTTGCCATTGGGCTCACCGGGATGTATGCACGATTCCACCAAAATGATGTTCTTTCCGCTCCGACGGATCTTCTTCGGGTTGGTGTAACCTTTTTCATCAACAATCAACAGGGGGATGTCACGTCCTTGGGCGGTCTGCCCAATGGTTTGGTAATGCACTTCGTCAAATTGCTTGGCCAGCTGTTTGGCAAAACTGATCGTGCCTTCGTAACTGTCTGTCTCTAAAAAGCCTGACTTCTCGAAAGTGGTGGTCAGGTCGGCTTCTTTCTTCTGGCAAGCGGCCAGCAACAACAAAGCCATCAGGAAGGGAAAACATCTTTTCATGGGTATGGGTTTTTGACCTACAAAAGTAGCATTTTTATGCCGATTTTTTTCTCTTGTTTTCATTTTTTCTGGAAGGTAAAGCAAAAAACCGTATTTTAGCCACTTCAAAAACCGACCTTATCATGAACACTTATTCCATAGGAATCGACATTGGCGGCACCAACACCGACATTGGGTTGGTGCGCGACGACGGCCGTGTGATGGCCAAGAAGAACCTCCCAACCAACAAGTATTACGACGCCGACATTTATGTGGCTGACATCTGTGAACAGATCAAGTTGCTGATGCAGGAAAATGGTATCGAAGCCATCGACGGCGTCGGCATTGCAGCGCCTGTGGGTAATTACTACACAGGCTGCATCGAGAATGCCTCCAACCTGAATTTCAAGGGCGTGATCGACTTGGTGCGCATGGTTAAGTCGTACATCGATGTGCCTGTGGTGGTGTCCAACGACGCCAATGCGGCCGCATACGGCGAGCTCGTCTATGGCGGTGCCAAAGGCATGAAGCATTTCATCATGTTCACCCTTGGCACGGGAGTAGGTAGCGGTGTGGTGGTCGATGGCAAACTGGTGCTAGGCAAGACCGGTGGTGCTGGCGAGTTGGGCCATGCCATCCTGATCCCCGAAGGACGTCAATGCGGATGCGGCAACAAAGGTTGTTTGGAGACCTATTGCTCGGCTACAGGCATCCGTCGTACGGCTTTGGAGATGATGGAAAGCATGCCTGAATATGACGGTGCCCTTCGCAAGGTCGACCCCGAGGAACTCACCAGCAAGATGGTGGGCGACGCCGCCAAATACGGCGACCCCTTAGCCATCAAGGTGTTTGAGAAGACAGGCTATCTGTTGGGCATCGCCATGGCCAATGCCGTCACTTTCAGTGGTCCTGAGGCCATCTTCCTGTTTGGTGGCCCGGTGAAGGCAGGCGACGTATTGCTCGAACCCGCTCGCAAGTCGTTCGAGGAACACCTCTGCTTCATCTTCAAGGACAGCGTGCAGATTCGTGTTTCGGAGTTGTCCGACAACGACGCGGCCATCCTTGGCGCTGCCGCTTTGACGAAAGCGTAAAAAACGTAGAGACGTGCCGTGGCGCGTCTCTACATGTTTTTCTGGTTGCAAATAACTCATTCTTTCACCACCTTGTCTGTGTAGGTCTTTCCGTCCTCCATCGTGACCTTCATTAGGTACTGTCCGGTGGTAAGGCCTTGCAGTTCTATGTTTTCCAAGCCTTGGCCTTGTTTGCGCACGAGGCGCCCTTGCAGGTCATAGAGCTCGATGGCTTTGGGCTGCACGTCGGGCGAGTACTGCAGGTGGAGTTGGTCTTGGGTGGGGTTGGGGTAGAAGGCGTAGGGGCGGATGTATTTATCCATTTCGGGAGTGCCATTGGTGCCGTTATCGTTGATGAGGAACATCATTGTATAATGTCGATTTCCTGAGAAAAGCGCCACCCATGTGTGTTGGAAGGTCAAGAATACACCATACTCCAGCATTTGCATCCTATAGAATTGGACCGTCTCATAGTTCTTCATTGTATAGCATTGACGCAACCATTTCATGTTCAGATTGGCGTCCATTTTCATCACATAGATGTGTCCTCTAGTATCCACATTACATGACCTATAGGCTAAACAAAGGTTGCCGTCGCTCGTTTTTTGCAATCCAATGGGGAATGCACATTTGGTCAGATCGGTGAATACAGGCTGTGACAGAAGCAGCGTGTCACAAAGCAGTCCATGGCTTGCCTTGTCGTACTTCGCTATGCGCAGCCCGTTCATGGGCTGGTTGTCCTTGTAGTACTTGGAGACGACGAAGTAGGCGTCGTCGTAGGGAAGCATCTTGACCATGTCGTCGAAATAATGGTAGGGCCCTGACTCGCTCTCTGGGACGATGGTCTCCAGCAGGTTGAACGTCGAGTCGACCACGTGAGCCAGGAATGTAGTGTCGCCTTCAGGTGTGGTGTCCCATCCGTAGATGGCGTATTGCAGCGGCGATTCGTTGTAGGTCGCCATTCCCCTAATGCTCCAGCTGTCGCCATGGAAGAGGTCGGACAGTGGTCTTTTGTCGAGGAGCGTGCCGTCGAGGCGGACGCGGGCGACGACGGGCACCCCGTCAAGGACATACCGCGCCACGATGTTTTCATTCTTTTCCAAGAACAGGGATTGTGGCGACCCTGAAGCCTTTTCCTCCAATGTCACGTAGGCCACGTCTTCGTCGAAGTGGAAGTTTTCGTCACAGTGCATGATCTCCAGCCAAGTGCAGTTGCCTCTTGCCTTGTCGTAGGTTTTGGTGACGAACTTCGCATAGACGTATCCTGTGCCATCGGGGTCGCAGGCCAACAGCGGGATGGAGGAGGTGTTGTCTTCCATGAGGCTTGGGTCTGCATCAAGGAAGGTGGAGTCAACGACGCTGAAATTCTGTCTTGAGATTGTATAGAAGCCATTGCAAAGATTATTAATGGTGTTATTTGAAGGGTCCCTAATCCTGAAATACATGTCTGCGATAATGTCGCCATCTGCTTTCTCCAACAGGGTCAGGCATTTGTGCGCTCTAAACAGGTGCGGCACTTCTTCGTACACAAAAACAGTGGTGAAATCATGCCCCAAAGTATCAAGGCTGTTGTCTTGGGCATGGGCAAGGAAAGATGCAAGAATAATGGCTAATGTAAGGATTGGTTGTTTCATGGCTATACGATTTTGTATGTAATTTAGGTTTAAAATCACGATGCAAAACTACAATTGACAAAATCCTTTTGTCAAGAAATTACAGATTTGGTTTATTTGGATTTTTAGTTAAGAACTTGATTGTCAATTAATCAAAATCTCATTAAGTATAACTGCTATTTTGTCTTCCTTTTGGAATATATGCTGCAGACGCTTTTCTCTTTCCCACACGGTTCTATACGAAAGCTGTGTCATAACAGCGATCTGAACATTATCCAATCCAAGAAGGCATAAATTGCAATAAAAGAGATCCTTTTCCTTCAATTCAGGGTATAGTTGCTTCAATTTCTTAAATAGCACGCTGTAATGTCGTGTAGCAGCCTCTTTAAGCTGCGCTTTTTGTGCATCGCTGAGGGCAATGTCTTTGTAAGCAGATACAGGGACAGAAGATTTGATAGGTTTATTCTTGTCGTTACAAACAGTAAGTATGTGCTGGCAAATAGGTTCATCAGCATAGTTCTCTACTACGATTTGCCCTTTGATAGATGATATTTGAGGGTCTCTGGTTTTTTTCTTATCCTGCTCTCTTAATGCAGCATTGCTTCTTTTCAACCTTCCAGCCAATGCCGCTTGCTGTATCTTATGAGCCTGACGTTCAACTTCCATCTGAACTTCAAGCTTTTTCCTGCTTCGTTTGTTCTTTCGGTATAAGATAACGATAATCACTAATATGATCAACAATCCCACAAGGGCCAATAGGCCTTGGGTTGCATGTTTCATTATTTCACGATGATGTCGTTGCTCCAAATCCTTTTGCTCGTATTTATTATGCAACTCTATTAATTGAGATTTCAATCCACTATTATTCTCTTCTTGGTTGGCAAAAGGAAGCAAAAACTCAGCATATTTAGACACGTCACACATAAAATACTCTGCTTTGCATATCTCAACAAGCCATTCTGCTGCCTGCTTTTTTGCACCAATTATTTCGCTTAGGTCAAAAACACTATTCAAATAAATCCAAGCCGAATCGAATTCTCTTTCGTGATAATAGATTTCTCCAATAGTTAAGCAACGCGATGCGTATTCTTGTTTGCTTTCAGATTGTGATAATATAGAGAATAATTGATGCAATGATGGTTTTATGTCATTTCCCTTTTTATAAGATAAAAAAGCTAGATGTGCCATAATGTCTCTATATGACAAACTATTTGTGTCAGACAAAACCATCACTCCTTCTTTATAATAGTACTCGGCGCTATCATAATTATGCAAAATATCAAAATGTAATCCGATTTCATCAAAAGACCATGCAATATGTTGAGGAAAGGCTCCGTATTTGTAAAAATAGTGTAAAGATAGTTTGCCGAAAAAGATGGCTTGTTCATGTAAATACATGTCGGAAAACAGTTCCGTTAAATGCGTGTATGTCAAAGCAATAAACTTTGCTTTTTCTTCTACCAGCTCCTTTTCCTCAAAATGCTCCTCCATAACCTCCAATGCCTTCAGGTATTCCTTGCAGGCCTCCACCACGCTGTCGTGTTCGTAGTAGCCTACACCATTAATATAATGGGCGCGCGCGGTGAGGAAGGGGAGATCACAATTTTTTGGGAGAGAGAGTGGTTTAATTCCCCCGGCCCCCTTAAAAGGGGGAGTCTGGCGCACAAGGCTGTCGAAATAGGAAACGGCTTGTAGCAAATCCTCGCGGTTGGTTTGTTCACAGTCGTTCTTATACAGCAATTCCGAGATCAGCACCTGGCAGTAATGCCCATTAAAAACATCAAGGCTGTCGGCCGCCGGGCTTGCCACAAACCGCTGCAACTGCGCCAACGCGCTGTCGGGCTGCCGCCACATCAGGCTGTCGATGGCAGACAGCTCTTCAGACGGCCCTTCGGTCCTTCGAGGGGCCGCAGGCTCAGGGACCTGTGACGAAGGCGAACAGGCTACCATCATGGCCAAAAACATCAATGCTATGATATACAAGTGCTTCATTTCACTCGAAAAGATAGCAAAAACAGAAATGTCTCAGAAATTCTTCTCCAAAAACGCTTGCGCGTCCTTGTCGCCGCCATCGCGGGCTTTTTGCATGAGCAGCTTGGCGTAGGTTTGGTCTTGCTTCACACCGTTGCCGGAGTAATACAACAGGCCGAGACGGTATTGTGCATTGGCGATATTATGGTCGGCGGCTTGGGTGTAATACTCCACGGCCTTGGCCATGTCTTTCTCGGTGCCCACACCGAAATAGTAACAGTCGCCCATCTGTGAGATAGCATAAATGTTGCCAGCATCAGCGGCGTCTTTCCACCACTTCAAGGCCTCCTTTTCGTCTTTCTCCACGCCCATGCCGTAGAAATAGCAGTTGCCGAGGTTGAGCATGGCCTGGTCGTCCTTGACCTGAGCGCCTTTTTGATACCACTCTAAAGCCTGTTTGGGATCGGCGGCCACGACGGTGCCCATACGATAGTAGTTGCCAATGAAGTTGTAGGCGGGACCGTACTCCTGGGCCGCGGCTTTTCTATACCAAGCCAAAGCCTCCTTTGCATCTTGCTCCACACCCCATCCTTTTTCGTAACACACACCATAGACATATTGGAACTTGGCGTTGCCCTGCTCAGCCCTGTAGCGGATGCTGTCGATCTGCGAAGCCACCTGGTCACCAACCGACATTTTTTCGCCTTGAAGCTGGCTGAAATCGAGCGGCATGCCTTCTTCCAGTTTCAGGACGGGACCGTTGGGATCACCCAAAACGTTAGGATTAGCCCCACCCTTTTCTTGTACTTGGATTTGTTGCATAGGAGCAACGGGGACGCCCATGGGTATGTCCTTGTTTGCTTGCTCGGGTTGGGTTTGCGCTTGTTCCGTGTTGTCATTTTGGCCGCATGAAGCCATCATCAGTGCGGCGGCAAATATCAAAAGGGTTTTCTTCATTGTCATCATATTTAGGACTGCAAAAATACAGTTTTTATTTGATTTGGAAGCGAACGCCCAAATAAGCACGGATACCAGAAAGCGGTCCCCAGACCATCGAAGCATCGAAGTCTTCGCTGTTCGGATTGTCGGCCGAGATGATGGGATGGTCTTGTTTGTAGTTGGTCAGGTTTTCGCCACCGACATAGAGTTCCCAGCATTTACCCAACTTCTTTGTGACCTGTGCGTTCATGATGACATAGAAAGGCGAGCGACCGATGTTCTGACCGTTGGCCATGGCAGTGGCGTTGCCACTCAAGTCGGGCACGCGGCTGTCGCCGTTGAACTGCGTCGTGAAGTCAAACTGCCAAGTGCCGGGCGCGTACGACATCGTCACCAGGCCTTTGTAACGGTTGACGAAAGGCTTCTCGCGCAGGGTGTCATTAATGGTCATTTTCACGTCGTTGTAGCGGAAGGCCAAGGTGAGGTCGAAATCCTTGAAAATCTCGCAGTTGGCCTCGATTTGGGCGCTGTTGGAATACGACTTGCCGTTGAGGTTGTAGATACGGATTTGGTGTGCATCGGCATCGCGGTCGAGGACGATTTGGTTGACGAAATCGGTGCGGTAGAAGTCGGCGGCCAAAGTGAGTTCGCGCCAACCGAGGCTGAAGGTCTTGGTCAGATTGATGCCGTAGTTCCATGCCTCTTCCATCTTGGGCGTGTCGATAATGCGAATCTGTCGTGCCGAGGCCATCATGGTGGAGTTTTCGGCCAAGACATTAGGCGAACGATAGCCTTTTCCTGCAGAGGCCCTAATAGTCAGCTCGTCGTGGGTCTTGAAGCGCACGTGGAGACGTGGCGTGTAGAGCATCTTCTGGTAATAGCTGTTATAGTCGGCACGGAGGCCTGCTATCACGCTCCAGTGGTGGTCGTCGTTGAAGACATATTCGCCGAAAACGCCAGGCACATGCTCGATGCGTTGGAAGGTGCTGTCGTTAAGCGATTCATCATAGTTGTCGTAAGAATAACTCGCGCCCAAAGAATACTTGTGGTGTTCGTTCACCAGATAAGAATCGAAGAGCAGGTTGGCATAGTAGGACAATTGGGTGGCCTCATAATCCATCCTGCTGAAATAAACGGACTTCAAATCGTGGTAAACAAACTGCTGTTGGAAACCCAAGCTGGTATCGTCGCGGTCAAAGAGAAAACCTGTCTTCGAGAAGGCTTCGTAGCGTGTCGTGTTAATGAGGAAGGTCGTGTTGTCGGAATCACCGCTGTGGTTGTGATGCATCATGCCGCCATAACGTTTTTCGCTCAGCGCTTTTGCACCCCACATGCCTTCAAACCAGTCATTGTTGGCGTAGTTGTATCGCAAGAAAACGTTGCCTTGGGTTACCATGGGATCGTCCATAAAATGGTCGCCGTTGCCGTCCATCTGCATGAAGTTCTTGTTCACATGGCCCAGAACCATCATATTTCCATTTTGGCCCATGTTCCAACGCGTGTTGAAATTGAGTTCTGTCATGGTCATCGTGCTGCCATAGAGGTTAAGGAACAGTTTCTCGCTCTCGCCCGATTCGGGTTTCTTATAGTCGACGTTAATTTGTCCACTGATGGACTCGTAACCATTTCTGACCGAGGATGTTCCTTTTGAAATTTGGATGGCATTCATCCAAGTGCCAGGAACATAGTTAAGACCGAATGCCGAGGCCAGACCACGGAAATTGGGCATGTTTTCAGCCATCATCTGGGTGTAAAGGCCACTCAAGCCGAGCAGTTCGATTTGCTTGGCACCCGTGACGGCGTCACTGTAGGCCACGTCCACCGAGGCGTTGGTCTCGAAACTCTCGGCAAGGCTGCAGCAAGCTGCGCGACGCAAGCCTTCGGAAGAGATTTCCTGCACAGCGATGGCTTTGATTGGGTTGATGTAGGAGGCTTTCTGTCGAGCTGCTATCTCCACTTCGTTCAACACGTGGATGGTGTGGAAAACATGGTCGTAATGGGCGGGTTCCAACATATGGTGCACGGTGTCGTTTTCATAGCTGATACAGCTGAACACAAGGCATCCAATGCGCTCATGCAACGGGATCTTGTAGTGTCCGTTGGCGTCGGTCACCGTGCCTTCGTTGACGATCTTCCAATACACGTTCACGCCTGGCAGTGGCGTGCGTTGACCGTTTTCGGCCTCTTCATATACCGTACCTTCGATGAATCCCTGCGCAAAGGCTGTGGAGACGAAGGCAAATAATAATAGGGTTATTAGGGTGAGTTGTTTGGTTTTCATATTGATACTGTTTATGATGTTGTATGTGCGTTCTTTAGACGTCATTGCGGGCTTGACCCGCAATCTCATCTGCATTAGAGACAACCTCTCGCCTAGGAGATTGCGGATGTTCCTCCGCAATGACGGTAAGGCTCGGGGCACACGTTCCCGGTCTCGTGTCAAGGAGGATTATCAGAAAACCAAAGGATTAAGCTTCAGCGAAGAAATAAACACAATCCGCTCTCGACCGGAAAGAAACTTGAGCGTCTTTCTCTGAAATAATGGGTTGAAAACCACTTGAACCTGATTATACAAATCAGTTAAGTCGAGATGCGGCAAGACAATGGATTGCAGGTTGACAATCAAGTGTTTGTCGGGCGAAAAAACGAAGTTGTCGGTGAATTGTACCTTACTGTCGAAGTCGTCACAGCAACATTTGGCGTTGAAATGCACAACATCGAGCGGCAAAGAGGCTTCCATTTCATGTTCATGATCGTGTCCCAAACAATGCACACAATCAGCGGCAGCATCGCCGAAACTGCCCATCATGTGATGGTCGTCGGTGCAATAGTGGAACTTCACATCCCATCCTGCAGAGATGAACAACACCACAAGGGCCATTAAAAGGGAGCCGATTTGCAACAATCGCTTTTTCATGCCACAAAAGTAAGGATTTTTTGTATTTTCGCAGCAAAATTCAGAATTATGGCCGACGGATACCTGGAAAAACGCTATGAGGAAGTCTTTGGCAAGGGCGCCAAGAAGACTGTAGTAAAACACACCTCAGTTGAAACCTTAATGGAGAAAAACCGCAGTTATCGCGGTTATGACCAAAGCTTTGAGGTGAAGCGCGACATGCTGGAACGCATCGTGGCAGTGAACACTAAGATTGCCTCGGCAAAAAACCAGCAGGTGCTTCGCTTCAAGATGGTGACCAAAGAAACGGGGGCCGACATCATAGTGCAAAACATGAAACTCGGCGGTTTGCTGCCCGAACTGCACCTCCCCTTCCCCGGCACGGAGCCCGAAGCTTTCATCATCATTTGCAGCATCGTCCCTGAAACAAAGTTCGTAGACATTGACCTCGGCATTGCGGCGCAAAGCATGTTGCTGAAAGCCACTGAAATGGGATTGAACGGCATCATGATTGGCGCTTTCAACAAGGCGAAGATCACCGAAGCCTTTAATTTGCCTTACGAGCCACTTTTGATTTTGGCCATCGGCAAGGGCAACGAGAAAATCAAGTTGCAACCTGTGGATGCAGGCGACAAACTGGCGTATTACCGCGATGAAAACGGTGTGCAGTTTGTGCCTAAGATCCGTTGGGAACAATTGATTATTGAATAATATATCTCACGCAGAATACGCAGAACTATGTGAATCGCTATGCGACGCCAAACATGCGTCTGATAGGTTCAACGAGTTCTGCGAATTCTGCGTGAAAAACAAATACATTATTGCAGTTTAAACGTAATCGGCATCATGTAACTCACACGAACGGGCTTGCCATCTTGTTTGCCAGGCTTCCATTTCGGCATGGCTTTGATGACACGGACAGCCTCGTCGTCACAACCTCCTCCAATGCCTTTCATAACCTTGACTTCATTAACGCTGCCGTCTTTCTCAATCACAAAACTCACATATACACGGCCTGAGATTTCCTTGTCCATGGCCTCTTGCGGATACACAACGTTTTTGGCTACAAAGTCCATCAAAGCTTCGACGCCGCCGGGAAACTCGGGCATTTGTTCACAAATCTGATAGACGCCATTTTTGTCGGGCTTCATATTTGGTTTGTTTGCGTCAGTTTGTTGGGCAGGCTTCTCAGGTTGGTCATCCGATAACTTAAAGTTGATAGGCATCATATAATTCACACGGACTGGCTTGCCCTTTTGCATGCCAGGCTTCCATTTCGGCATGCCTTTGATGACACGGACCGCTTCTTCATCACAGCCACCGCCAATACCACGCATCACTTTCACTTCATTGACGCTACCGTCTTTCTCGATGACGAAGCTGACAAACACGCGGCCTCCTATATTCTTATCCTTTGCTGCTTGGGGATATTTGATATTTTCTGCCACATACTTCATCATGGCTTCCTCACCCCCTGTATATTGAGGCATTTGTTCAACAATTTGATAGACAGTGTCTTTTGTGGAAGTGGCTACGTCCAATAGCGTTTCGAAAAGGCTCCCAGAGATACTAAAAGTTTCAATGCTGTATGTTGACGTATCGCCTCTTCTTTCCGTTTCCGTGATGAAAAAATTGTTTCGCTGGGTTCCGTCAGCATCATAAGAGGTGACGGTCAGTTTTTTGCATGGCTCTCCTGACTCAGGTTGGAAACCATCCGAAGTCTCGAACTTGATATAGGAACCGTCATCGGAATAAATGAGTGTGTCTTTCAATTGCATGGGAGTGCCGTCATCATCAAAGATTTCGAACTGACCCATTTCAACAGTAATGGGTTTGTCGACGGCTTGGTTGCCGAGCTTTGTCGAAGCATCTTGTGCCGTCACTTTCGTGTTGGCAATCAATAAAATAGCCAACACCGGCAATGTAGCCAAGAGCCTCCACCAGAGGCCCTTGGCCTTTTCATTCTTTGTAATCATCTTGATTCTTTTTTTGGTTAGGATTAAACTGAAGTTATTGCTCATTCCGCTGAAATCGACAGCCGTGCACTGCTGCAGGATCAGCATCATGTAGTTCTTTTTGTCAACGCCGGTGGCCACCACGTCGCGGTCGGCTTGGTATTCGTGAAGGCTCTGCAACTCCTTCTTATACAGATAAATAAATGGGTTGAACCATTGCAGGATCATCATCACCTCGGCGAAGAGGATGTCCCACGAATGGTGGTGCTCAATGTGGCTGATCTCATGTCTCAAGATGTCAGGATCAACATTTTCGTTGGGGAAAAAGGCATAACGGAAGAAGGAGAATGAGCCTCTTTGCGGCCCTTCGACAGGCTCAGGGACCGCCGACAGATACACCGCCGTGAAACCATCCATTTTGCGCTTTGGCGAACGAATGATGAGCACCACGAGCCTCCCCAACTTGATGAGGAACAACAATGTCATCACACTGACACCTAATAGATAAATGCCGCCAATAACTTGCCACACACTAAAACGCGAAGGCGTGGCATTGGTAGTCACCGTCACTTCAGGCAAGACGGGCTGGCCATCGGGCGTGACGATGACCTCATTGAGCATGATGCCGTTAAAAAGCTGTTGTTTCAAGGTCGCCATTTGAGGCACTTCAATTCCAGAAAGCAGACCGAGCAACGGCATGACCAAGGCCAACAGCATACTCGTCAGCAGGAAAAAGCGGTTGAAATGCAGGCGGTTGCTGTTGCGGAACAACAGGCGATACACCAACCAAAGCACCGCAACGGTGGCTGCGATAGGCAGCAGATGACCGATGATTAATTCTTGTGCTTTCATGGCTTATTTCCTTTCTTCGGTTATGGCTTCGTCGATCACTTTTTTCAGGGCTTCCAGCTCTTCGAGGCTGAAGTTCTCCTTTTTGGCGAAGGCCGAAACGAGGTCTAAATAGGAATTGTTGAAGTAGCGCTCCACCACGCTGCCGAGATAGCGCTGCGAGTATTCCTCTTTGCTGATGGCCGCCGAGTAGCGGTTGGCGCGACAGAAGGTCTCGTGCTTCACGAAGCCTTTGTTTTCCAAGATCTTGATGACGGTCAGCACGGTGTTGTAGGCCGGCTTGGGTTCGGGGAAGGCCGCCATGATTTCGTTGGCGAAGCCCTGGCCGATACTCCAGATGACTTGCATCACTTGTTCCTCTCCTTTGGTTAACTCTTTCATTTTCAATATAATTTTTTAGTTAGTATACAAGGTTTATTTGTTTTTTCTTTTTCTCTAATCTCATTATTTCTTGATCAGTAAGTATGAAATCGTTGTCACGTAAGATAAGGGTTCCCATCTCTGGTTTTTCCACAAGTTCCCACGGAAAATGCTCCAACAGGTTGTGTTCGGCATCGAATTCGTAAAGTGCTTTCATCTTCGACAAATCGGGCAGATCCAGCAAGTGATTGAATCCCACACCGAAGCGTTCGATGGAATCCATCTCTGTGATCCACTCTGGAATGAAATGCAACTCGTTGTGATGGATATAGAAATATTTCAGGCGTTTCAGGTTGCGTAAGGTGTCGGGGATTTCCTCGATCTTGTTGAACGACAGGAAAAGTTGTTGCAGATTAGCCATGTCGCCAATGAAATCAGGAATTTCCGTGATCTTATTCTTATAGAAATCCAAGTGCTTTAGGTCGTTGAAATCCGCCAGGACCTCTGGAATAGCTTCAAACTTGTTCTCATAGAAAATCAAGTATCTGGCTTGTTTCATCTCGGCAAACGATTTGGGCAAGGTACTGAGTTGATTCTTTGACAGGTTTAGGCTTTCGCAACGCAGCACACCAACATTGTCGGGGAGCTTCTTGATGCCATTGCCCGCCATCAAGACATCTTCGACTTTCGACAGGCGGCGTATATCCCGCCTTTTTAGGTTCAGTTTGTTGAAATTCAAGTTGATTTCTTCGAGACTATCAAGCGAACTGAGCCATCTGGGAATGTGTTTGATTCGGTTGCCTTCCAGATTGAGTCTTTGCAGATGCTTGCAATGCTTGATGCTCGATGGAATACGGTCAAGACCGCAGTTGGTCAGCGAGAGCACCTCGATCTTATTGTCTTTGGGAATGTCAAGATCGTATACTTCGGCCCTAACGACTTCAAACACAGTCACCGAATCAGGAACATAAGTCACATACTTGGCTCGTTGAGTCGCGCATGAGGTGAATATTCCCATCACCATTAATAATACTATGTGTCGTTTGATAGCCATTTTGGTAGGTCTTGACGCTGCAAATATAGATAACTTTTTGAATATACAACTAAAAAATTAGTTTAATTATTGTATTTTTCGGTAAATATTTTCTAAATTATTGATTTTCAACAGATTTTTACATAGATTTTTCTTTTTTCTTGCGAAGCAATCCGATAAAACCACATTTTTTTCAAAAAATGCATTCCGTTTCGTGAATTATTCCTATTTTTGCAGCCGCTTTTAATCCCCTTAGAAGAGGGAAAAGAGAGGCCACTTTAGCTCAGTTGGTAGAGCAACGCATTCGTAATGCGTAGGTCGTTGGTTCGAGTCCGACATGTGGCTCCAGCAAAAGAGTTTCGTTCCGAAACTCTTTTTTTATTGCCCAAAAGCGACTATAATTCCTTCTCTTTCGCGAAAATTCCCTATCTTTGCAGGTTATTCTATTTTGGATATGTCTGCACCAAACAAATTGATAGAGAAAATTGAGGGCTTCACGCGGAAGTACTACCTCAACCGCCTGATACAAGGCGTGTTAGTGGGTGCCGTGCTTTGGATTGTCTTCTATCTGCTCATCAATGGGTTGGAATATTTCTCTTGGTTTCCACCCAAAGGCCGCTTTGTGCTCTTCCTGTTTTTGCTGGCAGGTAGCGCTTTTGTTTTGGTGTACCATTTCCTCATCCCACTCGTCAACCTCATCCGTTTCCGAAAAAAGATGTCGGTGGAACAAGCCTCGGTGATGATCGGCAAGTTCTTCCCCGAAATCAAGGATAAATTGCTCAACACCATACAGTTGAGCAACCAGATGGAGGAATCTAACAACGGGGTCGGCCCTTCGACTCCTTCGACAAGCTCAGGAACCGAGGGCTCAGGGACCTCTGCGAATACAGGCTCAGGGACCTCAACAGACAATGCCCTCTTGGCAGCCACCATCGAGCAGCGCAGTGCCCGCCTCTCCCCTATCCGGTTCTCCGATGCTGTCGACCTGCGTGGCAACCTGAAATATCTTGGCATCTTTTTCGGTTCGCTCCTTTTATTAATCGCCTTGATGGTGTTTTTGCCCTCCTTCGCAGTGCAACCCACGCAGCGCATCGTCAACTACGAGCAACATTTCGAGAAGCCCCTACCCTACCAGGTGGAAATTGAACAGGACGACATTGAGACCACACAAGGTAAGGAGGTGAAGTTCAACATACACGTCACGGGCGACCGCATCCCTGACGCTTTCTATGTGAAAAGTGAATTGGGGCAACAACTGATGACCAAAGGCTCAGCCAACGATTTCAGCTACACGTTCAAGAACCTGTTCAACGATTTGTCCTTTAATGTCATTGGTGGCGAGTACACCAGCCGTCCCCTGCATATCACCGTACACCCCAACCCTACCCTACTCTCCTATCGTTGCGAGTTACGTTATCCTTCCTATATCCACCGCACCAACGAGACCTTGGATGCCAAGACACGACTCATCGTCCCGCAAGGCACCAGCCTCACCTTCAGCTTTACCACACGCGACACCGAGCAGATGTCCGTCACCCGCGACTCTCTCACTACTGACCTGACAGCCAACAACGATGTTTTTGCCTATCAGTTTGTCGCAGCACAAAACACCAAGTTCGAGGTACAAGTGCAGAACACCTGGAATCAAAACATAGAGCCCCTACCCTTCTCTGTTGACGTCATCCCCGATGCTTATCCCGACATTCGTGTGGAGTCGTTCGACGAACAACTCTCTGACGATGTTTATTTCTCAGGCCTCGTCACCGACGACTATGGCTTCAGTAAGCTCACCTTCAACTGCATCGTCAAGGAACCCATAGAAAAGAACATTGTCAAGACGGTGCCCTTAGATACTAAGCAAACCCGCACCTCATTCTTCTACCAGTTCAACATGGACGATCTTGGCATCATGCCAGGACAGAACATGGAGGTTTATTTCGTGGTGTGGGATAACGACGGATTCCACGGACCCAAGTCGAAACGATCGGAAACCTTCACCTATTACAAGCCTTCGGAAGCGGCCTTAGACAGCATCGCCGACCAGCAGTCGGAAGACATCATGGAACGCCTGCAAGAGAAGTCGCAAGAGGCTGACAAACTGCAAGACGAAATCGAAAAGATGCTGCAAGATCTCATCCAGAAGAAAGACTTGGATTGGTCGGACAAGGAAAAGATGAAAGACCTGCTCGAAAAACAGCAAAAGATCCAAGACGAATGGAACAAATTGCAAGAGGAGCAGGAAAAGCTTGAGGACTTCATGAAAGAGCACGAATTGGGCAATGAAGACCTCATCAAGAAGCAGGAGCAGATCAACAAACTCTTCGACGAGGTAATCCCCGAAGAGCTGAAGAAGATGATGGAGCAAATCGACAAGTTGCTTGAAGAGATGCCGCGCGAGCAAATGCAGCAGATGATGAAGGACATCAAGAAAAACAACCAGTCGATGCAGGAGCTCCTCGACCGCAACCTCTCGCTTTTGGAGCAACTGAAGATGGAAAAAGACCTCAACGACTTGGCCAATAAACTGGACAAACTTGGCGAGGAATTGCAGAAACAAGAGGCTGAAAACCAGAATAAAGCAGAGGAGGAGAACGAGCAAAAATCGGCCGAGGAAGCCAAGGAGCAATTCGACAAGATGATGGACGAACTCGACCAACTCCTGGAAAAGAACCAAGAGCTGCAGCAGCCCTTCGACATGCAAAAGGACGAGGAGATGCAGGAGAGCATCGACCAAGACCTGCAAGACGCCATGCAGAACGAGCAAAACAGCCAGCAGCAACAGTCGCAGCAGAAGAAACAGAATGCCGGCCAAAAGATGCAGCAGATGGCCAACAACATGATGATGCAAATGCAGATGCAAGGCATGCAACAGATGGCCGAAGACGCCCACCTGATGCGCGTTTTGCTCGAAAACGTGGTACACGCTTCACATGAGCAGGAAGACCTAATGACTGAGATTGGTAGTATGCGCACTGACGACCCCTCGTTGGTCGAAAAGATCATCCATCAGAAGGAAGTGGCCGACAACTTCAATATGGTCCGTGACTCCTTGCGTAGCATGGCTATGCGTCAGCCTATGGTACAGAATTTTGTCTTCGATGAGCTGCATACCATCGAAACACAGACGGAAAACGCCATGAAATACCTCAACGACTTGAAGCTATCGCAGGCTATGCGTCATCAGCAGACCGCCATGATGTCGATGAACAACCTGGCATTAATGCTGGCTGAGTCGCTGGAAAACATGGAGAATAGCATGGAATCCATGGGCATGCCGATGGCCTGTCCCATGCCCAAACAAGGCCAAGGCCAACAGAGCATGCAAAGGATGCAGCAGCTGCAACAACAACTCAGCGAACAACTGAAGCAAATGCAGCAACAGATGGAACAGGGGCAACAGATGCCCAATTCAATGAGTGAGGAGTTTGCCCGTATGGCCGCC
>LPNG01000002.1 GCA_001543395.1 Candidatus Alcium sp. F082 | reverse complement strand
ATGAACATGTCACAGTTCACTGCCGGCATGTACATGGTCCGCGTCTACACTGAAAGCGGTGTGACCGTCAAGCGCGTCACTGTCATGCAATAAATGACACCGCGGGATTGACTCCCGCAAAAAATTGGGCGGTTCCCTTCGGGGAGCCGCCCTTTTTTATTATTTTTGCGGAACGGTTTTTGATGGCTTTTATGCCGCAAAATAGATTTCAGAATTATGACAATCAAGGAAATACAAGATGGTATCGTAGAGGATTTCTCCATGTTTGACGACTGGATGGATCGCTACGCCATGCTGATAGAGATGGGGAAGGAGTGCCCCATCATCGACGACAAGTACCGCGACGAGGCGCATCTCATCAACGGATGCCAGTCGCGCGTGTGGCTCAACGCTGAATTGAAGGACGGTAAGGTGTACTATAGCGCCGACAGCGATGCCGTCATCACCAAGGGCATCGTGAACCTGTTGATTAAGGTTTTCTCGGGTCAGACGCCAGAGGACATCCTTGCCGCTGACCTCTCGTTCTTGGATGAGATCGGTCTGAAGGAGCATTTGTCGCCAACACGTTCCAACGGCCTCTTGGCCATGCTGAAACAGATGCTGCTCTATGCAGAGGCTTTTAAACTTAAGGAGGGTTAGTCATGACAAAGGAAGAAGTGAATACCTTAAAAGAGACCGTGATTTCGGTCCTGAAGACCATATACGACCCTGAAATACCCGTCGACATTTGGACTTTGCACCTGATTTATGGTGTGGATGTCGATGAAGAGGGCAACGTGAAGATCGTGATGACGGTGACAGCCCCCAACTGTCCTGTAGCCGAAGTGTTGCCTGCTGAGGTGAGAAACCGTGTGCAGGCCATCATGGGCGTGAAACACGTCGATGTGGAGCTTACCTTCGACCCCGTTTGGAGCATCGACATGCTCTCCGACGAAGCCAAGGCTGAATTGGGCTTGGATGGGGATTATGGTAGCTTCTCTGCGTCAGACTTCCTGTATTAAAGGTTGTCGTAATTCTCCAGCAAATCCTTCGCCATTCCGAGGAACATGAACGCCACGGCGTTGAAGTCCATGTTGAGGTCCTTGCTGAGGCCCACACGGTCCTTGAAGATGGCCACGTTGAACCATTGCAGGCACTGGAAGGCGCGATGGAAATAGAGGCGTTGCAGCTCTTCCTTGGTGGGTTTGTGACCCACGTAGGCCTCCAGTAGGGCCAAGGCCTTATCGAAGCCCACATTGCCGTAGCAAGCGATGTCGTAGAAGGGGTCGTTCATGCCGGCAAATTCCCAGTCCAAGACGTAAAGCTTGTCGCCACTGATGACGAGGTTGGTGGGTTGGTAGTCGCAGTGGCAAGGCACCTTGGGCACGTTGACTTGGGTGGCGCGGATGGCGTCGAGTTTCTTGCGGAGGTCGAGGTATTCCTGAGGGAAGACATAGCCCGTCTCGAGGCAGTAGCGCTGGTCGTCGTCCAAGCGGCCGAAGGCATTGTAGTCGCGGAACTTCATGTCGCTGTTGTGGATCTTCTTCAGCGCTTTCACCGACATCTCGTTGTAGGAGACCACATCGGTGGTGCTCATGATGGTGCCTTCCACATATTCGGCCAGTTTCTCGCCCGAGCGAATCTCCACATATTCAGTGATGTTGTTCAATCCCAAGCGGTTGACTTCTTGAATGTTGGCCCATTCCTCTTCGCGGTCGACAAACTTCTCGGCAAACTTGCCAGGCACACGGTAGGTGTATTTCTTGCCTTGGCATTCAACGACGTAGGTATAGTTGCTCATGCCGCCTTCGAGGCGCATCACGATTTTGGCGTCGTGGGCATGAAGTAGTGCGTTCACTCTAAAAACGATATAGTCTTCAATAGTCATGGTAGTATATGTTTATATAAGTAAAATCTAAATGGTCGGCAAAATTACATTTATTTCCCGTAGTTTGTTCATATTGGGAAAAATATTGTACTTTTGCAGCCTCAAAAGGGGATTTAGTTCATCTGGTAGAACGTCAGGTTCGCAATCTGAAGGTGGCCGGTTCGAGTCCGGTAATCTCCACGGGGTGAAGCCGCTGATTATTCAGTGGCTTTTTCTTTTACTGCGATTTGTTCGACCACGACCACATTCTCGTTGTTGAGACGTGCCTTGAGCCAGCGTTCGATACGGGCGTGGAGTTCGGCGTCCATAGGTTTGTCGATGGTAACGATGGCTACAATCTGCTTGGTTTCGGCAGGGCTGCCGGCATTCATAATGGCACCACGGCTTAGGCTAAGGCTTTGGATGTCGGGATATTGGGCAAACAACTCCTTCGACACAGCCTCAACGGGTAGTTCCTTCCCCTTGAAGTCGCTCAATTGCTTGTCAAGTTTCATGATGCTGTCGTTTAAGGCCTTGATCTGTTGGTCGGTATGCTCCAAGAATCCTTTCATCATCTCCGTTTCGGAAATGTCTTGCCTCATGCTGGTGGCGTCTTCGTGGAAAACGATTTGGCTTCGTGTGATGCCATATTCTTCGGCGTTTTTATAGAGTTCTTTCTTGGCTTCGTCGGTCAGGGTCTCACCAGCGAGGAAGAGTTCTAGTTTTGGAGCTTTGGGTGAATAGGTGGCCTTATGATCGTAGATGAAGCACTTGCCGAGGTTCTTGTTTTCGGCGACCAATCGTTCGGCATGGATGGTAAAGTTGTTCTCTTTGATGACGCTGACGGCCGTGATGAAACTAGGCACAATGACGATGAGCAGGATGATATAGACTGCCGCTTTGGGAAGGTGCTTTTTTGTCTCGCTTGTGGCTTCAACGATGGGGAAACTGAAATATTTGACTGCGGCGAAAGTGGCCAAGGCGATGAAGACGCTGTTGATGAGGAAGAGATAGAGCGCGCCAAAGATGACGGAGCCTTTCCAAATCGAGATGCCGTAGCCCACGGTGCAGAGTGGCGGCATGAGTGCTGTGGCGATGGCCACACCAGTGATGACACTGCCCTTGTCCTTACGCGAAGTCTCTATGATGCCTGCCAAACCACCAAATAGGGCGATGAGTACGTCATAGATGGTGGGACGGGTACGTGCCAACAACTCCGAAGGGTTGGCCAAACTCAAAGGGCTGAGCAGGAAGAAAATTGTGGATGCCAAGATGCTGATGATGACCATCACGGTGAAGTTCTTCAGCGAGTTTTTCACCAAGTCGTTATCTTCGGTGCCGAGTCCCAAACCAAAGCCCAAGATGGGACCCATCACGGGCGAAATCAACATGGCGCCGATGATGACGGGGATGGAGTTGACATTCAGACCCACCGAGGCGATGATGATGGCGCAGGCGAGGATGTAAACATTGGTGCCCTTGAAGGCAATGTTCTTTCGGATGCTGGCACTGGCATTCTCGTAGTCGATTTCATCCGAGAGGTGGATGATGGATTTCAAATATATCAGGACTTTATGGAAGAAGCTTTTCATTGGTTGTTGTTATTGCAAAATGCAAAGAACAACATTTTTCTTGAATTGTGCAAGCCTCACCGACTGAAAATGCTTTTAACTGCAATGAGCATGGGGAAGATTTCGACACGGCCTAAGAGCATGATGATCATGGCGACAACTTTTTGGAATCCCAGAAAACCGGCGTAGTTGCCCATTGAGCCGACATCGCCGAAACCGGGTCCGACGCTACCAATGCAAGCGATGGAGGCCGTGAGTGAGGTCTTGAAATCCATGCTGAGTGAAAAGATGACGGCACCGATAGCGATGATGAGCATGTAAGTGCCCATAAAGGCAAGTATCGAAGTGATGTTTTCTTCCGTTTTTAATTGTCCGTCGAGTTTGGTTCGGTTGACATTCTTAAACCCGATAAGCGAGTTCACCAAGCCTTTCAGGCTTTTGACGACGATGACAAAACGATCCATTTTCATGCCTCCCGATGTGGAACCTGAACAGCCACAGACCAAGGAACAAAGGATCAAGAGGCCCATGCTGCCCGTAGGCCATAGGTTGGTGTCGGCGGTGGCAAAGCCCGTGGTGGTGCTGAGCGAACATACCTGGAATGCAGCCAAACGCAGGGCCTTGGGGAATGTGGCACAATAACCACTATAGTACAGGTTGGCGGTGACGGCGAGTATGGCTATCGCGACGAGGGCGAGAAACCATCTGACGACTTGCGTGTTGAAGAGGTTCTTGTGGGTGCGCTTGTCGGGCCAGATGGTGGAGAACATCAGGCTGAAGTTGGTGGCCCCCATCAACATGGCTGCGATGAGGATGATCTCTACGGCGACGTTGTTATAGAATCCTACGCTTAGGTTTTTCGTGCAGAAGCCGCAGGTGCTGCAGGCCGACATGGCCAAGGTGGTGGCGTCGAACCATGGCATTTTGGTGAGTCGTAAGGCAACGGTTGATGCCGTGGTGATGATGAGATAGACGGCAATCATCCGATAAACGAAGTTTCTCTTGCGTCCACCATAGTAGGATTTGGCGAGGTCCGACAGTTCGGCGCTTGATAATACGGAATGGCGGTCGTGCTGCCCTGAGATGACCAGTGACACCAAGGTGACGATACCAATACCGCCCATCCAAGCCGTTGCTATACGCCAAAACTGCATGCCGTCGGGCAACGCCTCAATATTGTTGAGGATGGAGGCTCCCGTAGTGGTGAAGCCCGACACGCTCTCGAAAAAGGCATTGACCACGGTGAACTCGCCGCCATAAATCAAGAACGGTAATGCCCCAAATACACAAGCCGTAACCCAACAACCCGTAACGATGCGGAAACCATCTTCAACGGTCATCTTTTCTTGTGGCTTTGTGGTGATGATGGCAAAAAAGCCGCTGAGCAACGAGGCTATTCCGGAGAAAAATAAGGGGTCGAAGCTGTCGTCCATGTCGTTCTTGAAGGCAATAAACGCTGATACAAACATAAGTAATGCAACACCTATTAAGGAGAAGCCTGCATATCGTATAGTGGTATTCCATTTCTTCATTTATCGTCGTTTTTGAAAAAAACAGAAGCAAAATTATTTCGACGTTTTCTATGAGTCAATACAATAATGTTTATATTTGCATTGATAAAATCAATAAAGAGATGACTTTGCAACAATTGGAATACATCATTGCCGTGGATCAGCACGGCTATTTCGTCAATGCAGCAGAAGCTTGTGGTGTGACGCAATCAACACTGAGTCTGATGATTAAGAAGCTTGAGGAGGAGTTGGATGTCAAAATCTTCAACCGCGACACGCATCCTGTCACGGTCACCGAAATGGGGAGGAAAGTGATTGACGAAGCGAAGATGGCGGTCTATCACACCAAGCAGCTTCTGGAGCTGACCCGTACAGCGAAAGAGCAAGCATCGGGTTTGCTTAGTATAGCTTTGACGACTACAGTGGCTCCCGTAATCATGCCCGGCCTTTTCCATTATATGCGAACTAAACATTCAGCGATTCAACTCCGAGTGGAAGAGATGATATCCGCAACGATTATCGATAAGGTGAAGAAAGCCGAAATCGACATGGGTATTTTGACCTATCCTGTCAATGACCCTGATTTGTTGGAGATACCACTGTATCACGAGCATTTTTTTGCCTATGTTTCGCCTAAAGATGATTTGTATAAAGAGGACAGCATTGAGCGCACTCAGATGTCGAAATACAAGGTGTGGACGATGAAAGATGGTGTGAGATTGTTCGACCGCTCGCAAGTGCGATCGGAGGAGGAGATCAAATACGATAAGTTGTATGAAGGTGGTAGGGTAGGCATCTTGATTCAGATTACGGATGAAAACGGGGGCATTACCATCGTGCCAGAGTCGCATTTGCATTTGTTGCCTGAGACCGTAAAAGACCGTATCAGGCCAATCGTCAACCCCGAGCCTCAGCGAACGATAGGCATGGTATTCAGGAAGGACTATGTGCATGAACGCATGATGAACATCGTCATCAAGGCCATCAAGACCTTGGTGCCTTCGGAGTTCCTCGATGGCGTGATACGTGTGGATTATCTGAGACTATAAGACTGCGGAAACAACTTCTGCAATTTGTTCCAGCCATTCCTTGTCGATGGCATCGAACGTAGCCAGTTTCTCACTGTCGATGTCCAACACGCCGATGACTTCCTTGCCTTTAAATAAAGGCACCACAATCTCGCTACGCGATTCCGAGCTGCAGGCGATGTGGCCAGGGAACTTTTCCAAGATGTGCCGCAAACGCCCTTGCCGAAGCCGATGCGGGTGCAGGCCACAGGGCCTTGGAAGGGACCCAGCACCAGCTGCTCGCCGATGACGCGGTAGAAGCCCGTCCACCAGAAGTGGAAGGCCTCTTGGATCAGTGCGGCCACATTGGCCATATTGGCGACGGAGTCTGTCTCGTCCTTCACCATTGCCTTGACTTGGGCGAGGAGGAGTTTGTAGTCTTCTTGTTTGTCCATGTTTTGCTTGTTAGGCCCCCACACTGCGCTGCGCTGGTGTGGGGTAAATAAAGTATCGTCACTTCGTGACGGGTCTAGACTGCAAAAGTAATGAAAATTGAGATTCCCAAGGGAATCTATTTTGAATTATTGTCTTGATTTTTCTTATCTTTGCGCCTCGTTTAAAATAGCACTCAAAATGAAGAAAGATATTCCCGTATTGCTGCTCACTGGTTACCTCGGTAGCGGCAAGACCACTGTGGTCAACAAGATATTGAACAACCGTAAAGGCATCAAATTTGCCGTGATTGTCAATGACATAGGCGAAGTGAACATCGATGCCGACTTGATTGAAAAAGGCGGCGTGGTAGGGCAGAAGGACGACAGTTTGGTCGCCTTGCAGAACGGCTGCATCTGCTGCACCTTGAAGATGGACCTTATCCAACAGCTGCATGAGATCATCGTGATGCAGAAGTTTGATTATATCGTCATCGAGGCCAGCGGCATCTGCGAGCCGGAACCCATCGCCCAGACGATTTGTTCCTTCCCCGACATGGCTTGGCAACTCACCAAGGATGGTATTCCGATTCTTGACTGCATCGTGACCGTGGTCGATGCACTGCGTATGCAGAGCGAGTTTGCATGCGGTGATGACCTGATGAAGAAAAACCTAGCCGAGGACGACTTGGAGAGTCTGGTCATCCAGCAGATTGAGTTCTGCAACATTATCTTGCTCAACAAGGCTTCAGAGATCACACCCGAGGAGTTGGGCCGTGTGAAGAGCATCATCCGCGCCTTGCAGCCCACGGCTGAAATCATCACCTGCGACTACGGCGATGTCGACTTCGACAAGATCCTCAATACTAAGATGTTCGACTTCGACAAGGTGGCCACCTCTGCCACTTGGATCAAGGAAGTGGAAGGCGCTGTGGAGGAAGAAGATCATCATCATCACGATGACGACGATGATGACGAGGACGAACACGAGCATCATCACCATCATCACGACCATGACGATGACGATGAGGAAGAGGAGCATGGCCATCACCACCATCATCACCACGACCATGAAGGCGGTGAGGTGGAGGAATATGGCATCGGAACCTTTGTGTATTACCGTCGCGAGCCGTTCAATATGGCGCGTTTCGATGAGTTTGTGGCGCGCAAGATGCCGAAGAACGTCATCCGCGTGAAGGGCATTTGCTACTTCAAGAACGAGATGGACAACTGCTATATCTTCGAGCAAGCGGGTAAGCAGGTGCAGCTGCGCGACGCCGGTCTATGGTTTGCCACCATGCCCGCCAACGAGTTGGCCATGATGATGGACCGCGAGCCCACCCTCCGTCGCGACTGGGACGACACCTATGGCGACCGCATGCAGAAGCTCGTCTTCATCGGCCAACACCTGGACAAGGACGCCCTGGTGAAGGATCTGGATGCTTGCTTGACGAGGTAAGTTTTTGTCTGTTTTGCGGGTTTTGTGATAAAAAACCCTATCTTTGACCCTTCAAAACAGGGTTATATGGAACAACTCATAAGCACAATCAGCGGCTATGTGTGGAGTCCGGCCTTGGTGGCCATCTGCCTGTTGGCGGGACTCTATTTCTCCATCGGCACGCGCTTCGTGCAGGTGCGCCGTTTCGGCGAGATGGCACGGCTGCTCTTTTCCACTGATAAGTCACAAAAGACGGGTATCACCTCTTTTCAGGCTTTCTCCATGGCCCTCTCGGGGCGTGTGGGCACGGGCAACATCGTGGGCGTGGCCACGGCCATCGGCTACGGTGGACCAGGTGCCATTGTCTGGATGTGGATCATCGCCTTCCTGGGTGCAGGCTCGGCCTTCTCCGAGGCTACCTTGGCACAGATCTATAAGGAAGAACACAAAGGGCAGTTCCGTGGCGGTCCTGCCTATTACATTGAGAAAGGCTTGAAGTGCAAGTGGTTGGCGGTTTTCTTCGCTGTCATATCGGTCTTGGCATGTGGCTGGTTCCTGCCTCCAGTGCAGTCCAACGGCATCGCCATCTCGTTCTCCAACACGCTGCATGTCGATCCGGCTTGGGTCGGTGCAGCCGTCGCCCTGCTGATAGGTTTGGTGGTGATGGGTGGCGTGAAACGCATCGCCAACGTGGCACAGATTGTGGCACCATTTATGGCTGTCCTCTATGTGCTGCTCTCCATTGTGGTGTTGGCCTTCCATATCACCGAGGTGCCCCACGCCTTTATGGATATGATTCACAGCGCTTTCGGCATGAAGGAGGCCTTGGGTGGCATCTTGGGTAGTACTATTGCCTGGGGCGTGAAGCGTGGCATCTATAGCAACGAGGCGGGACAAGGCACGGGTGCCATCGTGGCGGGCGCAGCCAAGGTGTCGCACCCCGTCAAACAGGGACTGGTGCAGGCCTTCTCGGTGTATATCGACACCTTATTGGTATGCACCGCTACCGCCGTGATGATCTTGGCTTGTAAGACCTATAACGTCTTCGATGGCGCAGGCAATATCCTCGTCGCTGCCGAAGGCGTGGATCTGGGTGCACCAGGCGTTAATTACACCTCGGCCGCCTTGGGTACTTTCTTGGGCGCCAACTGGGGCGGCATCATCGTCTCAGTGGCTTTGTTCTTCTTTGCCTTTACGACCATTATGGCCTACTATTACTATGCCGAGACGAATCTCGTCTATCTCTTCGGCAAGGGCAAAAAAGAGCATATCCTGATATGGGTGCTGCGTTTAGGCGTGGTGGGCATGGTGTTCTTCGGCTCACTCTATGAGGCTAAGGCCATGTGGGACCTCGGCGATATTGGTGTAGGTACCATGGCATGGGTGAATATCATCGTCATCCTGTTGCTCTCGCCCAAGGCGTTCAAGGCACTGAAGTCATACGAACGCCAGAAGAAAGAAGGCAAGGAACCCGTCTTCGACCCGAAGGAAATCGGTGCAAAGGGCGCGGATTTCTGGGAGAATAAATAAATAGTTATATGCCATCCATATTGTATAATTGTTTATTTTTGCACAATGAAACAAGAATTCAATTACCAACCAAACTATTAACCAAATAAATTAAAAAATGAAAAAAGTAACATTTTTCCTTGCCGCCCTGCTTATCGGTGGTATGATGTTCACAGGTTGCAAGAAAGATGACCCACAACCCACACCTACACCCGAGCCAGAGTCGAAAACCGCCAAAGTGGTATACAAACTTGGCAACTCCACTATGGTGCAAACAGTTTCGGATTGCTTCAAGTACACGTTTTCTTATCTAGGAGCAGACGGACAAATGGTCACGGTTAATGATGTTGCCCTGCCTTGGACTTCCCCTGAACTCACCGTCAACCTTCCTTTCACGGCCAAAATCGAAGGCCAAGCCACATTCAACGAAGCAGATCTTCCCGACCCAGTCATTTTCGGCCAGCTCTATTACCTCTATGTAAATGGAGATGAATTCCAAATCGAGGGAGGACTTATGACTACTGAGAGAGATGCTTTTATGCCATATATAGCTGATAATCCTGATATGCTGAAGTTCAGCTACTCGAAGACCATCGAATGATACTAGATCAGATTGTTTTTAAAGTTTTATTACCCACAATAACATTTAAATCTAAGTAATTATGAAAAAAGTAATGTTTTTACTCGCCACCCTGCTTATCGGTGGCATGATGTTCACAGGCTGCAAGAAAGAAAACCCGCAACCCACACCCGACACGCCTGCCCAAACGACGAAGACGGTGGTTTACACGATGGATAACGTTTATAAGGATGAGCTTTCATCAGCAACACTAACCGTTTCGCCTTACTTCCACTATACTTTCAAATACAAGGATGCTGATGGAACGATGGTTGAAGTGAATGATCCCACTTTGCCTTGGACAAAGGAAATCAGTGTTACGACTCCTTTTGAAGCCAAATTGGAAGGAACCGTGACTTATAATGAGAATGAGCTTCCTGAGGAAGGAGATATTATTTTTGGTACACTTGGCTCTATCAAGTCAGGTGATGATAAAACGATTCCTCAAAATGCGAGCAAGTTCCACGCCAGACAACAATTCCTCGATTTTATCAGCACCCATGCCGATAGATTGAACTATAGCTTTACCTTGTCGGTTAATTAAGCATAGGTAAGAGGATTTCCTTTTATTTGCCCGACCTTCAAGTGATGGAGGCCGGGCAAATTGTTTTTTCAATTGACGTTTTGCATCTCTCTCAGCAAGTCCAGCGCCTGGGTCACCGTTTCCACCTCCTTGACGGTCAATTGTAGCTTGTCGTTGACCTCCTTGAGTGCAGTGCGCTTCGGATGGTTCATGATGTACTGCATGATTTGCATGTAAGTGCTGCTCTCGTAGTATTTCGAAGCCTGGTTGCTGACGAAATAGGCCGTCATGTTGTGGTGGCGTAGCAAGATCTTTTCGAAGCCAAGGTCTTTGGCGATCCAGCGTAGACGTACTGTGTTCAATAGGTCGTTGACTTGTTTGGGGACAGGTCCGAAGCGGTCGATGAGGTGGTCGGTGAACTTCATCAGGCTCTCCTCGGTCTTAGTACGGTCAAGCTCGCTGTAGAGGCTCACGCGCTCCTGCGTCGAGTTGATATAGTCGGCGGGGAAGCGCACCTCCATGTCGGTCTCGATGGTGCAGTCGGCGACATACGATTTCTCTTCTTCCTTTTCAAAGATATCCTGAAATTCAGTCTCTTTCAGCTCAAGGATGGCCTCGTCGAGGATCTTGTGGTAGGTCTCAAAGCCGATGTCGTTGATGAAGCCGCTCTGTTCCGCGCCGAGCAGGTTGCCTGCGCCACGGATGTCCAAGTCGCGCATGGCGATGTTGATGCCTTCGCCGAGGTCGGAGAATTCCTCCAAGGCGCGGAGGCGTTTCTGAGCTTCCTGCGTCAAGGTGTTCAAGGGCGGCGTCAGCAGGTAACAGAAGGCCTTCTTGTTGGAACGGCCCACGCGTCCGCGCAGCTGGTGCAGGTCGCTGAGGCCATAACGGTGTGCGTCGTTGATGATGATGGTGTTGGCATTCGGGATATCCAAACCCGACTCAACGATGGTGGTACAGAGCAGCACGTCGTAGTCGCCGTTGATGAAGCCGAGCATGATGTCCTCGAGCTTCGAGCCTTCCATCTGGCCGTGAGCGACGGCGATGCGCACGCCCGGAACGTACTTCAGGATGAAGTCATGCACGTCCATGATGTTTTGGATGCGGTTGTGGATGAAGAAGACCTGTCCGTTGCGGGCGAGTTCAAACTGGATGGCGTCGCGGATGAGCTCGCCGTCGAAGCCACGCAATTCGGTCTGCACGGGATAGCGGTTAGGTGGGGGTGTGGTGATGACGCTGAGGTCGCGGGCGCCCATCATGGAGAACTGCAGGGTTCTCGGGATAGGCGTAGCGGTCAAAGTCAGCGTGTCGACGTTGGCCTTCATCTCTTTCAGTTTCTCCTTCACGGCCACGCCGAATTTCTGTTCCTCGTCGATAACGAGCAAGCCCAAGTCCTTAAATTTCACATCTTTTCCAGTGAGTCGATGCGTCCCGATGATGATGTCGATTTCGCCTTTCTCGAGGCGTTTCAAGATTTCGTTTTGTTGTTTGGCGGTCTTGAATCGGTTGAGGTATTCGATGGTGACGGGGAAGCCGTCGAAGCGTTCACAGAAGGTGTGGTAGTGTTGCAAAGCGAGCACCGTAGTCGGCACGAGCACCGCCACCTGTTTCGAGTCGCAGCAGGCCTTGAAGGCGGCACGCATGGCCACCTCGGTCTTGCCGAAGCCTACGTCGCCGCACACGAGACGGTCCATGGGGTTCTCGCTCTCCATGTCGCGTTTCACGTCGTTGGTGGCTTTCAGCTGGTCGGGGGTGTCTTCGTAAATGAACGATGCCTCCAGCTCATTTTGCAGGTAGTTGTCGGGCGAGAACTTGAAGCCAGGTGTGCGTTTGCGCTCGGCGTAGAGCTTGATCAACTCACGTGCGATGTCTTTGACCTTGCTCTTGGTCTTGTTTTTCAGACGATTCCATGCGCCGCTGCCGAGGGTGCTGAGTTTGGGTTCAGTGCCGTCCTTGCTGCTGTATTTGGCGATGCGGTGCAGCGAGTGAATGCTCACGTAAAGCAGGTCGCCGTTGTTGTATATCAGGCGGATGGCCTCCTGTTGTTTGCCATTGTTATCAATGGTCTCCAAACCGTCGAAACGACCGATGCCGTGGTCGATGTGGGTAACATAGTCACCGGGCTTCAGCTCATAAAGGTCTTTCAGCGTGATGGCCTGCTTGGTCGAGAAGTTGTCGCGCAGGTGGAAACGGTGGTAACGCTCAAAGATCTGGTGGTCGGTGTAGCAACACACCTTCAGGTCTTCGTCGATGAAGCCGCCGTGGATGGCGATGGTTTCGGTCTCGAAGTCGCGATGGCTCTCCTCGTTATGGTTGATGTCGTTCAGAATCGCCTGGATACGAGAGAGTTGTTTACTGCTTTCGGAGAACACGATGACGCGGTAGCCTTCCTCCTTATGCTCGGCAATGTCGTCGATGAGCAAGTTGAAGTTCTTGCTGAAGATAGGCTGAGGCTTGGTGTGGAACGTGACAGTTGTCAGTTGGGAGTTTTCTTCGCCCATGTCATTCCCGCGAAGGTTTGTGGGCAGGCTGGAATCTATGGGCGATGTGGGTACCAGCTTGCTGGAAACGCCAAACTCAACCGTGGGGTGCTTTATAAGGTTAGAAAGCAACTCGTCCGACTTGCTGAACAGCTGTCCAGGTTTCAAAGCCTTCACTTCCTCGTCCTGTTCCTGCATCTTCTCGAAGGCTTCCACAGCGCGGTCGTATTCCTTGTCGACTTGCGTGGCGAAGAAGGCCATGTCGGTGAGCCACACGGTGGTTGCATCGGGCAGGTATTGCAGGATGGCTTCGCGGTCTTCGATGAAGGCGCGTTCCTGCATGTTGGGCAACAACACAATTTGTTTCAGCTGCTCGATGGAGAGTTGGTCGGCGATGTTGAAGCTGCGGATGCTGTCGACTTCGTTTCCGAAAAACTCGATACGATACGGGTAGTCGTTGGCAAACGAAAACACGTCAACCAGACCGCCACGAATGGCAAACTGTCCTGGCTCCACCACGAAATCGACATTCTCAAATTCGTAGTCGTAGAGCAAATCGGTGAGGAAATCGAGGTTGATTTTGTCGCCTACCTTGATTTTGAAGGTGTTCTTGGCCAAGAGCTTACGGGTGAAGACCTTCTCGCTCAAGGCTTCTGGATAACTGACGATCAAGGTCTTGCGTTCGGAGGTGGAGACGCGTTGCAGCACCTCGGTGCGCGAGAGGATATAGGTGTTGTCGGGCTTCTCAGGCTCGTAGGGGCGCTTATAAGAGGTGGGGTAGAAGAGGACTTGTTTCTTGCTGTAATCCATGCCGCGCTCGCCAAGGAGGCTCTCGAGGTCATTATAAAAATAGGCTGCGTCTTCCTTGTCGGCGCAGACGATGAGGTGCTGGCCGCCTATCTGCCGGAAGGTTTCCTCCACGACAAAGGCCTTCGACGAGGCCGCCAAATTGGAACACAGCAAATGCCCACCATCGCGCAAAGTCTTGACTATCGCGTCGATGTGGGCATCAGCTTTATAAGGTTGGTACTTTATGCTTGCCACAGTGTTCATAAATTGTGGCGCAAAGGTACAACTTTTTTATTCTTCTTCGACCTTAGCCCGCTTCGAGTCCCAAATCATGTAGGCGATGATGGCGATGTACATCACCAAGGCGATGAGACCGGCCACAGGCATCTCGGCAAACGGCGTGCCGTCGGCAGTTCGGGCCACGGCATCCACGTTGGCGAACTTCAGGATGGCGCTCACCACACCCATCAAGGCACCACCGGCAATGAAGCCCGAGGCGATGAGGGTGCCACGATTGTAGCGGGCGTCGTTGAGTTTCTGGTCCTTGCTGCGCGAGCTGACGAACCACGAGATGGCGCCACCGATGAGCAGCGGCACGTTGAGGTCGATGGGGATGAACATACCCAAGGCGAAGGGCAATGCCGGCACCTTGCAGAAGTTGAGGATCAATGCGATGGCGGCACCGATGCCGTAGAGCAGCCACGGGGCGCTGCCGCCCGACATCATCGGCTCGATGACGGCACTCATGGCGTTGGCTTGAGGCGCGACCAAGGCTCCGTCGCCCACGAAGCCGTAAGCCTTGTTCAGGATCATGATGACGCCAGCGACGGTGGCAGCGGCCACGGCCACGCCGACGAACTTCCATATTTCTTGCTTCTTAGGCGTTGTGCCAATCCAATAACCTACTTTCAAGTCGGTGATGAAGGCTCCGGCCACGGCCAAGGCGGTGCAGACTACGCCACCGATAATCAAAGTGGCGGTCATGCCGCTGGGGCCGCTCAGTCCGGCGGCGACCATCACCAAAGAGGCCAAAATCAAGGTCATCAGCGTCATGCCACTCACGGGGTTGCTGCCCACGATGGCGATGGCATTGGCGGCCACCGTCGTAAACAGGAAGGCGATGACGGCCACGACCAAAATGCCAATCAAAGCATGCCATACGTTGTGCACCACGCCGAACCAGAAGAACAAGAAGGTGACGATGAGTACGGCCACGATGCCGATGACGATGGTTTTCATAGGGATGTCTTGTTGGGTGCGGTCGACGGGTTCAGCTGCGACCTTCTTGCCTTTGAACTCGTTGGCGGCGAGGCCGACTGACGACTTAATCACGCCCCACGACTTGATGATGCTGATGACACCCGCCATGGCGATGCCTCCGATGCCGATGTGGCGAGCGTAGTTTTTGAAGATGTCTTCAGGTGCCATGGAGCCGATGGTGGCGGTGATGCCTGCGTTCATCAGGTCGACGACTTGGTCGCCCCAGATGAGGTTCATGCCTGGGATGATGATGAACCAAACCAAGATGGAGCCGCAGCAGATGATGAAGGCGTATTTCAGGCCGATGATGTAGCCCAAACCCAGCACAGCCGCGCCCGTGTTCACCTTGAACATCAGCTTGGCTTTGTCGGCCAAAGCCGTGCCCCAGCCCATCATGCGCGTGGTGAGGGTCTCCGACCACCAGCCGAAGGTCGACACGATGAAGTCGTACAAAGAGTCCTTGCCCTTCTTCTGTCCGCTGACCAACACCTGTGTGGTGGCTGTGGCTTCGGGGAAGGGGAACTTGCCGTGTTGCTCCTTGACGAAGTACTTGCGGAAGGGGATGAGGAACAGGATGCCCAAGATGCCGCCTAATAGCGAGGCGATGAACACCTGCCAGAAGTTGATTTCGATTTGGTAACCCTTGCCTTGCAGGATGTAGAGCGCGGGCAGGGTGAAGATGGCACCAGCCACCACGCCGCCCGAGCAGCCGCCAATCGACTGGATGATGACGTTTTGCGACAGCGCGTCGTTCTTGCGGGCCAGTCCCGTCAGTCCGATGGCGATGATGGCGATGGGGATGGCGGCCTCAAACACCTGCCCGACCTTCAGGCCGAGGTAGGCAGCGGCAGCCGAAAACAGGATGGTCATCAGCAGGCCGATACACACCGACCATACCGTAACTTCCTGGTACTTCTTGTTTTTCGAGAGTATGGGCTCATACTCTTCGCCCGGTTTCAGTTCGCGTTGCGCGTTCTCGGGCAGTTTGAATTGGTCGTTTTCCATATTTTGATGGTTTTGTTTTCCGAAATAATCTGCAATAATAAGGAAAAAAACGATGTAGTGAATAATAATCGTGTAATTGAGTCTGTTATCTTAAAAACTATGTGTATGGAAGACAAAAACAAAGCTTTTCGAATTGGTTTAATGGTAGTCGTGGTCTTGTTGGGGCTAGCCTCAATTTTGTCCGCATTCATAGAGGAAGGAATAAGTGGCTTGATGAATTACAGCTTGGGTGCAGGAATATGCTTTGCTTTGTCGGAGGGCTTTGCTCTCAAACGGCAGAAGTACACCTGGCTTTATCCGCTGATTTTGTGGGTGGTCTTGGTCAGTGTATCATTGTTTTTGAAATTAAGAATGGCTGTTGCGGGTATTTTGACCGCTAACCTGTTCGTGCCTTATGTTTTGGTACTGATCATTCGGCATTTGCCAATCAAAGAAATCTTTAAGGAAACGCTTTATCTGGGCTTTTTGCCCTTTTTGGCTTTCATATTGGTTGGTCAATGGGGCAATAATGCAATTGTAATGGCTATTGCATTTGTCACATTGCCAGCTTTTTATTATGTCACCAGGAATTCCAATGTCAAGGAAAGGTGGAATCAGTTGGTCATATTCCTTTTGCCAACGCTGTTCACTCATGTTTTCGGCTATTTCCCATTCGTCGCGCCACGCTTGCTTGCATTGGTGTTATCGCTATTGGCGGTCATGCTGATACGGGCTCTGCATGTTTCGCGAAAAGCCAAGGCAGTGACATTGGTTTTGCTGATGATCTTCTCTTTGCCGTTGTCGTTTTTGATGAGCGCTAATTTGTTTACTTATCTTGTTGCCAATGAAAACCATAGCAAGGTGAAAGAGCCTTTCCCGTTTTCATTCACTTTCATCAGCAAAGAAGGTGACACGCTTACCGAATCAAACCTGAAAGGCAAGAATGTTGCCGTGTTCTTCTGGTCGTCGCATTGTGGCAATTGCCATGTGGAGTTACCGCATTTTTCCGAGTTGGCAGCCCAATATGATGGCGATACGACAAAGGTGTTTGTTGCTGCTTTCATTTCGTTTAATGAAGCTTCGGATTCGGCATTTTTCGAACAGGAAACAGCGTCCGATAGAGCTTTCATCTGGGCCAAAGCCTTGGATAGCAAGCAAGAGATGCAGGATTTGGGCTTCAATGCCTTCCCGCATGTCACCTATATTAATAAGGAAGGGAATGTGGTTTACAACGGTTTTCTCAGCAACCGCCCTTGGATATTCGCTTATCATCCTAGGAAATTCCTGGAATTGTAGGGTTCTTGTTTTCTGTCGCCCCTTCGGGGCTCATCGGAATCTGGACTTTTTCGTTTGTCGGCAGGGGTTGACACCGCCTGCCTAAGTGTGCTGTCACCCCTACGGGGTTCCCATGTTTCGCACAGTCTCGTAGGGACGACAGATCACTCGGCAGGCAACGTAAGTCCCTGCCAAAAAAGAAAAATTGAAAAATAATGACAAATTAATTTGTCTAATTGGAAAGTTTACTTTACTTTTGCAGCGTCAAGCTTGATAAATAACTATTCTGCCTCATTAAAGACCGCGGAGTGAGGACCCGCGAGGTGGAAACAAAACAAATGAATAAAAAAATCAAAACGATTGTCGGAATTGCTACTATGACAGCGTTCTTGACCATTTTTGCAGCATGCAATTTACAATCGTGTCTGTTGTCTTCGTGTGCATTGAGTGATGCTAAACCTTCAAAACCATTTAAGTTGGTTGTAAAGATGCACGAAACGGATTGTTTCTCATGTTTGCAAGGAGATGCAGTGTTAAAAGACCTTATTGAGGTCGCGGATGCCGAGATTGTTTTTAATGGATTGAATGAAAAAAGCATTGAAAAATTCTTGGAAACCAATTCGTTAAGTTATATCAAAGAGGTGGAAAACATAAAAATTGTTAGCGATGTCAATAAATATGAAAAGTTGAATAAAACCCCAACAGTTTCAGAAGGATTCCTATATGATAATCATGATTCTGAGTTCTTTCGATTTCAATTCAGAATGGATGGTCGCACGATGAAGCAGTTACAAAATATCTATCAAGAAGGGAAGACACTTATGGAGACAGGCGAGGCTGTTGTGCTGCAAACAGAATACAACAATAGTGGTATAGGTTTCCTTATTCAGGAAAATTGTTATGTTTTGCTGAATAGACCATTGAACCTTTGCCAGTTTTTTGATAAAAAAGGTAGATTGATTCGTGAAATCAGTGGAGACTCGATTGATTGTAGAGACATATTTCCCGAAATGGTTTCGTTAGATTCGAAGATGGTGAGTGGGCTTGAACAAATTGGAGGATTACATGTTTCAATAATAGATGTTTTTGTTTATGGAAGAGAGGTTTGGGTTGGTTGTCAAGTTCCATTTGTTAACAATGAAGGCAATAAGATGATACATCATTCGTATTATGAGGTACTGTCATATTCATTATTTGACCAAAATCAAAAATATGAACTTGTTTTCGATGGTAGGAAAGATGATGTTTCGGCGATTAGTTTTGACATAAGAGAGGATGGATGTGTTGATGCGTTGATTTTTAGGGCCATGGAAAAAGATACAGCGAGATGTTATGAGCGTGCTAGATGTCAATGGGATAATGGAAAGTTAGCACTGATTGACGAATGGCGGATTGATTATCCAAGTTTCATTCATCAGGACTTCTTGTTGTACTCTCCTTCATTGCAGGATGGATTGTTGAATGTTTCTTTCACGGACTATCTTATGGATATTGATGATAAAACCATTTTCACGCTTCCTTTCCATTGTAATGCTTACGTTGAGGATAATGGTGGTTTTGACATGAGATTGAATATGGATGCGAATCTTATAGATTGGGCATATGATGGTGTAATGTTAGGAGTAATATATCGGGATGTAAAAGAAAACAAATATTACTATCTCTCAAGAACTATTGGTGAGAAGGACTTTTCAAGGGTTGACTTACCGGTTTTTGAAGTTCCAATTATCAGTTATTCATTACAGACCCCGCGACTTGTTCGCTGTATTGATCAACATTTTTGTATTCATTCTCTTGTTATGAACAGATGATTTTTTTCATATTTTTGCAACGATATAGAGAATGGTGATAATATGAGAGATAACTATTTGTTTCCACAAAAATACAGAATCTATGGATGGGTCATTGTTTGTGTAGCAATTATTTCTACTATTGCTTATTCAATATCATGGCGGTGTTTCCATTGGATGCCTGTCGTAAAAATGCCTGTGATTTATAATGGGTTTGAGACTCAGGGATTCTTCACAACGGCATTGTGTACGCCTATATATATTATTATGGCACTGCTTGTGATAGGTCTTTTGCTGGTTGGGTTCTCAAGGGAAAAAGTTGAGGATGAGTTTGTCGCATTTGTTCGTATGCGAAGTATGGTTTGGGCGGCAAAGGTCAGTGCAGTTGTCTTTATTTTGACGGATTTGCTGCTGTTTGGCATTCCGTTCCCCTATGGTGCGTGCTCAATATTTATTTTCTTTTTATTCTTATTCGTAATAAAATTCCGCATTGCATTGTTCCGCTTCAACAAAGGAGGCTCGCAATGAAGAACCGCTTGAAAGTGGCGCGAGCCGAAATGGATCTCACGCAAGAGGATTTGGCCAAACTAATTGGTGTCAGCCGACAATCAATAAACGCCATAGAATCAGGGCGGTATGTGCCTTCAACGGTCTTGGCCTTGAAGATGGCGCAGGTGTTCGGGAAATCGGTGGAGGAGATATTCTTCCTCGAAGAGGAGGATTGATTTTTTTCTCACGCAGAATACGCAGAACTATGTGAAACCTGCCGGACGATTACTTTGCGCCGCATAGCCATTCCTATAGTTCTGCGATTTCTGCGTGCGGATTCAGGGTCGTTTGGCGTCATTACGAGGAACGAAGCAATCCAGATAAATAGTTCCCTTTCTGGATTGCTTCGTCGTTCCTCCTCGCAATGACGTTTGCGTGGTAATTACTTAACGATGGTGAACTTGTTCATTATTGTCCCTTTATCCCCTTGAATCCTAACGAAATATATCCCTTCAGCCAAACCCGTCACATCAATCTGCTGGGTTCCATTGGTGATGTGGCCTGAGAGCAGCGTTTGGCCTGTCATGTTGGTGATGAAATATTCGGTTTCCGCCTGTAGAGACGTTGCGCGCAACGTCTGTACAAACAGAATACCGTTCGTAGGATTAGGATAAACCTTGATTTCCAACGCGTTATTCTCATCAACGACCATCACATCTTTTTCCAAACATTCTGACCACGAAATGGTGTTTCCGTCATCCGTGCTGATGCCGTATTTGTATTGTCCAATCGGCAGGGCATCCCAACCGTAATCCACGTAATGGGCGTCGGCCACGTTTGAAGCAATCAGTTCGGCATTGCTTCCGTCGCAGTTGGCGCGGTAGATGTTGTAAGTGTTACCCACGGTGATGTCGTCGATATAGAAGGCGTTATCGTATTCGCCCTCAGCGAGTTGGTTGGCGTATTTCCATTCCAGGATGTGGTTGCCGGGACCGATGGCCACGGTGTAGCGTGTCCACGGCACTTCGTCCTTCAAGGTCTCGCCATACTGCACATTGTCGATGAAGAAGCCGCAGCCATTGAGCGGGAAACAACTGACACGGGCATAATAGCTTACCACGCACGAGGTGGGCAGGTTGACTGCCAACGAGATCTTGCTGTTGGAGAACATGCCCGTGTTGGTCGACTTGGCGCAATAGGTGCCTGTGTTGGGCTGCGTGGTGGTGATGACCCAAGGGCTGGTGGCGTCGTTGATCCACATGTTTTGGTAGAAGTCACCCGACTCGAAGCCATCATAAATACCCGCAGGCAGGTTCCACGACAAGGAGACGCGCAGGTTGTTGATGACTTCGGCCTCAATCTCGACAGCCTTTGTCAGGGTGACATAATTGGAGGGGAGCGAGGTCATATTGTTTTCCAGATGCGCGATAATATAATAGGTGTAAGAACCCGCGTAGCTGATGTGGTCAGTATAGGTGGTCGCCGTCAGGCTGTTGGCGATGCGCATTCCGTCGCGATAGACATCGTAGGAAATGCCTTCGGGGGCGGCTGTCCAGTTGAGGACAACCTGCTCGCCGTCGAAGTCGGCAGTGAGGTTGGTCGGACCGTGATGGAACAAGGCGTTCATGGCAGCCAAGGCGTCGATACGACCCGAGCCAACGCGGTTGCTTTTCATGGTGTTGCCGACTCTCACGGAGGTGAGCTCGATGATGGAGTCTAATTCTGCGGGAGACAATTCAGGATTAGCCTCAAGCAGCATGGCCAACACGCCTGCCACGCAGGGCGTAGCCATCGAGGTGCCGTCCATCTCGATGTAGTTGTTGGTGGTCTGGTAGTTCAGCGAGGTGATGTTGGCACCTGGGGCAGAGATATCGGGACGGATCAAGCCAGGTTGGTTGACGTCGCCGTTCTCGTAAGGATAGTCGTTGTAGTTGCCGACATTAGGTCCCGCAGCCCATGTCGTGGGGCCGACTGAGGAGAAACCGCAGTGCTCGTCGTTGGAGTCGGTGGCACCCACGCTGATAACGGAGGTCAAGCCGCCTTCGATGAGGTTCTTTTGGTCGGGGTGGAGCCATGCAGGAGGACAGTTACCCGGTGCGCTGATGTTGAAGGGGACAGGGTAGGTGTATTGTGTCTGGCCTTCGTTGCCGCATGCCACGGCAGCCGCCACGCCTGCGTCTAAGCAGGTGGCGAAGACATCGCGGTAGTAGTAGCATGGACCAGCACCTACGTCACTGAGAGAGAGGCTGAGGATGTTGGCACCATGGTCCAAGGCGAACTCAACGCCTTCGATGAGGTGGGTGGCTTCGCCTTGCCCTTCCTCACTCAAAATCTTGATAGCCATAATCTTGGCTCCAGGGGCGATGCCCGTCTGTGTGCCTGCCGTACCTTGTCCTGCCAAGATGCCAGCGGTATGGGTGCCGTGACCTTGGTCGTCCATGGGGTCAAGGTCTTGATAGAAAACGTCATAGCCGTGGTGCGGAAACTCGCTGCCGCCGTCCCACATGCTGTTGGTGATGTCGATATGGTTGTAGTTGACGCCCGTGTCGATGAGGCCGATGATGACGCCGTTGCCCGTATAGCCCGAGCCGTTGTAGTTCCAAACCGCTGGTGCGTTGATCTTGTCGACGTGCCAAGCGTTGTCCCTTGTGCTGACAGGACGAGCCTTTTCGTTGCTAGGAATCATCTGGCGCATCTCGTCGGGGATAATCATAGCAACGTCTTTGCGCTGAAAGAGTTGTGCGATGACCTCGTCGCTGGCCGAGCAGCTGAAGCCGTTGAACGACCAGAAGGTTTTCAGGTCGCTGACCATATTGGCGCTCTTGAAACCTTCAAGAAAATCAAGCACTTGGGCTTGCGAGGCTTGACAAAACGCTTTTCTTTCGGCGATGACGAAGTCGCGGCGTTGCTCCTTGGTCATCAAGGCTGTTTTTTGCGACAGTTGGTTGTCATTGTAACGTTCCGCCATCATCACGATGACGTGTTGGAGAGGGTTGGATTGGCCAAACAATGCACCGAAGCAAAGGGCCAAGAGGAGGGTAAAAACGGATTTTTTCATGGTATTTGGTTAATTTAGTATTGTTTACGAAAACTTGATCTTATCCCTTATCCTCACGAAGGGCTTTTCAACAAAGACATACAGGACATAGGCTGCTACGAAGACCATTATCCAATAAACGGGATAGGCAATGGCGTAACGGCTCAAGAATTGTGGGAAGCTATGCTCGAGGACTTGGAGTAGCAGCAGGTTGGTGAGGAACATGGCGTAGGATAGTATGCTGATGCCCGAAATGATGTCACCCCAACGTGTTTTGTATGTTTTCCATTTCGACAGCAGAGGAAACCACAACGTGATGGCAAGGGCTGAGATTGTCAGATATAAGGCGTCATAATAGAAGGTGCCCGGAGTACGAGGAATGATGCGTGTGGCAGCAAATAGGGCCACACCTATGATGAAACTGGCCACCGCGTGACGCTCCCATGGCTTGGGATGATAGCACATCATCCAGGCAGCAAGCACGCCCATATAGATATTGTCAGTACGCGAAGCCACGGTCTTGCGGATCCAGATGTCCCAGCCGAAGCGGTCGTGGACCTGGTCGGCCACAGAGAGACGGAAGGCGATGGAGGCCGCAATGAAAAGGAGACACAGCCACGGGATGTATTTTTTCGGCTTCGCGAAGAGCGAAAAGAGCATCAGAAGGAGCGGGAAGAAGATATAGAACCACCATTGTACGGGCAGGGAATACGACTCCCAATAGAACCCCCAGAAAGGCGTGAACAGGTTTTGGGTGAAGGTGGCGAAACGCCACATCGGGAAGGTGTGGACGTCGCCTTCGATGACATTGAGCTGAACCAAGAGATAGTTGACAAACAGGATGAAGAGGTAGTTAGGCAAGATGCGCAAGGCAGTCCGGACATAGAATGAGAGGGTCTTGGAACGGCCGATGTGGTTGTCGTGGTTCTCGAGGTGGGTGATGAACGACTTCCCGATGAGGAATCCTGTGATGACGAAGAAGATGTCGACGCCATGGGGCACGGGCATGTCGGTGAAACGGTCGAGGGGCGTGTCGAACAGGATTCGCTCGGCGTGGCCTTGCACCACGCAAAAAATGGCGAAAGCCCTCAAGAAGTCCAATCCAAAGACTCGTTTCCGATCAATATCGATGCTCCAAAAGTTCTTCATGGGTTTTGGTTGCTTACTTCAACAGTACATTCCCGATGCGACAGTCCAAACAGCGTTTGCGCTTGCAAAAATAGGAATAAAGGTGCAACAAAGCCTGTGTCTGCATGGCATTTTCCGCCGTGATGCCGCATGAGGCGTAATGCCTGATGATGGCATTGTCCTCGGCCTCAGTGTCTTCCAGGAATTGCAATGCGGTCTCGCACACCGATTCGTCTTTGTGGAGCTTGCCGTAGCAAAACAGTAAAGGCGTAACTGCATTGATAATCAATATATCTGCGGTGGCATCACCTAAATGCTTGGCCGTTTTACGGCTGCCGTGGTTCCCCCTTTTAAGGGGGGCGGGGGGATTCGGCAGCCGCGTCTCAAACCGCCAATGTGTTTCCCAATACTCCGATGCCGCCACGTCAAACAAAGCCTTGGCTTCAGCACTGTCTTTCGCCGCCTTGATTTTTGAGAATAGTGGCCCGTTTTTATGGATGAGCTGTGCCATTTGCGCCAGACGGATAGTAGGGAAATTTGAGGGCCGCATGCGCATGAACTTCCACCTCTCGGCAGGCATGGTCAGCAGGTTGAACTTGGCCTTCATCACACTATACTCACGCTTGAGCAGTAGGGGATAATCCTCCGTGAACTCGTCTTCGAGGAATCCCGCGCAACCCATGAGCATGGCTTCGACCTGAAGAAGGTTGTCGGCGTGTTTCAGCAAGGTCTTGAAAGGCAAGATGTTGGCCAAATACTCAAAAGCCTCGTTGTTGACTTTCAAGCCGAAATAGCGCATGAGCAGTTTGTAAAGCGCATCCTCCCAATCAAATTGGTTGGCTTCCAGTATCTTGGTGACGGCGCCCGACTTGCTCTCCAAACGCTCCACAGCCATACGGTCGAGCCACGAAAGCCTGGTGAAGACGGGCACTTTGCTGATGCTTTTCTCACAGGGGATCCAAGTCTTGGAGGCGATAAGTTTCTGGTATTGTGCAAATAGACGTTCGTCGAAATGCCCTTTCAGTTCCAAGGTCGGGATGTCGTTTACCTTGGCATCGTTTTCGTATACCACATGCAGAATGACGTTTTTGTAGGCTTTGTCGTTCTGGTGCCCATGGCGGTTCCAGTCGCTGGTCTTCACATGGATCTCCACATGTCCAGCCCAGAGTTTGTCGCCGATTTGGATCTTGGCTTCAAGGAAGTCGGGACCCGAGTCGGTGTTGCGGTAGCCCGTAGCCACCACCTCTACCGCTTCGCCTTCTGTGGTTTTCAAGTCCTTGTCGGTCAGGCGGTTCTCCCAAGTGTAGTATAGGAATTCTTCTCTCATTTAATCTTCCAGCAGTTCAACGGTTCACTGTCAAGCACACCTTTTTTCATGGCCCAGTCAATAAATAACGAACGCAAGTCGCGGTCGCTCTGCCAGACCACATGGTCCTTGATCTCTTCCTGTGCCCAGCCGATGCCGTTGATGAGGTGGTTGCCGCCACCCATCGAGCGGTAGGAGTTCATCACCACGTTGTAGGTCTTCTCCATGTCGAAGGGCGTGCCGTCGGCCATGCCGACGATGTTGATGCGTTCGCCCATGGGGTTCTTGTCGGTCACCTCGTAGCGGATACCCGCGGCGCAGTCGAAGTTATAGATGGGGTTTTTCATCTCGTAGGCATATTCGATGAAGTCTTTCACTTCCTTGCCTGTCAAGGCCATGACGGCCAGTGAGTTTTCGAAGGGGTACCAGGTGAAGAAGTCCTTGACTTTCAGCCTCCCCGCTTCGATGGTCTTGCCGCCGCTGAGCGGAGCCGCCATCGAGATGTCGGCATGGATGCCTTCGGCTTCGACGGTCTCCATCTGACAGCGGTGAATCTCGTCGACCCAGAGGCAAGGGCCGTTGAAGACCTCGTCGCTGCTGATGCTGACGGGCAACTCGGCCACCTCTTTGTTTTGGTAGGCCTCAGCGCGGTCGAGGTAGGGTTGGAGCATGGCGAGGAAGGCTTCGTCTTTCTCTTCGCCGTCGGTGGGCATGAGCTCGATGCTGATTTGTGGCCTCTTTCCTTTCTTCAGCGTCACTTCAGCCTTGGCCAATCCCTGACCGCGGCAGCCTGAGTTGAGCACATACACGGGCTCGCCGTTGGGGTTCGTCAGCTTCTCGGCACGAGCGCGGTGGTCGTGGCCGTAGTAGATGAGGTCGAAGCCGGGGATGTTTTCGGCCACCCATTTTGTGGCGTTCTCGCGACCCAAGGGGTGGTCTTCAGGCAGGTTTTGCATCTGTGGCTCAAATCCCGAATGGAAAAGGCCCACCATAAGGTCGGGGTGCTCTTTCTCTTGGATGGTTTTCACCCATTTCTCGGCAGCGGCCTCGAGTTGATCGAAACGCAGGCCTGGACGCAATCTGTCGGGTACCCAAGTGACTACATAGGGCGTCAGCAGTCCGAGCACGGCAATCTTGTAGCCTTCGCGCTCCAATATAATATAAGGTGTGAAGTAAGGCTCCCCCGTGGTCTCGTCGATGACATTGGCGGCCAAAACGGGCATCTTCGCCTCGGAATAGACGCGGTCGAACACCTTTCGGCCCGCCTCGATGTCGTGGTTGCCCACGCAAGCGACGTCGTAGGGGAAATAATTCAACACTTCGGAAACCAGGTTGGGGTGCTCGGCGTCTTGGTTGGAGCAATATTGGAACGGCGTGCCTTGCATGTCGTCACCATTGTCCAACAGGATAAGCCGGTCGCCTAGCTCGGCTTTCATCTTCTTGAGGGTGTAGGCATCGTTGGCAAACTCATCGTAACGGCCGTGAGTATCAGTGGTTTCGATGATGGTCAGGGTGGTTTCTTTCGTGGAACAAGAAGCCAAAACGGTGATTAGGGCGATCATAAATGCGATTTTTCTCATGCTGTTGTTGGTTTTGGAGCGATAAAAGTAGGGTTTTTCCTGCTATTATGGGCGTATCGTGGAAATTTTTTTCGAAAAACGGGCGAAGTATTGTTTAATTCCGTATTTTTGTGGCACAATTCCAAGAACCGAATGTTCCATGGCCGATTTGAGCATCATAGTATCCGAGATTGAATTGAAATTGAGGAAATTGATTGATGAGAAAAATCAGTTGGCGGTGGAAAACAAGCGGCTCGCCGAAGCGAACAAGGCGTTGGATGAGGAGAATCTGGCGCTGCGCCGTTCGGCAGGGGAGTTGCAAGATAAAATAAATAAAAGTACAATTGTTAACGCACTCGACAACGAGGGAGAATTAGAAGAAGGAAGAAAGCTCATTCAAGAGTTGGTGAGGGAAATTGACAGATGCGTTTCGATTTTGAACAGTAAGGAATAATTCAGATACTTGAAAGTCAGCACAATGGACGAAATAACCATCAATATCACGTTACTGGACAGGCCCTATCGCCTTTCGGTGGCTCGTGCTGACGAGGAAAAGGTCCGCAAGGCCGGCGCCCTCATCAATGAGAGGGTGAAGTATTACACGAAGCATTATGCCTACAAGGACGTGCAGGACTTGCTTTCGATGACGGCTTTGCAATTTGCCACCTCGGTAGTCAAGATGGATGCTGAATTGTCTTACAGGAATCAGAATCTGGAGCGTATGCTGCAAGATCTGAACGACTTATTGAGCGAACAATCATAATCCACGTGAAGACGTGGGTGGGTTCTTTGAAGATCTGGAACTGCCTGTTCAGCGCATTTGGTAAACTCAACATTATCAACACATCAATCGGTCTACTCGCGCACTGTAAAAACAGGCCTCATTCCCTTCGGGGAAGTGCCTTTGGCACCGGTGGACGTTTGCGCAACGCGGTGGCCACAAGCGTATTATATGGAGTTTACGCATCTCCAAGGGCAGGCAGTTTCTTTGTTTCCTCCTCATTTTTCGAGTAAAAACAGAGTTTTAAAATGTTATTACTCACTATCACAAACACTACTTGGATTATCATCGCCGCAGCGGCTTTGGTCGTGGGCCTCGCGGTTGGTTACCTCATCACGTCCACCCTACTTAAGAAAGCCGTCACCAAAGAAGAGACCGCCTTGCTCGAAGAAGCCAAGGAGAAAGCCGAAGTCATCAAGAAAGAACGCATCCTGCAAGCCAAGGAGAAGTTCCTCCAGATGAAAGACGAGCACGAGAAGGCCTGCAACGACCGCAAACGCGAGCTGCAGAAGACCGAACAGAAGGTCAGCCAACTCAAGCAGGAGGCCAACCAAAAGATGGAAGAGGTGCAGCGTAAAGGCAAAGAGCTGCAGGCTGCACAGCAACGTCTTGACTCTCAGATGGAAAGCTTCAACAAGAAAAAGGCCGACCTCGACCGTATCTATAGCGAGGAGTCGAAGAAACTGGAGTCCATCTCAGGTCTCTCGGTCAAAGAAGCCAAGGATCAGCTGATCGAGTTGATCAAGGAAGACGCCCAGGCCGAGGCTATGGTCTACGTGAAGGAAGCCACCGAAGACGCCAAGATGAGCGCCAACCAGATGGCCAAGAAGATCGTCATCGAGACCATCCAGCGTACGGCTGCCGAGACGGCTATCGAGAACACCGTCAGCGTGTTCAACATCGAGAACGACGAAATCAAGGGCCGCATCATCGGCCGTGAGGGTCGTAACATCCGCACCCTCGAGTCGCTCACGGGCGTCGAGATCATCATCGACGACAGCCCCGATGCCATCCTCATCTCAGGCTTCGATCCCATCCGCCGCGAAATTGCCCGTCTCTCCCTGCAGAAGCTCGTCGTCGACGGCCGCATCCACCCCGCCCGCATCGAAGAGGTGGTCCACAAGGTGGAGAAACAGGTGGAACAGGAAATCATCGAGACGGGTAAGCGCACCTCCATCGACCTCGGCATTCACAACCTGAATCCCGAACTCATCAAGATGGTAGGTCGCATGAAATACCGTTCATCATACGGACAGAACCTGCTGCAGCACTCCGTGGAGACGGCCAAGCTCTGCGCCACCATGGCTGCCGAGTTGGGCCTCAATGTGAAGGCTGCCAAACGTGCCGGTCTGCTCCATGACATCGGTAAAGTAGCCGAGAACGAGGAAGAGCTGCCGCACGCCATCCTCGGTATGAAGGTTGCCGAACGCATGAAGGAGAAACCCGACATCTGCAACGCCATCGGTGCCCACCACGACGAAATCGAGATGGACAACCTCATCTCGCCCATAGTCCAAGTGTGCGACGCCATCTCTGGTGCCCGTCCTGGTGCCCGCCGCGAGGTGGTCGAGGCCTACATCCAGCGCCTCAACAAGCTGGAGGAGATGGCCATGAGCTATCCGGGTGTGGTGAAGACCTATGCCATCCAAGCAGGCCGCGAACTGCGCGTCATCGTGGGTGCCGACAAGGTGAGCGACCAAGACGCCGACCGCATCGCCTACGACCTCTCGAAGCAGATCCAGACCGAGATGACCTATCCGGGTCAGATCAAGATCACGGTCATCCGCGAGACGAGAGCCGTTCAGTACGCAAAATAAGAACAATTGCCGTGCATAGATTCGCTTCGGATTTTATCGGCATGTCATACCGAGCCCTTTGGGCGAGTGTATCTATGCCGATAAAATCCTCGGAATGACATGCACGGCAATAACTATCAATTCACATGATCAGAGAAGAAGTCGTTTTCGGTCCCATCCATAGCCGTCGTTTGGGCAGTTCTTTGGGAATCAATCTGTTGCCTGAAAAGGGTAAGATATGTACGTTCGACTGCATCTATTGCGAATGCGGGTGGAACAAGGACGGGCGCAATGACACCCAATTGCCCTCTGCCGAGAAGGTGCGCAAAGCCTTGGAAACCAAGTTGCAGCAATGCAAAAACGATGGCGTGAACATTGACTCCATCACCTTCAGCGGCGATGGCGAGCCCACCATCAACCCTGAGTTCCCGCAAATCATCGACGACACGATAAGGCTTCGCAACCTGTATTATCCCAATTCAAAGATCACCGTGCTGTCGAATGCTACGATGGTGCACAAACCGGAGGTATTTAATGCCTTACGCAAGGTTGATAACCCGACGATGAAAATCGACGCCCCTACCAATGAACTCGTTGAGAAAATCAACCATCCTGCCCCAGGTTATGATGTGAATAGGGTGGTGGAGGCGCTGAAGCAGTTCAACGGTGACTTCATCCTTCAGACTATGTTCTTGAAGAGCAAGGACTTCGACTCGTCGAGCGCTGAAGTGTTGAACGGCTGGATGGACATCGTGCGGATTTTGAAGCCGCGCGAAATCATGGTCTACACCATCGATAGGCCGACTCCAGAGGAAGGTTTACAAAAGTTCACGGTGGATGAGATGAGAGTATTTGTGCAGCCGCTCATCGACGAAGGATTTGTGATTCAAATCAAGGGATAAGCTTATTCCACGCCCACATTCATCCTACCCATCAGTCTTTGCCAGGGGGAGAGGAAAGCGAACAGGAAATCGTAGGCGATCAATCCTGGGAGCAGGCCTTTTTCACCCAAGCGCTTGGAGGCTTTGTGGTAGATAAACAGCTGTGTGCCAAAGCGCAGCAGGAAGAAAAACACCAAGATGGGGATATAGAAGACCGCATTGTTGGCGATGGTGAAGGCGGGTCTTGCACAGAGGGCCAGCAGCGCGATGAATGAGGCATAGAACAAGAATTGGGATACGTAGAACAAGCTGAGCATCAAACGGGCTCGTGTGCCATACTTCGGGATGGTGGAGTAGCGGCTGCTTTTCTGGCGCATCCAAAGCTTGAAGTTGTTGGTGGGGGTGGCAAGGATGGCATCTTCGGCGTCGATCAGCACCTCCGTGTTTTTCTTGTTGGCGGTTTGGTTGATAAACAAGTCGTCGTCGCCCACCGAGGTGGTGTAATGCGAGATGAAGCCTTGATTCCTGTAGAACAGCTCCTTACGATACGACAGGTTCTTGCCGATGCCCATGTAGGGATGACGGCTCAGGGCGGCGGAGAGGTAGAGCAGGCCGTTCTGCAGAGCGTCGAAGCGGATGATACGGTTCAGGCTGCTTTTCTTCTGCACGTAAGGGCTGTAGCCGATGACGATCTCCGTGCGGCTGTTGTAACGGTTCACCACGCTACGCAGCCATTGGTCGTTGACAGGCATGCAGTTGCATTCAGTGAAGACGATGAGGTCGTTTTGTGCCGACTTGATGCCCATCGAAAGCGGGAACTTCTTGCCGTTGAAGAAGTTAAGGTGCTGTTTCAGTTGCACGGGCTTTACCCTAGTCTCCTTACGTTCCAAGTCTTTCAGGTATTCCTCGGTCTCGTCATCGGAGCAGTCGTTCACTACAACAATTTCAAAGTCAGGATAATCCTGCTTGAGCAGGGCAGGTATCAATTCGGTGAGGTACTCGTAGGCGTCGCGGGCGCAAAGCACGATGGAGACGGGCTCCAGCTCCTCGTCGAGTTTCGGGCGCGCATTCCTTTTATAGAAGGCCACTTTCGAAAACAGGCCCCAATGGTAGATCAATTGGATGACGAGGCTGATGCCAAAAACGATTAAAAGTATGAAACTTAAGCTGTTAAAGTGAAAACTGAACTGCACGGTCGATGATTTTTATTGAATGCAAAGATATGAAAAAATGTTGCAAAAAAAGTCGTACTTTTGCACAAAATTACAAGGATGAATTTCACTATTGCAGCAAACGACCCGAAAAGCCACGCCCGAGCAGGTGTGTTGAGCACCGACCACGGCCCTATCGAGACCCCGATTTTCATGCCTGTCGGTACGGCAGGTACGGTGAAGGCCTGTCATCTGCGCGATGTGCGCGACGAGGTGAAGGCACAGATCATATTGGGCAACACCTATCATCTCTATCTCCGTCCGGGATTGGATGTGCTCGAGGCCGCTGGAGGCCTGCACAAGTTCAACGGCTGGGACCGCCCCATACTGACCGATAGCGGTGGCTTCCAGGTGTTTTCGCTGACGGGCATCCGCAAGATGAAAGAGGAGGGCGTGACCTTCCAGTCGCATATCGACGGATCGAGGCATCTGTTCACCCCCGAAAACGTGATGGACATCCAACGCAGCATCGGCGCCGACATCATGATGGCCTTCGACGAATGCACGCCTGGCACCGCGGACTACCACTATGCCAAGCCTTCGATGGAACGCACCCACCGCTGGCTCGACCGTTGCATCGACCGCTTCAACGCCACCCAGCCGAAATATGGCTTCGAGCAGGCCTTGTTCCCCATCGTGCAGGGTTGTGTCTACCGCGACCTGCGTGAACAGTCGGCCGAATACATCGCCTCCAAGAACGCTGCCGGCAACGCCATCGGCGGACTGGCTGTGGGTGAGCCTACCGAGGTGATGTACGAGATGATAGAGCTGGTCAACGCCATCCTCCCCAAAGACAGACCGCGTTACCTGATGGGCGTCGGCACACCGGCCAACATTCTGGAAAGCATCTCGCGCGGCGTCGACATGTTTGACTGCGTGATGCCCACCCGTAACGGCCGTAACGGCATGATTTTCACCTCCGAAGGCATCATCAACCTGAAGAACGAAAAGTGGAAATACGACTTCTCGCCCGTCGACCCCAATGGCGAAACTTTTGTCGATGCACAATATACGAGGGCTTATCTGCGTCATCTCTTCGTCGCAGGCGAGATCCTCGGTCCCATGATTGCCAGCCTCCACAACATAGGCTTCTACCTCTGGCTGGTGCGTGAGTCGCGCAAGCACATCATCGCTGGCGACTTCGCCGAATGGCGCGACGTGATGCTGAAAAAGGTTACCACTAGACTGTAAATGAAAAAAATAGACGCATATATCTTCAAAAAGTACATCGGGACTTTTTTCTTCGCCATCTCCATGCTGATCTTGGTGGTCATCATCTTTGACCTGTCCGAGAACATCGACAGCTTCCTGAGGCATCACGCCCCATGGCAGCGGGTGGTGGTGGACTACTATATCATGTCTATTCCCTACTATATCAACCTCTTCATCCATCTGTTTGCCTTCATCGCAGTGGTGTTTTTCACCTCGAAGATGGCTGCCCGCACCGAGATTGTGGCCATCCTGAGCAGTGGCATCAGTTTTTGGCGCTTCCTTTATCCCTATATGTTGGCCGCTTTCGCCATCGCGATGATGTCGCTGTATTTTGGTAACTTCTTGATTCCGAAGACAAACGAGATCCGTAGGCAGTTCAAGGACGAGTATATGGAGAAGCTGAGCCAGAGCGCGGGACGCAATGTGCACGTGCAGGTCGGGAAAGACGAGTTCGTCTATGTGGAGAGCTACAACATCGCCAAACAATACGGCTATAAGTTCTCATGGGAGAAATACGACGGCAACGAATTGAAATACAAGGCTATGGCCGACGTGCTCTATCATGACACCATTGCACCCAACGGCTGGTATTTCGACCCGTATGCCATCCGTACCATCGACGGCGAGAAGGAGTCCATCATCAAAGGCCGTAACTACGACACCATCATCAACCTTTATCCTACCGACCTCTACAAGATCAAGGAGGATTTCGACGAGATGAATTACTTTGAACTGCAGGAGCATATCAACAGCATGAAGGAGAAGGGCTCGGAAGGGGTGAAGGTATATCAGGTGGAGATGCACCAACGCATGGCCTCGCCCGCAGCTGTCATCATCCTGACGCTGATCGGCGCAGCCTTGTCGAGCCGTAAGGTGAGGGGCGGCATCGGTATGCATCTTGGCATCGGCATCGGCATCGCCTTCGCCTATATCCTGTTTTTGCAGATCTCCAAGTCGTTTTCCATATCGGGTGGGCTGTCGCCTGCCCTCGCAGCATGGTTCCCCAACATCATCTTCTGCATACTGGGTATATACTTGTTGATAAAGGCGCCAAAATAAACTGAAAATCAAGGGCTTGTTATTTTTCTGAAAAAAATGGGCTCTTTTTGATGACTTTTCTTTATTTTAGCAACTTCTTTTCACACTAAAACAATAGCATTATGCATATCGCAGTAGCAGGCAATATCGGTTCGGGCAAGACGACCCTCACGGGCCTTCTCGCCAAGCACTTCAACTGGAAGCCTCATTATGAGGAAGTGGAACACAATCCTTATCTCGACAGCTTTTACGAGGACATGCAGCGGTGGTCGTTCAACATCCAGATCTTCTTCCTCAACAGCCGTTTCCGCCAGGTGATGGACATCCGCAACAGCGGCGAGGACGTCATCCAGGACCGTACCATCTATGAGGACGCCCATATCTTCGCGGCCAACCTCTATTCCATGGGACTGATGGAAACCCGCGACTTCGAGAACTATAAGTCGCTGTTCGAGCTGATGACGAAGTTCCTCCAGCCGCCCGATCTGCTGATTTATCTCCGCGCTTCGGTGCCGACGTTGATTCGGCATATCGCCAAACGTAACCGTGAGTTCGAGCAGTCCATCAGCATCAGCTACCTGACCAACCTCAATGAACGTTACGAAGAATGGATCAAGAACTACCACGACGGCAAACTGCTTATCATCGACACGGACAACATCGAATTGGAGAACCCCGAGGACTTGAGTACCGTGGTCGACCGTATCGAAGCCTCACTCAACGGATTGTTCTAGAATGAAAGTTGTAGGCATCATACCCGCACGCTACGCTTCGACGCGTTTTCCCGGCAAGCCCTTGGCTTTGATCAAAGGCAAGCCCATGATACAACGCGTCTACGAGCAGGCCCTGAAGTCGAAGCTCGACGCCGTGGTCATCGCCACCGACGATGTGCGCATCGCCGATGCGGTGATGGACTTCGGAGGGCAGTATGTGATGACGAGCCCCAACCACCGCAGCGGCACAGACCGTTGCTGCGAGGCGCTCGACCTGCTCAAGACGAAATATGATGCCGTGGTCAACATACAAGGCGACGAGCCTTTTATCGACCCTAAGCAGATCGACCTCTTGGTCGATTTGATTGTGCGCGACGACACGCCCCTGGCCTCGTTGGCCAAGCGGATCGACGATGCGGATGAGCTCTTCAGCCCCAATGCGGTAAAGGTCGTGGTGAACCAAGAAGGCAATGCCATGTATTTCAGCCGCAACCCCATCCCCTTCATGCGTAATGTCGACCGCGACGAGTGGCTCGCCAAGGGCCGTTTCTATAAGCATATCGGCATCTATGCCTACAAAGCCGATGTGTTGCATCAAGTGGCGCACATGGAGCCCTCAGCCTTGGAACAGGCCGAGTCGCTCGAACAGCTGCGCTGGCTCGAGAATGGTCTCGCCATACGCATGGCCTTGAGCGATGCCGAAAACATCTCCATCGACACGCCCGACGACCTGCACAGAGCCGAGCAGTATGCGCAAACTAAACCTGAAATTGAATGATGATTACCATAGCAGAAGCCATATCAGACCTGTTGTATGTCCGCGACACCGTGGTGGTGCCCGGCTTGGGCGCCTTTGTGAAGAAACCGGTCTCGGCTAAGGTCAACCCGGTGGCCAATTATTTTGCCCGCCCTTCCAGCGTGATCGAGTTTGATGCCAATTTGAGAGAGGATAACGATTTGGTGATCAACTATCTGTCGGAGAAAAACGAGATCCCCATGGACGAGGCACGTCGCCTTTTGGTGATGTTCGTCTCCGACTGCTTCAATAGCATGAAGGCAGGTAAGAAGGTGGTGCTGAAGGATGTGGGCGCGCTTTATTACGACTGGGCCGAAGACCTTGCCTTTGAACCCGACAAAGCCGTCAACTACAACAGCGATGCCTTTGGCCTGACCGACCTCACCCCCGAGCCTATCCTGCGTTCAAAGACCAAAGACGAAATCAAGGCGGAGATTGCCAAACAGCAGAGAGACAAGAACACCCCCGTCACCGTGGATGAGAAAGCCGTGCACGAAGACGATGAGTTGCCGCAACGCCACTTTGGATGGCTGTGGATCCTCTTAGGCTTACTCTTGTTGGCCCTTGTCGGCTTGGGGTTGCATTATTTCCATGTCGTCGACTTCGGCCGATTGCTAGGGAAGAAGGTCGTACGCGGCAAGTATGAGCCTAAGACCTATACGCTTCCGTCCTATGTCAAGACTTGGGAGTGGAAGGAAGTGGCTCCTGCGCCGACGGATACCGTTGTCGAGCCGGCTATTGCTGAGCCCGCCGTCACCGAGCCTGTCGTTGCTGAGCCTACCGTGACCGAACCTGCTGCTGCCGCGCCGACGCAGCCTGCAGCCACGCCTGCGCCTGCCGATGCCAACATACGCATCATAGCCGGGTGTTTCGTCCAGGAAGAGTATGCGGCCAATATGGTCAAGACCTTGAAGGCGGAAGGCTATCGCAACGCCTTCTATGAGCCAAGGGGCAAACGGTGGTTTGTCGCCGTCGACCGTTATCGCACGATGGAAGAGGCCACCGCGGCACTCCTCGATATCAGAGCTAACTCCGACTATGAGGTCTGGATTCTAAACAAATAAGGAACGACGATGTCAAAGAAGAATAAACTGGAGAAATTCGCCGAGAACAAGACCTTCCCTAACTTGTTCGAATACAGTTATGAACGCATCATGGGTGAGGGGTTCCCGCTACAGGGGAAGTGGCACGAGGCGTTCTTCCACAACGACAACCCCATCGTGCTGGAGCTGGGTTGCGGCAAGGGTGAATATACCGTTGGCTTGGCCCGGGCGCATCGCGACATCAACTATATCGGCGTCGACATCAAGGGCGCGCGTATCTGGCGCGGCCTGAAGCAGAGCAACGAGGAAGGGCTGAAGAATGTGGCTTTCCTGCGTGCCCGCATCGACCAGATCGAGCATTTCTTCGCTAAGGACGAGGTCTCCGAGATCTGGGTCACCTTCCCTGACCCGCATCCTGGCGAAGGTGTGCGCAACGCCCGCCATCGCCTCACCTCACCCGAGTTCCTCGACCGTTACCGCAAGATCGTTCGCCCCGACGGCATCCTCAACCTCAAGACCGACAGCCCCATCATGTATGAGTTCACGCTACACGAGGTGGTGGAGCCACAAGGTCTGCCGCTGCTCTATGCCACCGACGACCTCTATGCCAATGACGACAACCTTGAGGTAAAGACCATACGCACCTTCTACGAGCAGATGTGGCTCGACCAAGGCCTGACGATAAAGTATATCCGATTCAGAATCAACAAATAAAACTATTGCTATGTATACAGAAGACAACCAACTCTACATCGCGCATTGCGACAACGGCCCCCTCTATATGGTGGGTAAGATGGCCAACCGCCACGGCTTGATAGCGGGCGCCACGGGTACGGGTAAGACCGTCACCCTGCAGGTGCTGGCCGAATCCTTCTGCGAGGCAGGCGTGCCTTGCTTCATGGCCGATATGAAAGGCGACCTTTCGGGCATCAGCCAGGCTGGTAAGATGAGCGGTTTCATCGAGAAACGCTGTCCTGAGTTCGGCATCGAGAACCCGCAGTTCCATGGCTGTCCCACGCGTTTCTTCGACGTGTATGGCGAGCAAGGCCATCCGCTGAGAGCCACCATCTCCGACATGGGACCGCAGCTGCTGTCGCGTCTGCTCGGCCTCAACGAGACCCAGACGGGCATCCTCAACATCGTCTTCAAGATCGCCGACGACCGCGGCTTGCTCCTTATCGACATGAAGGACCTGCGCCTCATGCTCGACTATGTGGCCAAAAACGCCAGGGAGTTCACCACCACCTACGGCACCATCACCTCGGTGAGCGTGGGTGCCATCCAGCGTGCCTTGCTGGCTCTCGAAGCCGAAGGCGGCGACCTCTTCTTTGGCGAGCCTTCGTTCAATGTGTTCGACTTCCTCCAGACCGAAGGAGGCAAGGGCGTGATGAATGTGTTGGCTGCCGACAAGCTGATGCTCAACCCCAAACTCTATTCCACCTTCCTGCTGTGGCTGCTGAGCGAACTCTACACCCAGCTGCCCGAAGTCGGCGACCTGCCGTTGCCCAAGCTGATCTTCTTCTTCGACGAGGCTCACATGCTGTTCAAGGACACCTCCAAGGCTTTGGTCGACAAGATCGAACAGGTCATCCGTCTGGTGCGTTCGAAGGGCGTCGGCGTCTATTTCGTCACCCAAAGCCCCGACGACATCCCCGAGGTCATCGCAGGCCAACTCGGCAACCGTATCCTCCATGGACTGAGAGCCTATACACCTAAGGAACAGAAAGCCGTGAAGGCGGCAGCACAGACCTTCCGCACCAACCCGAACTTCAACACCGAGGCGGCCATCCTCGAACTCGGCACGGGCGAGGCCTTGGTCTCGTTGCTCGACGAGAAAGGCGCCCCCTGCATCGTGGAACGTGCCAAGATCCTCTTCCCGCTGAGCCAGATTGGCGCCATCACCGACGACCAGCGCAACGAACTGATCCGTAAGTCGCGCATCTATGGCGTCTACGACAAGAGCTTCGACCGCGAAAGCGCCTACGAAGTGCTCGTCGAACAGCAGAAACAGGAGGAGAAACGACTCCAGAAAGAGGCAGAAGAGGAAGAGAAACGCAAGGCCAAGGAAGCGAAGGAAAGGGAGCGCTCAAGGAGCACCAGCTCTAGAAGCACGACCACCAGAAAGAAGAAGTCGACGGCAGGCAAGGCGCTGGAGAAGACCATCAACACGACGGCTACGACCATCGGCCGTAACCTGGGGAACCAAATTGTTCGGTCGATTTTGGGTAGCATTTTCAAGAAGAAGTGAGTTTCAGAAAACTTCATAGCCATGAATACACGCATTACTTTTATAGTCCTAATGCTTGCAGCCTCAATAGCTTTGAAGGCTCAGCAACACATGGCCCCACTCGGGGTTAAGATCGATGAAGTATATCATGTCGAATGGATGAATCCCGACAAGTATTTCACCCATACCTTTGACTTTGCTGACGGACAGATGCCTGAAGGATGGCTCACCTATAGTTGGGGTGGCGTTTTCGACCCTTGGCATATCGAGACGCCAGAGAGCAACCCTGGCCTAGACTTCCCTGCCGATCACTCGCCCTACCTCTTTGCACAGTCCGACCAACTCAACGGCAGTACTTACGTGGAAGAGTATGTCTCCCATCTCTTCGAGTCGTTGCCAGATCTGACCTGGGCCAGTGTGGAATTCGATTACGCCCTGCACTATGACTTGGAAAACGGCACGCGTTGCAAATTAGAAATCGGGTCTCAGTACATCTTTTCCGCTGACCGTTTCACGCCGGCCGTAGGTCACGTTGTTGGGTCGCCCTACGGAGGCGTTCTCTTGCCCAGCGACTTCGCCAGGTTCGTTTTCAGATCCTATTCACCACTGGACTATTTCGCCATCGACAACTTGCGCGTCTATGGGGAACAACCAGACTGGCAAACCCACGATGTGCAGGCCTACAGACTGTGGCTCGACGGACAGCTTTTGGGCGACTACGACCTACCCGAGTGCAGCTACGACTTGCCGACGGACACGCTGACAAACGAGCGATTCTACACCCTTGCCGTGGCAGCCGTTTACGACGACGGCATCTCCGACCCCGTCTCAGTCACGTTCCAATACCTTGACTGTAGCAGCTACGAGACCCCGCAATACCTCAGTGGCGGCTTCGTTGACGACCATAGCGTTGAGCTGACATGGAACGAGTTCTACATGGATGCGTTCCGCACGGACGAGCGTGGAGACGGTTGGGAAAACGACTTCATCACCCATCATGGAGTGGGCTATCACAACGGATGGGACGTTAGTGCCTTGCACAGTGGCTTAGCCGACTATGGCTTTAATGTCGATCATCAAGCAGGCTATCGCATCAAGGAACCCTTCGTACCCAGTTGGATGCTTGGAGGGATGACGTTCTATGCCTATCAAGGCAACACGCCCGATCCGACTATCACAGCGGCATATCTGGCTTTCTACGATGGCGACCCCGATGACGGTGGACAACTGGTGGCAGGCAGTCTTGACACGCCTATCCCTGGCGTGACGGTCAGCTACGCCTTATGCTACCGCACTGCAGAGAACGACTTCAGCGATGTCAGTCGCCCTGTGGTCCGTGTCAGAGTGCCTCTCAATCTCGATTTTGAACCTGGGCGCACCTATTGGTATGTGCTATCGCTCAGTGGCACCCTGCAAGGCGGCGTGTGGGCTGTACCGGTCACTTCTACGGGTATCACCTCCACGGGCGAAGCTCAGTATTACGACCCACAACAAGAGAATTGGCAGCCCTTGCTTGACTCGGGTACAGGCACCCAGCAAGGCCTCTGCTACCAGTATCTTTGGCCAGGAGGCGGTGTTGCTGACGGACCTGACTACGCCACCATCAGCCGTGACGGTGTGGTAATAGACCCACATTGGGTCGGCTCCGCTGGCCATTCCAGTAACTACTTCTACGATGAAGGCGTCAGCCCAGGCAGGCACACCTATACCATCGTGAACCACTTCGGGCAAGCCACCTCCTGTCCCGTCGACTATGCGGTCTACTACTGCCACCCTGCCCAAATGCTGCGAGGGCTGTGCGAGACCACATCGCAGGGCTTTTGCAACCACCTCTTTTGGGAACCGGAGGTTGAGATGGAAGATGTAGAACCTGGAAGCACCTATGTCATCTACCGCCGCCACATCACCGAGGAGGACTTCTGTCCCATAGGCGCTGTCGCAAAGGACGGCAGTGAGCACTACGAGTTCTTCGACGAGGCCACCCTCGAGGGCATCAGTTTCTACAAGGTGATGGTCAACAACGTGTATGCTAGTGGTTACTGTGAGAGTACTTTTGCCCTGACTGCCGACGATCCCACCACGACAGAACTAAGGATTGACACCGACCCCAACAGCGTAGCAGAGCAGGTAGCCAAAGCCATCGTCTATCCCAATCCTACTTATGGGCGCATCAGCATGACAATTTCAGCCCAAGTCAATATCTATGATGCCAAAGGGCAAAAAGTCATGTATGGTAATGGTAGGTGCTTCGACCTCAGCCACTTGTCTCCTGGCCTCTATATTGTTGAGGTCATTGAAAGCACAGGCCAACGACACATGGAACGTGTCATGAAGAGGTAAAAGGCAGCCTCTTTTTTTTAATCATTCCCAATCTCTTTCAACATCGGCACAAACTTGAAGTCGCCGAACTCCTCTTTTTTCAATGATCCGTCATCCATTTTGGTGACCCTCAGCATGGTCTGTCCATCGCCTTTGGCGTTGTCCATCGGGATGACCATGATGCCGCCTGTCTTCATCTGTTTGACAAGCGCCTCTGGTATGCTGGGTGCGCCAGCTGTGATGATGATGCGGTCGAAGGGCTGGTAGGTGGGCAGACCCTCATAGCCGTCGCCCAAGAATGTCTTGACCTTGAACGGCAGTTGCTCGAGGATCTCTTTCGTCTTGAAAAACAGGTTGCGTTGCCGCTCGATGCTGAACACCTTGGCACCCAGTGCGGCCAGCACACAGGCTTGATAGCCTGAGCCTGTGCCGATCTCAAGCACCTTCATGCCTTTTTCGACCTGCAAAAGCTGGGTCTGTAAGGCCACCGTGTGGGGCTGCGAGATGGTCTGCCCCGAGCCTATGGGGAAGGCCTTGTCCTGATAGGCGAGCTCGACAAAGGAAGAGTCGAGAAAAACATGGCGGGGCACTTCGTTGATGGCATTCAATACGGCTTCGTCGGTGATGCCTTTTGTTCGCAAAGTGTCAACGAGTTGCTTGCGTAAGCCCTTGTGGCGGTAGTTGTCTTCTAAACGGGTGTTCATTGTAGATGGGGTCGGCCCTTCGACTGGCTCAGGGTCCTCTATTTTCAATTTGCGGCGCGAAATTACGCCAAACCTAACGATAAAAGAACTATTTTTGCGGAAAATTTTTTCATATGCTGAAAATCGGTGTTTTAGGTGCAGGGCATCTGGGAAAAATCCATATCAACTGCATCAAACAGATAGAGAATTACGTTTTGGTGGGCTTTTATGACCCGGCTGAGGAGACCGCCAAGCAGGTGGAAGCCGAAACGGGCGTCAGCAGCTTCGGCTCCATCGATGCTCTGATTGATGCCGTCGACGTGGTCGACATCGTCACGCCCACCATCCGTCATTTTGAGTGCGCATCGAAGGCCTTGCTGAAACGCAAGCATGTCTTCATCGAGAAGCCCATCGTGGCAACGCCCGAAGAGGCCAACGCCCTGAAGAAGCTGGCCGATGAGGCTGGGGTGAAGGTGCAGGTGGGCCATGTGGAGCGGTTCAACCCCGCCTTCATCGCGGCCGAGCCTTTCATCAAAGACCCTTTGTTTGTTGAGGCGCACCGTCTGGCGCTGTTCAACCCGCGCGGCACCGACGTGCCCGTGGTCCTCGATCTGATGGTGCACGACCTCGACATCTTGCTCACCATCGTGAAGTCGCCCGTGCAGCATATCAGTGCCAATGGTGTCAGCATCGTGAGTCCCACCCCCGACATCACCAACGTCCGCATCGAGTTCGAAAACGGCACGGTGGCCAACCTGACGGCCTCGCGCCTGTCGATGAAGAACATGCGCAAGACCCGTATCTTCCAGCGCGACGCCTATATCACCGTTGATTTCCTCGACAAGGTGGCGGAGATCACCCGCATCCACGACACGGTCGACGAGACCAACCCGCTCTCGGCCACCATCACCTTGGGCGACGGCACCGAGAAGCAGATCACGTTCCAAAGGCCCGAGGTCCATCCCGTCAATGCCATCAAGACCGAGCTGGAGAGCTTCTACGACGCCATCGTTCACAACGCCACACCCGCCGTCACCATCGACGACGGCATCGGTGTGCTGAAGCTGGCCTACCGTATCCTCGACGCCGTCGACGCCTCCATCGCAAAAGTGCAGAAATAAAGTGGTGACGTTACAATAATAGCCGATACATTTCGTTCCATAATAAAAGACTAGTGATGATATGAAAAGAAACTTTACCTGTCTTACCTTGTTGCTTATCCTTGCTTTTGCCGTAGCCTTGCCTTCGTGTAAGAAGTTTGAAGGACCGCAAAAGGTGCCCGCCTATATCCATATTGAATCCATCGAGGTGGACCCCAACCCCGAAAACTATTTCGTCTTTGGCGCCAACACCAGCAAGATCACCGATGCCTGGGTGCATATCGACGACCAGCTGATTGGCGTCTATGAGCTCCCCGCCACTTTCCCGGTCTTGAAGAAAGGGCCCCATAAGGTGACGGTCTATGGCGGCATCAAAGTCGACGGACGCTCCTCGGCGCGCGACCGTTATCCTTTTTACCAGCGTGTGGTGTATGAGAACCTGAACCTGGTCGAAGACAGCATCGTCAACCTGCAACCCGTGGTGAGTTACTATCCCATCAACAATGGAACGAATATCGCATGGATGGAAGACTTTGAGAATGCCAACACCCTGCTTCCTGTGGGTGATAGCACCATCGGCGCCAGCCGCGTCACGGGCGACGAGGCATGGCATTCAGTCAACTCCTTCTGGTCGGGTAAGGTGGAGCTGCCGCCCGACACCCTCGACTTTATGATGGCCACCGCCGACGAGTTCGACTTCTATAAAGGCACCAACGGCGTGTATTGCCTGCTGGAGATGGACTACAACTGCAACGACACCTTCTGTGTTGGCGTGCAGTATTACGAAAACTATACGTTGGAGACCAAGCCACTGGTTAAAGTGACACCTACCGACAAAACACATGACAAACCACAGCGTTGGAACAAAATATACATCAACATCGGCCCGATGATGAATAACTATGCTTCATCTCCCTATTTTAAGGTTTATTTCACTTCCGACCTGACGGCAGCCAACTACATGACTTATGGAGGCGTGCCTTATGGTCATGAATACCATCCCATCAGCGAACCTCGCTATTATTATTTCGATAACCTGAAACTGCTTTATCGTAACCTATGAACAAGAATAGACTGGCCACGCTCTATTTCGTCGTCGATTGGATTGCCTCCATCGTGGCGTGGACGTTGTTTTATCTCTTCCGCAAGGCCCACGAGGACCTGTATATCAATTATTGGGACCGTATCACGCATTCTTTCGTCACGCCCAGTTTCTGGCTCGGTGTCATCATCATCCCCATCTGCTGGCTTATGCTTCATGCCGTGACGGGTGCCTACGAGAAGGTCTACCAGAAATCGAGGCTGAAGGAGTTGGGACAGACGTTCTTCATCACCCTGCTGGGTGTGGTCGTCCTCTTCTTTGTGGTGATCTTGGATGATGAAGTGGTTAGTTATAAGTCTTATTATCAGTCGTTTATAGCCTTATTCACGCTTCAGTTCCTCATCACCTATATCCCGCGACTGATCATCACCACCACGGTGATTTCGCGTATCCGCAGCAGGAAGATTGGGTTCAACACCCTCATCGTGGGTAGCAACGACAATGCCTGCGCCATCTTCAAGGAGATCGAGGAAGAGGTGAAGCCTTCGGGCCGTCGCCTCATCGGCTTCCTGAATGTTTACGACAAGTCGGAATATAAGCTGGCGGAGTATCTTCCCCGCTTGGGCTCCTACCGCGAGATCGACCAGGTGGTGAAAGACAAAAACGTGGAGGAGATCATCATCGCCATCGAGCGTTCTGAGGTGGAGACGATGAAGGTGCTGCTCTCGGTGGTCGACACGACCAACGCCAACGTGAAGATCATCCCCGCCATGCAGGACCTGGTGTTTGGCACGGTGAAGCAATCGGCCATCTGGCAGGCGCCTTTGGTGCAGGTCACCCCCGAGCTGATGCCCATTTGGCAGCGGGTGGTGAAGCGCGCTTTCGACATCGTGGCCTCCATCTTGGCCTTGGTCATCCTCTCGCCTGTGTTCTTGATCTGCGCCATCATCGTGAAGTCGACCTCGAAAGGCCCTGTTTTCTATGTCCAGGAGCGCATCGGCAAGGGCGGCAAACCTTTCAAGATGGCCAAGTTCCGCAGCATGCGTGTCGACGCCGAGTCGGGAGGCACGCCACAGCTCTCGAGCGACGACGACCCGCGCATCACCAAGTTCGGCAAGTTCATGCGTAAGGTGCGCCTCGACGAGATCCCGCAGTTCTGGACGGTGCTGAAAGGCGACATGTCGCTGGTGGGCTACCGCCCCGAACGTCAGTATTATATCGACAAGATCATGGAGACGGCCCCATATTACCGCCTGCTGCTTAAGGTGAAGCCTGGCATCACCAGCTGGGGTGAGGTGAAATATGGCTATGCCGAGAATGTCGAGGAGATGATTGAGCGACTGAAATACGATGTGCTTTATATCGAGAACGTCAGCCTCGCCCTCGACATCAAGATTTTGATCTATACGGTGTTAATCGTTATCCAAGGACGTGGGAAGTGATTCCCGCTCCTGCTGGGCCTTCAGGTAACAGGCACGGCATAGGGGCTCGTAGCTTTCCGTCTCTCCCAATACCACAAGTTTGTCGCCCGCAATGGTGCGGTGTGAGTATTGCGCCGGACTGCCGCAGCGCACGCAGATGGCATGCACCTTGGTGACGTCTTCGGCGATGGCCATCAACGTGGGCATGGGACCGAAGGGCTTGCCCATGAAGTCCATGTCCAAACCGGCTATGATGACGCGCACGCCTTGGTTGGCCAGCTGCTGGCACACGTTGGGCAGCTCGTCGTCGAGGAATTGGGCCTCGTCGATGCCGACCACGTCGACGTCGTTGGCATAGAAAAGGATCTCACTGGCACTCTCCACCGGGATGGAATGCAAGGCCGTGGCGTTGTGCGACACCACGTCCTCCTCGCTGTAGCGCGTGTCGACACCTGGCTTGAAGATCTCAACCTTCAGCTTGGCGATTTTGGCACGCTTCAACCTACGGATCAGCTCTTCGGTCTTACCCGAAAACATGGAGCCGCAAATGACCTCGATCCAACCTTGAGTCCTATTGTGTGAATCTTTTTCCAGAAACATAACGAAGGTAGTTAGATTATTTGTAATTTAGCACCCAAAATTAGAGATAAATCTTTTATGAACGACACTTTTGAGAGCCAAAAAGAACAGTTGGTTTCTATTAAGCAGGAAATCAGCTTGTTATACCAACAAATTAACTACCTGTTAAGAAACGAGAAACCCCTCGAACTCCTCGACTTGGATGTGCTGATGAACCGCACCCACACCCTTTACGATATGTTATGCTCCGTTAACGTGGGCGCAGTGGCCGACGACGAAGACCTTCCTTTCGACGCCGATGACATCGCTGGCCTCTTCGGCGGGATGACGCAAGAGGAACAACCTGAGGCAGAGCCCGAACCAGAGCTCGAACCAGAACCTGAGCCGGAACCCGAGCCAGCCCTCGAACCTGTCGTTGAGCCAACACCTGAGCCCGTCGTTGAGCCTGAACCCGTGGTGGCTCCCACTCCGGTGTTTGAAGCGCCTGCACTTCAGCCCGAGCCCGAAGTGGCTCCCGTCGAGGAAGAGCGTCCCTTGGGCGACGATTTCGGTGTGTTCCTCCGCTTCGAAGAGGTGCCAGAACCCGAGCCAGAGGCGAAGGTCGAGACGGTCGAAAAAGACGGCAAGGTGGTGCATGTGATGGAGGAGATCCCAGAGGAGGACATCCCCGAGCGCGACCGCGTGCATGGCGAAGACCTGGTGACCGACAACCCCTTGGTGATGCCGCGTATGGATGACGAGCGAATGGCCGAGAGGGAAGAGATCGAGCGCCAGTCGTCGGACGGCATGTCGGGATTCTTCGGACAAGACGACGCCAGCTTTGAGCTCTCGTTGGGCGAGAGCATGATGGGCGAGGACCACTCACTGGCCGCCAAGCTGCAGCAGGCCCCTGGCCGCGACCTGAAGTCGGTCATCGGCATCAACGACAAGTTCTTGTTCGTCAACGAACTGTTTGGCGGCAGCATGGAGAAATACAACAAGTCCATCGAGAACCTCAACGACCTGAAGACCTTGAACGGTGCCATGATTTATCTCAACGAGCTGAAGATCGAGTTGCAGTGGAACAGCAGCAACGAAGCCTATCAGAAACTCAAGGACTTGGTTTCCCACAAGTTTGAATAACCGTAGCCATGTCGAAGCTCTATCTTGTGCCGACGCCCATAGGCAACCTCGAGGACATCACCCTGCGTGCCATCCGTGTCCTCAAGGAGGTGGACGGTATCCTCGCCGAGGACACCCGCACCTCGGGCAACCTGTTGCGGCATCTCGACATCAGCAAGCCCATGACGGCCTTCCACATCCGCAACGAGCATCAGGTGGTGGAACGCATGGCCGACAGGATACAGGCAGGAGAGACCCTCGCCCTGGTCACCGATGCCGGCACACCCGCCATCTCCGACCCGGGTTTCCTGCTGGTGCGCGAGTGCGTCAAGCGGGGCATCGAGGTGGAGTGTCTGCCCGGACCGACGGCCTTCGTGCCTGCTTTGGTCAACTCGGGGCTGCCGGCCGAGAAGTTCATCTTCGAAGGCTTCCTGCCGCATAAGAAAGGCCGCCAGACCAAGCTGCAGGCAGTGGCCACTTATCCCTACACGACCATTCTTTACGAGTCGCCGTTCCGCCTGCTGAAGACCTTGCAGCAACTGGCAGAGGTGTGTGGACCCGAGCGTAAGGTCTGCGTCTCGCGCGAGCTGACCAAGATCCACGAAGAGAACGCCCGCGGCACCTTGGCCGAGGTGATCGAGCATTTCTCCAAGAAAGACATCAAGGGCGAGATCGTCATCGTGCTCGAAGGAACTACAGCGCCTTCGGCAGATCTGCCTGAAGACGACGAATAAAAACAGTAGAGACGGTGTGCACACCGTCTCTACCTATTTATATCCCATATTGTTTATTCAGATCAGAACGCGAACGATAGTCTCGCATAATAATCCGTGATCACATCCTTGCGTCCCTCGTTGAAGCCCAATTCGCTGTCGACGACGTCGATGACGGAGACGCCACAGCTGAGATAGACCTTGTATATCTTGAGGCCTATGCCACCGGCGGTGTACAAGCCCGTCGAGATGTAACGATGCTCGCCATTGGCATCGTAGCACGTCACATGGCCTGCGGGGATCGAGAATCCGATGCGGCCTTCGACAAAGGGGCTGACGGGGACATAGGGCGCTGCAAACTTCAGGCTGGCATATACGGGCACGGTGTGGAGGTAGGTCTCCTGCATGTTCTCTAACAGACGGCAATGCTGGCCGTAGCTCGAGTAATACTCGGCGCCCAGTCCGACGCTGGTAATGTTCCCAAGTTGGTATTCAACCATGCCGCCCACACTGAAGTGATAGGGAATCTCGTGCATGAACACGGCGCCCCAATCCCACATGCCTAAGTCGGCGATGGCATGGACTCTGACCTCACCCTTTGGGGTGTAGATGCAAGGGACGTTTCGTGGCTCGGGCCTTACGATGGTCCGTCTGTGAGGATGGCGATAGCGATAACGAGGTGGACGCATTTGTGCCTCGGCCGTCATCGACAGCACAAAGAGGAGGCATAGGGCTAACATAGTCTTTTTCATAGTCAATATCATTTTGATGTTGAGCTATGAAATACAAATACCATACCAAAACCGTAGAGACGCGCCATGGCACGTCTCTACAATGCATTATTTAACCTGTCTTTGGTAGGCCTTCAGGCGTGCCACGAGGCTGTTTTTCACACCGTTGGAGGTGTAGGTGGCGCCACTGACGGCATCCACGTCCTGATTCAAGGCTTCGTCGACGGTGAGGCCTTTCCAGGCTTCGTAGAGTCCGCCTTCAACGACGCGCTGTGCGAAACGGGGCGTCTCCTGGTTCTCCAGCAAGGCCACCTCTTTGATGCGCCCTTCGGCATCCAAGGCGATTAGAAGTGGAGTGGGGCCGTTGAAGCCTTTCACGTTGTCGGAATAAGGCGAGGAATACAATACGGTGCCCAATTTGTTGCCTTTGGCGTCTTTCACTTCATAGAAAGCCGTGTCGATGGCCTTGGTCTTGGCGGCATCGGCGAAATAGGGTTTGACATCCGCAACGGGTAGTTCGGGCAGCTTGGGCCCACAGCTGCTCAACCCTAAGGCGGCGGTCAGCATGAGCAAGCCTGCAAAAAGGTGTCGTGTTTTCATCTTTGTGGATTTTTATTTTTTGTGCAAAAATACACAAAACACCCAAAAATTCGACAAAATCCTTATCTTTGTGGCTTCTAAAACATGGAATTATGCTAGTTATTGGTATTGCCGGCGGCTCGGGTTCGGGTAAGACCACCGTCGTAAAGGAACTGGTTAGACAATTGCCAGAGAACTCAGTATCAGTCATTTCCCAGGACGCCTATTACTATGACAACGGCGACAAGACCCCTGAGGAAAAGAAGCAAATCAATTTCGACCACCCCGACGCCATCGAGTGGGATCTGCTCATCGACCATCTCGATAGGCTGAAGCGGGGCGAGACCATCCCGATGCCTATCTACACCTATGTCACCTGCGCCCGTTCGCAGGAGGTCATCTATGTGCATCCCACCGAGGTCATCATCGTGGAAGGCATCATGGTGCTGACCCAAGAGGAGCTGCGCAACCGCATGGACATCAAGGTGTATGTGGATACCGATGGCGACGAGCGCCTGATGCGTATCATCCGCCGCGACATTGCCGAGCGTGGCCGCACATGGGAGGACGTGTTGCGCCACTACCAGACCTTCGTGAAACCCATGCACCAGCAGTTCATCGAGCCGACCAAACGCACTGCCGACATCATCCTGCCGCGTGGCTCAAGCCCCGTGGTGGTCGACATCCTCGCCTCACGAATCAAGATGCATCTGGGGAAATAATAGGGGAGAGACAAAACGAAAAAAGCCGAACAAATGTTCGGCTTTTTTGTTGTCCAACCAGGATTCGAACCTAGACTAACTGATCCAGAGTCAGTTGTGCTGCCATTACACCATTGGACATTGAATTAACTTCGTTGAATCTTCGATTTCGGCTGCAAAAATACGCTTTTTTTGAATGCTGCAACTAAAATCGGAGATTTTTTTTTCGGATTTTTTTCGAGCCGTGAGCGAAGGTTCTCGTAACTGATTATTTATCAGTAGTTATTGAAGCGCGAGCCCCAGTTGTAGGAGAGCATGAAGGTGATGAACACTTTCTTGTTGCGTTCCGAGTCCATGATGGAGACGCCCAAGGGAAAGTACTCGGCTTTCACGTCGATGTTGACGGCCTGCACTTGGGTGCGTGACTTGGCGAAGTCGAAGCTGAGCCCCAGCGAGGCATGCACTCCGGGCGAAACCTTGATCTCGCCGAGACCTTTGGTGAAGGCTGAGCGACCGAGTATGTCGACCCATTCGTCTTTATGGTCGAAGGTCTGCTCGTCGTAGGTCTCCCAATAGGTGCCGTCGGCGAGCGGCTTGTAAATGCTCACATAGTAATAGTAAGGCTTGAGCAGGGCCAGCGACGCCCCCGCCTCGTAGGTCCAGCGCGTTTCGATGCCGCCCCAATAGGGCTTGCCGAAGATGCGTCGCTCCTCGCCATAGCCGAAACGGGCCACGTAGGCGTAGTTCAGCTTGCCATACACGAAAGGCCGCATGTTGAACGACGACATGTTGAGTGTCTTCAGCTCCTTGAGCGAGCGCAACGAGACTACTTGCGCCTCCCAGTTTCGGGTCACATGGATGCTCCTGATCCGCCCGATCTTGAAGCCTGCGCCCAACCCTTGGGTGTGCATGGCTACATGGAAGGAGTTCTGGTGGTTGTAGACCAGCTTCTCCTCGAGCGGCTTGTCGTCGTCGCTCTGTATGTCGATGTTTTGGGCTGACAACAAAAAAGGACACGCTCCGAAAAGCGTGAGCATGAGGATGCGTATGAAGTGTTGTCTGAGGGCAGTCATGGTATAGTATCACAGGTCCCTGAGCCTGCGGTTGCTGAGCACAGTCGAAGCATCGAAGGGCCGCGCTCCCAACACCTGTATTAATAACGCGTTTCCTTGATGTACTTTTGCGATTCGCCGTAGGCAGGGCAAGTCTTGTTCGACCTGCATGACATCATGACGATGCCTGAAACAAAGGCGATTAACAGGGCGATGGCAAGTTTTTTCTTCATAGCTATGAAATTTGGTCTGCAAAGTAACGCATTTTTCTCCAAAAAATTGCCATCTTTGCAGAGATTTTTATGAACAAATGAGTTAAGGTCCCTGAGCCCGTCGAAGGGCCGACCAAAAGAATGACGGTGCTTCGACAGGCTCAGCAACCTGCTTTAACTGAACAACTGAACAACTGAACAACTGACAACTGAAAAAGATGGAAGTAAAGAAACCCAATATCGACGAAAGTTGGTACCAAGTGCTGCGGCCGCAGTTCGAGGCACCCTACTTCGCCGACCTCAAGTCGTTCCTCGTCAGCGAGAAGCGGCAGTATGCCGTCTATCCTCCCGGTCCCTTGATCTTCAACGCCTTCAACCTCACGCCTTTCGACAAGGTGAAGGTGGTCATCTTGGGCCAGGACCCCTACCACGGCCCGGGACAGGCCCACGGCCTATCGTTCTCGGTGCCCGACGGTGTGCCCTTCCCGCCCAGCCTGCAGAACATCTTCAAGGAGCTGAATGCCGACCTCGGCGTGCCCATGGCGCGCTCGGGCAACCTCGAGAAGTGGGCTAGGGAAGGGGTGCTGCTCCTCAACGCCTCGCTGACGGTGCGCGCCGGACAGGCCGCCTCGCACTCGCGCCACGGCTGGGAACAGTTTACCGATGCCGCCATCTGTGCCCTGTCGGAGCAACGCGAGCACCTCGTCTTCATCCTCTGGGGCAACTACGCCATCGCCAAACAGGCCCTGATCGACCCGACCAAGCACCTGATCCTGAAGTCGGTGCACCCCTCGCCGCTCTCCGCCAGCCGCGGCTTCTTCGGCTGTCATCACTTCTCGCAAACAAACCGTTATTTGATAGAGCATGGTATTGAACCGATTGACTGGTCATTGCCTTAACGATAATGGAGATTCCCTTCGGGAATGGAGAAGCCGTTGTTTTGTTGACTGCGGCGGCATGAAACGGTTCCTGGCTGGTAACGGCCCAAACCGCCGCGTGGTACCTAATAGCATTAACTCCATTCCCCGCAGGGGAATCTCAACCCTAATATAAACCTTTATTGTAAAATGAAACAGATCGTATTTGCCACCAACAATAAGAACAAACTGCGCGAGATGCGCGAAATCATGGAGGGCCTCTATGAGGTCCTGAGCCTCGACGACATCGGCTGCCACGAGGATATCGTCGAAGACGCCGACACCATCGAAGGCAACGCCAAGATCAAGGCGGACTTCGTCACCAACAAGTACCACGTGGACTGTTTCTCCGACGACTCCGGCCTTGAGGTGGAGGCTTTGGGCGGCGCCCCGGGCGTGTATTCGGCACGCTATGCCGGCGAGCATTGCACCTACCAGGACAATGTGGATAAGATGCTGGCTGCCATGAAGGGACAGACCAACCGCAAGGCGGCCTTCCGCACCTGCATCGCGCTGAACCTCGACGGTCAGTCCTATTTCTTCGAAGGCCGTTGCGACGGACGCATCACCGAGGAGCAACGCGGCACCGACGGCTTCGGCTACGACCCCATCTTCCAACCCGACGGCTATGAGCAGACCTTCGCCGAGCTGGGCCACGAAGTGAAAAACGCCATCAGCCACCGTGGCAAGGCCACGCGTAAGCTGATCGCGTTTTTGAAGGACTTGGGTTGAGTCGTAAATACAAAAGAAGGCATCCGGCATTCATAGTCAACCGGTCGGTAGTGCGCCGTGCGGCCTAAGCCGTACATTCGGATGACAACGTGCTGAGCCTGCGCCGTGCTGTTCATCGTGAACGGGTGCTGCCGGCTCCGGGCAACGATCAGTGGTGGGGGTTCGGTTCGCCCTACAAACGCGGATGCCTTGTGGTTCAGACCAGCTCGGTCTGGAAGTTGAGCGCCTGTATCTCCATGTCGAGTTGGCGCAGCTGTGCGGAGCATTCGTCCACCTTCTTGCCGATGGCTTTCACGTCGACCACGGTCACCGTCTTGATCTCCGAGCGCGAGTAGCGGTCCTGTCCCGCCGAGGCGGTGTCGAAGATGCTGCGCAGGTTGCTGACGCGCATGGTCAACACGTCCTTGCGGGCCATGAGTTGGGTGAGGGTGACGCCCTGGGCGTTGGTGGTCTTCATATTGGTGGCGTTGATGCGCCAGATGAGGTCTTCGAGCTGCGTGAGGCAGGCGTCGAGTTCCTTCATCAGCTCCGTGGGCTCTTCCGAAGGCGTGTCGCCTTCCTGCACCTTCACGTTGTTTTGTATGCGCTGTCCGAGCTGTTGGATGCGCTTCTGCAGGTCTTTCCTGATGCTTAATGCTTCTGCGAGTTTCATAGGGAATGGATTTTGGCGCAAAGATAGGCATTTTAATTGAGAAATTAGATTCCCTTCGGGAATGGAGGAGTAAGTAGAGTGACCAGCGGCGGCATGTAACGCTTACGACCCGAAAACGTTTCAAGCCGCCGCGTGTTACCTTATAATGATTACTCCATTCCCCGAAGGGGAACCTCATTACCCAACACTTTCGCCCCTTGGAGTCATTGCGGACTTGATTCGCAATCTCCTGAAGTTACCCAATTATTTCCTTATAGAGCGCAAGCCCTTTCTTCGTCAGCAGGTATTTCTGTCTTGGATGGCGTGGCTTGTCGGGATAAAGCAGACGGACGAAGCCTTCGGAAATGGCGGGATTCAAATGGTATTCTATGAAGTTGGGCCTGTGTTTTAATCCTGTCTTTTCCATCAATTGTGAAATAGATAGTTCTTCATGCCCCAGTACCTTTATCAATTCAATAACTAAGGGGTTGTTTGTATGTAATAAGTCATGAACTTGTTCGGGTACTTGTTCGGGTACTTGTTCGGGTGTTTGCCCAGAACTTTTTGTTTCAGCCAGATCAGGCTGCACACTCCATTCTTTCGAGGGGTGAACATGCAGATAGCGGTTGCGGAGGTCCCATTGCTCGCCGAGGAGTAGGTTACGGAAGAAACGTTCCAAATAGATAGGGGAGTAGTCGATGCCTTTCACGGCATTCTTGTAGTTGGCGCGGACAAGGGCGTTGCGGAAGTACCACGAGTGTTTGGCAAATAGATCGTTCTCAACGTCAAAGCCTATCGAGCGAAGGTATTGTATCGTGAACACAGCCGTGGTGCGGGTGTTGCCTTCGCCGAAAGCGTGGATTTGCCAAAGTCCGGAAACGAAGCTGGCAAAATGAGTGATAAGGTCGTCCTGAGCGATGCCTTTATAGCTGAACTCGCGTTCTTGCTTGATGTCGTAGTCCAATGCCCGGCGCAGGTCTTCCCAGTTCAGGTAGTTCACCGTGTCGCCTTCCAGCACCCATTCCTTCTTGGTGATGTCGTAGTCGCGCAGTTGGCCGGCGTGCTTGAAGACGCCTTCGAAAATGCGGCGGTGCAACGAGATAAAACCGTTGGTGGTGAAGTCGACCGTCTTCACAGAGAGTATCTTCTTAATGTTTCTCGATGCTTTGTCGGCTTCATTCTTGTCGTCATCATGGGCCTCGCGCGCGGTCTTGCTTTCGTAATAGCTGTCGAGCAAGGTGTCGACCTGATCCATGGTAAGTTCGCCTTCGATGTTGCGGCGCGCCAAGTCGTTGAGGTACTCGGAGGTCGTGAGCCCATCGACGGCTTGCAGGCCGATGGCCGTACTCCAAGCGTAGGCGGCCTCGCGCTTCGCGGGTTCTCCTTGCCGTATATATTCATCAAAGTCTATGTAGTTGTGCTCTTTGGCCATGGCGTGTCGTCGTGAATCAGGCTTCAAAGATACGAAATTTTGGTGGATTGTGGGTCTTTCTTTCTTCCTTTTTCTTGAAAAAAAGGAAGCGAAAATTCAAGGCCGACATCATCGGTCCCGACGCACAAAGCGGACGCTTCCCCGCCATGTCGGCCGTACCCCGCGCGCCCAACCCGGTGAAGGGTGGGCGTTCCCACACACGGCATACGGGCGGAAAACAGCACTTCAACGGACAACGCCTCACCCTTTACCGTCATCGCGGGCCTCTCATTCCGCGAAGGCGGAACGCGATCTCCAGAACCGCCAAAGGACCACGGTATTTTTTGCATGATTTGATTATTATGTATTTTTGCGCCGTTTTTATCTGACACGACCATGGATAACGAGAAGAACAGAAAACTAAGCGCGCGCGAGCAGCGACGCTTCGACGTCTTTGAGAAGACCAGCGAAGCCCTCGTCGGGCGGGGCTACAAGAGGAACGACCTGAACATCAGCATCGTCAAGGCCAACCTCTTCGTCCTATTGCTCGCCATCCCGGTGACCGCCATCGGCGTGTTGCTTTTCGCTTGGAAGAATCCCATGGCGCTGCTGAGGCCGACGCCCAAGGAGAGTCTGCTGTTCGCCGTCATATTCATAGTGCTCATTGTGGCCCACGAGCTCATCCACGGCCTGACTTGGAGCGTGTTTGCAGAGCATCATTTCAAAGACATCGATTTCGGGTTCATGAAGGAGTATTTGACACCTTACTGCACCTGTGCCACGCCCCTGACGAAGCGCCATTACATCTGGGGCGCTTTGATGCCATGCATCGTCCTTGGGATCATCCCTGCCCTCTTGGGGATCCTGTTGGGTTCGGGGCTGTTGTTCTGGATCGGCATCGTCATGACGCTCTCGGCGGGCGGGGATCTCATGATCGTGTGGAAGGTGTTGAGGTATAAGAAGCAGGAAGGGTCAGAGGAGATCCTCATTTATGATCATCCGACACAGGCCGGGTCGGTGATTTTTGAGAAGTGATATGTAGCTTTGTCGCAATGCGTCTTCAGGTAAAGCGACCTCCCCTCCAGATACACCCTTTTGTTCACCTCCAGCATCATCGATTGGTAGCTTTTCGCATACCCTAGGCAAGGTGTTGGCAAGGTGTAGGCATACTCAACCATACCCTTTGAGTATGGCTAGAGCGAAGGAAGGGCGAGAGAAGGGCGGGAGAAATGCCTGGAATAAAACGTCCAAGATGCAGCTTCTCCATGAGCTATTTGGCTCGTGGGGAGGAATTTTTGTTGCCGAAACGGAAAAGTTCTTTATATTTGCAAGTTTTAATTTTATAGTAAATGAGTTATTCAAAATATGTTTTTTCTGGGCATGAATCTTTTCCTTGCAAGACGTTATGGCTGAAGAAAGGGTATGATTTTGTCGTGCAGGGGAGGGACTTTAATAGGCCGGAGGCTGTAGTTCATTTGGGTGTTGGAAAGAATATGGTGGCATCCATTCGCTATTGGCTTAAGGCTTTCGGAATTTGTGAGGGCAACCAGCGGACTAGGTTGGGTGACTATTTGTTTGATGAAGAAAATGGTAAAGACCGATATATAGAAGATTTAGCTACACTTTGGCTTCTACATTTTACTCTAGTTTTCAGTCAAGAAGCAACGCTATATCATCTGTTTTTCTGTGATTATCAGAAGGGGCATACGCAGTTTGAACGTGATCAGGTTGTAACCTATGTGAAACTGGATATGATTGAGTCAGGTAAGCAGAATCTCTTTAACGAAAATACAGTCAAGAAAGATGTTGCCGTATTGATTCAGAATTATGCCCTGCCACGTAAAGCACAATCGAATGAAGACTTTTCCTCCATGTTGATTGACCTTGATCTTATCAGACAAAATGCCGAGGGTAAAGGTTATTACTTCAACATAGAGGGTAAGAGAAAAGTGCAGAAAGAAATCTTTATGTATGCTCTGTTGAGGCTGAAAGAAAGGGAAGGTGACAACACCATTTCCTACGAAACCGTTCAAGATGAGATTGGCCTTGCGTTTTGCATGCAGGACCATGAGACTATCGAGATGCTGAAACAACTGGCGAAGGATTACTCAGAATATATTTCCTATAGTGACAACGCCGGTATCCGCATGGTACAGTTTACTAAGGATTTGGATAAGGAACAAGTTTTAAATGACTACTATGAAAAGAACGTTTAGTTTATCCGCTAATATAGAGAACGGCTTTGCTGAGGGCGCTCAATACATAGTAACACCCAACGCCCAAAAAGCAATTAGTAGCATTGTGAATGACTTTCAGACAGGGATCCATTCCTTTACGATTATTGGTTCATACGGCACGGGCAAGTCAAGTTTCCTTTTGGCTTTGGAATCAGATTTGAAAAGACGAGGCAAAACACCTTATCTGTTGGATGCCAAGAATCTTCTCGGTACTTCTGATGTTGAAATCATGAACATTGTAGGAGATTACACCGAGTTATCAACACTCCTTCGCCGTAGTCTTAATGCAGAGGACACAACAAATAGTGTGCTTGATGAGCTTAAGACCTATTACAATAAGAGTCAGAAGCAGGGGAAATTTTTGCTGATTGTCATTGATGAATTTGGTAAGGTATTGGAACACGCTGCAAAGAACAATCCTGAAAAGGAGTTGTATTTCCTTCAGAAATTGGCTGAGTTTGTGAATGTTCCATCCCGCCAAATTCTATTGCTGACCACCTTGCATCAAAACTTCAGTGCCTATGCCAAGGGATTGACCGAGACGCAAGTCAATGAGTGGAAGAAAGTAAAAGGACGGTTCAAGGAAATCACTTTTGTGGAACCAATAGAGCAGCTGCTTTATCTTGCAGCGAAGCAGATGCAAGGAAACAATTATAATGAAGTTCCCGCTTGTGCAATTTCCCTTTATGAACTGGCAAAAAGTACTGGCTATGTTACCAGCGACTTTCTCGTTGATACGGCGAAGCAACTCTATCCGCTCGATTTATTCTCAGCATACGCCATTACGACAGCTATTCAACGATATGGGCAGAATGAGCGTTCTCTGTTTACGTTCTTGGCTTCTTTAGGAAGTATCTCAACTGATGAAAAGATATACAATCTTCAGAAAGTATACGATTACGTCTATTACAGTTTCTATTCTTATTTGAAAGATGCCAATGCCGACTCAATGAGTTGGAGCTCTATGCAGATTTCCATCGAAAGAGTGGAAGGACAGAGTTGGGATTCTGAGGAACAAATGCTTTATGCCATCAACATCATCAAAGCAATTGGATTGCTCAATCTTTTTGGGGTCGCTGGGTTCCGATTGTCTAAAGAGTCGCTTGCGGAATATGCGACTCTCGCGATGGACATTCCAGATGCAAAGAACATAATAGAAAAGCTGGAGAGCAAGAAGATTATTCGCTATGCTGCCTATAAAGACCGTGTGATGCTGTTTGAAGGTACGGATGTGGACCTTGAGGCAGAGATTCGCGAGGCAGGGTTGATGGTTTCACGACCTGTTGCTTTTGTGGATGAACTAACCGTATTCTTCAATCACCGTATTTCTCCTGTGAAAGCCCATTTTTATCAAAAAGGAACACCCCGTTTCTTTGACTACAAACTGTTTGAGGAACCAACGGAGTTGGTGCCTAAGGGAGATACTGACGGTTATATAGAACTAATATTTTCAACAAGGAAAGATGCGTTGGAAGAGATCAAGAGATTTAGCGCTGATTCTGAACATGCTTTGATTTTTGCCCTCTTCATTGATACGGACAACATCATAGACCATCTGTATAATATTAAGAAATACAACTACTTGACGGATAAGGTTATCAAGAAAGAAGACCTCGTTGCTGTCAAGGAAATTCAGAAACTGAAAGAATACGAAGAGAATCTGCTGAACAAAGCTATTAGCGACAATCTTTTCTCTTATAAGAATCGCGTGGTTTGGATATTCAAGGGTGAAGTGCGGAAGGTAGAGTCTCATCGTGATTTCAACATATTGTTGTCAAGCGTATGTGATGAGATATACAGCAAGACACCTGTGATGAACAATGAACTGTTCAACAAGCATAAACTGAGTGGTACCATTACAGCAGCGAGAAAAAGTTATTTGACCTATCTCATTGAACATAGTAATGAAGAGAATCTTGGATTTCCTGAAGACAAGTTTCCACCAGAAAAGACCATATACTTCTCACTATTGAAAAACACAGGGCTACATCAAGATGGTGAGTTCGCAGATGCTCCTGCAAATGAAGGGTTCTTTTCTGTCTGGACTGCATGTGAAGATTTCCTGAAGAGTACAGAAAACAAAGCCCGAAAGATTTCAGAGCTGATAAAGATTCTTTCTACTCAGCCTTACAAACTGAAACAAGGTTTTTTGGACTTTTGGATTCCCACATACTTGTTTATTAAGAGACAGGACTTTGCCCTCTATGATGCATCAAAAGGCGCATTTATGCCAGAGGTGAATATGGAGTTTTTCGACTTGTTGCAAAAACATCCGCAGGACTTCGAGGTAAAGAAGTTTGCCGTAGATGGGGTGAAGTTAGGTTTCTTTAACCAGTACCGTCGTTTCATCAATCTTGGCGATGAGTTTAACATCACCAAGGATAGCTTCATAGAGACTATTAAACCATTCCTCTCTTTTTATGCCCGATTGGATGATTACACTAAATACACCCGCAAGTTCGACCATGCGTCAACAATGAAGTTCCGCGATGTGCTGGCAAAGGCAAAAGACCCGGAAAAGGCTTTCTTTGAAGACCTGCCAGAGGCTTTGGGCTTCAATCAGGAAAAGTTGAAACAAGAGGAGTTTATCCGAGAGTATGGCATTATTATTCAGCGGGCCATCCGTGAACTACGTTCTTGTTATTCAAGATTGATTGACCGTATTGAGGAACGGTTGGTAGATGGATTCGGCTTGCAGTCCTGCGATTACAATGAGTATGTCGTTGAAGTGCGCGAAAGGCTTGCGCATGTGAAAACCTATCTTTTGACAGACAAACAACGCGAGTTCTACCATCACGTTATGACCGAGTATGACAATCGTACACAGTGGTACCAATCAATCTGCTACACCATCTTGGAACAACGTCTTGACTCTCTTCGTGACGAACAAGAAGACAAACTAGCTGATGATTTGGTGTATCTATTCCGTGAGTGTGAAAAGTATTCATCTATCTCACAACGGTTGACCGATTCGGAAACGAGTGATGCCTATTCGTTTGATATGGTGACAAATAAAGGAACCAATGTTAGGACGCAGACTTATATTCTACCTGAAAAAGATAGGAGAAAGTCTGATGATCTCGAAAAAGAAATCAGCAAATTGCTTTCGGGTGACACTAATTTTGATGTATGTACTTTGCTGTCGATACTTAACAAGAAAATGAGCGAATGACAAAGGTTAGACATATATTAGGTATATCAGGAGGAAAAGATAGTGCGGCACTCGCCATCTATCTGAAGCAGAAGTACCCGTCATTGAAAATTGAGTATTACAATTCTGATACGGGATGTGAGTTGGCTGAGACCGAGACACTTATTAATCGTTTGGAAGCCTATTTGGGAAAAATAGAACGCCTGCGTGCTGCCGAGGGTAGTCCTGAACCGACGCCCTTCCACCATTTTTTGAAAGCCATGGGAGGTTTTCTTCCTTCCCCTCAGGCTCGCTGGTGCACCAAAAAGATGAAGTTGGAAAAGTTCGAGGAATTTGTAGGTGACGACTATGCTGTTTCGTATGTTGGTATTAGAGGTGACGAGGACCGCGACGGCTATATTTCAAATAAGCCGAATATTCAAGCGGTTTTTCCTTTCCGTCGAAACATGTGGAGCATTGATGTGATAAACAAAGTTTTGCATAATGAAAACTTGGAACAATTGATAGCTTTGTATGACAATCTTTGCCCTGATGGAATGCAGAAAGAAGATATTATGGAGATTGTACGCAAACCCTTGTCTAAGGCTTTTTATTATTCGAAGAAGATGAACGCTTTGCTTGATTATGATATCAAGCTGTTTAATCATGTTGTATTCGAATATCTTAAAACAACGGACTATCCTGTTGGCAAGTTAGACGATTTTCCGTTGCTTGAAAATACCGATGTCCTTGTGAAAGATGACATCTTTAGAATTTTGAGAGAAAGTGGAGTAGGTGTCCCTGCTTATTATGAAGAGATTCCATTTGAAGTAGATGGTAAGGCAGGAACATATTGCCGCAGTCGCTCAGGTTGTTATTTTTGTTTCTTTCAGCAAAAGATAGAATGGATTTGGCTGTATGAGCAACATCCTGACCTTTACTCCAAAGCGATGGAGTTTGAGAAAGACGGCTACACTTGGAACCAAGGCGAAAGCCTTGCCGACCTGTGTAAGCCTGAGCGAGTACGTCAAATTAAACTTGATATAATTAAGCGTCAGGAAGAAAACCGCAAGCAAAGCAAGGGTACAACGCTTGTGGATATTCTTGGCGATGATATAATGTGTACTAATTGTTTCATCTAAATCTTATCACATGGAATACGTTATAAAAGAATTAACAATTGAAGATTTACATCGACTAATCGCCGAAAAGAAAGTGGATCTTCAACCTCCTTATCAAAGAAATTTCATATGGGGCAAGAAAGACCAACAGCAGCTTATTGATTCAATAATAAAAGGTTATCCCCTGCCAACCTTCTTTTTGTATAGAAAAGATAATGGAATGTACGAAATGGTTGATGGTCAACAGCGTGCTGAGACTATATGTAGGTTTATCAAAGGGGTGACCACGGATTCCGAGAAACGGTTCTATAAAGATATTCAGACAGATTTATTTAATTCATATAGATTGAATATCACAGAAATATATAATATAGACGCTGATAAAGGAGAGGATATTGCTGCTTTTTATACTTTGGTGAATAAACAAGGCTGGCATTTGAATGATTCCGAAATTAATAAAGCACAATATGCTGACACTCCTATTATGAATACAATTGAACAACTCTTAAACACTGAGGAAATGTCCCAGTTGGATCTGTTTAAAACTCGAACAAAATCCAGAATGAATGATAGAGCTTTAGTTGAAGAGTTGGTAGCCTATTTGAGAAGCGGTTTTTATGATAAACGTGAAGCTGTTGAAGAGATGTTTGAAGATGACTTGTCCAATGGCGAAATACAAGAACTCCAATCTTCTTTCATGTCTATTATCAAGCGTATCACTATGTTGAATGAAATATATCCAATAAATGAAACCCGATATCGACAAAGAAGTGACTTTTTTACATTGTTTTCTTTCATTAACGCTCATAATGATATCTCAGACGAGACTTTAAAACACCAATATAACATATTGGTCTGGTTAGATAAAACAGGGATAATAAGACCATCGAATGAGAATTGTGATTTGTTGTTTAAATATGCCCTTAATTGTGTATCTCAATCAAATTCTAAAAATGCTAGAGAGAAAAGATTTGAGATCTTTAATGTAATTTTATGCCACAAGAAAGATGATTTCATTGCTGAATATGAACAAATGATGATGTATTTGAAAACGACTTTTGAAAATATATCTCAAAAAACAGTTGGAAATTATTATCTCCTTGATGTCTCTTTGTCAAATTAACTATTAATTGTTATGACAAATAATGAAATAGTATATAGAGAAAAGCTGCCAGCCTGTCCTAAAAAGTTGACTGATAGAATTATTACGATTGACAATGTGGATTATTTGATGGAGCGGCCTCCTGGTGGTAATAAAGGTGGAAATTCGTGGATATTTTATCTTTATGATCTAGGACAGAATGAAATAGAAGAAGGGGAGGAATTACCGGAGATTCCAGATTTGGTAATGAAAGTTAATAGGTTTCCATTAAACGATTGGCATTCAATAGCAATAGCTCGGAATAATCGATTTGAACAAGAAATCGATGCGTTATTTGCTTGTAAAGGGAAAAGTTTTATTATTGATATATTTCATAAAGGTGTTATTATTGACAGTGACTCCAATAAATACCAATTCTACACCATGGAATATGCTGAATATGATTTGAAAAGCTATATGGAATGCAAAGATAGTCTTACGAAAAATCAGAGACTATCAATATGCATTAAATTAGCACAAGCTTTAGAGAGTCTGAATTCAATGGATTATTATCACAGAGATATAAAACCTGATAATTTCTTTTTAACAACAAAGAATGAATGGAAAATTGGAGATCTAGGATTAGTAGCAAAAAGAAATATCCCCAATGAGATTGATAAAGAACAGGAGTATATTGGACCAAAAGGATGGACATCTCCAGAAGTAATGAACAAGGTTCTAACAATAGAACAAAACACGAAGTTTGATAGAATTATTGATGATAAGTCTGACATATTTCAATTAGGACTTGTTTTATGGTATGTTATGCAAGGTAATGCTCCAATTGGGTGTATAATGGAAACTGATTTTCTTGAGAATGACCATTCTTTATATATTCTCATCAGAACAATGGTTAGTTATCCAAAAGGATTGCGTCCACAAAGTTTCACGCAAATCGTTTCTAGATTAAAAGAAATTGCAACTAATGAGCTAATAGCATAATGATTCGAGATGTTCTTTTTCCGCCACACCGCCGCTACAAATCGCGCACCCAATGGGAACCAGTAGGTTTCTTTTCGGAATGCCTATGCAATGCAACGCAGTTTGATTTGATGTTGGGCTTTTTCTCATCATCAGCAATCAATGTGCTGGCTGATGGATTTGCGTCTTTTCTATATAATGGAGGTCGGATGAGGCTTATTATTAACGACATCTTGACTGAACAAGACAAAACCGCTTTTGCCAATGGAACATTAGACGACCTGCCATTTTTCGACCTTGATGATTTGGAAAAGCTGAAATCCACCCTCTCGGAACGTGATGCACATTTCTTTGAATGTCTTTCTTGGCTCATTCGAAATAATAGACTTGAAGTGAAAATAGTGGCGCCAAAAGAAGGCATTGGCATTTCACACACAAAAACTGGTGTTTTTGGCGACAGAGAGGACTATGTGGCGTTTGATGGTTCATGCAACTTCTCTCGGACGGCGTTGGTTGATAACATTGAGAGCCTTACCGTGTCATGTGAATGGGATGGAAACATTGAAGCTGAAAAGGCAAGAGATATTAAAGATGATTTTGAAACCGTCTTCAATGGCAAAGATGAATCGGTTGTTTATATGACGACAGAGCAAGTGAGGACACAACTCATAGACGGTTTCAAGGACAAATCTTTAACCGCTTTGCTTGAAGAGGAATACAAGTTGATTGAACGGCACACCAAAGAGAAAGATTTGCCATCCTCTGTGAAGCATGCACTGGAAAAAGCCAGGCAAAGAGTCTCCGCGGCCATTGACAAATTGAAAGAAGAAAAACAAGAGAAGAAAGAAGTCGTTATAACACAAGAAATTGAGCCTTGTTTTCCATATCCAACTGGCCCAAGAGACTATCAAAATCAAGCCTTTGAAAACTGGAAAGCCAATAACCAAAAGGGGCTTTTTGCCATGGCAACTGGAACGGGTAAGACCATTACTTCTTTGAACTGCCTGTTGGAGATATACAAACGGAATGGTTATTATAAGGCTATCATTCTTGTGCCTACTATCACCCTTGTAAATCAATGGGAACAGGAATGTGAAAAGTTCCATTTCTCCAATGTCATCAAGGTTTACTCCAAAAACTCTGAGTGGCGTTCAAAGATTGAACGTCTTCTAATGGCTGAGGAGTACAAAAAAGCAAAAGATTCTTCGCAAAACTTTATCATCATTTCCACATACGCATCTTTCACAAGGGGTAATGTCTTTGACATTCTAAATGGGTTTGAAAGATCAAAAGTCTTGTTGATCGCCGACGAGGCTCACAATATGGGTTCGCCAACGATTATGAAGCGACTCGGAGACATCAAGTATTTGCGCCGTATAGGACTATCGGCAACGCCTGAACGACAATTTGATGACGAAACAAACAGGAAACTATTTAAGTTCTTTGGGGCTGAGAAACAATATACATACGAGTATTCAATGGAAGAAGCCATCGAGAATGGCGTTCTTTGCCGTTACTTCTACTATCCACATCTGATTAGATTGACCGATGATGAGTTCCAAAAATACGTGGAATTGTCGTTGAAAATCTCCAAGTATTTCAATTTCAACACCAACTCTTTTGAAAACAAAGATGATATTTTGATGAGCATGCTGTTAGCTCGTAAGCGTATTGTTCATAAGGCGGCCAACAAATTAACGGCATTCAATCAAATCATCAATGAACGATACCAGAAGAAAGGTAACCTAAAATACTCTCTTGTCTATGTTCCTGAAGGAACAAAGCCCGATTACATTGCCGATTCGGATGTTTTCGATAGTACAGACCAAGTGGCCGACGATATTGTTTCTGACCGCTTGATAGACGATTATACGGAAGCGGTGATGAAATTGGACAAGTTTATCACGGTTAAAAAGTTTGTCTCAGGACAGAAAGACAGGGATAAGGTCTTGAGTGATTTTGCTTTAGGTAAATTGCAGGTGTTGACTTCCATGAAATGTCTTGATGAAGGTGTAGATGTTCCAAGAAGCGAATTGGCCATCTTTTGTGCAAGCACGGGCAACCCGCGACAATTCATCCAACGTAGAGGTCGTATCTTGCGAAAACACCCAGACAAATTCATGGCCGAAATACACGACCTTGTTGTTGCTCCCGAAATGAATCCGGGTTCTGACAGTTTCAGGATGGAAAGGGCTTTGCTGAAAGGAGAGCTTATGCGGGTAAAGCATTTCTCGATGCTTTCAGAAAATCCATCGTATTCTCAACTTGAATTTAAATCCGTCATGGAACACTATGGATTGAATATGTACAATAATGATCATATAGTATGACACAGAAAGACAAAATGTTTCAAATGGTCTTAGACGATCCTGAATTACAGGATGTCTATGGATATTCTCGTAAAGACTATGACGAGGATGTGTACGAAGCGATTAACTCCAGCAACCCAATCGTTTCAGCTGTTGCCAAAATCATCGTTGGGCTTAATGGCTCCGATGACCCAGGCGAACAAAAGCGTGTATATCAGACTATTTTCAAGTATCTTAACGACAATCTATTAGTATGATAATCAAAAATATAACCATAGAGAATTTCAGAAGTTATTATGGAGAAAACTCCATTGATATAGGTAATGGTCTGACATTGATAATAGGTTCAAATGGCGATGGGAAAACTACTTTATTCGAAGCAATTGAATGGTTGTTTGACACAGTTGGCTCGTTGCCCAAGACTGACTATAAATACATCTCCAAAAAGAGAATCTCGGAGTTGATGGATTCGGAATCGGATTATGTCAGAGTCTCCATGACTTATGTCAATGATGGTGGCGAAAGGCTGATTCAAAAATCTTTCAAATTCACAAAAAGCCTTAGCGGCGAAATCTCCACTTCCAATTTTGAATACAATCTGTATATACAAAAAGGAGTAGAAAAAGATGTAAAAACCGGTGAGTCTGCTACAAGGCAATTTGACAGGGATTTTGCACCATCAATCAGGAAGTATTGCTTATTTAAGGGCGAACAGAACTTGAATATCTTCAACAATGATGATGCTATGAGCTATCTTGTTGAAACTTTTAGCCAGATCCGAGATTTTGACCCTTATTTGTCTTTCATGGAAAGCGCAAAGGCTTGGGCGGAAAAAGCCACTGATAATGCTATTAGAGCTGATAGGAAAAACTCCAGTGAAGCGCAACGCTTGCGCAGCTTGATTACCGGTGAAGAAAGGGTTATTGGCGATTTGGAGAAAGCTTGTCAGAACAAAAAAGAAGAAGCACTTAATTTTCAAACCTTGTTGGAGGAACTTGAAAAGAATAAAGAAGCATCCAGTCTATTGGTTGATACCAATTCAAGACTTGAAAACCTAATAGCACAAAAGCTACAGGCCCAAAAAGAACTCAATGAGAATTATACTTTCAGATTGTTAGATGACATGTGGGTTCTGATGGGCTTTGAGCCAATCGCCGAAGAATACAGAGATTTGGTTGGGCGCCTTGATAAAGAACAAAGAAAACAACAAAGCAAGTACGACCAAGAAGTTGGTGCTAAAAAGGTCATTGCCCAAATTAACAGGGATTTAAGTCACGGTCATGTTCCTTTGGCGATAAATATTCCCGATGAGAACACCATGCGTGAAATGCTTGATGAAGAATTTTGCAAGATTTGTGGTCGCGAAGCACCTAAAGGTTCTGAACCTTATCTTTTCATGAAAAAACGTCTTGATGAGTATTTGGCCTCATTGGAAAGTGAAGAAGAAAAAGAGGTAGAGGTTGAGCCATTGTTCAAAAATTCTTTCATTAAGGAACTGTATGACAGATACTCCGTCCTTCACAATAACATGAGATTCCTTAATAGGTTAAATGGTTTTATTGATGATGCCATTAGGGCAAATTTGAAGAAGCACGAGACAATAGACAGGTTGTCTTCAAATATTGAACAGGAAGAGGAAAAGAAAAAGCAAATACTTGCCCAAACAGACGGTCTTTCAGAGGACGAACTCGTTTCTGCATATAATAACATATCGGAATGGTGGAAAGCAAGGTCTGATGCTGAACGCCGCTCGGATTTCTTGGATGCACAAATCCAGAAACACAAGGAAACTTTAAAAGGTTATCGTTCTGATTTCTCCAAGATTTCAGAAGACTCTTCTGCTGCTATGTATAGTAGGACTAGTCAAGCTATCAGGAGAATTCTTGAATCATTCGTGTTGGCAAAGAAAAAGAACAAAAGAGATTTCTTGGACCAACTCGAAGAAGTTACCAATGAATACCTTGAACTACTGAATAAAGGCGATTTCAGAGGATATGCGCAAATCGTAGAGAGGCCTAATTCAAGTGCAGAAATCATTCTAATAGACACAGACGGGTCTCGTATCTACAATGCTAATACAGCTTTGAAGACCACTATGTACATGTCGTTGTTGTTTGCGGTCGCTAAATTGACTACAGTCAAGCACGAAAACGATTATCCTTTAATCTTTGATGCCCCGACCTCATCGTTTACTGCGGCAAAGGAAAGCGACTTCTTCGGAGTGATTGCTGGAATTAACAAGCAGACAATTATTGTCACAAAGAGTTTCCTCGTTGAGGACACTGATGGGTATTCTAGTTTAGACACTTCTCGTTTGGGAGAAATTGACGCAAAGAAATACCGCATCGAAAAAGCACAGCCATTCGATGAGAAAGACTTGTCGACCATTCGTACCTATGTTAAACCAATATAAATCATAAGCCATGGCAGTTACTAGCAACAAAGATTATCGAGAAGACATTTTCGATGTATGGGGAAGAAAAACACCTTCTTACGAAAAGCATTTCGAAGCCGAGGTGATAAAGCCACTTGCTGATTTTGCTGTTGGAACCAATGCCGTTTCAGATGCAAAGGGCAAAGTGTTGGGTGCGGCATACGAAGTGCTTATTATGGCTTATTTTATCGGATTATACTCAAAAAGGCAAAAACCCTTTGGTGAATACGCCGATATAAAAGATTGTGGGCATCCTATCCAATACTGGGGTAACTTGGACTCCAAGAAAGGAAGAAAAGCATATCCAAAACTTAGGGAATACATGTTTCTCTCCCTCGTTGCTCGAACACCTGATATAGATTGGATTGCTCTCGACAAAGGCCAACGGACGGTAAATGAAACTGTGAACATGCTGATGCTTACGATGGAGGAGTACATCAACTACGGATTATCCGTATTGGCTGAAAAACTGAAGGAAGACGAAGGTTATTTCTATAACAAGAACTCTTTCCTTGACATCTTCAAAGGCTTAACCCGTCCAAAACAAGAAAAGGACGATGAATCTGAAGAAGCGCCAGAGCCGTTGGATTAGTTACATTTAAGATGTCCCTAGCCACTTGGGGGATTGCGGATCAAGTCCGCAATGACGGCAAGGGGTGTGAACGATGAATCAAAATTATCATGATATGCCTCCCATCCTTCTCCTTTACCTTATCTTCATCAACTTCCTGGGCTTCGTCCTCTATGGTGTGGACAAGGCGAAGTCGAAGGGCAGGGGCCGCCGCATCCCGGAGCAGGTGCTGCTGTGGGTGGCGCGCCTGGGCGGGGGCGTGGGCTGCTGGATGGGCATGATGCTCTTCCGGCACAAGACCAAGCACGACCGTTTCATGGCCCTCGTGCCGCTCTGGACGGTCCTCTGGGCCGCCGCACTGGTGCTGCTGGCAAGGCTGGGGTAAGGTCCCTGGCGTTTTAGGGGATCACCCTAGGCATATACTAGGCACATACTACTCACATACTAGGCACATACTAGGCATAAACAAGGCATAAACAAGGTATAAACAAGGCATAGCCGAGAGATTGACTACGTCGAATCGTAGATTTCCATGCCAACACACGTGCCCACGTAGGGATGACATGCCTGCTTGCATTGCATACCAACGTACACCGTGTGCGGGAACGCCAAAGACCGACTGGGGTGGGCGGGGAGGCCTGGCCGCCGGGCGGGGAAGCGCCCGCAAGGGATGGCTAAACGGTTGACCCTCACGGAGCGGCGCTTGTCGTTTACCTTCGCAGAAGGTACTCCGCGACCTGAGGGTCAGGCGTTTAGACAGCCGCGGGGAGGTCCGATGGAGGCGGCCTTGAACTTTTCGCTTACTTTTCTTTCAAGAGAAAAGGAAGGGATAAAAAGCGAACCGCAGGCATAGATCCCAAGCCCCCGCACAGGCCAACGCAGGGATGACATGCCTGCTTGCATCTCGGTAAAAAGAGAAAAAATGCCCATCCCCTTGCAGGTTTACGGAAAAGTTGTAATTTTGCAGTGTCGTTGGCCGGTAAACAGGGCTGGCCGTAAAATCGATCCTACGAGTATCCTTGCGGAGATAACGACAAAGAATAAAAGCTCCTATCTTTTAGGGGCTTTTTTCATTTCTTTTGCCCGCTGCGGGTTTTTCCTTGATATGGGGCGTAGGTCGAATGCTGTAAGTAGAAGTTGCTTCGACTTTCCATACCATTCTGTGGTGACAATCAGCCTAAACTCTTTGCCTTCAAGGTAAATCCTGTTTTTCTTTCCTTCTGTGTTAAGTTTGCCGAAATTCATAATCATCAGGATGAAATCGATTGGGTCGATATTGAAATCCTTGATTTCGTCGCCGTGGTCCGTAAGAATGTGCGATAGTCCGAAACCACCCTTACCAGTGGTTTTGTCGTTGGGCTTTCCCCAAACGAAATCAACAAATCCGACATCTTCACGATAGAAGGCTTTTGGACATTCTCCGTCTTTTACATTGCATAGATGGGTCATGGCTTCTTTCGGTTTGCTCTCGAATTGGGTGTAAATGGGCCCAAATGCTCCTTGTTGTAACTCTTCCATTTTCTTTGTTTTTGTAATACTGTCGCAAAGATGCATTGTCTGTCAAGACCTACCCATTGATTAAACGTTTGTAGTCGACTGTAGTCGTTTGCTGTCGGGTAAGTAGCTGGAAATGAAATGGATGTTATTTTGGAAACAAATCTTACATAAATCTGTCATAAATGGATCGCCGCGCTTCGCTTGCGATGACGCGAAGCGACGACGAGGGATGTAGTCCTCTGGCGGTTTAGGAGATTGCGGATCAAGTCCGCAATGACGGTAAAAGGTGCAGGTGTGTCGTTTAGAACGAAGGTGAGAACAACGGACACCGTGTGTGGGAACGCCAAAGACTGACAGGGGTGGGCGCGCGGGCCCGGCCAAAACGCGGAGGGGCGGTCGCCCAAGGGACGACTAAACGCTTGACTTTTAGGGAGGGGCGCTTGCGTTTGACTTTGCAAAATTCACTACCCGACTTGAAAGTCAGGCGTTTAGGCGGACGTGCGCAGGGCCGATGGTTTTGGTCTTGATCCTTTGGTTCCTTTGACTTGTGTCGAATCTTCGATTTCCCATCAAGGGGAAAGGAACATAAAAAGCAAGCCGCAGGCATAGATACACTCCCTCATCCCTCGGTCGGTATGACATGCCTGCTAGCATCTCGGTAAAAAGAGAAAAACAGCCCATTCCCTTGCGGGTCTGTGGAAAAGTTGTAATTTTGCAGGCAGAAATCAATAGGGGAACAGTCCGTTGACGTCCACAATTTGGCGATGACCTTTCGAGCGAGTCAACCTATCGGTTTCTTTTTTTTATGCCTCTATGGCAGTAATGCAATACTGAATCTTCTCTCCAGTGCGCTTCACACCAACCATCATTTTCACAAGACCAATGCCTACCAATTCATAGCGCATTTCCAGCATGTATGAGAATATTTTTTGATTGGCAATCCCTTTTTTCGGAGGTTTGGGCTTTCCGTAAACTACAGAATACCGTAGGATGGTGTCCAATTGCAGAAGCGCCAAGGTTGAAGAATATTTTTTTGAGGCATGACGCATGGTCTCGGTTATTGAAAGATAGCGTTTGTTGATGTAATCTTTCAACGAGCGGTTGTATACTCTTTTGTCAGGGTTTTCCTCCGTCCATCTGCGATACACTTGCGAAATGATTTCTTGGCGTTGTTTCAGGGCTTCTTTTCCGTCCTCCATTGGAATCTGGATGGTCTTGTCGTCTTGTGCTTCCATATAACAGTGTTTTTTGTTTTCGCTGCAAAGATGCAACCCTTGTCGGGACTAAGCCGTTGGTTAAACGTTTGTAGTCGACTGTAGTCGTTTGCTGTCGGGTAAGTAACTGGGAATGAATGTGACTCAATAAGCATGTGTCGCATCCATGTTTCCCGTATCAAAGCACCTTGAGGATTGTCCGTCATTGCGAGGAGGCACGACGAAGCAATCTAGGAGTACCGCTACCCTAAAACGAGTTCAGCTAACCCACGAGTAGCGGTACTTTCAAGGAGCCTTTAGCCCATAGGGGTCGCTGCTCATCTAGATTGCTTCGTTCCTCGCAATGACGCGAAGCGACGACGAGGGGGTAGTCCTCTGGCGGTTTAGGAGATTGCGGATCAAGTCCGCAATGACTCCAAGGGCTGGAGTGTGTCGTTTAGAACGAAGGTGAGAACAACGGACACCGTGTGTGGGAACGCCAAAGACTGACAGGGATGGGCGCGCGGGCCCGGCCAAAACGCGGAGGGGCGGTCGCCCAAGGGACGACTAAACGCTTGACTTTCAGTGAGGTGCGCTTGCGTTTGACTTTGCAAAAGTCACTACCCGACTTGATAGTCAGGCGTTTAGGCGGACGTGCGCTGGGCCGATGGTTTTGGCCTTGATTCTTCGCTTACTTCTCATCAAGGAGAAGGAACATAAAAAAGCAAGCCGCAGGCATAGATACGCTCGCCTGAATCCCCCGCCCTTCGGGCACCCCATTTGAAAGGGGGAAGGCTCGGTATGACATGCCTGCTTGCATTGCAAACGTCATGGTTAACCGCTAAATTCGTCTGAAATTTTCGGTTATAACCGCCAAATTTGGCATAATTTGGCGGTTTGAAGTTTTTTTTCTATCTTTGCAAGCTAATTCATATAAGAAATGATTAAACGAATTGCGGAAAAGAATGTGTTGGCTGATTTCAACAAGAAAAAGGTCATCGTTTTGCTCGGCCCTCGCCAAGTAGGAAAGACTACGCTGCTGGACACCATGCAGGATCCCGACAAACGTTGCTTGCGCTTGAATTGCGATGACTTGGACGACACCATGCTGCTCGAAGACAAGACCACGACAGAGCTGAAGTCGCTATTAAGCGGCTACGACATGGTTTTTATAGATGAAGCACAACGCGTCCATAATGTCGGACTCGTCCTGAAGAAAATTGGCGACTTGAAACTCAATACCCAAGTAGTTGTGACCGGTTCTTCGTCCCTGTCTTTGTCAGATGACATCAACGAACCCGCCACGGGACGCCTAATCGAGCATTATCTCTACCCGCTTTCATTGCGCGAACTAGCCAATGATACCTCAGAACGTGAGCAGCAGCGCCTTTTGGAACAACGGCTTGTCTTTGGCCTGTATCCTGATGTGGTTACTTCGCCCGCCGATGCCAAACGTACACTCATGACGCTGACCAACAATTATCTATATAAAGATATCTTGTCGTATCGTGGTATAAAGAAACCGGAACTGGTTCAAAAGTTGGTCAGGGCGTTGGCCTTGCAATTGGGCAACGAAGTGTCGTATAACGAGTTGTCAAACACGCTTGGTGTGGATAAAGAGACCGTGGAGAGCTATATCGGGCTGCTCGAAAAGTGTTTTGTGGTGTTTCGTCTCGGTTCTTTTAGTCGAAACCTGAGAAATGAGATAAAGAAAGGAAAGAAAGTGTATTTTTACGACAACGGGGTTCGTAATGCAGTCCTTTCCAATTTCGCACCTTTGGAAGTGCGTAACGATGTAGGCGCATTGTGGGAGAATCTTATGGTAAGCGAACGAGTGAAGCGCAATGCCTATTGCGGAAGTTTCGCACAACTGTATTTCTGGCGCAACCACGACCAAAAGGAAATCGACTTGGTCGAGTTAGAGGACGGCATGATGCACGCCTTCGAATTCAAGTGGAGTCCGAAGAAAAAGCCAACGATGCCCATGGCGTTTGCCGAGGCCTATCCGGATACTGACTTCTCTGTGGTCACACCAGAATCGATGTGGGAATTTGTTTAATGGAGGTCGGATTGTTCTTATAGGTCCCGCACAGGCCAGCGCAGGGATGACATGCCTGCTGGTGCCTCGGTATAAAGAGAAAAACCGTCCATCCCCTTGCGGGTCTGTGGAAAAGTTGTAATTTTGCAGGCAGAAAACCAATCGTATGTGTTCCCTTCAAGTAGGGTAATCGCTGGATACGATTGGTTTTTTGTTTTGTGTCTCTATCTTGTTCACGCAGTATTGTACATGTTTCCCGTCGCTTTTGATTCCAATGGTCAGTTTTACCATAAAATTCAAATACGCCATCTCGGGGTGGACAAATTCATGGTATAGGATGGCTATATTTTTGTAACCGTTTTTCTTTTGCGTTCCTGTCTTGGCTTCCACAAAAATAGGTGCGTCTTCTTTTCCGTGAGCGAAGGTGATAACTTGCTTTAGGTGTTTTACTGCATATGTCGATTTCCAGTCGGCAGAAGCACGATTGATTGTCTTTTTGTCGCTTTCTCCCTTTTTAATAATGACTGTAACGCCCAAAAACGGGTTGAAAATGCCATTTGTTCCATTTTCCCGTTGCAACTCTTTCCACAGCAAATCATAATAATGTTCGATCAAACTACGTCTTTCCGGACTTTTCTTCTTTTCTGTTGGGATGCCTTCAATGTATTTTGGTGTTTCCATAATTGTTGGTTTTTAATGTTTATTGCTGCAAAGATGCATCCCTTGTCAAGACTAAGCCGGTGAACAAACGTTTGTAGTTGACAGCAGTCGTTTGTTGTCGGGTATAGTGCTGAAAATAAAATAACAAAGGCGCGTTAAGCGCCTTTGTTACTTGCAATAGGTTATTGCAATTTAAATCTTTTCCCTTAAAAGCTGCATCGCCTTCGGCAGTCCATCGGCATTGCGTCCACCGGCCACGCAGAGGGTCTTCTGTCCGCCGCCACCGCCTTGGATCTCCTTGGCCACCTCACGGATGAGCTTGGTGGCGTCAAGGTCTTTGGCGTCAGCAAAGGCCTCGGGCAGCAATAGGCAGAGCGAAGGCTTGCCTTCGGCCACGGAGCCGAGGATGGCGATGGTGCTCTCGTTCATCTGTTTCAGCATCAAGGCGATGTTACGCAGCTGGTCGCCACCACAAGGCAGGGTATCCATGATGAGTTTATAGCCTTCGTGGTCGAGGGCCTTCTCGTGCAGCCTCTCGGCCATGGCCTGGGCCTTCTCCTGCATCAGGTGCTCCACCTCTTTCTTCAAGGCGGAGTTCTGCTCGTTGAGCGAGGTGACGGCTTTCACCAGGTCGGGCGACTTGACGCACTCGCGCAGGCGACCGATGAGGTCGAGCTGCTCGTCGAGGTATTGCTCCACGGCCTCGCCGGTGATGGCCTCGATGCGGCGGATGCCGGCGGCGATGGCGCCTTCACTGACGATCTTGAACATGCCGATGTTGCCCGTGGCGCTGGTGTGACAACCACCGCAGAGCTCCATGGAGTAGTCCTTGTCGAAGACCACCACGCGCACCTTGTCGCCGTATTTCTCACCAAACAACGCCGTGGCACCCATGGCCTTGGCCTCGTCGATCGGGATCTCGGCGTAGGTCACGTTCGGGATGTTCTCGCGGATCTTTTGGTTGACGATCTTCTCCACCTTTTGAATCTCCTCGGGCGTCATCTTGGCGAAGTGGCTGAAGTCGAAGCGCAGGCGCTGGTCGTCGACCAATGAGCCCTTTTGCTCCACGTGGCTACCCAGCACCTGCCTCAAGGCAGCGTGCATCAGGTGGGTGGCGCTGTGGTTGTTGGCGATGCGCTGACGGCGTTCCACGTCGATGGCGGCAGTGAAAGCCACCTCGGGGTTTTGCGGCAGCTGCTCGGTGATATGGATGACAAGGTTGTTTTCCTTGACGGTATTCACGATTTTGATGGTCTCGTTCTCGGAGGTCAGGGTGCCGGTGTCGCCCACCTCACCGCCCATCTCGGCATAGAACGGGGTCTTGTCGAGGACGATCTCGAAGTGGGTCTTCTTCTTGGCCACCACCTCGCGGAAACGCAGGATGTGGCTCTCGCAGCTCATGTCGGTGTAGCCGACAAACTCGGTGGGCTGCTCGCTCTCGTTCACCACCACCCAGTCGCCATTGGCTTTCTCGGCGGCTTTGCGCGAGCGGTTCTTCTGCTCTTCGAGGTTGGCCTTGAAGCCTTCCATGTCGACGTTGATGCCCTTCTCGGAGGCCATCAGCTGGGTGAGGTCGATGGGGAAGCCGAAGGTGTCGAACAGCTCGAAGGCGAAGTTGCCGTCGATGTCCTGACCCTTGTGTTGTTCCACATAACCCTCAAAGCGTTTGATGCCTTGTGCCAGGGTACGCAGGAACGAGGCCTCCTCTTCGCGGATGACCTTGCTGACGAGCTCTTGCTGCGACTTGATCTCGGGGTAGTTGTGCTCCATCTGCTGCACCAGGATGGGCAGGAGCTGGCACACAAACGGCTCTTCGAAGCCGAGGAAGGTGAAGCCATAGCGCACGGCGCGACGCAACACGCGGCGGATGACGTAGCCGGCGCCGTTGTTCGACGGCAGCTGTCCGTCGGCGATGGCGAAGCTCACGGCACGCAGGTGGTCGGCGATGACGCGCATGGCGATGTCGGTCTTCTCAGCCTTGCCGTATTCAATGCCCGACATCTTGGCGATGGCCTGGATGATGGGTTGGAACACGTCGGTGTCGTAGTTCGAGGTCTTGCCTTGCAGCACGCGGACGAGGCGCTCAAAGCCCATGCCTGTGTCGACGTGCTTGGCGGGGAGTTCCACCAGCTGGCCGTTGACCATGCGGTTGTATTGCATGAACACGAGGTTCCAGATCTCAATCACCTGCGGGTCGTCCATGTTGACGAGGTCGCGACCAGGGATTTGCTTGCGGGCAGCGTCGTCGCGCAGGTCGATGTGGATCTCAGAGCAGGGGCCGCAGGGACCCGTCTCGCCCATCTCCCAGAAGTTGTCTTTCTTGTTGCCGTAGATGATACGGTCTTCGCTGACGTGCTCTTTCCAGTAGCCGTAGGCCTCCATGTCGGCAGGCTGGCCGTCCTTTTCGTCGCCGCCGAAGACGGTGACGTAGAGACGGTCCTTGTCGATCTTCACCACCTCGGTGAGGTACTCCCAGGCGTAGGCGATGGCCTCTTTCTTGAAGTAGTCGCCAAACGACCAGTTGCCGAGCATCTCAAACATGGTATGGTGGTAGGTGTCGTGGCCCACTTCCTCGAGGTCGTTGTGCTTGCCCGACACGCGCAAGCATTTCTGCGAGTCAGCGGCGCGTTTCCACTTCGAGGGCTGGTTGCCCAGGAAGATGTCCTTGAACTGGTTCATGCCAGCGTTGGTAAACATCAGGGTGGGGTCGTTCTTGACGACGATGGGTGCCGACGGCACGATGGTGTGCTCCTTCGAACGGAAGAAGTCCAAGAAGCTATTTCTTATTTCGTATGCGTTCATTTATAGAGAGTTATGTGTTTTTGCTTCAAAAAATACTTCAAAAAATCGTGCAAAGTTACGGTAAATTTGTAATTTTGCGCAATAAAAAATTGATTTACAAGGTAATCAAGCCCGTTTTTTTGTCAAAACATGGCGAAACAGAAGTATATATTCAATCATAAGACGTTGAGATTTGAGAAGTTTCAGCTTTCTCGTTCGAAACGTATCGGTCGAGCCGTTTTGGTGTTTTTGTCATTGGCAGGTGTCGGCTTTTTGTTTGCCATCCTGTTGTTCACCTTCTTCAAGTCGCCCAAAGAGAAGGCTCAGGCGCGTGAGCTTGAGTTCATGAAGCTGAAATATGAGATGTTGAACGACCGCTTGGACGACATCGAGGCGTTGGTGACGGATATGGAACAGCGCGACAACAACATCTACCGAGTGATGTTTGAGGCCGACCCCATCCCGAGTTCGGTGCGCCGTTCGGGTTTCTCCGATGCCGACCGTTATGCCGATATGTACGGCTATATGAATTCCGACTTGGTGGTGAACTCCGCCCGCAAGATGGATGTCATCGCCAGCCAACTCTATAACCAGTCGGTCTCCTACGATTCGCTGTTTGTGATGGCGCGCAACAAGTCGGCCATGTTGACCCATATCCCCGCCATCTTCCCCTTGAAAGAGGACGAGATCACTTACATCTCCTCGTATTTCGGCTATCGCCCCGACCCGATCTATAAGGTCGAGAAGTTCCATAGCGGCATCGACTTCTCTGCCGCCCTGGGTACCGAGGCCTATGCCACCGGCGACGGCGTGGTGGTCGACGTGGAGAGCAACGACTGGGGCTATGGCAATATGGTCACCATCGACCACGGCTTCGGCTACAAGACCCGTTACGCCCACCTCCAGAAGGCCGCCGTGCGCAAGGGACAGAAGGTGAAGCGCGGTCAGCTGATAGGTTTCATAGGCAGCACAGGCAAGGCCACAGGCGTACACCTGCATTACGAGGTGCTGAAGAACGACGTCCATATCGACCCGATCAACTTCTTCTACCACGACCTGACGGCTGAGCAATACAACCAAATCCTGCAACAGTCAACCTTACCAACCCAAACAATGGACTGATACAGACGCGTAGCGTCATTGACTCCGTCGAATCTTCGATTTGCGAGGAACGAAGCAATCTAGAAAAAGAGCTTGAAAATATGGAAGAGAATACCACCGGAAAATACTACTACAGCATCGGCGAAGTGGCCGCCATGTTCAACGTCAACACCTCGATGATCCGCTATTGGGAAAAGGAATTCGACGTGCTGCGTCCCCGCAAGAACAAAAAGGGCAACCGCCTCTTCACCGAGCGCGACGTGCGCTACGTCCATGTCATCTACCATCTGCTGAAGGAGAAAGGCTATACCCTGGCAGGTGCCAAGGCCGCCCTCAAGGAGAAGTTCAGCGACTACGAGGAGAAGGTCATCCTCCTGGAGACCCTCGAGAAGACCCGCAGTTTCCTGGTGGATTTGGATAAGGCCTTGGCCGAAAAGCAAAAGAAATAGAAGAGATCCCCTTCGGGAATGGAGCTCTGAATTAAGTAAACAGGCGGCGGTTAGTAGAGTTTACGTAATGTAAACGTTACTAACCGCCGCTTTATACATTGGTTTTAACTCCATTCCCCGCAGGGGAATCTGCATATACTATTCTTCCAATAGATTCCTCGCTTTCAGATACACTCTCCATTTCTCGAGCACCTGTTTCATGTCGTCGGGTAGCTCGGAGGTGAACATCATCTCTTTGCCTGTGGTGGGATGCACGAAGCCCAGCTCCTTGGCATGCAAGGCGTGGCGCGGCATGATCTTGAAGCAGTTGTCGATGAATTGCTTGTATTTCGAGAAGGTGGTGCCTTTCAGGATGACGTCGCCGCCATACATGGCATCGTTGAACAAAGGATGGCCGATGTACTGCGAGTGCACACGGATCTGGTGGGTGCGTCCCGTCTCCAGACGGTATTCGTTCAAGGTCACATAGCCGAAACGCTCCAGCACTTTCCAATGGGTGATGGCGTCTTTGCCGTGGTCGCCGTCGGGATAGACGGTCATCTTGCGGCGGTCGCTGGTGCTGCGTCCGATGTTGCCCTCGATGGTGCCTTCGTCAGCGTCGAAGTCGCCCCAAACCAAGGCGTTGTAACGACGGTGAATGCTGTGTACGAAGAACTGGTGCGCCAGCATGGCTTGTGCGGCCTCGTTCTTGGCCACGATCATCAAGCCTGTGGTGTCCTTGTCGATACGGTGTACGAGGTAACCAAAGCGGTTTTCGATGTTCTGGTGGGTCTGCTCGAAATAGTAAGCCAAGCCGTGCAGCAGGGTGTGCTCGAAGTTGCCGTGACCGGGGTGTACCACCAAGCCCGCCTGCTTGTTGATGACGATGACGTCGTCGTCTTCGTAGACGATGTTCAACGGGATGGGCTCGGGCTTGATATCGGTCTCGCGCGGCGGATAGGTGAACACGATGGAGATCACGTCGTTGGGCTTCACCTTATAGTTTTGCTTGACCACCTTGTCGTTCACCAGGATGTTGCCCGCCTTGGCCGCATTCTGCACGCGGTTGCGCGAGATGTTGGAGAGGTGGTTGGTGAGGTAGGTGTCGATGCGCTCGGGCTGCTGACCGGGGTCGACGCTCATGCGTATATGTTCGTATAGCTCGGTACTCTCTTCGTTTTCCGAAAGCAATTCGTTATCGAGGGTCTCGTTGAGGTCGTCGTTCATTTCTTGATGATGAATTTTTGCGTGAAGACTTGGCCTTCTGCCGTGGTGATGCTGAGGAAATACATGCCGTCGTTCAGCTGGCTGACCGGGATCTCTGACTGATACTCGCCTTCGAAGACTCTTCTGCCCGTGAGGTCATAGATGCACACCTGTCCGTCCTGGATGTCGCCATCGAGGTGCAAGGTGCTACTGGCCGGGTTGGGGTAGAGCACAAAGGCTCCTGTGCCTGTCGAAGTGCCGTTCTCGTCCACGCCGATGTAGTAAGACGACCCCACCACGGGACGGATCATCAACGAGCCGTGCTTGCTGCTTTGCTGCCATGCGCCGTTGGTGTTGATGAAGTTGTATTGTATGTTGTCGACTGACGCGTCGAAGCCGATGTTGATGAGGTCGTCGCTGCGTTGCTCGATGCCCATGTAGAAGGCGCCGGAGAGCAGGACGGGTTTCGTGAATCTATAGTAGCTGAACTGGTAAGGCATCTCCTGCCAGATGGGGCGTTGTCCTTCCAAGCGATACACCTCTTCGCCGGGACGGCCGTTCTCGTCTTTCCACACCACGATGTCGAAGTATTTGTCGTTGGCGTCTTTCAAAGTGTGGTTGAAAAGCAGCTGAACGCCTGCGATGGTGTCGAACTCGGCGAGGTCGAAGCGCACGGCAAACTTACCGCCAGCGGGACGCACGCCGAAGCCCAACTCTGGGATGCCGTCATCGTAAGCATAGTAGTTGTACATGCCTTGGCGATAGACCATCGAGTCGGTCAAAGGCGGGTTGCAGGTGGAGTCGTAGATGTAATGCTTGACGAGATACGACACCGAGTCGTAGTCGAAGCTGAGGGCAAAGAGCTCGCCCACGTAGGGGCAGGCTGGCGACTCGCCATAGTCAGGGCACTGCAGGTAGCCGTGGGTCTTGTAAGGATGTATGGTGGTGGGCTCCAAGGCACGCGTGTAGTGCTGGCTGCCGCCGACTTGTTGTACCGAGTAGTAGTAATTGGCCTGGTGGTCGACGCCGTCAAGGTTGGCGATGTCGATGTGCAGGTTCTCGCGGATGGCGGAGTTGGGGTTGATGCGGTATTGGCGATAGGGTATGGCCTGGTAGCGTTCGAAGAAGCTGGGTCTTTGTCCCGAGAAGGTCAGCATGGGATAGGTGGTGTCGTTGACCGAACGGCCGAGGTTGAGGTAGACGAAGTCGATGTTCCAATTGTCCTCGTTGCTGCGGTTGGCTGGCAGCGAGCTGCTGACGATGCTGGCGTAGTTGTAGAAGCGGAAGTAAAAGTCCTCGCGGAAGAAACGCTCGTCGCGGATGGGGATCAGCACCTGCTTGAAATGTGCTCCGTCGTTCTCGTTCATGAAATCCTCGAGGGTCTGTCCGGGCACGCTCCAGATGTGGTACCAGGTGGTGTCGGCCACGGTGGTGAACACCGAGTCGCAGGGCACGGCGATGCTGCCTTGTGTGGCAGGCGTCAAGGTGTCGGTGACGATGGTGAAGAGGCCGGGTTGGCAGCCTACGGAGGCCCAAACCGTGTCGCCGGGGAACAGGGTGTCGACCTGCATCTCAGCGAAGATGTCGGCGATGTCGTAGTTCTGGTAGTCCAAAAACAGGAACTCCTGACGCAGCACGGTGGTGCCGAACTGCAGTCCCAGCGAGTCTTGCTCCTCGGGCGCGTTGCCGTTGCCTTGGGGCTGGTAGTAGAAGCTCAGGTAGAGGGAGTCGGCAGGGGTGAGGGCGCGAGGCTCAGGCTCCATGACGGAGTCCAGGCGGATGCGGACCGAGGTGAGATACTCCGCCAAGAAGGCATTGCTGATGGCATAGCTGTAGACGCGGCCGTTGGCGTCGAGCACATCGAGGGTGATGCCGTTGCGGTTGGGCGGACACAAGGGGAATCCGTCGTTGACCAAGGCGTTGCAGTCTGTCCACTTGGTGGAGTCGGGATAGAGGGCCGACTGGCTGAAGTCGTCGAAAAACGGCAGGAAACGCGCCTCGGCGACGCCTCTTCTCACAGGAGCCTTCTCTGTAGTGGAACGGAATGGGGTTAATATCTCTTGTGCACTGACGCTTCCGGCGATGAGGCCGAATGTCATTAACAGCGCGAATGCCTTAAAACTCGTCTTCTTCATTATGCTCTTCATAATCGTTGGTTTCAATAGGTTCATTGGGGTCTAAGATGGTGTCGATCTTGGGCTGCGGTATGTTGGCGATAGAGTCCTCGTGGAGCAGTTCCTTCATCTCTTTCTTGAAGTCCAAGGTCTTGCTTGAATGGTACCACACGTCAACGAAAGTGCCAGGCTCCACGTTGCCCGAGCTGGGTCCGGGGGTCATGCGCTTCACAAACTCGTATTGCAGGCTGTCACGGTCTTCGTAGGTTTCTTTTCCAAGGTTCAACCCCGCCAGGTTCAGCATCTTCTTGATGTCGGAAGCGGGCTTGCCGATCAGGTTGGGCACTTTGACTTTGGCCTTGTCTTGACCGATGCCCACGCGGAGCATGATCTTGCTGCCTTTCACCAACTCGGTGCCTGTCTCGATGGGCTGGCCTTGGTAGAACTGCTCGATGACGTTGTTTTTGTAGGAATATTCCACGTAGTCGAGGTAATCCACATCCAAACCATTCGATTCGAGTCGTCCAATGGCCTCGCGGAGGGAGATGCCCTTCAGGTTGGGCATGACGGTCTTTTCGGGTGTCACGGCCACGATGATAGCATAGACGTTACGGCCACGCTTGATCTTGGAGCCAGGCAAGGGGTCTTGCTGGTAGATGGATCCGGGCTGCTGTCCCTTGGGATACACGCTGTCGATGAGGATGAAATGGAAGTCCTTGGAGTGCTCGTGCATCACTTCCCTGTAGTCTTGTCCGACAAAGTCAGGCATGGTGTAGACCTTGTCGTGACGGGTATATTTGTCTAACAACCTAAAGGTTAACCAAAGCAAGGCCACACAAAGCAGCAGGATGATCAACAGGTTGACGTAAAATTTCTTTTCCTTGAGGAAGTGGAAGCGTCCCATATTTTTACTATTTTAGCCGTGTTTTTTACAACTCGTTTTTGAGTGTTTTTATTGTTACCTAGTTTAAACCGACAAAATTACAAAAAATATGAAAAATGTGGCAATTATTTGTGGCGGAGATTCGGGAGAGTTTGAAATTTCCGTCAAAAGTGCACATGTGGTGAAGAAGAACCTGAATCCGCAACAGTATGATTCTCATATTATTGTGGTGTCAAAGAAAGGCTGGTATGGTTTGCTTGACGATGGTTCGCATATTGAGGTCGACAAGAACGATTTTTCCATCCAAGTCGATGGCCGCAAGGTGAAATTTGACGTGGCCTTCAATGCAGTGCATGGTGAGCCGGGTGAGAACGGGCCGCTTTCGGGCTATCTTGAGCTGATGGGCATCCCTTGCACTTCGTCGGATCTGACCACCTGTGCCCTCACTTTCCACAAGGATTTCTGCAAGCGTGTGGTGGCTTCCTACGGCGTGAAGGTGTCGCCCTCGGTGCTTATTAATAAAGGTGAAGAATACGATGCCGCGGCCATCATCAAGAAGATAGGCCTGCCAATGTTCGTCAAGCCGACCTGCAACGGCTCCAGCGTGGGTGTGACCAAGGTGAAGACTGAGGAGCAGTTTGTCCCGGCTGTGGAGACCGCCATGGCGGCAGGCGGCCAGGTGATGTGCGAGAAGTTCGTCAAGGGCCGCGAGTTCGGCTGCGGTGCCATGAACTACAAAGGCAAGATGATGGTCTTCCCCTTGACCGAGATTTGCAGCAAGAACGAGTTTTTCGACTACGAAGCCAAATATACCGCCGGCAAATGCGATGAGGTGACGCCCGCCCAGGTGGACGAAGACACCGAGATCGAGATCAAGGCCACGACGGCGATGCTCTACGAGAAGCTGGAATGCAAGGGCTTTGTCCGCATGGACTACATCGTCAGCGACGATGGCGTGTTCTTCATAGAGGCCAACATTGTGCCAGGTATGTCGGAGGCCAGCATCATCCCTGCGCAGGCCCGATGCTTCGGCCTGACGCTCGAACGGCTGTTCGGCATGGCGATAGAGAATGTCCTCTAACTTGTCTTTTTCTCACGCAGAATCCGCAGAAATCGCAGATTCGACGAGGTTAATTATTTGAAGCGTGGAGCGGAGCTGAGATAGCGTCCGGTAGGCTTCAGCGAATTCAGCGGATTCTGCGTGAAGTATTAATTTCAGCGTGAAATGATCACACCGTGAGAATGTCTTTCGACTTCAACTCGGTGAGGTCGTCGATCTTCTTGATGTATTTGTCGGTGAGTTTCTGAATCTCCTCTTGCAGGAGCTTCGACTCGTCTTCCGAGATCACGTCTTTCTCCAACTTCTTGGCGTCGTCGTTGGCGTTGCGGCGTATGCCACGGATGCCGACTTTGGCTTCCTCGGCGGCGTTCTTGGTGCGCTTCACCAGCTCCTTACGGCGTTCCTCGGTCAAGGCGGGCACTGCAATACGCAAGATTTCACCGTTGTTGATGGGATTGAAGCCCAGGTTGGCGTTCAGGATGGCCTTGGCGATGTTGTTGAGTGCGCTCTTGTCGAAAGGTTGCACCACTATCATGCGGGCGTCGGTGCAGCCGATGTTGGCGGTCTGCTCGATGGGCACCGTCGTGCCGTAGTATTCAACCATAACGCCGTTCAGCATGGCCGGACTGGCCTTGCCTGCCCTGATGCCCTGAAACTCATGCTCCAAGTGCTTGATGGTGTTGTCCATGCTTTCAGTGGCCTCGTCCAATACAAATTGAGAATCTTCAGTCATAGTCGTATGAATTTTGGTGCAAAAGTAAAGATTTTTCTTTTTCCGTTCAAAAATCCTGCCATTTTTCTCGACTCAGTTGAGCGGCTCATACAAACCTGTCAGCACGCGGCTCTTCGTCGTGTAGTAATAGTTTAACTTGGTCACGACGAGCGGTTTCTTGTCCTGGTTCCAGAGGTAGGCCTTGATGTACTTGCCTGCGGGCTTGAAGTCATCGCTGAAAAGGATGGCATCGGCAACGACATGGTCGCCAGGCATGAAGTGTCCGTCATCGGGCAGGGAACTGTGCCATAAGATAAGGGAGTCGGTGGCGGCATCGTGCACCTCTATGACGGCAACGCATCGGTAGAGTTCGACTTCGTTATGGATCTTTGCTATGACGCTGAGTGCCTCGATGTCGGCAGGCAAGGAGTCGCATGCGAAGGTGAAGCCTTTGCCCCATTCCTGTCCCTCTTGGTAGGCGTAGGGATTTTCGCTCAAATCGTTGAGCAGGTATTGACCGCCTTCCGTCGGGGTCTTGCTCAAGGTGAGGTAACGTGAGGTGAACCAGTCTTTCTTCTCGATGAGGTAGGGATAGTTGCCCACGGCGGTGGCTTCCCAGATCGGGTTGACGTAGTCGGTCCAGCCGAAGCCAAGCATTGGGGTTTCGTGGTGTTCGCTGAGCCAACGGTTGAAGTCACCCAACTCGGCTTCGCGCACTAAATCACCCTCTTCGTTGTAGATACGGTTGAAGATGATGCGGTTGTCGACGTCGGTCTTCGCTTGATAGAACTCGGCAGCCTCGCCAATCTCGGTCCTTGTCGCGAACTGGATCTTGTCGCCATATTGGTCCTTGTCTTGCTGCATCTCGGCGGCAATCTGGTCGAAGCCTTGGTGGTACATCAGGTCGTAGTAGCGACGCTCCATGACGAGCGAGGCGGTGCCGACAAAGAGGATGGCGGCCACGACCAAGGCGGTCTGCCATGGCGACAAGGTGCGGGTGCCAAACATGGAGAAGGCCACGATGATGACGAAGGGATAGCTGAAGATCAGCGTGCTGTGTTGGATGATGGGCTCGCGCTTCAACGAATAGATGAAGGCGATGGCGAAGATGATGACGAACCAGGCGATGCCGGCCCAACGCAAGGGCTGGCGTTGCTTTGTGCGTTTGCCGAGGATAAGGGGCAGAATGATGATGATGCCCACGGTAAACATGAACAGCATCGAGTAGTTCATCGTGTATTGGATGAAATCGGTGAGGAAAGTGGACTTGGGCGCTGCCAACCAACCGCCGATGCTGCCGCTCACGAAGAGCTGCTGCCAGAAGATGGGCAGGGTGGGGGCAAACAAGACCACGGCCGCTAAGCCGCTGAGCCAATAGGCCTTGCGACGCTCCTTGGGCAGGAAGAACAAGCCCGTTAGGAAGATGAGTCCCGCCTGCGCGATGGAGAAATACTGGATGACGGAACAGGCCCAGGCCGATAAGGCGAAGCCGATGTAATCCCTTGTCGTCGTTTTCGTCCCGAAAACGACCTTATGCCAAAACACAGCCATCAGCAGGACGAAGAACAGTCCCGCCGAATAAGGTCTCGCCAGCTGGCTATAGAAGATGGTGAACTGGCTGACGGTGAAGAAGGCGGCCGAAAAGAGGCCCACCTTGCGGTTGAACCACTGCCGTCCTATAAGATAGATAAGGTATATGGAGGCGATGCCCATCAGCACGAAGGGCAGCTTGACCCAGAATGCACTCCATCCGAAGAGCTTCACCCAGCCCCAGAGGAACAGCTGCACCCCGATGGGATGGCTGTCGGGCATGACGCCCTGCTGTATGAAGTCGTGGAAGTTGTCGAAGCGGGTACGCAACAAAGCGCTGAACTCATCGTGCATAAACGGCACCTGGCCCAGTTTCCAAAGCCTCAGGACGGCGGCAACGAGTATGATGATGCCGATGAGGATGTAGTCCATCCTCTTGCTCGGCACATTGTGGGTTTTGCGCAGATGGTTTTTGCGGGGTCTCATAAATTGTTGGTTTTGTAGAGACGTGCCATGGCGCGTCTCTACAGGACAAATCATTTCGTCACCAGCGTTCCGATGTTCTCGCCGCGCAACACCTTCATCAGGTTACCACGCGTGTTCATGTCGAAGACGTACATCGGCATGTCGTTCTCCTTACACATGGTGAAAGCGGTCATGTCCATCACCTTCAGGTTACGTTGGTAGGCCTCGTCGTAGGTGATGTGCTCGAACTTGGTGGCGGTGGGGTCTTTCTCGGGGTCGGCGGTGTAGATGCCGTCAACGCGAGTGCCTTTCAGGATGATGTCAGCCTTGATTTCCACAGCGCGGAGGGCAGAGCCAGTGTCGGTGGTGAAGAAGGGGTTGCCGGTGCCGGCGCCCATCACCACGATGTGGCCTTCCTCAAGCAGACGGATGGCCTTGGCACTGCTCATCGTGTCGGCGATGCGGTCGATGTAGAGACCGGAGAGCAGGGTGGCTTTCTGTCCCTTGCCCTGCAGGGTCGACTGCATGGCCATCGAGTTGATGACGGTGGCGAGCATGCCCATATAGTCGCCTTGGATGCGGTCCATGCCCTTCGAGGCACCTTGCAGGCCGCGGTAGATGTTGCCGCCGCCAATGACGATGCCGATCTGCACACCCGCCTGGGCGGCTTCGATGATCTCGTCGGCATATTCACCCAGACGCACCGGGTCGATGCCGTATTGCTGGCTACCCATCAGGGCCTCGCCGCTGAGTTTTAGGAGTACGCGATTGTATTTCATGATTTTAGATTTAAAATTCAAGATTCAAAATTTAAGATTCAAAATTTAAGGATTTGGGATTTAGAATTTGAGGATTCTTGTGGTGGTTCCTTGGGTTGACTTGATGAAATATACGCCATTGGCCAGGGATGAGACATCAATCGTGTTACTTCCCACGTTGATTTGGATTGTCATCAGTGGCTGACCAATCGTATTATATAAGGTGAGGGTGCCTTGAACACCGCTTTCAATTGTCAGTGTGGAAGTGACATGGGTTGGATAAACGTTGAAGCGTGTTTGCTCTTGTTCGCCAATGCCAACGGTGGTTTCCACCACAATCGGGCCTGCTTGCACCGATTCCCCTTGAGGATAGACCGCTGAGATGGTATAACGGTGGCTGCCCGTTGGCAGATCATAGTCCTCGTAACTCATTTCGGTGACGGTGGCCACGAGGGCATCGTCGCGATAGAGTTTGTAGGCATTTGGTTCACCTTCGATGGGGAGGTTCCAAGTGAGTTTGACGTTGTCGTTGCCAAAGACTTCAGCGGCAAAATCAGTGGGCGGATAGAGGATAACTGCCTCAGCGTATTTCATGCAAGAGGCAAAGCCCTGCAAACCGTTGTCGGAATAGGCCACATAAAGGGCTCCGTCGGTGGCAGTAATGCATGGGTCGTCCATGGAACCTTCCGAGACGAGGCTTGGCCCAACGTAACTCCATTCCTCCTCATATTGCAGAACGCTTAGGTAGTTCGACTGCCCTTCGTTGACGAAAGCCACAGTGAACTTGCCTTCGTTGAAGCAAGCGTTGAGTTCCGAAACCGCGCCTTCAGCAAGGTTGTCGCCAAGGCTCTCAAAATCGCTGCCGTTGAAGCGTACGGCTCGGAGTTGATAAGAAGGATAGGCGCAATAGGCGAGATAAGGCATGTCGTTTTCATCGAGTGCCATGCTTTGGTAGAAATAGAGGTTGTCGATGCCGTTGCCCACAGCAACCCATTCTCCGCCTTCGAATTTTCTGACTTTCAAGGTGTTGTTGGTCATATAATCGGCATAGCTAATGTAAGGCGTGTTGTTGCTGTCGAAGACCAAGTCTTGATGACATGCATATTCTACATCAGGTGCATAAATGCCCGTTCCGCTCACAGGCACCCAACTGTTGCTCTCCAGCTTGAAGACCACGCCCTTGTAGCCTTGATTCACGTCACGGGCGACGAGATAAGGCAGGTCGTCGTTGTCGAGGACGATATGCGTTTCCACACTGCTAAAGGAACTACCAATAGGAGTCCATTGGCTGCCATCCCATTTGAAGGCATGCCCAGTGTCGCCTTGGTCGGAGTAGGCCACATAAACATCGCCGTTGGAAGCCATATCCATGCCACCCGCAGAGACTGAGCAAGAGGTGCTAATGTTGCCCATCTGCTCCCACAAGTCAGTACCTGCAGCATTTTTGTACAATGCAGGAGTGTTATTCTCGTTGCCGAAGACATACAGATTGTCTTCGCTATCCTTTTCAATGCCAAACACTTGGAAGGAGTTTTGTGAGAATCCGCGTTGCCCTACATATTCCCAGCTACCGCTGAGAGGCTCATCGACGACGATGGTGAAATCCTGCGTTGGGCTATGTATATCGTCATTCAATTCCAGACGCACTTCATAGTTGCCGGGTTGGGAGGGAATGCCATACAATGCCGCCGACTGTCCGTCGTATTGTTCCAATGTCAGCCAGTCGGGGCCTTCGAGGATGCGGATGGTGACGTATGCATCACCTGGGTCAGGATCGTGGAAATAGACATTGTACAGGTAGTTGAGGTTGGCATAGGCCTCGGTCTTTGGCGTTGAGGTGAATAAGGGCGCGGCAGTCTCGTCGTCATTGAGATAGGGACTCTTCACTGCATTTTCAACGGTGCCGTCGGGGGCGATAAGCAGACCGATGACGCGGACATAGTTGTAATTCCAGTTTTCATCCAAGGTATAGGTGAATTCGTAATTGGCGGATTGATTTGCTTGCAATGATGTGGGGAAGGAGCCGGGAACACCGCTGTAGTCGCATAGCAACTGTCGTCCTACATGGTCGTAGGCGATACGCTCGGCAGGGATGGGGTTGGGCAAGTTCTCGAAGCCGCCCATGGGACCGTGACCGCCACCGCTGTACGAGTTGGTCTGATTATAGGAGGGAGCAGGACCCGTCACACCGTCTTCGGTGAGGATGGCGGCAAAGCGGTAGTCGCCACTCATGTTTTCCAAAGCCATGGCTCCGACGTTGGCCGTCAGTTGTTGCGTCTCAGGATCATAATTACAAGTGACACTCATGCTGACCTTCGAGGGAATCTGGTTTTCCTGTTCCACCTTTTGGAACCAGTTTTGGGTCTCTTGTGCGAGGAAATGACGACCGATGTTGGCGGAAGGAGCACCTTGTAGGCCCGAAGCATTGTAATAGGTTGAGTTTTCCATCGGGTCGCTGCAGTGGATGGCGACGAAGATGACATTGTCGTAGGTGCCGCAGAGCGAGTCACCGTAGTAGATGCCTCTCGGGCACCATTGGCACCAGGTGCCGGTCAGTTCCTCGACGAGGACGTTCTTTTGTGCAAAGCCGATGCTGAAGGTATATAGCAACATCGCGGTGAAGAATAGTTTTTTCATGGTGAATTGGTTTTATTTGCTCGCAAAAATAGCATTTTTTCAGAATGCTTAAACAAAACGAGCGGAATTAAACCCTAATTCCGCTCGTGTTTTTATAATGATGGACACTTACTCGGCAGCCTCAAGCCTTCCGTGGCAGTTCTTGTACTTCTTGCCGCTACCGCAGGGGCAGGGATCGTTGCGGCCCACCTTCTTCTCCACGTGGATGGGTTGGGTGATGGTGCGCTGCTGCGTGTCGCTGTGCGACTGCGCCAGCAGGTCCTGACGCTGCTCGCGGATCTTCGACTTGTCGATGCCTTGCGGACCGCGCGACTCACGCACGGCATTCGGGTCTTGCGTCGGGATGTCGGCACGCATCAGGAAGGAGATGACGTCTTCGTTGATGTTCTCCAACATGGCCTTGAACAGGTTGAACGACTCGAGCTTGTAGATGACCAACGGGTCTTTCTGTTCGTAGGAGGCGTTCTGCACCGATTCCTTCAGGTCGTCGAGTTCGCGGAGGTGTTCCTTCCAGGCGTTATCGATGAGGCCGAGGGTGATGCTCTTCTCGATGCAGAGGTTCACCTCGCGGGCGCCGTTCTCGACAGCCTTCTTCAGGTTGACGATGACGTTCATGCCGCGCTTACCGTCGGTGATCGGGATGGCGATGTTCTCGAAATGGGTCTGATTCTCGTACACGTTCTTGATGACGGGCAAGGTCTTCTCACCGATGATACGGGCCTTCTCGCGATAGTGCTCAAGGGCGGCATCGAAGAGCTTCTCGGCCAGTTCGTTGGTCTTGCCTTTGTCGAACTCTTCCTCGCTAAAGGGCGGTTCGATACCCATGGTGGAGAGCAACTCCATCTTGAGGCCTTCGTAGTCTTTCGAATCTTGGTATTCGTCGATGAGCTTCTCACCGAAGTCGTACATCATGTTGTTGAGGTCGATGGAGAGGCGCTCTCCGAACAGGGCGTGACGGCGTTTCTTGTAGATGACCTCGCGCTGGGCGTTCATCACGTCGTCGTATTCGAGCAAGTGCTTACGCACGCCGAAGTGGTTCTCTTCGACTTTCTTCTGTGCCTTCTCGATCTGCTTGGTGATCATCGGGTGCTGGATGACTTCGCCTTCCTGCAAGCCCATGCGGTCCATGATGCCTGCGATACGCTCGGAACCGAACATACGCATCAGGTTGTCTTCCAACGAGACGTAGAACTGTGAGCTACCCGGGTCGCCTTGACGACCGGAACGACCGCGCAGCTGACGGTCGACACGGCGCGACTCGTGGCGCTCGGTGCCGATGATGGCCAGACCGCCGGCTTCCTTCACACCAGGGCCGAGCTTGATATCGGTACCACGACCAGCCATGTTGGTGGCGATGGTCACGGTGCCCGCCTGACCGGCTTCCTTGACGATTTGTGCTTCCTTGAAGTGCAGCTTGGCGTTCAACACGTTGTGCGGGATGCCCTTACGGGTCAGCATGCGGCTGAGCAACTCGGAGACCTCCACCGAGGTGGTACCCACCAGCACGGGGCGGCCTTCCTTGACCAAGGCTTGGATCTCGTCGATGACGGCATTGTATTTCTCACGCTTGGTCTTGTAGATCATGTCCTCCTGGTCGATACGGGCGATGGGGCGGTTGGTCGGGATGACGACCACGTCGAGTTTGTAGATGTCCCAGAACTCGCCAGCCTCCGTCTCAGCGGTACCGGTCATACCGGCCAGCTTGTGGTACATACGGAAGTAGTTCTGCAAGGTGATGGTGGCGTAGGTCTGCGTGGCGGCTTCCACCTTCACGTTTTCCTTGGCCTCCACGGCCTGGTGCAGACCGTCGCTCCAACGGCGGCCTTCCATGATACGGCCCGTCTGCTCGTCCACAATCTTGACCTTGTTGTCGATGATGACGTAGTCGACGTCTTTCTCAAACAGGGTGTAGGCCTTCAGCAGCTGCTGCACGGTGTGCAGGCGCTCCGACTTCTCGGCGAAGTTACGCATCAGCTCGGCCTTGCGCAACACCTTTTCGTCGTTGCTCAAGTCGGAGTGTTCCAGGTCGGCGACTTCGGCACCCACATCGGGGATGATGAAGAACGACGGGTCGTTGTAGGCTTGCGCCAGTTGCTCGCTACCCTTGTCGGTAAGGGTCACGGTATTCAGTTTCTCATCGATGACGAAATACAGCTCGTCGTCGATGATGTGCATGTTCTCGTTACGGTTCTGCATGTAGAAGCCCTCGGTCTTCTGCATAGGAACTTGATGAGGGCGTTGTTCTTGGGCAGACCACGGTAGGCGCGGAAGAGTTGGTCGGCGCCATGTTTCTTCTCGTCCTCGGTGGCGTTGGGGTCGGTGAGGATGCGTTTGGCCTCGGCAAGGATTGTCGTCACATAACGTTTTTGGGCTTCATACAGCTTCACGACGTCGGGCTTCAGCTGGTCAAACTCCTGCTGGTCGCCGCGTGGCGTGGGACCGCTGATGATCAAAGGCGTACGGGCATCGTCGATCAACACCGAGTCGACCTCGTCGACGATGGCGTAGTGGTGTTTGCGTTGCACCAGCTCGTCGGGGTTGCCTGTCATGTTGTCACGCAGGTAGTCGAAACCGAACTCGTTGTTGGTACCGTAGGTGATGTCGCAGTTATAGGCGCGGCGACGTGCGGCCGAGTTGGGCTCGTGCTTGTCAATACAGTCGACGGTGAGGCCGAGGAACTCGTACATCGCGCCCATCCACTCGGAGTCACGTTTGGCCAGGTAGTCGTTCACGGTGACCACATGCACACCCTTGCCTGCCAAGGCGTTGAGGTAGACGGGAAGGGTAGCCACGAGGGTCTTACCTTCACCAGTGGCCATCTCTGCGATCTTGCCTTGGTGCAGCACGATACCACCGATGATCTGGCAGTCGTAGTGCACCATGTCCCAGGTGACCATGTTGCCACCTGCCATCCAGCTGTTCTTGTAATAGGCCTTGTCGCCTTCGATGGTGACGTGCTCGTATTTGGCAGCCAGCTCGCGGTCGAGGTCGGTGGCGGTCACCTCCACGGTCTCATGTTCGCAGAAGTACTTGGCGGCGGCCTTCACCACGGAGAATGCCTCGGGAAGGATCTCGTTCAGGGCCTCCTCGATGTGGTCAAGCTCTAGCTTCTCGAGTTTGTCGATTTGGTTATAGAGTTTTTCCTTCTCGTCGGGCTCCATGTCGGGGTTGGCTTCGGCCTTGGCTTTCAGCTCGGCGATTTCGGCCACCTCGGCAGCGGTCTTGTTCTTGATGTATTCCTTGAATTCTTGTGTCTTATGTCTCAGGCTGTCGATGTCGAGTTTCACGATGTCCTCGTATGCCTTGAGAGTCTTTTGCAGTATGGGCTCCAGGGCCTTGTTGTCGCGTGAGGCCTTGTCGCCAAAGAGTTTCTTTAGAAATCCCATTTATTTAGAATTGATAATTTAAAATTGATAATTGACAATTATTAGATGATTGCGGGGTTGCGCAAAATTCGTGCAAAGGTACGGTTTTTCCGTGAATTGTCGGAAAAATGTGCCAAAAAGGCAGCAATTAGGCTTACTTCCCAAACATTTTCGTCACTCGCTCGCCTAAATACCGCTCTGGGCTTGGTGCCGGTGCCTCGCCAATCTTGTTGTTGCGTTTGATGAGGATGTATTCGGGGAAGGTGCGCACATTATAGGCTTCCAAAAGCAGTATCTGGTCGCCGAGGTCGAGGAGGGGCCAATCCATCCGTTTTTCGGTGAATTGTTTTTTCAATATGTCCAACTTGTCGTGGGCGGCGATGGTGAGGATCTGCACCGAGTCCTGCCATTGGTTGTGAAGGTCTCTCAGCTCCGAGAACTGGCGTTCGGCGACGGGCGACATCCCGTCGACGAATTGCAACAGTACCAAGCCGTCTTTGAAGTCGGAGAGGCTGACCGCCTTGCCGTCGCGGTCTTTCAGGGTGAAGTCGGTGGCGGCGGTGCCAGGGGCGAGGCGTTCGTATTTCGTGAAGAAATCGCTGATGATGGCTTTATGCTCCTCGTAGTTTGTCCGGCTACCGATATAGGCGAGGTGTCCTTTGGCGAGATGGCTTGTGCTGCGGTCGCCATAGCAGAGTTTCTGCAGGTTGAAGATGGTGATGAGCTCGGCCAGTTGCGGGTTCTTCGCCATGAGCGGGTCGGTGGCCAGGTATTTCTTTAAGGAGATAGGGCCTTCGCCAAAGGCGTCGTTGAGCAGGTGGCTGTCGTAGGCGGCGCTGTTGAAGTAGCCGTCAAAGAGTTCCTTGAACAGGTCGATGTAGGCACTCTGGGTGTAAAGCACAGGTTGCCCGTCGTAGTAGTCCTTGATGATTTTCTTGCCGCCGTCGGTGCTGATGCCCAGTTTGATGGCCGCAATCTTGTAGCGGTTGTGGTTCTTCACATAGTCCGACGTGATGTTGGGCACCTCGCGGCTGATGGCGTTCTGTATGGAGTCGATATAGCGCAGCTGACGGCCACGGTAGATTTGGTTGAAATGCTCCGTCATGTAGGCGTTGATGATCTCCTCGGAATAGATGACTTGGCGGTAGATGTTCTTGTCGGTGGCTCGCTTCACGCGTAGGGTCGGCAGCTCCTTCTCGAAATAAGAGACACTTTCCTGTTGTTCAGGCACGAGGATCTCGATGTCGTAGGAGGCGTTAGGGGAGAGGATGAGGTCGACATACTCCAAGCCGACATAGATGCGGCCGGGGAGGATTTGCTTTACGTTGCCTTCCAGGATGAAATGACCTTGGGCGTCGGTCTGGCTTTGGTCGAGGAGGATGCCGGTCTCGTTGACGAGGTCTTCGTAGGCGAAGAGCCGCATCAAGGTGTTGGTTTTGTTGCTCCTACCAGTAATCGTCACATTCTGTGCGCTTGCCGTGAGGAAGAGCAGGGAGAAAAATAGCGTGATAATCTTTCGTTTCATGTGATTAGAACGAAAAAACAATGTGATTATTGCTAATAAATTTTTTTGAAGGCATGTCATACCGAACGGAGCAGCCTATAGATACGCTCCCTCCTTCGTCGGTCGGTATGACATAGGCTGCGGAGTGAGTGTATCTATGCCTTCAAAAAAAGCGTTTTATTTTTTCGGTAGCTTAACTTCCGCGGGCAAAAATTTTGAGGTGTCGCCACCGTTCTTGTAGATGTCGCGGACGACGCTCGACGACACGCCCACCAGCTCGCTCTCGGTCAGCAGGAAGATGGTCTCCAGCTCGGGATGCAGGCGCTTGTTGGCGTGACCGATCATGTTCTCGTATTCGAAGTCGCTGCCACAGCGCAGGCCACGGATGATGGTGTTGGCACCCACTTTCTTGCAGAAGTCGGCAGTGAGGCCTTCGTAGCTCTCCACCTTCACCTGGGGATAGTTTTTGAAGACAGCCTTGCACCATTTGATGCGGTCTTTCAGCTCAAAAGTGGAGCGTTTTTCCATGTTGATGCCGACGGCGACGTAGATCTCGTCGAACATGGGCAGGGCTCTTAAAACGATGGAACGGTGACCCAAGGTGATGGGGTCGAAGGAACCGGGGAATACGGCTATTCTTTTCATTTCGTTTGATTTGAAATCGGCTGCAAAAGTATCACTTTGTCACGATTTGGCGCAATTCTTTTCCAAGAATTTCACTGATGGAGCGGAAAGTATTTTTCAAAAACCCTTCAATCTCTTCTTTTCCAATGAGTTTTATCTCAGTAATGCCCTCTTCGGTCTGCGGTTTGGGCTGTATGGCCTCTGAAGTGCTCATGAGGTACCAATAGGTCGGTTTCAGTGCCCACTCCTCGTGCGCCAGATAGCAATGCCAAGTGGTCGTCATAGCCTTGACGATCTTCAAGTTGCCAATGCCTGTCTCTTCTTCCACCTCGCGCAAGGCGGCTTCTTCGGGGGTCTCTCCTTGTTCGACGTGGCCCTTGGGCAGGTCGGGGATGCCTTTGCGCACGATGCTGACGAAATGGCCGTCTTTTTCGACGACGCCTCCCGCCGCAGGTGCCAGCCTGAAGGTCTCTTTCAGGGCTTGCACCACGGCGTTTTCACCCACTTCGTGGATGAAAGTGTCGCCGGGATCGCGGTCGTCGAGCCATTCGGGCAAAAAATCGCACAAGAGCTCGGCGTCGTATCTGTCGGATTCTTGGGGCGTTGCGTCAAATTTCAAAGAATCACCTTCAATTTTTGGAAAAACCAGTGCTTTGTTTTCTTGAAAAATCTTGTACATTTGCAGTCTGTTTGTCTTGTTTTCAAGCGACAAAGATATAAAAATAGTCTCGACAAAGCTCTTTTACCATGAAATACGAAGATTCAGCATTGACTTTGGCCCAGCATCTGCTTCAGATCAAGGCCGTGAAGCTCAGCCCAAAGGCTCCGTTCACTTGGGCGTCCGGACTGAAAAGCCCTATTTATTGCGACAACCGTGTCACGCTTTCCTATCCTGCCGTGCGTACCTATATCCGCCAGCAGTTTGTGGAAAAGATCATACAAAACTACGGCAAACCGGATGTGATAGCGGGTGTGGCCACGGGTGGCATCGCCCAAGGCGCGCTGGTGGCACAGGAGTTGGGCCTGCCTTTCGTGTATGTGCGTAGCGAAAAGAAGTCGCACGGCATGCAGAACCAGATCGAAGGCGTGCTTACCCCGGGTCAGTCGGTGGTGGTCATCGAGGACTTGGTCTCCACGGGCAAGTCGAGCCTCTTGGCCGTCGATGCCTTGCGTGAGGCCGGCGCCGAGGTGAAAGGCATGGTGGCCATCTTCACCTATCAGATGGAACTCGCCAAGAAGAACTTCGAGGAGAAGGACTGCCAACTGGTGACGCTGTCGAACTACGAGACGCTGATTCAAAAGGCCGTCGAGGAGAAATATGTCACTGAGGAAGACGTGCAGTCGCTCAAGGAATGGCGCAAGGACCAACAGGCCTGGAGCGACCAGTGGAATTAAACCAAAAACTTGATCTGCTTGATTTCGTAACAGTGCAATGTCTGTTGCTCGTCAACGAGTTGTAGCCGTCCGAATGCGTCTATTCCGGTCATGAATAGCCTCAAGGCTTTTCCGTCGACTTCATAATCGGCCCAGGTTTGATAGCGGAACAACCGTTTCAAATAGGCCTGCTCAATAGCGGTGGGGTTGCTTTTCAGCAGCTCCACCTTTTTTATGATATGCGCTGTGATTTGCTCCATGAGAGGCCGCAAATCGTAGTCCTTGCCGGTGATCATCTTCAATGAGATGGGATGCGTCGGCCAGTCTTTGAACTGCATCTGGTTGACATTAAGCCCGATGCCGATGATGGAGAGGTCCATCATGTTGGCTTTTATGGTGCTGTTGATGAGGATGCCGGCCAGTTTACGATTGCCGTAATAAAGGTCGTTGGGCCATTTGATGCTGAGTTTTGAAGGCATAGATACACTCGCCCTGCCGTCCATGTCATACCGACCGACGGGAGGAGGGAGCGTATCTATAGACGGCAGGCCTCGGTATGACATGCCTTCAAAGCCATCTGAAATTACCTCATCCAAAACTGCGATGATTCCAAGCGGCACTGCCTCGGAGAGCAAAAACTGCCTCTCGGCGGGCAGAAAGCCCGTGTCGACGGCCAAAGAGAAAGTGAGGTTCTTTCCTACCTCACTTTCCCAGCCGTTGTTGCCCATGCCTTTGCCTGCGGTCTGCTCGTCGGCGCTGACCACCCAGTTGCGGATGTCGGTTTCCGATTGTAGCCTTTGCAGGTAGGCGTTGGTCGAGTCGAGTGTGTCGAAATGATGGTACTGGAGCATCACTTCACCACGACCCTTTGTGTCTCGTCTCCGACTTTGACGGCATAGATGCCGCAGCCGAAACGCTTCATGTCGATTTTCAGCGTGCCTTCGCAATAGCCTTCGTAGACGCGCTGTCCGGCCATATTGTAGACGCTGACCTGTTGCTTGCCTTGGCTAATGATGTTGAGCAGGCCGTCGGTCGGGTTGGGGTAGATGCTGACGCTTTGGTTAAGGTTCTCGTCTACATCGGCCGTCACTTCGTAGGAGAACTCGTTGCTCTCGCTGAAGCCGAAGGTGTTGCCCGAGAAGAGAGTTTCGCCACTGGCTTTCAGGCCGTAGACGCCGCCTTGGAGGCCGTTGCCGCCAGCGTCATAAATGGTGAAGTCGTAGCAGCCGTCGCCCGTGATCTCAAGGGTCTCGGTGAACATATGGTTGGCTTGTTCGTAGGGACCGCCTTCGAGGACGACTTCGCCCGTCCAGAGGTTGGTCACCTTCCAGGTGGTCTCTTGCGGGTTGTTGTCGGTGCGGATGCTGAGCTTCATCACCTTGGCGACGTTCTCAGGGGCGCCCTTGAAATCGGTGGTGACAATGTCGTTGGTCGAGGCTTCGTCGGCTCCTCCGTTGATGCTCTTAATCCTCACCTCCAGGGTGTTCTCTTCTTCCACAGGGAAGCTGAATTCGCCCAGGTCAACAGTCTCCGATTTGAAGGTGGACAGGTTGCCGCTCCATTCCACGGCGCCTAGCATCTCGCCGTTGACGACGACCTCCAACTCGGCGGAGGTCAGGGCGTTGCTGCCGTTGTTGGTCAGGAGGACCTTGGGGTGGGACTCGCCGCTGCAGTTGGCGCCTTTCACGTTGCTGATGTCGCTCACCATGGCTTCGTTGGCATAATAGGGCTCGAGGTTTTCGCTCGACTTGCAGGCTTGGTACACCTCTTTGGTGCCGTGGTTCTGAATCCAAGCGATGGCATCCAGTTGGTCGTTGTTATAAATATTGGCGAGTTCCCAAGTGAAGGTGTAGGCGAAATAGTCGCCAGCCTCCATGCTGCCGAGCGAGGTGCCGGAGGCAGTGGGGAGGAGCTTCTTCATCACGCTGTAGAAATCGCGTTCGCCGTTGGGTCCGGGAGCGGAGTTGAAGTGGACCTCTTTTTCGATAACGCCAACATAGAGTCTCACGTTGCCTTCAACGGCGGTGGAGGCACGACCCATCACATGGACGGTGATGGTGTTGGCGGCTTCGTCCACTTCATAGGAGAGACGCATCTCAAAAGGCGATTCTATGGTCAGCCAGTTGTTGACCATGTTTTGGCTTAAGCCACCAGGTGTGCTGCCGAAGCGGATGCCGTCGACGACCGTATGGGGTACGGAAGTGACGTTGTAGACGCCTTTACGAGAATCATTGTCGGCCGTGTTGTGCAGATACATCGGGTCGTTGGCTGAAGGCCAATTCATGTGGTACTTGATGGCGGCCACACGATCGGCATTGGCAGCAATGAGCGCGTCGAGGGCAGGGTTCTGTTGTGCGCAGGGACCGCAGCCCGTGTTGGTGAAGCATTCAAAGAGGAGCACACGTTCGTTTTGTGCGTTCAGTTTCAGTGTAAAAAGCATCAGAAGCGATGCCAAAATGAAGGAAAATCTTTTCATCACGAAATGTTTTTAGTGTTTTTCAGCACAAAAGTAGATATTTTTCAAAAAATGGCAATATTTTTGTTGCATGATTGGGAAAAGTTTTGCATTTTTGCAGGTTGAAATTGAATGAATTAAAATAACAAATAAAAAACCGTTTCTATGATGAAAAAATCTATCTTTACACTGATTTTGTTGACCCTGATGGGTTATGTTTCGGCTCAGACCTTGCAGTTCGAGTGGGAAGGCACCGTCTTTGACGAGGGCGAGACCATTGAATGCACCAACGACGAGTTCGGCTTTGGTGAATACATTCAGCACATGCAGGTCAGAAACATCACTTCTGAGCCTATGAAGGTATTGGTCGAAAAAGAGATCATCCAAGACCTTGATGGCGTGATGAATTCGTTCTGCTGGGGCATGTGCTTCGGCCCTGACATTTTTGTCAGCCCCGATGCAATCGACATTCCGGCAGGTGAAGTCAACACCGATGAGCTGTCGTTCCATGCGCTTTATCCTGAAGATGTCTATGGCGATGTCATCATCAAGTATTACGCTTATGAAGAGCGTAACCCCGACCAGCGCATCAGCATCATTGTCCGCTTCCGCAAGTCGGGTGTCGGCGTCACTGAGAATGCTTATACGATGACGCTGGGTCAGGCTTATCCCAACCCTGCCACCAACACGGTGAGCTTCAACTACTCGTTTGGCGGCAACCTCTGCGCCGTGGTTTACAACCTGGTTGGTCAGGAAGTGATGCGTCAAGAGCTGAATGCCAACGATGGTCAGCTGAGTTTCTCGGTTGCCGACCTCCAGGGTGGCATTTATTTCTGCACCATGTTGGTGGATGGCCGCGCCGTCTCCACGCAAAAGTTCGTGGTGAAGAAATAACCGAAAGGCTTACGTGAAAAGAATGTTATGCCGCTCCTCGGAGCGGCATAATTTTTGTAAGGGTACTACCGAACTAAAAAACGAAAAGGAAAATGGAAAATCAAAAGAAACTACAAAGAGACAAACAAAACAAGGTGATTGGAGGCGTTTGCTCTGGAATGGCTAACTATTTTGGCATCGACGCAGCTCTGATTCGGCTGCTGTTTGTTGTCGCCTTCCTGTTCTTCAGCACTGGCTTCTGGATCTATGTCATACTCTGGATCGTGATGCCGGCTGGCGACATCACGCGTCATCAGGCTGACTACGTCGTGTCGTCCGATGGTACGGTGGAAACCAACCCTGAAAACACGAAATCAGTCGTGAAACAGCCCACGCTCAACAAAGGTAGCCTTGTCGCCGGCTTGGTCCTCATCTGCATCGGCGCCTTAGGCCTGCTGAACATGTATTTCCCTGAATTCAATTGGCGTACGGCATGGCCCATACTGCTCATCGCTTTAGGCCTCTTCCTTATCATCCCCTTTAATAGAAAACAGTCATGAAAAGCAGAAATTTATTGTTGGGGATTCTCATCCTCTTCGTGGGCGTGGTGGCCCTGTTGGCAGCTCTCAATGTCATCGACTTCAGCTGGTGGGTCGCCAGAAAGCTGTGGCCCATATTGTTCATCATCGTCGGTGTCATGATCTTGCCTCTCAAGGACTGGCTGAAAGCCCTCTTGCTGCTGGCCACGTTGTTTGTCGGCGTGCTCTTATACCAACACGAGGCGAACGTCAAGCACCATTGGCTCTTCTCACAAACGGAGAAGGCCCAGACGGAAATGCTTGCTTAGGTCTTGCCTCCCGAATAAGAAGGACTAGAGGCGAATTGCTTCTTTTTGCAAATTTTTGGTCGCTTGTTTGCAATAATTTGTATTTTTGCATCTTCTTATAATAGGTGTAAAACAAATTATTTGATAACAATATGTACAAACGTCAACTAACCAAGCTGTTTTTTGCGACTATCTTTTTCTTTTTTACCTCGATTGTAGCTGTGGCTCAGGACAATAGCATCAAGGGTTTTGTCTACGAGGAAGCCACTGGCGAGCCGATGATGTTCACCAATGTCTATCTGAAAGGCACCACGTTCGGCGGCTCGACCAACGAGAACGGTTACTTCAATATCAACCGAATCCCCGACGGCAACTATACCTTGCTGATCACCAGCGTGGGCTTTGATACGATTTCAGAGAATTTCTCCTTGTCGAAAGGTCAAAGCATCAGCCGTAAATATTTTCTGAAGGAAACCAGCAAACAGTTGGAGACGGTGACCATCACAGCCGACAAGATCGAGGCCCGTTCTGAGACCAAGACGTCGGTCATCACCGTGACACCTAAGACGATTACGAAGATCCCCAGCGTGGGTGGTCAAGCCGACTTCGCCCAATACCTGCAGGTGGTGCCTGGCGTCATTTTCACTGGTGACCAGGGCGGACAGCTCTACATCCGTGGTGGCTCACCCATCCAAAACAAGGTGTTGCTCGACGGTATGGTGATCTATAACCCCTTCCATTCCATCGGTCTGTTCTCGGTGTTCGACACCGATATCATCCGTAATGCTGATGTCTACACAGGTGGCTTCGGCGCTGAATACAGCGGCCGTATCTCTTCCATCATGGATATCTCCACCCGCGACGGTAACAAGAAACGTATCTCGGGTAAGATTGGTGGCAACTGCTTCGGTGCGAAGGTGATGATTGAGGGTCCCCTCAAGAAGGCCAAGAATCCTGACGACGCCACCGCTTCGTTCATCATCTCTGCAAAGAACTCTTATTTGGAACAATCCAGCAAGGTGTTGTATCCCTATGCCTCAGAGACGGGTTTGCCGTTCAACTTCCAAGATATCTACGGTAAGGTGTCAATCAACGCGCCCAACGGCAGTAAGTTCAACCTCTTCGGCTTCTCGTTCAACGACCAGGTGAACAACTATATGTCGCTGTCCGACTTCGGATGGAATTCGTTTGGCGCTGGCTCCAACTTCCTCGTCATCCCCGGCAAGGCCCCTGTGATGATTGAAGGTACCGTCGCCTATTCGAGCTATACCTCCCGCATGAAGGAAACCGACAACCCCGACCGCTATAGCAACATCAATGGCTTCAACATGGGCTTCGACTTCAGTCAGTTCATGGGTAAGAATACCTTGAAGTATGGTATCGAGATGCTTGGCTACACCACCGACTATCAGACCTATAGCGTCTACGGACACAACAAGATCGGTTCGAAAGTCAATTCCACGGAGATTGGTGTCTATGCGAAATACAAGGCTGTGCTCGGCAAGTTCTTGCTCGAACCCAGCTTCCGCTTGCAATATTATGCCTCGTTGCCCGACATCTCGCCTGAGCCTCGTCTCGCAGTGAAGTACAATGCCACCGACCGTTTGCGCCTGAAAGCGGCTGCAGGTATGTATTCACAGAATTTTGTGGCCGCCACCAGCGATCGTGACGTGGTCAACCTGTTCTACGGCTTCCTCTCGGGTATCAACAACATGCCGAAGACCTTTGATGGCAAGCCCATCACCAGCTTCCTGCAGAAGGCCAACCACTACATCTTGGGTACTGAGTTTGACCTGACGAGTAAGGCCACCGTGAATATTGAGGGCTATTGGAAAGACTTCGTGCAGCTGACCAATATCAACCGCAACAAGCTGTACAACGAGACCGAGTTGAACTCCGACATTCCTGACCTGCTGAAGAAAGACTTCACCAAGGAGACGGGCGACGCCTACGGTTTCGATATCTCAGTGAAATATGAAGATCAGCACTGGTACCTTTGGGCGGTCTACGCCTTGGGCTTCGTGACACGTGAATATGAAAAAGCCGTTGAGAATGGCGTGGAGATGGTGCAATATGCGCCTCACTTCGATCGCCGTCATAACGTCAACCTTATCTTGACCTACACGGCTGGCTCGAAGCGCCAGTGGGAGTTCAGCGGTCGTTGGAACTTCGGTACCGGCTTCCCGTTCACCCAGGTGCAAGGTTTCTATGAGTACTATCCCTTCCAAGATGGCATCAACTTCGACTATACAACCACAAACGGCGAGCTGGGCGTGCTCTATGGCGAGCTTAACGGTGGCCGTCTGCCTACCTACCATCGCTTCGACATCGACGTGAAACGTAAGTTCTTCTTCACGGAGAATGTGATGCTGGAGGCCGACTTAAGCGTGACCAACATCTATAACCGCCACAACGTGTTCTACGTCAACTTGGTTACCAGCGACATAGCACGTCAGCTGCCCATCCTCCCGACCTTGGGTTTGACCCTGTCGTTCTGATGGTACTAATAAGAGAAAAAGGAATCTGAATATGAAAAGACTAGCATTGATATTGGCCGCTATCATGGTGACATTTAGTGGCTTCGCACAGAAGTTTACGGAAGAAGACGCCAAGCAGTTTTATCGTACCATGCAAGGCGACTACAACGTCATTGTGAACGATTCGACGACGGCCACGGCCCATTTCACCCCGATTTGGGAAAACATGGGCAACCGCTTCCAATGGATGTATGTTGAAGTGATCAAGGACAAGAAAGTCATCCTTCAGAAGGTGCTTGAAGTGAAGCCGAAGAATGACAAGCTGTTCCGCGTGTATGTCTACGACCTGAAGAACCCTGCTGAGTTTGTCGGGAAATGGGGCAACCGCAACTATTTCGACGGCTTCAACACCAGTATCCTCAAGGGGAAGAAGCGCATGACCTTTGTGAAGACTTCCGATTTCTCCTATCAAACCAATAGCGGTCCCAAGCGTATCAAAGGCATCGACTGTTTCCCAAATGGCGATCTCTTGCACTTCAAGTTCGTGCAGGAGGACGAGCGCTTCTACATCAAGCGGATACCTAAGGGAACGAATAAGATTATCGGCTATCAGGGCCTCAAGGAATTGATAGACGGTCCTATCGGATAAACAAAAAAGCGGCAAACGCCGCTTTTATCATTTCATCTTGAACACCCAAGCCGCTGCGCTGCGGAT
>LPNG01000001.1:32525-178674 GCA_001543395.1 Candidatus Alcium sp. F082 | reverse complement strand
CCAAATCGCCTGAATTTATGGCGGCCAATAGGTTCTTGATATTCTCGTTAGCCAATGCATAACGCGCCTGGGCATATGGATTCCCTTCCATCAAGCCATGGCCTGCCCGACTGGAAACGGACTTGGTCTCGCCGCTGACAATCAAGATGCTGTCGCGATAGGTTTTGAAGATAGGATGGATGTCGTTTTCCAACGGAACGGCATATTCATCGGAACTGCCTTCGTATGCCTCCGTTGCACCCCATAATGCCATCTTGGAATACACCGAGCGTGCCGCACTACCCGAAGCCAATCGCGAGAAAAAGGAGGCTTTTTGCATATTAATCGGCCCTTCGACGGGCTCAGGGACCGAGTCGACCAAGGCCCTTGAGCCTGTCGAAAGGCCGACCAACAGGGATTCTATCTCTATCAACCCCATCACAAACGCACTCATCGACGAAGCCGATGAAGCGATGCCAGAGGAATGTGGGAAGCTATTGCGGCTCTCTACTTTCAAATGCAATTGGTTGATGAACGGGAAAAACGCCTGATTATCAAGTAGAAACTTTTCGATTTTCGCGCCAAAAGCGGGATTCTCCTTGCCTTCAAAAAAGAAACTGAAGCCGAATCGGTTGGCTTTTTCATACTCGATGAAAGTCTCGGTGCGACATTCCGACAAGGTAAAGCTAATCGACGGATTCTGCGGCAATTGTTTGCCTCGTTTGCCCCAATATTTCACCAAAGCGATGTTTGACGGGCTTGCCCAGCCTACCTTACCTAGAAAGCCGCTCGGCACCTCGCCTTTGAAGGCTTCGTTCAACCAAATCTTTTCCATGCTTGTTGTATTATGCTGCGAAGATAGGAAAACTCTTTATAACACCATCTCCTTATAGTCAAAAACCACATTCAAGCCTTTTTCTTTGAAATAGGCTTTCACTTGGATGCTATCCCAGTTTGTTGCGGCAAGGATAAAGTCGCCACCCCACGCGCCCAAGGATTTCAAGACGCCTTCAAAGTCCGGAAAACGCTTTTGTACAGGTTCCTGCCCGATGCAGCGGGCGATGATGCGCTCGTGGCATTGCATGAGCATGGCGAACTCGTCCAAAGTTTCGCATTTCGGCGCGGCGCGGCTGATTTCCGAAACGGACTCTATATCTTTTTGTAAATCAATGGGATTTGTCTTCTCCAAAAATGCTTTGACTTCTTTTGAAGAGCTTTGTTTTTTGCCTTGATAGATGAAAAACAGATGGTCGGCAAAGGGAGGAGTGAAGTTAATGGGTTCAACCGTTGGTGTTGGCGTTTCGACGGGCTTAACGACCTTAGGTCCCTGAGCCTGTCGAAGGGCCGATTCAGTAGATGATAGTTGAAAATAGATTGGTCCTTCCGCCGTTGCACAAGCGATATCATAACCCGAGCCGCCGAAGGTCATTTTCAGCAATTCGTATGGATTGACATCCGCCCATCGTGCCAGGTTGGCAATCAAGGTGGAACTGCTGCCGAGGCCCCAATTCGGGTCGAAGTCAAGATGGGTGCGGAAACGCATGTCGCAACCTGAAAAGGCATTAGGCTTCAACTGTCTTACAGCCTTCAAAATGCTGGCAAGCTTTTCGGCTTTGGAGCAGTCGTCTGTGGAAAGCGGTTGAAGCGTTTCACTGTCAAATAAGACGGAAAACCATGGCTTTTCGGGCTGTGAGGCAATCCAGTGCAAGCGGTGCGTGTCGGTGTCGGCAAGAGAGACCTGTAGGTTCTGCCCTAATTTCAACGGTATTGCCAAAGCCAAAGCGCCTTTCAAGACGAGGTATTCGCCTGTCAAAAGAAATTTTCCGTGGGCTTGGTAAAGGCTCATTTTTTCAAGGATTCAAGGTATTGTTCAACGCCTGCGTATGACACGGTCTTGTCCTTGAAATACTCGCGAGCCTGCTTCTTTTCTTCGTCAGTGGCATTCAGTTGGTTCAAGATGTTGTTGAGGTGCATCTTCATGTGGCCGGCTTGGATGCCTTTGGTGGTCAGCGAGCGCACTGCGGAGAAGTTGTTGGCCAAGCCCATGGTGGCGGCAATCATCATCAGCTCTTTGGCGGTGGGGTTGCCCAAGAGTTCAAGGGTTTTCTTGGCAAGCGGGTGCAAACTCGTGAGTCCACCCACGGTGCCCAAGGCCATTGGCACCTCCAACTCAAAATGGAAGATGCCGTTTTCAAGGTTGACGCTCGACAGGCTCTCATATCGTCCGTTGCGCGAGGCAAAGGTATGCCCCGCTGCTTCCACGGCGCGGAAGTCGTTTCCCGTGGCGATGACCACAGCATCGATGCCGTTGTAGATGCCCTTGTTGTGCGTGGTGGCTCGGTCCGTGTCGATGTGGGCGATGTCAACGGCCTTCTTGAATTTCTTGGCGTATTCGGCACCCGATAGATGTTCGTCGATGCCGTCAAGTTGCTCGACAGGACACTCTACCCAGACTTTCACGCGGCAGTCAGGCGTGTTGTTCGACAGGATGGTCATGATGATCTCTACCTTGCGGAGCTCCTCGGGCAGATCCTGCTGTTCGGCAAAGAAGTCCTGCAGGCTGTGGCCAAACTGCTCCAAGGCGGAGTTGATGAAATTGGCTCCCATGGCATCACCTGTGCCAAACTCAACACGAATCTGGTAGTAGTCGGGGATTTGCGCAGTGTAGTCGATGAGCCGCATCCCAAGGATGCCGCCACCACGTTTGCGCATCTTCTCGGTCATGGCATCGGTGTCGTGCAACAACCGTTGCTCGATCTTTGGAAACAGCCCAAAAAGTTTTGCTTTGTCACCACTCCAGCCGAAATGTACCTGTCCGACCTTGCGCACGTCAATGACCTCGGCATGGAAACCGCCGCGTTCGCCCCAGAACTTGGCCGCAGCCGAAGCCGCCGCCACCACGGAGCTCTCCTCGATGACCATGGGCACAATGTAGTCCTTGCCGTTGATGGTCACATTGGGGGAGATGCCGTAAGGGATGAAGAAATTGGTGATGGTGTTCTCGCTGAACTCATCGAAGAGTTGCTGCTGCTTTTTGTCGGGATGCCAATAGCTTTTCAGTAGGTTGACCACCTCGCCAGGGTTCTCAAAATAGTTGGCAATAAGCTTTAGCTTCTCCTCCTTGAGAAGTTTCGAAAACCCTTTCTTTATGCGTTCGCGAGTGGCCATAGCCTAGTTTACCATTCCTCTTCTTCGATGACTTTTTCAGGTATGAGTTTCTCCTCAAATTGCTTGCCCCAGTCTTCACCAAATGCTGCGATCTGGTTCAGATAGCTGTCCCAAACAGGCTGATACAAAGGATCTTCCTTGTTCATCCATTCTTCGCAGGGGTGGTTGCTTTGGGTCTTCTGCATGAAGTCGGTGAGGGTGTAACGCACACGGCCTTCGCGCACTTCGATGGTGAAATAATAGGTGATCCAGGGCCATTTCGACTTCACGGGGTCACCGTTGTCGAGCTGGAACTGATGTTTGCCTTTCAGCGTACGGCCGTCGTTCTGTTGAAGGATGGTCGAAGGGCTCTTGTAATAAGTGTTCATAAACTGGCTGTAGATGCGGTTGAACACCTCATCTTGAGTGCCAACGGTGTTGATGACCTTACGGAAGCAAATCTTCTCTGTTCTAGCGTCGATGGGAAGGTTGGATTGGGCAAAGGTAACGGTCGCAAACAGGACGGCGACGAATAGCAATGCTACTTTTTTCATTTTTAATTTTAATTTGGTTACAAAAATAGTAATAATTCATGTTGCTTCGGCGCAACGGGGACGAAAATAGCAAATATCAGGCCAAAAATTATAAAGGTATGATCTCAGAGCTCTCGTCACATTCGATTTGCTTCTGTGGATTTCCCTTGTAATATAGCGTAGAAGCGTCTTTCAATGTGCCTTCCATGGCGTCACTCACCCAAACAGTGGCTTCCGAGACGCCCGACAAATCAACATGCATCTCCCTGACTTGTGTTTGAGCCATGTTCAACAGGCTTCCTCCTTGCAACCTAATCATTCCATAGGGTGCTTCTCCACCAAAAGTGATGAAATGGGAAGCTCCTTCCAGGTTGGCGACGAGGTGGAAACTCATGTCAAAGAGGCCTTTACACGAGGAAGCATTGCTTGCTTTGACTTCGCAGTTGTACCCCGACAGATTAAAACCAAGAAAATGTGAGGCGTCTTCAATGGAAATCTCACAAACGTGACCAGAATACTCCAACCCCGAGCACACCGAGGCGTCATCTAGTTCCACATACAAAGTGTCACTGGTGGCAGAGAAATGTCCAACGAAACTCAGTTGAGCGGCTTCATCCGCCTCGATTTTTTCAACCTTGTTTGTGTGTACAGTGGCTTTGAAAACGGAGTTGATGACCGGGTGGACATTTCCCGTGAAGCCGATTTCGAGTTTGGAGCCTTCCATTTTGACGTTGAGTCCGGGCTCCAAATAGGCAGAATACTCCAGCTCCACGTAGGTGTTGCTGTCGGCGATGACGCTCACCTCCCAGGCATCACTGACTTCAATCTGACGGATGTCAGCGTTTTCGAGGACGTTCTTTTGTAACAAGGTCATGTCGACCTCTTTTTTGCAGGAAGATGCGAAGCAGAGTGCCACGCAAAGGATGAGTATGGTTTTGATTGTTTTCATGTTGTATTAACGAAATAAGGGGTCGTTTATTATTGGTGGTGATAGGGCTCGCCTTTCAAAATTGTGAAAGCCCGATAAAGTTGCTCGACGAAAATAAGCCGCACCATCTGGTGGCTGAAGGTCATGGGTGAGAGCGACATCTTGGCGTTGGCACGGTCGTACACTTCTTGAGCGAAGCCATAAGGGCCTCCGATGATAAAAACGAGTCTTTTTGCGCCTGATGCCATCTGTTTTTCGAGGCTTTCGGAAAATTCTACCGAGGTGAACTGCTTGCCGTTTTCATCTAACAACACGACTTGGTCGCCAGGTTGCAGTTGCTGCAGCAACAGGAAACTTTCGGCTTTCTTCTGCTGGTCTTCGGAGAGGGTCTTACGGTTGCGCGGATCAGGAATCTCCTTCATCTCAAACGAGACATAATGCCCTATGCGGCCCACATATTTCTTGATGCCGGTGATGAGGTAGTCTTCATCCGTTTTTCCTATGACCAAAAGCAGAATCTTCATTTTTTTTCGTCACAAAACCGACAAAACTGTCAAAACTATTAAGGTGAGTAGTGAAAAGCCTGCCAACCGGCGGCTTTTCGGCGGCAAGCGGTTGCGTGCCGCCACAATAAAAACGGTTTTGTGGGTTTTGTATGTTTTGTGATTATATTATAACTTTGTGTTTTCTAATAGTTTATAAACGTTGTCTCGGTCTTGTTCCAACTGGGCTTTAAGTGCATCCAAGCCGTCAAACTTCTCCTCGTCACGGATGCGGTCGATGAAACGCACATGGATCTGTTTGCCGTAGAGGTCGCCGTCGAAGTCGAACAGGTTGACCTCGATGATGGGGTTGTCCTCGCTGCGGTCGCCGATGGTGGGGCGGTGCCCGATGTTGGCCATGGCCTTGTAGGTCTTGCCTTGGTAGTCGACGAGGCAGGCATATACACCCCGGTTGCTGATGAGCATGTATTCCCTTGGCAATTCAAGGTTGGCCGTAGGGAAGCCCAGGGTGCGCCCGATCTTGTTGCCCACCACGACCTCCGCAGTGACGGAATAGGTGTAGCCCAACAGTTGGTTGGCTCGTTTCACGTTACCTGTGGCCAAAGCGTTACGGATCTTTGTGGAGCTAATGGCGATGTTCTCAACATCCTGTGCGGCAATGCGTTCTACCTTGAAGCCGTATTTCAGCTTCATGTCGTTAAGCAGGCCGAAGTCACCCATGCGGTTCTTGCCGAAGTGATGGTCGTAGCCCACAACGATATAATCAGGATGGATGTTATCGATGATGTATTCCTTGATGAACACCTCTGAAGGCGTGCGCGAAAACTCCTTGGTGAAGTTGATGATGACCACGTTGTCGATGCCATACTCCTCAAACTTCTGGAGCTTCTCCTCGGGTGTGCAGAGAAAACGCAAGTTGGAGCTGTCGATGTTAAGCACCTGACGTGGATGCGGACTAAAAGTAACCACAACGGTCTCTCCACCAATGCCTTTTGCCAAGGTCTTCATCTTATTGAAGATGGCCTGATGGCCGAGATGGACACCGTCGAAAGTGCCGATGGTGACCACAGCGTGGGGGATGTTGCGGGTTTCTATGATGTTATGAAAGACTTTCATTTATTAAAGAACTCACGAATAAGATATTGTGCTATTTGCACGGCGTTGGTGGCGGCGCCTTTGCGGAGGTTGTCGGACACACACCAGAAATTGAGGCCGTTCTCCACCGAGAAGTCGCGGCGGATGCGACCCACGAAGACTTCGTCCTTGCCTTCGGCATAGAGGGGCATCGGATAGACGTTGTTGGCCGGGTCGTCTTGCACCACCACGCCAGGCATGGCTGCCATCAGCTTGCGGATATTGTCGATTTCAAAAGGCCTTTCTGTCTCCACGTTCACGGACTCACTGTGGCCGCCCCACACGGGCACACGAACCGTGGTGGACGAGACGGCGATGTGCTCGTCGCGAAGGATCTTGCGCGTTTCGTTGACCATCTTCATCTCCTCTTTGGTATAACCGTTGTCGAGGAAGGTATCGATGTGGGGCAGTATGTTAAGGTCAATCGGGTGGGGATAGCAAGTCGTGCCGCTTGCGCCAGCGCGCTCGGCCTTCAGTTGGTTGACACCTTTTTGACCGCTGCCCGAGACACTTTGGTAGGTGCTGACGACGATGCGTTTGATGCCATAGGCTTTGTGGATGGGAGCTAAAGCCATCACCATCTGGATGGTGGAGCAGTTGGGGTTGGCGATGATATGCGTGTCCTTGGTGATGGTGTCGGCGTTGATTTCGGGGACGACCAATGGCACACCTTTTTCCATGCGCCAGGCCGAGCTGTTGTCGACGACGAAGGTGCCCTGTTTGGCAAAATGCGGGGCATATTGCTTCGAAGCTGTTGCTCCTGCCGAACAGATGGCAATGTCGGGCCTTGCGGCGATGGCCTCGTCAACGCTGACGACTTTATGGGTCTTGCCTTGGAAGACAATCTCTTTGCCCACTGAACGTTCTGAGGCAGCCACAATCAATTCGTCTATCCGAACCTTCTGTTCGTCAAGCACTTGAAGCATCTTCGAGCCCACCAGACCGGTGGCTCCCACCACTGCGATTTTCATTTTTTCTTCCTCCAGAATTTTGCTGCAAAAATAGAGATTTTCTTTCATGTGCCAGTGTATGGCGTCATTATTCTCCTTGGTTTCAAAAAATGGCAAATAAAGACAATTTTTTCTTTGTTTTTCATTTTTTTCTACCTTTGCCTTTCGTAAAACACAAATTCACCTATTTAACAACTAAAACTGTTCAAAATGAAAAAGACTGTATTAATGATGGCCGCCCTTTTGTTGGGCTCAATGGCCTTCGCACAGACTGAAGACAAGGCACAAGCCGTCGACCAGTATGGCAACAAGGTGAACGTCAAGTCGCTGCAGACTTCGAGTCGCGACGGCATCTTGGTGTTCGAGTCAAAAGACAAAGACTACAAATTCTGGTTCGACTCCCGAGTGCAAGTCGATTTCGGCGCCTATTTCGGGCAACAGGAGTGGGCCGACCCCATCGGCAACGGCGCCAGCATCCGCCGCGCCCGCTTCGCCGTCAAGACACAAATCACCCCCGACTGGTACGGTGAGGTGGATATGGAACTGGCCAACGGCTCCTTCGAGCTGAAAGACGCTATCGTGCGCTACAACGGACTGAAGAACTTCCAGTTCAGCGTCGGTAGCCAGAAACCCGACTTCTCGCTCTCGCGCAACACGTCGTCGCGTTACCTCGAGTTCATGGAACGCCCGATGATCGTCAGCGCCTTGGCTCCCAGCCGCCACCTCGGCATCTTCGCCAAATACACCAACAAGTATTTCTTCGGCAGTGCCAGTGTGCTCTTCCAGGAGATCGAAGGCCAAGAGACCCGCGACTATGTGGAATCCAACAACAAGGACTACGGCATGGACGAAGGCCTTTCCTACATCGCCAAAGCCGTCGTTCGCCCCATCAACGAACCCGACCTGGGTATCCATGTGGGTGGCGCTGTGATGTACGACTCGCCCAAGACTTCTGACGAATTGGGCATCTACAGCGGGACGCGTTTCAGCTGCCGCAACGCTACCAACATCAGCCGCAAGAAATATGTCGACACCGACGACATCAAGAACACCGACCACAACCTCATCGCCACCGCCGAACTCGCCGGCCACTACAACGGCCTGCGTATCGAAGGCGCTTGGCTGTCGGACTGGACCTACATGAAGCCTGAGACCAACATCACCGAGCCTTATCACTTCCAAGGCTGGTACGTGGAAGGCGGTTGCCTCCTCCTCGGCGGCAAGCAGAGCTACGACTCCGACGGCGCCAAGTTCAACCGCGTGCGCACCGGTCGCAGCTGGGGCGACATCGAACTGGCCCTCAAGTATGAGTTCATCGACATGAACGACTACGAAGGCCGCGGCGACCAAGCCATCTACGGCGGTTCCGCCGAACTCTATGGCGCTGCACTCAACTTCTACTTCGCCAAGAACGTGAAGATCGCCTTGAACTACCAGTATGTCAACAACGACCGCTACGCCAACGGCAAGGGCAAGCTCTATGTCGGCCTCGATGCCGATGGCAACCCGACCAAGGACTTCACCAAGGTCACCGCTGCCGACGGTCTGGCTGGCGTCAACTATCACATGCTGCTGGCCCGTTTCCAAGTCGCTTTCTAATCCATCAAATTGTCTAACCCTTTAAAATTAAGAATAATATGAAAAAGATAATGTTTGTGGCTTTGGCTCTTTTGATGGGTCTTGCCTCTTGCGTCAAGGATAAGCAATATCCGGGCATCAATATCTCCAATGTTTCTTATGCTCCAACGGCTGTCCAGGCCGCCGACGATGTCACGGTGACGGCCACCATCACCAGTTTCAAGGACTTCACCGCCAAGTTGGTGTATACCATCGGCGACGAAAACAAGGAACTGGCCATGACCGCTGCCGAGGGCAACCTCTATAACGCCATCATCCCCGCCCAACCCGACGGAACCAAGGTGAGTTTCTGCGTGCAAGCCATGAACGGCGAGGTCAACGCAGCCTCTCCCGTCATGGAATATGAAGTGGGCGCTGTCGCCATCGACTACAGCGTGCTCCGCCTCAACGAGCTCAACGGCAACGACAAGTTCATCGAAATCTACAACGCCGGTGCCGATGCCATCAACCTGAATGGTGTCTATATCGAGAAAGACGGTGCCCAGAACTGGATTGGCGACAACACGGTGAAGATCGATGCCGGTGCCTATCTTGTGCTCTATAGCGAAGATGTCGTCGCCGACCATCCCGATGTCCCCGAATCCCTCATCTTCCACAGCGGCCTCTCCGCCAAGAAGAACGTACGCATCCAGCTCTTCACGCCCGCTGGCGCTTCCATCGACGACTTCAACCTGACCAACATCGATGCCAACGACCCGGCCTACATCCCGGCCCCTGCTTCCTACAGCCGCAATGCCGATGGCAAATGGTACTATGCCGACGCTACTCCAGGTGCTGTGAATGTTGACGGTGCCAATATCGTCCTCGGCCTCGAAGGTGGCGACGTGCCGCCCACTCCCGAGCAGCCCGACTACACCAACATCGTCCTCAACGAGTTGAACGGCAACGACAAGTTCATCGAGATCTACAACAAGGGCAACCTTGACCTCTCGCTCGAAGGCATGACCATCATGAAGGACGACTATGTGGCTGGCGCCACTTGGACTGCCGACGCCACCGTCGTCGTTCCCGCCCACGGTTATGTGTTGCTCTACAGCGCCGATGTCGCCATCGACCATCCTGAGCAACCCGAGAACCTGTTCTTCAACAGCGGCTTGTCGGCCAAGAAGACCGTCCGCATCACCCTCTTCATGCCCGATGGCTCGGTGAGAGACGAATTCACCAGAGGCACCACCGGCGAATGGGGTCAGACCATCTCATCCGTCGACGGTTCCTACGCCCGCACCCCCGACGGCGGCGACTGGAAGCTGGCCGACCCGACCCCGGGCGAAGCCAACCCCGCCGAAGGCGAAGACATCCCGCAGGAATAAGGTGAGAATATGAGATTCCCTTCGGGAATGGAGTTCTATTCATGAGTTATTAAGCGGCGGCTTGTAAAGCTAATACGACAGAAAACCTGACCTGCCGCCGCCTTTTATACAAGTCAATCATTCTCCATTTCCCGAAGGGGAATCTCAAACTTAAATTATTGAATTTTGAATCATAAATAACTCTATGGCAAAAGAAGAAATGAAAATCGGCGAAGTGTCGAAGCCGAGATTTGAGTTCCGCTCCTTCGGACAGTGCTTCTGCGAGGCCCACAAACGCATGGCCCGCCTGTCGATGCCCGTCCCCGAGAAGGTTTGGGAGCGCCTCAGCGACGAGATCTATATCATCTCACGCAAAAACGACATCAACAACACCAAGATACGCGACGGTAAGATGGACATCAAGACCTTCGTACAAAGCGTCGACGGCCTTGAGCAGTGGAATCCCCTCATGAAGGGCGAGTTCCCCATCAGCCGCGAGGTGCTCGAGAAGGAAGTGTTCCCCGCTTTCATGGTCGAGATGCCCAAGCTGACCAAGGACACCTATACCTATGACGAGTTCATCGCCATGGTGAAAGCCAACCCCGACCTGGCTGCCGTGCGTGTCCACAAGCGCCGCTTCGGCTACATGGTCAACGACACCATCTGCGAGTTTGGCGAGGTGCTTATCAATGGTGCAAAGGTGGTGACCATCAACTCCGAGTCGACTGAGATCGAGGACATCAAGAAGACCATCAAGGACTGTGGCCTCGAAGGTGTCGAAAACATCAACTATTTACAGGCGATTAAGCGCGTCATCGGCATGTCCGACAAGCCGCTTGCAAACGAATAAACGACTATGGCACAAGAGATTGAAAAAAAGTTTTTGGTAAAGGGTGACTTCAAGGCCGAGGCTTTCAAGGCCACGCGCATCACCCAAGGCTACCTCTCCAGCGTACCTGAGCGCACCGTCCGCGTGCGTGTGAAGGGTGACAAGGGCTTCATCACCATCAAGGGCATCGGCAACGCCTCTGGCGCCGCCCGCTTCGAGTGGGAGAAGGAAATCCCCGTTGAGGAGGTACAACAACTCCTTGAGATCTGCGAACCTGGTGTCATCGACAAGACCCGCTATCTTGTCAAGAACACCGATGGCAAGCACACCTGGGAAGTTGATGAGTTCTATGGCGACAACGACGGCCTCATCGTGGCCGAAGTCGAGCTCACCGACGAGAACGAGCCCTTCGACAAGCCCGCATGGCTCGGCGAAGAGGTCACCGGCGACCCCAAGTACTTCAACTCCATGTTGATGAAGAATCCTTATAAGAACTGGTAATAACCTAAAAGAGACTGGGTTACACAACCCTTAAGCCTTTGCCGTCATGGCGGAGACGCATCCGCCATCTCCTAAGCGCGAAGACGACACTTTTCGCTTCAGGAGATTGCGGGTCAAGCCCGCAATGACGGTCAAGGCTCGGTCTCGACTCAAACAACACCCTCATGAGCACATTTGATCCCTTGGACATGAACAACTACAAAGTGGAAAAACTGCCCAAGATGCAGAAATCCAACTTTGAGATTTGGATGGCTCGCCTCGGCGGCCCATTGGCTATCATCGCCTTCGTCGTGATTTATTGGTGCTGTCACATCGGCTTCATCGACAACCTGAACACCGAGATGCTGACCGAGAAGGCCTTGAAGCGTTGCAACGACATCGGCTTTGAGGAGTTTCTCCGCACCAACTACGCCATGCTCGCCATCTTCGTCGCGGGTCTCATCCTCTGGATGACGGAGGCCATCCCCAACTACCTGACTTCCTTGCTCATCATCCTCGGCATCGTGCTTTGTAACGTGACCACACAGAAGGAAGCCTTGGCCCAACTCGGTCACCCTGTGATGTGGCTGAACATCCTTTCCTTCGTTTTGGCGAGTATGCTGGTCAAGACACAGTTCGCCAAGCGATTGGCCTTGGCGTTCGTCATCAAGTTCGGCAAGAGTGCCAAAGGTGTACTTTGGAGTTTCTTGATCATTAATTTGGTGCTGTCTGCGTTCATTTCGGCCACCACGGTGAAGGCCACCATCATGCTGCCCATCTTCATGACCGTTTGCGCCATCTATGGTGCGTCCAACGGCAACCGCAACAACTTCGGCCGTAACCTCGTCATCCAAAACCTCTTCCAGGTGAACATCGGTGCCAATGCGTTCTATACGGGTAGCGGCGCCCACCTGCTCGCCATCTCGCTCATCGCGGGCTTCGTCGGTAGCTGCGACTTCGGCTATGCCGACTGGCTCGTTTCTTGCGGCCCGATGAGTGCCTTGATTCTCGTGATAGGCTTGTTGCTGGGCACCTATGTCTTCTTCCCGATGAAGAAAGAGGAGCAGGTGCCTCAAATCGAAGGCGGCTTGGAACGCCTGAAAGAAGAGCTGAAGGCCATGGGCAAGATGAAGGCCGAAGAATACAAGGCCGTGGGCATCTTCGTGCTGGTGCTTGTTCTTTGGGTCACAAAGGGCACCTTCCACAACATCGATGAGACCATCGTCGCCCTGTTGGGTGCCGTCCTTGCCCTTTTGCCGGGCATCGGTGTGGTGAAATGGAACGACGTCGACATCCCTTGGCACCTGATGCTCTTCTCCGCTGGTGCTTATACCCTCGGCTCGGGTCTCAATGCCACTGATTTGCCCAACACCATGGTCAACGCTGCTTTCGACAGCCTCGGCATCACTTCCAATACCCCATTCTGGGTGCTGTATGTCATCCTCACCTTCTTGATGATGTATTCGGGCTTGGTCTTCCAAAGCAAGACCATCCGCACCATGGTCTTCGTTCCCATCGCCTTGGGCGTGGAAGCGCGTTTCGGCTTCCCCGTCATGAGCCTCAGCCTGCCCGTGGCCATGCTCATCGAGCACTGCTATGTGTTGCCCTTCAACAGCAAGCCCGCCGCATTGCTTTATAACACCAACCAATATAGCATGACCGACGCCTTCAAGTTCGGCATCACCATGATGACCATCTCATGGGTGCTCATCCTTGTCTGGGGCGAGACGGTGCTGCATTGGCTGGACATCACGCCGGGGTTGTTTTTGGTGAAGTAGGATGTGATCTTCTTTTCGCATTGCAAATGCTGATGTTCACGGCTTCCGAATGGCGCATTCGGAAGAGCGGATGATGAGTGGGGTCACCTATCCAACTCCACTCCCGCACCAACCCACTCTATCAGCTCCATCTCCATCCTCGTGCTATGCACCGCAGCCGTCCTGCTGCTTTCAGCGGGTGCATCCTTCGCCTGTGCCGTCCTCTCCCGTCGGCATCCCGCCAGCAGCATCCCGGCCGCCATCAAAACCAAAGCCCAAATCCTCATCGCTCTCATAGTGTCTTATTATTATTAGTCTTATCAGTCCTATTAGTCCCCTTCGTAAGTACGTAAGTACGTTAGCACGTATAACGATAGCACGAAAAAACAACTACCTCACCATCACCTTCTCCAAAAAGATTCTCCCTTCCTTGTCCCTAATCCTCACCAAATAAACCCCATCCGCCAAATCCGCTACATCAATCTCATTCGTCCGCCGCACTATTTTCACCATCTGCCCAAGTGCATTATAAACCCGCAACTCATCAACCTCAACACCCTCAATCCGAACAACCCCATTGGCAGGATTGGGATAAACAACAGCCTCAAAACGATTCTCTTCAACCCCCGTGGTATTCTTCTCCAAGCATTCAGACCACGAAATCGCTGATTCCACGCCGTTAATCACATGGCTGACACCCCATTTGTAAAGGCCGTCATCCAAGTCAGCCCATTGTCCGTCAAGGTAGGAATTGACCTCCAGCTTTCTTGCAATCAACTCCATGTCCTGGCCGTCGCAAAGGGCGCGATACACCTTGAAATGCGGAAAACCGCTGTCATAATACATAAGCATCTGCATCAGCCAAGCGCCACCGCCAAGGTCGGTTTGCTGCCATCCGTCTTCGGTTTTCCACCAAGTGCCATCGTCGCTCGAACCACCATTGCCGTAGGGAGCCGGCGTCTCGTGGCCTTCGTCGGTACTCCATACCATCCAGATGCTTCCTGCCTCTAAACCAACCTCCACCCAGTCATCCAATTCAAAATACTGATAATCGCCCAGTCCTGGCGTCACATCCACTGTAATTGACGACATCGCCTCCCCAGGCGCATCTTCACCGCCCAAGTATATGGTACACGTATAGGTGCCGCCCGTCAGTCCTTCAGCATCGCTGTAGAGGGCAACATCCGTAATGACTCCACTCGTCTGCTCAGTCCATTTCATGGCCCATTCACAGGCATTGCCGCCGTCACCCATGCTGCCACGGTAACCGTCATACCCGTAATACAACCAACTTTGCGGCTGATAAAAAGAGCCATCGTAAACAAAATGGATGCAGTCGATATACCAAGTGTCGTCCAGGGCACTCTCTTCACCGTCTTTGGCATACTCCCACTTGAAGGTGTGTTCGCCTTCCGTGACATCATACCGAAATTCGTGCCATGAACCTTGTCCCGACTGGCTCGTCATGCACTCGCCATCGATATAGAACTTACCCAAATCCCAGTTGTTTTCCGAGGAGATTTTGCCATAAAACCGCATCTCGCAATCACGTGGGATGGACATCGTGATTTGTATGGCCGAAGTCGAATTGTCTATGCCCGCATTCGACGCCCGCATGGAGAAGGAACCGTCAAAGGACTGGCTGTCGGTAATCTCCCAAGGATAATCGGAAACGGCATTGTTCCAGTCGAAAAGGCTGAAATCACCCGTTTCGAAATGATCGACGAATTGGCTTTCCCACTGAACCCTGACCGTTTGGTTGCTGATTACAGAGGCATCCACCTTCATCGGGTCTTCCCATCTGCCGGGAACTTGTGCAAAAAGGTTGCTCGCCATAAGGCCAAGCCCAACCATAGCAATAAGTCTAATGTTTTTCATTGTACAGTGATTTTATTTGTATAAACTATTCCATTCATACCTGTAATTCGCAGAAGATAAACACCCTGCGGCAATCCCTCCAAACTCACCTCATTAGAGTTCTGCACGGTCTTCACCAACTGGCCAAAAGTGTTATAAACCTGCACTTCGGCGAGTTCAATGCCATTGATGTAAACATAGTCGTTTGCAGGATTGGGCGAACAGGTTACAGCAGAATTGTTATCCGATTCTTCCGTGCCAGTGTAGCCATAACCGTCGTTCATAAACACTTCAAGCCATGAACTTCCCATTCCGAACCACGGCGCATGCATGACAATCAAGTCATCAAAGCCGTCACCGTTCAAGTCGGCAACATCGAAATTGCGGATGAACTCATCCTCAAAATGTTCCAAGGGGAAAAACACTGGCTCACCAAACTCGAAAGTGCCATTTCCCTCGAACACGCAATAGCCTGCGTAATCCGTCCTGAAATCAAACACTTGGGCGATGATGTCGGGGTATTCGTCACCGTTGTAGTTCACCAGTTTCATATTGTCAATGCCTTCATCAGACCAAGTGATGGAACCTGAAAATCCGATGGAATCCATCTTCTCAAATTCTTCGTTGCCGAGGTTCCTATAGACCCAAATGTGTGAATCGCTGGTCGAACGGCCCTCCACTACATCCTCCCAACCGTCACCATTGATGTCAAAAACCACCAAACCGTTAGTAGAGTAGCCGTCAGGGACCCACGGATGGACATATCCTTCGCGAGGAATCAAGCTGTCTGTGGTATAAAGAAGGGAGTAGGCGTCAACAATGTCGTCCTTCTTGTCGTGATTCATGTCGCAAACAGTGGGCACATAAAGCGAACCAATAGTAAAAACTGCTTCCGTACTAAAGTTGCCCGTACCATCATTACACAAATAACCTAAACCAGATTCACTGTTGAGATGATAATCGTTTGATACCGCAATATCTAGGAACGAATCACCATTAAAATCGCCCGATGTCATCATCAGATAGAACGGATTGTCTAAGAAATGCTGATAACCATTGTACCAAACCCATTCCGGCTGAATCAAAGGGGTCTCGGCAAAACGTTCGAAACCGCCATTTCCGTCGTTGTAATCGATTCTAATAAAACAGGTGTCGTAATCAGCGTTTCCGTTGAATACGTAGGCATACGAGGCAATGTCGAGGCTGCCGTCCTTGTCGAAATCCTCCAAGAGGAAGGCTAGCTGTAGCATCTCATAGCCCATGTGCATGTCGGGTTTGGGGCTGCTGATGTTTTGGGAACATTCAAGATGCCCCGTCCCATCGTTGAGATAGATGGAGAAAATCACCTCGCTGTACATGATGTTGAGTCGACTAACGACCACATCGGCAAATCCGTCATTGTTGACATCGCCGACCTTGATACTGCGCGATTCGGGAAGCAATTCGTACAGCTCGCTACGCACTTGCCCTTGCATCGTCGTCCCTCCCGCCATCAGCAGGAGCGCAACCAGGGTGTAAAGTCTAATTTTAAAACTATAAAAAAAATCAACGAAAAAATCAACCCAAAGACCAAGTACAAGTTTTCCTTTTTAATACTTGTTGAAAATCAACTAAATGCAATAACGAAATACAAGTTTTTGTTAATCCAAAAACGAGGAAAACGAGGCGTTTTCGGTCTTTTTTCTGAGGTTGGAGCGGTATTTATTCACCGTGTTATCGCTCAGGCCAAGCAAATCGGCTTCTTCCTTTGCGCGGAAATGCAAGAAATTGAGCACCGCGATTTGTCGCTCCGTTTCGTTCAGTTCTGGATAGGCAGCCGCCAATTTCTCCAAAGCCTGCGGATAAGCCGCCTCAAACTCGTCCATGATGCGCTCCAAGCGGTTCGGCACCTTCGCACGGTAAAGGTCGGCCACCCGCTGCGGTAGCATCGCCCGCGCCTGCTGCAAGGCATCGTCCGCTTGCGTCTGTAGTTGCTGCAGCGCTTCATCCACTGTCTGAAGCTGCTGCAAAGCATCATCCACCTGCGTCTGAAGCTGTTGCTTCTCCTCGTGCCAGGTCTGCGTCTCGGCCTCATGTTCCTTTCTCCGCTTGGCCATCCACCACCACAGCCCAAGCCCCAAAACCAGCAGCACCACCACGGCCGTCACCACACCCCGCACCAAGCGTCGCCGTGCCGCCAACTGTTCGGCTTGCCGTCTCTCAGCCTCAGTCTTCTCCTGTTCCCACTGCAAATGCTGTTGGAACATATCATTAAGTTGCGAGACCCGTGCCTGGCTATTAGCCGCCGAGGTTACATCTTCAATAAGAAACTGGGCATATTGGTTAGCTTTCACCGTGTCGCCCTCTATCATGGCAATGTCGCGTAATAATCTTGCGGCAACTTTTCCTTTCTTTCCAAATTTTCCCAACACAGGTTCCAAATAAACCTTTGCGGAATCATATTGCCCAATGTCATGATAGATGCCACCTATGGCAATAAATCGTGTTAGCATTTCCGTTTCATTAGAAGCTTGCAACATCATGCTTTTCAGGCTGTCCAATGAGGCCAAAGTGTCGTGGTGGGCGCAATAATCAGACAATGCCAACATGCAAACGGCATCCCTGTAGAGCAAAGTCTTATTATCGGGATGGATTTCCAGTATCCTTTCATAGTAATAGGAAGCACTGTCATATTCTTTCAATTTATCAAACTGCTTTCCTAATTGAAGGAGTGTGTTGGCAATCTTGTCTGGCGAAGCCTGGGCAATTCTGTCATAATCCAAGCTTTTCTTACAGCAATAGATGGCAGGCTCCTGCATGAATTGTGCGGAAAACAAATCCCCAAGGCGGTTATAGGTCAAAGTCATAAACCATGCCTTGTGTCCCACCAAAACCTTCTCCTCAAAATGCCCCTCCATCATCCGCAAGGCGTTGAGGTATTCCCCGCAAGCCTCAATAAGGCTGTCGCGCTCATAATACCCCACACCATTAATATAATGTGCCCGCGCCGCCAAAAACGCATCCATTTGTAGGGACGCACAGCGTGCGTCCGCTTTATCGCGTGCGTCCGCATTACGCCCTTCTGCAACATTCACAATCGAATCAAAATAATGAACCGCCTTCAGCACCTCTTCACGGTTGCTCTGCCCATAGTCATTCTTAAACAGCAGCTCCGCAATCAGCACCTGGCAATAATGCCCCTCAAACACATCCAAGCTATCCGCCGCCTCACTCCCCGCAAACTCCATCATCACCGTCAAGGCGCTGTCAGGCTGGTGCCACATGAGGGTGTCGATGGCTGCCAACTCTTGGGTCGGCCCTTCGACGCTTCGACAAGGTTCAGGGGCCTCAACTTTAGTTGGTTGGGAGCAAGCCACCATTATCGTCAGAACCGCAAAATAGTTCAGTATGTGCATAACTCGTTTCATGCCACGCAGTTTTCTATTTTTTATTCAGCCAATAATAAAGGAAATAATCATAGATAAAATATCTCCCTTCGCTGTTTGTAACGATGTCTTTTTCCTGCAAGGCATTCAGGCTTCTCTGGACTGAACTAGCTGACGTGAGATGATACTTTTTAATGAACTCTCCGCTTGTGGGTTGGACGTTCTTTCCCGAATGCGCCAATGCTATAAGCAGGGCCTTTTGCCTTGCTGAAAGTCGTGCCAGCAGATCCTGATAGGTGTCGTCTTTCTCGTCAATGGCTTGGTTGATAGCCATCTCAACTTCCTTGATGGTACAAGGCTTGTTAGGTTCAGCCATCGCATAAAGCTCATTACATATTTTCTGGATATACCATGTGGTGCCCTCGAATTTCTCGTAGATATACTGGATGGCCTCTGGGACAATTTGCAATCCGCCCTGCTCGAAATGATAGGTGATAAACTTGGAATACGAGTCTAGTGGTATTGGCTTGAGCGACATAGTGGATGCGCTTTGGTAGAAAGGCCTGGCAGGTGACGAAAACATCTCGCCCATCATATGGCGCTTGGAGCCAGAGAACACGAACCATGCATTATTGCAGTCTTGGATATAGGTTCGCAAAAGAGCCTCTATGTTTTGTTCTGGATAATCCATAATTGTCTGGAACTCATCAATAGCCACTATGCAAGGTTTGTCTGCCGAATTTAGATATTGAAATATCTCGTCAAGCGAAGTTTTCGGCGTTTGGATATCACCCAATTCCAGATTCCAACTCGGTTGCCCAAAAGCATCAAGTGAAATACCCGTTCGTAAAGAGCCTGCTATACGCACAAAACGCTCCCATGCTTTCCGCTCTTTCGATTTTAGTACCGTAAGAATGGAACGGCCCAATTCATAAATCAATTCGGCAAGTGATTTTGTGGCATAGATGTCGACTACAAATAGATAATAATCCTTGAGCTCTTGTTGGGCAAAGCAATGACGTATCAGTCCGGTCTTTCCCATTCTTCTTGGTGACATCAAGGCAACATGGTTGCCATTCACCAACAATGATGTCAAACGCTTGGTCTCTTCCTCTCTGTCACAAAAATACTCAGGCCCATTATAGCCGTATGTCAGGAACGGATTTCTCATTTTTGCACAATTTAGGCTGCAAAAATAACAAGAATTATTCAATTATACAAATTTGCGTAACGCTTTTTTGTATAACAGCGAACATTTCGATTGTTTTTTTGTCACAATTCACAAAAACCCCTATCTTTGTCCTCTCCTAAATTGCTAATGCCATGAAAAAGATACTCTTACTGCTGCTTCTGCTACCTATTTCCCTCCTCGCCCAAGTCACCGACGACTTCTCCGACGGCGACTTCACCCAAAACCCCACTTGGTCGGGAACGACGGAACAATATATGGTGAACAACAGCAAACAGCTCCAACTCAATGCGGAAGGTGAGGGCACAGCCTATCTTTCCTTGCCCATCACGGAGTACGAGACAATGGAATGGCAGTTTTGGATCCGCGAGGCTTTTGCACCATCTGGCAACAACTATTCCGATGTCTGGCTCAGTGCCGATAACGCTGATTTGCAAAATGTTACACAAGGTTATTTCCTTCGTTTCGGCGAAGGCGGCAGCAACGATGCCATCACTTTGTTCCGTAAGGATGCCGACGGACAACAGCAAATCTGTCGCGGCACGGAAGGCGCCATCGCCGCCTCATTCGCAGTCTCCGTCAAAGTCAACTGCGACCGCGAAGGCAATTGGATGATTCAGACATGCTATGACAACTCGGGTATTTATCTCATTGAGGCTCAAGGGTCGGACGACACTTACGGTCGTGGCGGCTTTTTCGGTTTTTGGTCCAAGTTCACGTCGAGCAACGCCACGAAGTTCTATTTCGACAATGTCTATGTCGGTCCTCGCATCGCCGACCACGAGCCACCCCAACTCATGACCTGCGAAGTGCTCGACTTGACACATCTCCAACTGGCCTTCAACGAGGCACTGAATGAAACCACCGCACTCAATCCCGACAATTATTCGGTGGATAATGGCTTGGGTAGTCCGATGTCGGTTAGCTTCGGCACCAATCTAGCTCAAGTGGTCTTGGAGTTCGAACGCGAAATCGGCAACGGTATTAATTACACGCTTACCGTCAGCGGCATCAAAGACCTGTGGAACAACATGATGGAGCCGACAACGATGGCCTTTTCCATCTACGAAGCCTCGGAATACGATATTGTCATCAACGAGATCATGGCGGATCCGAACCCTGTGGTGGGTCTGCCCGAATGGGAGTATGTGGAGCTCTACAACACTACGGAGTTCGGCATCGACTTGAAAGACTGGCAGATACAAATCGGCTCAAACGATAACACCTTTGGCAACTTTGTTCTTGCCCCGCACGGTTATGTCATCCTTTGCCACAATGATGCCGTTTCCGAGTTGCGCCAATATGGCGACTGCATCGGCTTCAGTTCTTTCTCGGTGGGCAATGCTTCCTCGGCGATGTACCTCTACAGCAAGGCTGGCGTTTTGATTTCTCGTGTCAACTTCAGCAACACTTGGTACCACGACCCCGACAAGGCCAATGGCGGTTGGTCGGTGGAGCAAATCGACCCGATGAATCCCTGCGCTGGCGCCTCCAACTGGACCGCCTCCATAGATGCCTCGGGTGGCACCCCAGGCCGCATTAATTCGGTGAATGGCGAGAACAATGTGGCACCCAAAGTGGAGCGCGTGAGCATGTTCGGCAACCAAATCGTGCAACTGTGGTTCGACCAACAAATGAATTCCGCTGAACTTCTTGAAACGCAACACTTCCTTGTGGAAGAGACGAACGAACATCCCTCGCAGACGGCCATTAATCCCATTGACGGCACCTACGTGGAACTTCAATTCGACCGCGGATTCGAGCAAGGTCTTGTCTATACAATAATTATTAATGGCGTGACCAACTGCGTGGGAACAACCATTGAAGCCGATACCCATGTGCAGTTTGGCATCCCGAACGACATCGCCGAAGGCGAGATCCTGATTAACGAAATCCTCTTCGATCCCATCGCCCCAGGTGTGGATTATGTGGAGCTTTACAACAACACTGATAAGACCTTTGACCTCAGCAATTTGATACTTGGTGTCATCAAGGAGAGTTTCCCCAATCCTGCCGATACGACCTTGAAGGAAATCACTGCCGACAGTCGTTTGTTCCTGCCCAAGACCTATGTTTTGCTCTCCACCAATAGCGAAATCGTTGGCCAACAATACGACTGCCCGACCGACAATTTCGTGCAGATGGCGTCCTTTCCGAGCTATGCCAATGCGGGCGGTACGGCCATCCTGATGTGCAAGGACGGCACGGTGGTCGACCAAATTGCCTTCTCTGAAAAGATGCATTATCCCTTGCTTAAGGTCACGAAAGGTGTGGCCTTGGAGCGCGTCGCCTTCGACCAGCCTTCGATGGATGCCAACAACTGGCATTCTGGCGCTGAAAGCGTTCATTTCGGCACGCCGGGCTACGAAAACTCGATGATGCAAACCGCAGAGCCTTCCAACGACGAAATCTCCATCAGCCCCGACATCTTCTCGCCCGACGGTGACGGCTTCGACGATGCCTGTTTCATCCACTACCATTTTGATGAGGCGGGCTACACGATGAACATCTACATCTTCAATGTGGCCGGACAATTAATCCGCCACTTGGCCAAAGGCGAGCTGGTGGGGCAGGAGGGCAGCGTCCTCTGGAACGGCCTTGACAACAACGGCAACAAGGTCCCCGTTGGTGTCTATGTCGCCGTGACCGAGGTCTTCAATTTCGAAGGCAAGGTCAAACAATTCAAAAACGCAATCGTCGTCGGAACACGCTAATCAGTAGAGACGTTGCGCGCAACGTCTTTACATATCCATGTTAGATTGCGCCACAATCTGTTTCGTATCAGGATTGAAGGCGGTCAGATTTCCTAATCCAGGTTTATCGGTCACGAAAACGCCATTGTCCAAGGCAATGAAATCGTAATTGTCGTTTTGCTCGATGACCATATTCATGAAACTGTAGTCGACGGGGATATGCCCGTGGATGATTTTTTTTCCATGCGACTTGTTATAATCGACCTTAAACTTACGGGTCCACATCATGCTTAATGTGTCCTCAAACGGGTCGGCGATGTTGAAATTCATGCCGGCATGCACGAGGATGTATTCCTCCAACTCGATGTAAGGCACGCAGGCATTCATCCAGTCAATGTAAAGCTGGGGTATCTCGCGTGGATGTTTCACGCCGAAGCTCTCCAATGTGGTTTTGGCGCCAACGGATTCCCATTCTTTCTGCTCGATATGCTTGCCTCCGAGGATTTTCTTTTTTTGATCGGCAAGGTATGCCTTCACACACATGTCCTCATGGTTGCCTTTGATGAAGTGCACATTGTACTCTTCTTTCTGAAGGAGCATGAGATAGTCGATGACGCCTTTCCCGTCAGGGCCACGGTCGATGTAGTCACCGAGGAAATAAAGCTCGTCATGCTTCGTTACTTTGAGCATGTTCTCGAGCAGCACTTTCAAGGTCTTGGTGCAGCCATGAATATCGGGGATGATCCAGCGTTGTGACATCAGAACAAGTTGTTGAGATTCAGCGATTCATATTGCTTGCGCAGTTTCTTCTTAAAGGTCCAACGCACATCGGAGAGCCAGCGTCGGGCCAACTCTAGGTAGTCGACGAAGAGAGGGTAAGAGAAGAGAAGGAGTACCATGCCGCCCAAGGCCCAGGGCCATGGCAGGAAACAGAACAGCAGGATGGTGCCGACGATGACGACCAAAGGCGAGAGAATGAATTTTACGCCATAGCTGACCGTGTTTCCAAAGGCAGGATCTTTGAGCTTGCTTCTGATAATCAATGTGATAAGCCATGTTGGGAGTTGAACTGCCGCTGAGGCCAGGAAGTAGGGAAGGCCCACCAGCAGCACGGCGAGTTTCCACAACGAGTTGAGCAGCGGGTATTTCTTCGCCGTCGAAGTGACAGAGATCTTTTCGCGTTTGCGTTGCTGGGCAAAGGCCATCACGCGCTCAAACAGGTTCTTGGCGTCTTCTGGTTGCTCTTCCTTGAATTTCAGCACTTTGTCGACGGTGGCGCGGTTGCGGAGCATCTTCTTGTACAACCCTCCGGCACGTTTCTCGTTTTTCATCTTCACGATTTCCCAGATGGCATCGTAGTCCTCGTCATCGGGGATGTAGGTGAACAACTTTGAAATTTCTGCCGACAGCTCATCTTTCAAAATGTTGATGTTGGCGGCTTCGTTTTCTTCCGTGGTGTGCTTGAAATACTCGGTCACATTAATCGGCTTGCCGAAATTGATCATGGCTGTGGAGCGGAAGCGGAAGTAGTCGCCGTATTCAATGGCGGCAGGGACGATGTAGACAGGATTCTGGTCACCGAATTGCTTATTGGCATCCACTGCAATGTGGAACAGGCCTTTACCCATGCGCATCAACGAGTGCTTGGTGCGATGGGTGCCCTCAGGGAAGAGGTAGAGGTCGACATGGTCGTGGATGACATCGACGGCCTTGTTGAGCGAGTCATCGTTTTGGCGCACGGCTGCCACGCCATTGCGGATGCGGAAGATGGGTAAGATGCGCAGGAAGTTAAGGATCTTGGCTACGATAGGGTTCTTGAAAATGTCGCCTCGTGCAATGAACACCTTCTTGATGTTGTCTGAAGCCAGCAACACCAAAGCGTCCATCAGCGTATTGCTGTGGTTGACGCCGAAAATCACGGCACTGTTTTTTGGGATGTTCTCTTTCCCATGTACCTCAAAACGGCGGTACGACATACGCGTATGCCAATTGACGTATGGAAGAAAAAAGGAATACCAAAAGTTGGAATCTTGTATTTTCTTAGCCATTTCATCTGTGAAATAAGGGTGCGAAATTACAAAAAACGTCAAAAACATCGCGTTTTTTTTAATCAAATCATAAAAATAACTACTTTTACCGCTCCAAATCGGACTGAAATGACAAAGCATTTAAAGAAAACAATCCAAATCCTTTTCTTCGTCACGATGCTGATCTCTTTCTCTGCGTGTAATAACCGTGTTGATAATGAGATGGATACGAATGAGGCCCAGGTGGAGGAAGATACTTTGACGGTTTTTGAGCATTTGTTGGAGCGCGGCACTTTGGTAGCCGTGACCAATTGTGGCGAGATTAATTACAATGAATTCGGGAAGAAGCCTTCAGGCTTCGAATATGAATTGCTCAGCGATTTTTGCAGTTCCAACGGCCTTGAGCTGGAGATGAAGGTCGAGGACAACCTCGACACCTGTTTCAAGATGCTGGATTCCTGCGAAGTCGATGTGGTGGCGGCCGGCATCGGTCTGACCAAAGCGATGAAGCGGCGTTATATGATGTCGAATCCCATCATCGCCCAACGTTGCGTGTTGGTGCAACGTCTGCCCAAGGGGTGGAATGCGATGTCGACCGACAATGAGGTGGAGAGCCAGTTGTTGCGCTCGCCTCTCGACCTGGCAGGCAAGACCATCCATGTCACCAAAGGCAGCTATGCCGTGAAGGTGCTTGAATACCTTTCGGATTGCATCGGCGACACCATTTATGTGGTCGAATGCGACACGCTGAATGGCATTGAGCTGGTGGAGGCGGTCTCCGACGGTCGTGCCGACTACACCGTCGTCGAGGAATATGTGGCCAAGATGGCTTCGGTGGGCCAGAAAGGACTCGATACCAAATTGGCAGTCAGTGTGGATCAGCCCATAGGCTGGGCTATGCTGAACCAAAACTCCGACTCTTCTCTTGTCAATGCCATCAACACTTGGATTGAAGGTGTGGAGCAGCGCCACCTACGCCGCCTGCTGGCCAAGTACGTCAACAACGGCAGGGCGAACCGTAGCAAGCCTAAGGCCGGACAGCTCTCCGAGTTCGATCCTTTGATTAAGAAGACAGCCAAGAAGATCGGTTGGGACTGGCGTCTGTTGGCCTCGCTCATCTGTCAGGAGTCGCATTTCAAACTCGACCTCGAGAGCGACAAGGGTGCCTTCGGCTTGATGCAGCTCATGCCCGTCGTGATGGAAAAGTATGGCATCGACTACGACTCGTCGCCCGAGGAGCAGATCGAAGCGGGCGGCAAGCTGTTGGCTTATCTGGGCGAGTGTTTCGAGAACAGGGTGGCCGACAGCACGGAACGTGTCAAATTTGTGTTGGCTGCCTATAATGCGGGCCTCGGCCATGTCTATGACGCGCAACGTCTTGCCGCCAAATACGGCAGTGCCCCTGATATCTGGGACGATAATGTGGACTACTATATCCTCAACAAGTCGAAATATCGCAACGACACCTGCTGTCGTGCAGGTTATCTCCGCGGCACCGAGACCTACCGCTTCGTCGAAGAGGTTCTCGACCGCTATTACCAGTATCAAGCGAATTATAACTAATCATGAAGAAGCGTTTTGTTTTTCTTGCCCTCGGTTTTTTGTTTGTCATTAATCTAAGTCAGGTCAAAGCACAGTCTTTCAACGCAGGCCTCGTCGTGGGTCCAACGTTTGCACAAGTTGACGGCGACCATTATGCCGGTTATCATCAGCTGGGCTTCACGGCAGGTGCTTACGTCAACTTGCCTTTGGCCGACTATTTCTCGGCTCAGATGGAACTCAAGTATTCGCTGCTTGGGGCGCATTCCTCAACCGAGGAAGTGATGGAATACTACTACAACCCATATAGTCTGCGTCTCCACTATGCAGAGATTCCCTTGATGCTGCGTTACGACTTGGGCTTTTTCCGTGTGGGTGGTCGTTCATTGGATTTTATCACCTTGGAGGCAGGCGCCAGCGTGGATGTCCGCCTCAAGGCTACCGAGGACGTGGATGCCGATTATCAAGTCACAACCTCGAGATGGCGATTGTTCTCTATGACGGGCAATGCAGGCATCCATTTTGCCTTTAACGAACACATAGGTTTGGGCGCACGATTTATGTATTCCATCGTGCCCATTCGCTTCACGGGCAATCCAGGTTGGTTTACTAACCAATATTACAACAAGGTCATTCAGTTCACCCTGACCTACAACATCAACTCTCCTCTTAGGTGATACCTAGCTACCCGTGTCAAAGCCCCGCTGCACATGTCATTCCTGCTGTGATAGGTGCGTAGGCATGGAATCTATGGGCAGCGGGATGTAGAATAAGAGTTTATTGGAGGTGGCAAATGATGATGAAGGCTTCAGAAAGCATAGATCCCATGCATTTGCCCACAGGCCTACGTTGGGATGACATGCTTTCTGAAGCCTTCATACTATAGATAAGATAAGAAATCTATATTCCGTTTCAATCCCTCATATCCGGCGCGTTGCACGGCGGAATGCTTGAATAATGCATCAAAATCCTCCTTCGATAGGCTTTTCCAGTCTTCGTCATGCATGGCTATAAGCCGTTCTGAGGGCTGGAAGTCCGGCTCCCTATTGGGCAAGGCGAAACGGTTGTAGGGACACACGTCTTGGCAGATGTCGCAACCATACATCCAACCGTTGAAGGTCTTGGGGTCAATGCCTGCAAGGCTGCCTTTGTATTCGATGGTAAGATAGGAGATGCACTTGCGCGCATCGATGTGGAAGGGAGCCTCCAAAGCGCCTGAAGGACAAGCGTCCAAGCATTTCGTGCAGCGTCCGCAGCAGTTGGTCAAAGGTTTCCCCGTCCCCTCCAATTCTATGGGTAAAAAAAGGTGTCCGATAAAGAAGAAAGAGCCTTTCTTGGGATGGATCAAGGTGGTGTTTTTGCCGATAAATCCCAAACCGCAACGCACCGCCCAGGCGCGGTCGAGCACGGGCGCCGAGTCCACAAAAAGACGTGTGCCTTCCAGTTTGCCCGTCTGAGCCTCAATACCTTCCAAGAGCTGATGCATCTTTCGTTTCAACACATCGTGGTAGTCGGCACCATATGCATATTTGGCGATTTTGAACTTGTCAGAATCGCCAATACGCTTTTTTGGATAGTAGTTGTAAAGTACGGTGACGATGCTTTTGGTGCCTTCCACCAAAAGACGGGGGTCGTAGCGTTTCTCCTTGTTGCGGGTCAGGTAGCCCATCTCGCCTTCGCAGTCGCTCTCAAGCCACTGCTCGACGTGGGCCGACTCTTCTTCCAGGGCCGTCGCCTGAGCAATGCCGCAGGCGTCGAAGCCCATGCGTTCGGCCTCGGCTACAATCCACCCTGAATCCATCAGAACGGAGCGAAAGTCAAGCCAACCGACAGCGGGTGAATCTCAGGGGCATTGTGGCCAACAGCGAAGACGGGCGAAATCTGATAGGCGGCAAAGGCACTCACCCATCTCCAACCCACACGCAGCGTGGCCGAATAGGCATAGCGCTCCAGGTTGTTGATGTAACAGTATTTCTCATGTACGATGGAACCGTTGTCGTTGGTCAGCACAGCACCTTCGGTGGGGTCGGGACCCACATATTTCGTCTTTGCTGCCACCATGATGCCAATCTTGAAGCCCACGCCGATCTTCACGGCGTCCTTGATACGGAAACGCAGCTCGAGCGGCACTTCCAGATAGGTCGGGTTGACCTTGGCGCGCTTGAACTTCTCGTTGCCACGATACGAATCGGAGAGGACCAACGTGTCGGCATAGGGGTTCGAGATACGGTTGTACGAGAAATAGTTGTGCGACGACATACCTGCACCGATGCTGACAGTATGCTTCGTGCTCTCACCCAAAGGGAAGTTGTAGGTCAGGCCTAAGCCCACGCCTTGGTTGAAGCCACGGGCATCCCAGTTGTCACTGGTCTTCAGCTGCAAGTCACTGAACAGGTCAATGCCAAGGGTAATTTTGTTGTCCGTCTTGTTGGCAATGAGTTGGGCGAAAGAGGTCATCGAAACGACCATCGCGATAAGTGTGAATAATACTTTCTTCATATGTGATAATGCTTTCAAACTCTAAACTCTAAACCCTAAACTCTCAACTCCTTCATAATAGCTCTCCGCTCATCCAACAAACGGTTGATCTCTTCGTCGGTGAGGTCCGACTGGCGCAACTGCTTGTCGATGGCTTCTATTCTGGCCTCAAGGTTCTCGGTGGTACCAGGGATGTCGGTCAACTGCTTCTCCTTGTTGACAGGCGGCTCCTGGGGCGTGGTTTCCTGCTGTGTGGCAGGCATGCCTTCGCCGGAGAAGTTCTTCAGTTGTCCCATCACCATCTCTATCATTTGCTTAGTGAACGGGTCCAACTTGTAGATCTCCACCTTCATCTCATCCTTCATCTCGTCGAAGTCCTCCAAGAACATTTTCAGCTGTTCTTTCTGCTCTTCGTTGATACCCGGGATGGCGTCCAAATCCTGATTCTCCATCAGTTTCTTGAACATGTTCAGCAAGTCGTCGAGGCCGTTGTTGAGGTTGTCGTCCATCTTTTTCTGTTTTCGTTTGCAAAGAAACGAATTTTTTGCGGAATGATTGCGCCAGATTGCCAATTTTTCACGAATATTGCATTCTCAACTCCTAACTGAACAACTGAACAACTTCCAACTGAACAACTGAATTCTATGGATTTCAAAACGATAAAGATACAATTGGGCGAAAGCATGGCCTGGATCAACCTCGACCGCCCCGAGGTGCGCAACGCGTTGAATGCCGAATTGATACACGAGCTGACCGAGGTCTTCGAATGGCTCAACAGCCGCGACGACATCCGTGTCGTCATTCTCAAAGGCAACGGCAAGGCTTTTTGTGCCGGTGCCGACCTTGAGTATATGAAAGCGATGGCGGGATTCAGCTACAACCAAAATATCGCTGATGCCGAAAAGCTGTCGAAGCTGTTTCAAACGATATATTTCTGCAATAAGGCGGTCATCGTCGACGTTCACGGCGCATGCATCGGTGGGGCCAACGGCATCATCGCTGCCGCCGATATCGTGATTGCCGAGCGACAGACCAAGTTTGCCTTCACTGAGGTGCGCTTGGGTCTAACGCCTGCCACCATCTCACCTTTTGTGGTAAGCCGCATAGGCAACACCGCTGCCAAAGAGCTGATGCTTACTGGACGTCGTTTCACCGCCGAAGAGGCCAAAGCCTTTGGATTAGTGAATGCCGTCGTCGATGAGGCTGAGATGGTTGACACGGAACGTCAATACATTGAGCATTTCATGCACGCCTCGCCCGACGCCATCGCCGAGTGCAAGAACCTGCTTCGCCTGGTGAGTGGCACCAATGATACTTTCAACCCCGTCTTTCACGACACTTCGGTCCTCATCGCCAACCAACGCATCTCCGAGGCAGGCCAAGAGGGCATGAAGGCGTTTTTCGAGAAACGGAGACCGGAATGGTGTCATTGATTGCGTAAAAAGCAAGAGTAAAACACCGCAAAAAACCAAAACAAAATTCCACAAAAAGAAAAAATAGTTTTGCTAATCCAATTATTATCAGTGATTTTGAAACAGATGTTGTTTTGGAAGAAAGTTGTACCTTTGCCTCAGCAAAAGATAGCATATCTCCATGAAAAAATACTTTCTTCTCCTTTTTCTTGTTTTGTTCGCTTTGAGTGCTTTCGCCCAAGAGGATAGTTCTCCTTTGTCCTTGCCGGATTCGTTGGTGGGACGGCTGAAGGAATTCCGAAAGACTGATTTGAACAGAGCCGAAGCTTTGGAAGCGGCGATAAGGTTTTATTTCGACGAGCGACGGATTTTGGAAGCCGAAACATATATAAATGAATTGGCTGCATTGTCAGATGAGATTAAAGATAGATATTGGAAGGCGGTGAGCTTGTATTACAAGAGTTTGTGTGCATACGAAAGCAATCTTTTTTCTGAAAATTTGCCTTTGATAAACAAATCTTTGCAAATAACAGAAACTCTGCGGGAAACAACACGAACACAACTCTTGCTTACTCGGATATGTCTCGCTAAAAGTGCTTTTTATTTTAGGAATAATCAGTTTCCTGAATGCCAAAGCTATATTGATAGAGGCTTGGAACTTGCTGAAAACAATGGTTTTGAAAAATTACAGTCTAGTTTTCACAATAACTATGGGGCTTTATTGATGCGTATGGAAAGATTTGAAGATGCCATAGTACAGTTTAAGATGATATTGGCTGATGATAAAAATGCCATTCTTAATATTGCATCTTCATTTCAGCAATTAAAACAATATGATTCCGCTTTTTATTATCTTGATTCCATTATTCGGTATATGCCAAAAGCAGGTGTAAAGGATCGGGTAGTTCAAGACATTCTCATAAAAACTTACCAAACCAAGGCGGTATGTTATTTGGATTTGGAACAATGGGATGATGCTTTGCAATGTTTGAAAGAGTCCCGAGTATTATTGGAAAAGTTTGATGACAAGAAGCAGTTTTGCGTCAATTACTTGCACGATGCAGATGCCAATAATGGGAAAGGCCTATATGAAACTGCACTTTGCCTTATTGATACGGCCATTATCATCTCAAGAAATTTTGAAGATATATACTCTGAATGGTTTGCTGTAAAACTGAAATCGGATATATTAGAAAACATGAAGGATTATGAAAGGGAAGTGGAGAACTTGCGCTATTTCAACATTTTGACCGACACCATCAACAATCGCGAAAACCTTTTGAAAGTGCAAGAGCAGCAATACCAGCATGAGGCAACACAAATGGAAAAGCAATACGAACTGCAACAGCAGGCTTTTCAGCAAAAGCAATTGATTATCATTATTTTAGCTGTTTTCATAACGATAATTGCCACATTGGTGGCCATCCTCATCTTGCTGAACAAGAAACGCTTGGCCTCGGAATTGGCATTGCGTAACCGCGAAATCACAGCTAAATCGATGGATAAAATACAAAGCAACGAAATGCTGAACAATGCCATCGAAAAGCTGACCGAAATGGAGGAACATCCCGAGAATAACGTGTTGCCCGGCGTTATCCGCGACCTGAAAACCCTTATAGATGCCGACACGAAGAAAGATTTCGACCTGCATTTCGTGCAAATGCACCCCGATTTCTACCAAAAATTGTTGACCGACTTTCCAAACCTCACTCCAAACGAACTTAGGCTTTGCGCTTTCATCAAATCTAACTTGAGTATCAAGGAAATTGCCACTATCAATGGAATTTCCGTCGATTCAGTGAAGACCGCCAGAAAACGTTTGCGCAAATCCTTGAATCTCACTGGTGAAGATGTGAGTTTGCTGGGTTTTTTATCAAAGTATTGATAATCAAAGTTTTTTTGTCTTTCATTATATGATTTTTGACTCCAATTTTGTCAAAATTGATATAAAATAGAGTCGAATTTTTACTAAAATTGATTCTTTTTAGTTACAATTTATTTCCAAAATTGATTCTTATTACTTACAAATTTGTATCTTTGCAGCCGAAATGATAAAACAAAGACGCTATGGAAAGGTTATTGCAACGCTATCAAGCGCAATTGGACAGGACAAAAACCGACTTTGTCCGCTATCTTCATGATGAAATTTGTTGGGAAGCACGGCTCAATGCCATCCTTGGTGCAAGGGGCGTCGGAAAAACCACTTTGATGTTCCAACACATTTTGCTCAGCGACGAACGCGACACTTCTCTCGTAGTGTTTGCCGACGACATCTATTTCTCAAAGCATACCTTGCTTGACATGGCCGACACATTCTACAAGAATGGTGGCAAGCATCTTTATATTGACGAAGTACACAAATACAAACATTGGTCGACTGAGATAAAGAACATCTACGACCAAATTCCCGACTTGCAAATTGTTTATACAGGATCGTCGATTCTCGACTTGGAGAAAGGCGGTGCCGACCTATCGCGCCGACAGTTGAAAAACTATATGCACGGAATGTCGTTCCGCGAATGGCTACAGATGACAAAAAGCATTGTGGTGCCAAAACTTACGCTTGACGAAATACTTTCGACAAAAGTATCTTTTCCGTATGCCGAGCACCGACCGTTGCCTTTGTTCAAAGAGTATCTTAAAACTGGTTATTTCCCGTTTTGCTGTGAAGAAGACTACCTTGAACGATTGAGCGCAGTAGTTGAGCAGACACTTGAAACCGACATACCCCAATTTGCGGGCCTCAGCGTTGGTGTGATGCACAAATTGAAGCAATTGATGCAAATCATCTCGCAGATTTCGCCTTTCAAGCCCAATTACAGCGACCTTGCCCGTGACATTTCCGTGGCTCGCAGCGACCTCAAGGACTATCTGTTTTACATGGAAAAGTCGGGTATGATACAAAGCTTACAGTTGCCAGCCTTTGGCATGACACGCTTGGCGAAAGTGGAGAAAATCTATTTGGACAACACCAACCTGATGTATGCCCTCAATGGCACACAGCCCGACACGGGCAACTTACGGGAGACCTTTTTCTTTAACCAAATGAGGGTGTGCCACACGGTGACCGCCTCCGAAGTGTCTGACTTTTTGGTTGATGGCCATACCTTTGAAGTGGGAGGCCACAAAAAAGGACGCCGTCAGATTGCAGAAGTGCCTGATAGTTTTGTGGTAAAAGATGATATTGAATATGCCACTCCGGGAGTTGTTCCCCTTTGGATGTTTGGACTGAATTATTGATTCGGAAAGTATATCATCCATACGTTAGACGGTGCGAAGACTCAGCATCCGTGTTTTCTGACGATGTTTTAAAACACTGAAAATCTTCATAATAAAACATTGTCCCCCTTTTGTCCCCCTGCATAATGGGACATGTTCCCGTTTTGTATAGGATGAAATACTTGACATCATTTTGGATTAAGATAGTTTTGCCAAAGATTTTGAACGCTAACCATTATTTAATCTAAAACTCAAAAAAATGAAAAAACTGTATTCTATGTTTCTCGCAGCGGCCTTGTTAGTAGGCATTGCGAGCGTGAAGGCACAGGACCGTTGCACATTAACCGACAACAAGACTTTTGTGTCTGAAATGCAAGTATCTGACAACCAAACAGTAAAAAAGGTAAATGATCACCAAATCATTTCCTTTTCAAATCCCGAACGAAACCTTGTCCTTACCAAAGACAAAGCCGTTTACACACTGACCATTGCACCAGATGGCGTATGGGATATAATCATCATCAACAATGATGACGGTTTTGAGGATTATGGCTGGTATGACGATGACACCATTTTCCAAAGAGAAGTGTCGGAAGGCTTTTATGACATTGTAATTCTTGGAAATGGCGAAAATGATGGTCGTATTCTTGCTTACGACCAATTTGAGGTATCAGGAGATACGGAATTTACACCTTCTTTCAGTGAGGCGACAAATCGTATTTCTTTTGACCTGACTGATGAAAACGGGACACCTATAGAAGAATTACCGTTATCACTGCCTGATGTTGGCGGAAAACTTGATATCTTTACGGAATTTGTGATGAGTCATGGCTCTTGGCATCTTACTAGTAGCTTTTATACAAGTACGTTGGATTTATATGTCCCTTTTTATTTCAACACTTTTGGTAGCAGAATTACCGTGTATAATACCATAAAGTTTAACACGACAGATCAGGGAATATATTGTATCCAGTTGCCTACCATAACCGAAGGAATAACGGGCGACCTTACACTCAGTAATCTCCCCGACGATTTGTTGGTGCATGAAGAATACTATAATGTCAATAACCCTGACAGTGCATATTTCAACAGTGCTTATAATCACTTCGGTCCGCGACTTGGATCCTGGGGTTCCGTTAAGAGTTGGCAATACGATTGCATATACAATCCCAAGGAACCATTAAGAGTTGTGACCAATATAACCAATAACGATGAACCTATAGTGGACGGAGGTTCTAACATGAAATTCATGGTTATTCCTATGGTATACGAGTCATTTGATCCCTATCATGAATTTACTTACGAACAAAACTTTTGTGATATGCTGACACCGTTTGGAATGGCGTTGAATTCAGAAGGGAAAATGATACGAGAACCTTATGATATGTTTTTTAAAACTGGCTTGAGTCCCGCATTTTACCCTGATTTTGTGCCCTGCACGCCTGCCATGTACGTTTACGAACCCACCAAAACTCTTGTTTTTGGTTACAGAACACCAATGTTATACTACCAACCTGTTAATTACAATGCAGAAACCAGCCCTTGGGGAGCCGCATTCTTTGGAGGCTTGTGTGGATATTTGGGTGAAGGTGGTGTTCAAAGAATGAAGGATGAAGACCGCACCCTTAAAATCACGTACAATGGCGAGACCTATTTTGAGGACAGCCTGTATTTGGCCAACAGGACTTTTATGTATTTTGCGGATGCGGGTGCCGTGGCTTACGATATAGTGAATGACAATCTGGTAGTGGACGGGGTTGCTAAGACCAACATCACTCACATTGAGTTTGATATGAATCGGAATGATGCTTTGCCGCCTACGCTCAATTTGTTGCAAGTGATGGATGCCAACAATGAAGAAGTCATCACCGTTAGCGATTTGGAACACTCAAGAATTAATTTTGCTGGCGGTGATTATCATGTCGACCTCGATTTGTATTGGAACATGGTATATGATGATGAGGCTATTGTAGAGGTTTTCTACAAAACGGAAGGCGCAGAATATCAGCCACTTGAATATGAAGAAAAACTAGAAATGTTCCACATCAACTATGGTAATTTTTATGAGATTCCATTGTCACAGTTGGTGGGCGAGGTGCTCAACCAATGGGTTACCGTTAAGTTTGTCCTTAGCGACATGGCAGGCAACAGCCAGACGCAAGAGCTTTACAACTTGTTTTATGTGGATGACCAAACTTCAATAAGTGAAAATCATGGCTTGCTCCACGTGGTTTACCCCAACCCCTTCAGCGGAGAAGTGAAAATCACCGCCGCCCAAGCCGTGAATGGCACTGCCATTATCCAAGTCTACAACGTCCTTGGCGAACAGGTATACTGCAAGACCGAAAAGTGTGCCGATACAAAAGAGTTTGGCATAGACGGCAGCGCCTGGAAGGCTGGCATCTATTTCTACAGCATCAGCACCGAGGACGGCTTGCTGCAAGGGAAAATCGTAAAAGAGTAAAGCTTTTTCAATTATGAATGGAGAAAGGGCATCTCTGGTAGGGTGCCCTTTTTTTGTGTTTTGTTGTCAGAAAAACATGCTTCCAACGCTGCGGAATCTATCAAATAATAGCACTTTCCGCAGAGTTGAATGGGTATTTTTGATAATTCTTTCTGGCGATTTTGGCAATTTCAGGGGATTTTTGTACCTTTGCTTCAAATTCAAAACGAAACATCATGAAAAAATTTGCAGTAATACTCGCCGGCTGTGGCCGTAAGGATGGCAGTGAAATCAACGAAGCCATTACCCTTTTGCTCTCCATCGAGCAACACTATTGTGAATACCAGTGTTTTGCGCCCAACCGCCCGCAAACCGAGGTCGTTGATCACCTCACCGAGAAGCAGGTTAAAGAAGAGCGCAACATCCTGACCGAGGCGGCCCGTCTGGCTCGTAGCCGCATCCTTCCCATCGAAGACTACAAAGCCGCTGATTTCGATGGCCTGCTCTTCAGCGGTGGCTACGGTGTGGCTAAGAATCTTTGTGATTATGCCTACAAAGGCGCCGACATGGAAGTAAAGCCCGATGTGGCCCGTGCCATCATCGAGACGCGTGAAGCTGGCAAGCCTCTCGGTGGCATGTGCATCGCCCCTGTGATGTTCGCCAAACTACTGCCCGGTGTTTGCGTCACCTTGGGCAACGAAGGCACGCCCGATGCCGAAAACATCCGCAAAATGGGTGCTTTCCACGTGCAGACCGAACACGGCGACGTTTGTGCCGACAACGAGCTGTTGGTCTTCACCACACCCGCCTACATGCTCGACGCCACGTTAAAGGACGTCTACGACGGTGCCTACAATTTGGTGGAGTCTGTAGTGGATTATCTTGATAAAAAGTAAACCTATTTAAACCCATAAATTTATTAACCTTAAAACCTGTTTTTATGAAAAAGTTATTATTAGTTCTGGCAATAGCTATGATGGCTATTCCTTCTTTGGCTCAAGACTATACTCGTGGGAGAGGCTTCTTCGTCCGTCCCGATTTGTATGGTGGTTTCTTTGCGAATGTGGGCTATCAGATTAGTCCATACGTTCAAGTGTCTGTAGGCCCAGGTGCTCTGTTCCTCTTTAACACCACTGGCAATGATGTTTCTGTTGGTTTTGCAGGGTCAGTACATGGCGGTGTCCGTGTTTATACTCATGGTAATAATCCCTGGTCAGCTTTGATCGACTATCATGTGGGGGCGTTTAGATACAATAGAGACCCCGTTTGGAGACATTCACTTGTCGGCGGAGCCAGCTATAAAGACTTGGATTTCGGTGCAGGCTTCCAAATCAATTTCGGACCTAATGCCAAGGTTATCGGTTATGGTCCGGTGATTACAGTTGGTTATAACTTCCGCTTCTATAAGCATTAAATCTTATCGCCATAAAATTGATGATGTTCACGGCTTAAAGATTTGAACAAAGGTAGGAAAACAATTGAGGACGGCCTTCCGACCGTCCTCGTTTTTTATTATATTTCTGTCTTATCTGCGTCCGCTGTTTGCTGAGCCGCTGCGGCTGTTGGTGCTGCTGGTGCCGCTTGAGCTTCTGCTGTTGGAGGAGCTGCTGCGGGTCGTCGAGCTTGTCGAGGTGCCGCTTGAACGGGAGCTTGAGCTTGAGCTGCTGGCGCGGCTGCTACCGCTGTTGCCGCTGCGGTTGGTGGAGCTGCTTGAGCGGTTCACGTTGCTGTTGCCGGTGCGACCGCTGGTGCTAGTGCCACTGCTGGGACGGCTGCTGTTCGAGTTGTTGTTGACTCGGCTAGAGCCGCTGTTGCCAGTGCGACCGCTGTTGCTGGTGCCAGCGCTCGGGCGGCTGTTGCTCGGGCGACTGACGCTACCGCTGTCGTTGCGCGGAGCTGCGGGGGCGTTGGGCTTGTTGCCGTTGCTGACGCTACCGCTGTTGTTGCCCGTGTTGGCGTTGCCTGAGCTCATGCTGCCGCTGGTGGCTGAGCCGGTCGAAGAACCGCTGTTGTTGGATCTGACGGTGGCGCTGCTGTTGCTGCTGTTGGGCTTGGGCTCTTCACTGCTCCAGTTGTGGGTGGCAGGATAACCGCCGTTGTTGTGGTGGTAGCCGTAGGTGTGGTGGATCGGGTCCATCGGGGGCATGGGGTGACCGTGAGGCGGCATCGGCGGGCGGAATCCGTCGTAGTAGTAGCGGTAGGTGCCCGGACGGTGGTAGTAGCGCACACGTGGTCCGATGTGGATCACCACCCAGGGCTCAGTGCGCGTGCCATGCCAGCAGAAGCGGATGGGCTCGAAGTACTCGAAGGTGGTGAAGCTGTAGAGCTCGCGGCCTATCGTGTAGTAGGGCATGATCGTGTAGGTGAAGTGACGGTCGATGCTGTAGGAAGGGATCTCGACAGCGATTCTCTTGATGCGACCGGGACGGACCTTCACGTATTTCTCGGCGTAGGAGAAGCCGTCGTCAGGATCGAGGTAGATGCAGACGTTACCTCTATAGGTGTAGTCGCCAATGTTCTCGACGTCGTAGTAGACCGTGACCGAGTTGTAGTTGTACACCATCACGGGCTGTGAGACCAAGGCGAGTTCGGGCGGGAAACCGCTTGCTTTTGCTGCGATGGTTCCTGTCACTAACAGGAGGGTCATCAGGATGTTCTTGGCTTTCATAGTTGTGATTTTTTAGAGGGTTTGACTTCTGTTTTTGTGTTCACCTTACCACACTACCAAAACCGTGCCAAAATATTTTAGATTCCCCTGCGGGGAATGGAAAACCTGTTATTATGTAAACTGCGGCGGCAAGTAACGCATACAAATCGTAAACGTCACAAACCGCCGCAATAATACATACGACTTAACTCCATTCCCCGCAGGGGAATCTCTTATTCCACTTCGGTGACTCTATGAGTCGTGCCGTAATCAATTTCGGGATGGCTGGCCAGGTACTCCAGCATCAGCTCGTTTGAGCTGCGGAAGGTGCTGCGGCCCTCGTCTTCGTGCTCGTAGTCGAAGGTGCTTGACATGTAGCTGTTCATCACCACATTGTATTTGGCGCTGGGGTCAATGGGCTTGCCGTTGTCCAAGGTCACCTTGAAGTCGGTGATCTCGCCTTCGTCGCTCACCTTAAAACTATAGGAGCAGCCCGAACAGTAGATGGGACCATGGTCGCTGGTGAAGCATGATTCCATCATGTTGACGACCTCCTCGCCGCTGAGGGTGTAGGCGATGATCTCGTTGTCGAAGGGGTCGAGGGCGAAGATGTCCTTCAAGGTCACAGGACGGGCCGAGAGGGTGTCGTAGCGCACGCCGCCAGGGTTCTGGAAGCCCATGTCGGCGCCCGTAGTGTAGCGTATGGCGTCGGTCATCAGGCAGCCCAGCGACTCGTAGTTGTCGATAGGCGTGGTGTTGGTGGTGACCACGGTGCGGAAGTAATCGTTGTCGTTGTATTCGTCAACCATAGCCTGCACCTCCTCGTTGCGTTTCGGGAACTCCTTGACGGAGAGCAGCTCCATCTGCTTGTCAATGACCTTGCCCTTCTTCAAGGTGAAGGTGCTGAGGGTCACGAACTTGACTTTGGCTTCGGCTTGGGTGACGAGTACGCCGTTGACGAGTTGGGTCTCGCTCACACGGGTGTGGCTGTGGCCGCCGAAGATGGCGTCGAGGTCGGGAAATTGTTCGGCCGTCTCACGGTCTTCTTCGTAGCCGCAGTGGGAGAGGAGGAAGACGAGGTCGCATTGCTCGCGGAGCTTGGGCAGATATTCGGGCAGCACCTCGGTGAGGGGGCGGAAGTGCGAGCCGCCGGCGTTTTTGGGATGGAAGTCGGGCAGACCGTTCTCGCCCAGCTGTATACCACCAATGACACCGATCTTCAAGCCATTGCGCTCAAAGATCTCGTAAGGCTTGAAGTTGGGCATCTGCAAGCTGTCGTCGAAGGTGACGTTGGCGCAGACGAAGGGGAACTGTGCCCAGGTGAGCACGTTACGCAGAGCTATTACGCCGCCGTCCCACTCGTGGTTGCCGAAGGTGGAGAGGTCGAAGCCGACCTTGTTCATCAGCTCATACATGGGCTTGGCAGGCTCGGCGTAGCGGTCGTTGATGGGGTTGCCCGAGCGATTGTCGCCCGCGCCGAAGAGCAGCAGGTCGGGATGTGCCGTGCGCAGGCTGTCGACGAGGGCAGCCAGCTGTGGGAAGTTATCGATGTTGGCATGCATGTCGTTGGTCGAAACGACGTAGATCTTCTGTTCCTTCTCGCATGAGGCAAAGAGGAACATGGCGGCCAAGGCCGTCAAAACGAGTAGACAGCGTTTTTTCATGGCCTTCAGAATTTGACGTAGATTTTTGAGTTGGCGCGCAACGATCCGTCCAGACCGATGATGTTGCCGTAGGCGTCGCGTACCTCGACGTCGTCGAGTTTGAGGGGCAGGTTGTGGGCGCGGCAGTAGGCCAGCACCACCGATTTCACTTTGGCGCCGTAGTAAGTGCGCACTTCGATGTCGTTGACGTAGGCTTTCATGATAGAAATGATTGATGTGTTAAGTAGGGCAAAAATACAGTTTTTTCAGAAAAATTCCCTTTTCTTTTGGTTTTTATGTATTTTTGCCCTCAAATTAACTTAAAAATTCGAAAACTATGAAACTTGAAGGACGCAGAGAAAGTACGAACGTAGAAGACCGCCGCGGTAAAAGGGCGGTGGCAACCGCCGGTGGCGTCGGCCTTGGCGGCTTGATTCTTTATTTTGTGTTGAAGAGCTTCTTGGGTGTCGACATCAGCCCCATGCTCGAGCAACAGCAACAGGGTGCTTCAACCGAGTATGTCGACGAGCAGGACTATAGTCAGGTGGATCAGGAGCTGATGACCTTCTGCAAGCGTATCTTGGCTGGCACCGAGGACGTCTGGGACCGTGAGTTCAAGAAGATGGGCCGCACCTATCAGCCGCCCAAGATGGTCATCTTCAGCGACGCCGTCAACTCGGCATGCGGCAACGCCACCTCGGCCAGCGGACCGTTCTATTGTTCCGCAGACGAGACCGTTTATCTTGACCTTGAGTTCTTCAAGAGCATGCGTCGTCAGATTGGTGCCGACGGCGACTTTGCCTATGCCTATGTCATCGCTCACGAGGTGGGTCACCATGTGCAGAACCAGCTCGGCATCTTGGGCCAGGCACATCAGCAGATGGCGCGTTATGGACAGAACACCAAACAGTCGAACGAGATCAGCGTGCGTTTGGAGCTGCAGGCCGACTTCTTCGCTGGTGTGTGGGCCAACAACGACAATAAGCTGTTTGGCTCATTGGAGGACGGCGACATCGAGGAAGCCTTGAACGCTGCTTCGAAGATCGGCGACGACTACCTGCAGAAACAGGCCTACGGCCGCACCATGCCTGAGACCTTCAACCACGGCACCAGCGCCCAGCGCTCCCGTTGGCTGAGGAAAGGCATCAGCACGGGCGACGTCAGCCTCGGCGACACCTTCTCGCCCGCTTACAACCAACTGTAAGGATGGTATCATGTCAAAACAAAAAAAGCGCCCATGGGCGCTTTTTTTGTTTCCCTTTTCTCGCAATGAAGGTTTTGGGCTGGAGTGTAGGGGTATGAGGTTCCCGCTGCGCGGGAAATCTTTGATTCGACGAAGTCAATGGAGTTATAGTTATCAGGTATCACGCGGCGGTTTGAAGCGTTTACGGGACGTTAACGTTATTGACCGCCGCAGGCCACTTTACACCCATCTCCATTCCCCACAGGGGAATCTAAAGCACCGTGTGCAGTAACGCCAACTCTTCTATTAAAATTAATTCTAAATAAAATGTTTTTTAAGAAAAATATCCTTCCAGTCCATTTTTTTTGTACTTTTGCAGCCTTAAAATGGATAGTGTGCCCAAGAGGCACTACACCTTATTAATAAAAGCCTCGCCGGCGAAGGGCAGTTTTTTTAATGATTGAGCCCGAGCAGGTGAAGACAAAGAGAATTGTAAATAGTTACGAAAATAAATCATAAATTAAAATGAATCAAATAGTTACAAACTCCAAAAACAGTAAAACGATCATGCAAGTGAAAAATCACAAGCTGAAAGTGCGCCTCGTGATGAGGACTGCTTTCCTGGCGCTCTGCGCCTTGATCTTTGTGGTGCCGGCTAAGGCACAAGTATACATGCACAACGGCAGTTCGTACGTTGGAACCTCTGGTGTGAAGTTCTACGATGCGGGCGGTCCGTCAAAAGGTCCAGACAATTATTGGTTACACTGGTTCTCGAGAAACGAGTTTACCTACACCTTTAATCCCGAAACGGCTGGTTATGCCGTCCAAGTGGATTTTGAGTCGTTTACGGCTTATACCGACAACAACGGTACCAACAACGCTCACGCCCTTCCTGGTACATACTCCATGCGTCTGAATGATGCTACGCTGAGCGTGTATGAAGGAACAGCAGTGGATCCTGCCAAACTCATCACTACGTTGACGGGTACCATCGTTGATGAATTCACCATTATGTCAAATGGCCCGATCACTTTCCATTTCGATGCCGTTAACGCCCATACTGAAGAAGGTTGGGGCGCTACGGTGAAGGCTATTCCTGCTACTTCCTACGGATTGCAGAAGCCTGCCATCAGCATGGAAGTGTGCTCCGACTTGATTGTGCTTTATCCCACTACGTTGGGTGCCCAAGTCCGTTATACGACTAACGGCAGCAATCCGGGTACGAGCAGCATGCTCTATGAAGATCCTTTCTCCATCACCTATCCTACGACGGTGAAGGCAATTACTGTTATTGGCAACCAAACATGTGAAGGTTTTGCAGATAAGACCTACAATGCCTCTGACGCCACTCCTGTTCCCAATGCTAACGATGCGTTGATTGAACGTGATGGCAATACCATCATCATTACGCCTCCTGCAGTGCCGGACCATATTAACGAAACTTATGGTGTTATTTATACACGCGCATACAATGGCGGCACGCCTGAGGATCCTGATTATCTTGGTAATGGTAATCCTAATAATGTGGGTACCTATGTGGCTCCCGATGGATGGAACGGTGCGATGCCTGGCAAGGTGCATTTCGAATGGACTAGCCCCAATACCAATTTCAAGTTCCGTATCGTTGCCCAAACTTGTGCCAAGCAGTCTGCTGTGATCCTATACAACTTCGCAAAGCTGCAAGTGCCTGATCCTTCAATTACTATCGTAGATAATAACAATACGGGTACAGCTACAATCTCTTGGGAAGATAACTACGTCATCCGCTATACTACGGACGGCTCTACCCCCAGCACGACCAATGGCACGGAGGTGACAACTGGAACATCGGTTACAGTGAATGACCTCCATCCTGGTACTACGGTAAAAGTGATTGCCTATAAAGTGACCGATGGAGTTGTTGACCAAAACTACGACCCTTCGAATGTGGTGACTGAGATGTATCTGCCTGGCGGTGGCAATAGCGGCACATATGGTGGCGTTGTTATCCTCAACGATTTTGAAGACCATAGCTGGAGCTACTATAGCGATGCTACTAATCCCATCCGTAGTCTCAATCCTGCTGATGTGAAGATTACTTAATTATGGTAATGGTAAAATGTACACCTCTACAGGTGCTACACCTTCTGGTAACCTTAGCGATGCTACAGGTGTGAAAGTCGGTCCTTCTGATGAAGAAGACACTTTCATCTATCTGAAGACCCTCGAGCGTGCCAATGGTGATGCCGGTACTGGCAACTTGGCCTATACGCTGATTCCGAACCCGTTCAGTGTGCGTCCTTCTTTCACTTTACAAGGCACAAAGTATTATACAGGTTTCTATGGTTGGCGTGTGAAGAGCCTCAATGGCGTGACCATTAATGGTTATAATGTGGGTAGCATTATTCCTGCCGAAACGGAAATCCAATTTGTTACCAACAACAGCGATGGCAATGAAGTGGAATTTGAAGCAGTTTGGGCAAGAGCCTATGTCGTGACAAGTAACACGACCAATGGCCTTGAGGCTTCGGTTGGTTATGAGCGCAACTTTGTTTACCTCTCTTCAAACACGACCCTATACGGAAATGGATTGAACGTTCCTGTTACTTATACTACACTTGATCCTGCAACGGGTGCGGGAACTAAAAGAACTATCACTTTTGGCTATAGCGACAACTATAATAATTATTTCAATTGCCGAGCTAACACAAAGTTTGAGAATGCCACATTGTCTAGAGCAGGTGAAAACACCTACCTTAATGGCCAAGGCAACAGCCTAATCATCGGTCGTGGTATAACTTGTAGCAATGCTATTAGTAGGATTTATGGCTATTATGGCACCAATGGTGGTAATGTCACTATTAATAGTTTTAACTTGCGCATTGAAAGTGGTAGTTTTACCCGAGCTTATATGTTCTATGGATATAGAAATACAAGAACTGGTTCTGCCAACACATGGAAAATGACACTTGGTTGCGACTACGACCGTGCCAAGAAGACGAATACCAATCTTACCATTGCTCAACAAGCGGAGGTGGCTTACAACTTTAACTTGACTTCAGCAAACGGCACTGCTAAAGTCACAGCCATGAGCGGTACATTTGGCTCCACAGGAGACAATACAGAGTTATACATGGGCTATGAAGCCAATAGTAGTTCATACAATACCCAGGCGCCGCGATACCTTGAAGTCTTAGGAGGCGTGTTCCAAGGAGGTATTGCTGGTGGTATTGAAAGAGGAGTAAGTGCCACTACACTCACCTTAAATATGCGCATTAAAGGTGGCACAATCAATCAATATTTATATGGTTCAGGACAGCACTCAACAGCATATGGAAGCAGAAAGACTGTTATTACTGGTGGTACATTTACTGATTGGGTTGCAGGTGGTTGTTATGGTACAGACAATTCCACCGATGAGAATGGTGTGACCGAAGGTAATACCTATATTTATTTTGGTGGTAATGCAAAACAAACTGATAGCGGTGAAGGCGTCTTCGGATCCGGCTATGGTAATTATGCCACTGCAGATAATAGATATACTGTTCAAAAATCTTTCGTTGTCGTAGCAGACGAAGCCCAGATTGCTGGTAATGTGTATGGCGGAGGTAACAACGGTTACTGCACCGATGACACCGAAGTGTGGGTGCTTGGCGGAGGCGCGAATACACTTACCGTGAGTGGTTCCGTGTTCGGTGGTGCCAACCGAGCCCGTAGCGAGGCCAAGACAACGGTTACCATGAAAGGTGGTAAGGTTGTTGGATCACTCTATGGAGGTGCCAACGCATCTGGTGCAGTGGCGGGTCTTGCCACTGTGAATGTCGGAGGCGGTACCGTCACCAATGTGTTCGGTGGTGGATATGGATCTGCTACCAATATGGCGGCTGGCACCTCTGTCAACATCTCTGGTGGCACTATTAATAATAATGTGTATGGCGGTGGTGAGGAAGGTACCGTAACGGGTAATACCAACGTTAAGGTCAGCGGTGGCACCATGAAGGATGTGTATGGCGCTGGCAAGGGTGCTACTTCTTCTTCTGCTGAAGTTATTGGCCAAACCTTTGTGGAAGTTACTGGCGGCACCATCGCCAATGTGTATGGTGGCGGTGAGAATGGAAATATTGGAGCAGAAAGTGCTGTTGAACCAGGCCTTTTCGGAACGTTAACATATGATTTTGCTGATGGTACATTGGGCAATTGGACAACGATTGATGCCGATGGTGATAATTATAACTGGCAGGCTAGTACGGATTTCGGTGGACATAATGGTACTGGTGTTGCCGCCTCTGCTTCTTATATTAACAATGTCGGTGCTTTAACACCAGACAACTATTTGGTTTCCCCACGTGTGAATCTAGGTGGCAGCATCAGTTTTTGGGCTTGTGCTCAAGATGGTAATTATTCGGAAGAGCATTTTGGCGTGTTTGTTTCTATTACAGATAACAACGCTTCTTCTTTCGTTTTGGTTAACGAATGGACATTGCCTGCTAATGGAAATAAAGGTCCTGAAGGAGTGTCACGTGGCGGTAATCGTGATCAAGGCACATGGCATCAATTCTCAGCTAATTTAAGTGCCTATTCTGGTAAAGCAGGTTATATTGCCATTCGCCACTTTAATTGTACTGACCAATATTGGCTGCTTATTGATGATATTGAGATAATTGCTCCAGAGCAACAGGAAGTTGCTGTTGCTTCTACGGTTACTATCAATGGCGGTAACATCAGCGAGAATGTATTTGGTGGCGGCGCCTTTGGCACTACTGATGGTGGTACTATCGTCAATGTGAAGAACGGCTCGGTGCATGGCAGCGTGTATGGTGGTGCACTCGGTGAGCAACACCAAGTGTATGTAGCCGGTCGCCATACTGTCAACGTGATGGGTGGCCATGTCTTCGCCAACGTGTATGGCGGCTCGCGTAATGCCGACGATGCTCTCTCGTTTGAGCCTGGCGACTTCGAAACAGCTACCAACGAAGAGACTGTGTGCGTAGTCAACATCAGTGGTGGTCAGATTGACCAGCAGGTGTATGCCGCCGGCTTCTTCGGCAACTGCTTCGGTTCGGTATTTGCCTTTGTGGGTAAGGATGCCATCTATAACGCACCGAACCATGTGGAAACTTTAGGCAGCGAGTCGGCTGGAGAGGAATACACCATCTCCAAACTGTCGATCACAGGTTCTGTTTGGGCTGGTGGCGACTGGGGTACCTTCGTGGACCAGTTTGGCGCTCCTACTATATCTGGTAACTCCAACGTCTATGTCGATGGTAAAGACTACATCACCAACACCTCAGACAAGAATACTGTGGGTTACATGGGTATCGACGGCAGCCTTTTCGGCTCAGGTACATCCTGCGATGCTGGTAAGAAAGAACATACCGTGATGCTGCGCAACTATGGTCAATCTCAAAGTCCCTACAATTCCGCTACACGTAACTTTGGATCTATTCAGCGTGCCGACTACATTGTATTGGATAATGTCCATGTCGATTTCTTAGGCCAAGGCCGTATCAACTCCCTCAATGTCACTGAGGTGTATTCTCTCTATGAGGCTACTGAGGCGGTCATTGTAACAGGTGGTAGCACTCTCATCATGGATGCCCCCGTCGACCAAGTCATGACCTTCTGGAGCACTTCGTGCAGTGATGTTTACACGGCTGAGTTGCCTACGAAACAAATCGATGGTACTTATGACAATGGTGATTACACAGTTGTCAATCCTTCTACATTGAGTGCCACGCCTAATAAGATTCGTGTGAATGGTGGTAACTACATTAAGGTTTACCATGACAAGCAGATTGCAAGTGGCTCAGGCAACAACGTTTCCTATGAGCCTGGCTATGGCATGCTCAACGGCTATGCATATATGATGACTGCCGACAACAACGAAGCTACCTGTGCATACGCTCGTCCGCGATGGTGCGCCAACGACGATAACTTGTTCCATATCAATGATGCCACCTATGACAACCGCAACGATGGTGGTTGGGTGAGCTATGTCGATAGCGACAACGTGTTTGATTTGGAAGGTAATGAAGGTAATGTTCAGATGGCCTACGAAAACCACACTCCTGGCTCGAAGGTGGGTGAGGCCTACTTCCGTATTTGGCGTACTACAGGCCAGATCCACGAACGTGAAGGCGTTTTCGATGTGGTGGCTTATGGTAATAATGTGTTCAAATATGTGGATGTTGAGATTGAATTACCTGCATGGCGTGGCCATGATTACTATTATGCTTTCCAAACTAAGGGCACTGCGCCTGCTCTTGCTACCACCACTGATTACGGTCCGGAGTTGATGACCTATAATGCGGCTCTTTATGATAATGATGCCTGGATTTATTACAATACCTCTACACATGCACAGGTTCTTGAAGCCAATACTGAGGCTCAAAATGAAATTAGAAGCAACCCTGATGTCAACTACGGTTTGGTCATCCTCAGTGGTGAAGGTGATGCCTTAAGCTCACCCCAAATTGAAGGTGCCACAGCTCCTGCTCTGATTATCAATAATGATGCCGATGAATTCTTGGTGAAACGTCAGGAGGGTGAACCTATCAATAAGTTCACTTATACTACCAATGACATTATGCCTACTGTGAAATTCCGCTTGACCTATAGTGACTTGTTGAGCTCTAACAAGACATACAAACCGATGTGGGTTAATCTGGTGCAATGTGACAAGAACGGCAATGTGAAAGACATCGTCAAGATCAAGCTGATTGTCAATACCTCAACCATCGTTGGCCGTAACTTTGAGACTGAGGTTTATGCTGTGATGAACGGTAATGGCTCTACAGCTGAAGAGGCTCATGTACAAGTGGTGTTACCTCGTTTCAACTTGAATGTACCAGGCGTTGATTCCCATTTCACCGTTGAAAGCATTGACTGGACGCCTGCTACTTTGCCGACCAATGGCGGTGGCTCAGGTACGTTGGTTAATATTGCTGATGGTGGTTTTGATAAGACCAAGTTTGCCATGGAATTTAGCATTTCCGATAACTACGATGGTACAACGGGTTGGAATGAGCTTACTCCCACAGTTTATGACACCAGGGTGTTGTTAGGCCCGCCAGCGATTACACCTAAAGAAATGGGTACCACGGGTGGCCGTACGCAATTCTCATTCGACTTCGCCTTGAATTACAATGGACAAGAGGAATTGGTAGGAGTTGTCGCTCCTGAACTGATGGGTACTTTGGTATATCACATGAGATTTACCAACTATGGCGAGACCACTACTCAATATCCGAATGGTTCTAAAGACTTCACGATTACCATCAAGGTGTATCGTCGTGGTATGGGCAACCGCTTCTATTTGGATGGTGTTAACGGTAAGAACTCCTATCCAGGTACGAAACCTGACAGAGCCATGCTTACTTTGGGTGCCATCTTTACCCGTTCAGGCTTCTTGCCTGGCGATGAAGTCTATGTGGTTAACCAAGTGACAGCCGACGATGACCTCGAATGGAATGGCCTTACCCAAGGTGGTCAAGTGAAGATTTACCGTTATAATGGTGGTCATGAATTGTATAATGAAGAAGTCGGTATCATTGGCAATCCTGACAACGCAGCCTATACGGGTGCACTAGTTGATGTGCCGAATGGCGGTCATATGATTATACGTGGTATCGATTTGGACGGTTATTATAATAATGGTGGTGAAGAAGGTGTTGAATATAGTACTGTTACTTCTACGTCCCCGTTAATCACTGTTCAGAACGGCGGTACCCTTGAGTTGAATCAAGCTGTGCTTTTGGAGCAGAACTACAATACTAATGACGGCGGTGCTGTTTATGTGAATAACGGCGGTACTTTGATGATGAATCAGGATGCCTCTATCACTGACAACAAGACTGACGGGAATGGCGGTGGCGTTTATATGAATGGCACCATGATTGCCTCTGACATGGTTAAGGTTTGGGACAACACAAATAGTAACGGCCAAAACAATGTCTACCTTGCTGGTGTAGATAAAAAGCTTCAGATTGGTGAAGACAATGATTCTGAGAACTACAAGGAATTGGCTTACGTTGAAAATGATGCAGCACATTCCGCTTTCATTGGCTTGAGCAAGCCTATCGATTACTTTGTTGCCGGTATTGCTGAGGTGGTCTATTCTAACGAGCTTGCCTGGCTTGATGAACCTCATGAAACTCAGGCCATTATTGTCCACGATGGCGAAATCTATAAGTTGGAAACGGGTGCCGATCCCAACATCCTGTATTGGATTGACACTTGGGTAACTTGGGTCACTTCGCAGCCCGAAGGTTTTTCCATCGATAACATCGACTCCGAAGAAGACCTTGCTTGGGTAATTTCTTTGGTCAATGGTGAGAATGGCTGTGACCCCGACGACTTTACCAATAAGAAAGTGATCATCAAGAAAGACCTAGACATGCATGAGCATACTTGGGTGCCAATTGGTGAGAGAAATAATGTGTTCAAGGGTGAATTTGAGGGTAATGGATTTGTGATTGAAGGCCTCGTCAGTTCGCTCTACAGAACAGACCTCGGTATGTTTGGTATCACCGAAGGTGCCAATATCCACGATATGGTTGCCGTTGCCAACTTCAATGGTGTGGCCAATAACTATGCTACGGTTATCGGTACCATGAGAGGTGGTACACTCGCCAATATTGAAGCTGCTGGTAATCTTACTGGCGATGACGAATTTGCCCAGAATATTGGCGGTCTCGTCGCTGTTGCCGAAGAAGGTAGCACCATCCATTCCTCTTTCGCTGTTAACACGATTATAGCACAGAGAGACGAAACCACAGTTGGCGGTTTGGTTGCCGTCAATGGTGCTGACCTCTACAATAGCTACAGCAACGTGACTGTCACGGGTACGCAAGCTACTAGTATTGGTGGTCTCGTTGGCGTAAACAATGGTCATGTGGAGAACTGCTACGCTGCTATTGGTGAGCAAACCTTCCCAGCTTTTGCTTACGACAATAGCGATGGTGAGATTACCATCTGCTATGCAGACGCTTCAAACGGTTATGTTGGTATTCCTGGTAATGAGACTTCACTCACAGGCCACGGCCTCTATAGCGCACCATTGGATCGCAAAGCTATCGGTTATATGTATGACGACAACAAGATTACTTTTGCTGATGGACAATCCAACAATTGTGTTGCAACTGCGATTACATACAGTGGTGGTAAAATAAACAGATGGCCTGGTATGCTTGACGCTTTGAACCAATGGGTCAAGACGCACACTGGCTATACCAAGTGGTTCCGTCCGACCTCTGGCGACATCAATAGCGACTTGCCGATTTTAGGCTTCGACACCGACAACAGTTTGGCTTCTACTGATGGCAAGTTCTTGCGCTATAGCTCCATTTATGATGGTGCCAACGGCCTCGACAATCTGTTTGCCAGATTTGATGGCAAGTCGGTCAAAATGTTCCTCTATGGCAAAGCTGTTGATGTGACGAAGGGCAATGGTGACAATATGCTCTTCATCAACGAAGATGCCGTATTGCTGCAGAAGGAAGCCACTAACGGCAAAGCTATGGCTAGTATCAAAGCTGTCGTGGGTATCACCTTCGACAACTCGAGCAAGAGCGCTCACGACTACTATGGCAACTTGTTAGAGTATGACTGGCACTTGATGTCAACGCCGCTGAGCGATGCTCCGATGGGTACGACTTATGGAGGACAGGCTTTACATGGTGCACCTGCCAATATTTTGACTATGGTTGGAAACTACATGCCAAATGGTTTGCTTGATCAAACTGAAGTCACATGGGATCTTTATACATACTATGAGCCACAGTACCATTGGATTAACTTCAAGCGTGGTTCTGATAGCCACTGGCACTATGATGACCCATACGACCAGATTATGTATACTAACGAAACGACCTTCACTCCTGGCCGTGGCTACATGATGGCCATCAGCAAGGACAGCTACCTGAGTAACACGGGTACACTGAACAACAAGGAGGTTAAGATTAATCTTACCATCTCTGGAGACCAGGAAAACGACCCTGCTCCCACTAAGGATTGGGGCAGCAACCTTGTGGGTAACCCCTATCAGGCCTATCTTGACCTCGCCAAGGTTGCATCGGAGAACGGTTTTGGTGGTTATGCTACAGCCAATGGTTTCTATATCTACGACGCTGACAATGGCACTTATGGTCCTTACATCACCAATGCTTCTGTCAACACAGCTGTTCCTTCTCAGTTCATCCACCCGCACCAAGCATTCTTCGTGGTTATTGAAGGACGTGAAGGAACGGAAAAAGAACTTAAGTTCACTTACGACATGGCTACTGCTACGCCTAACGAGACGTCTTACTTCCGCGGTGAGGAACAACCCAGATATCCTGTGGTCAACCTCTTTGCTGAGAATGAGACGGGTAATCGTGACCTCGCCATTATCGAGTTGCTCCGTCCTGAGATTGGCGGTGTCCGCAAGGTGAACAACCTGCGCAACGCCAACTTCAAGATCGCAGCCCATCTTGAGGGCACCAGCTACGGTCTGGTGTTTACGCCCGAAGGTACCGATCGCGTGCCCGTGCGCTTCATCACCGATGAAGACGGCACCTTCACGCTGACCTGGAACACCCAGAATGGTGACTTCACGAGCTTGCTGCTGGTTGATAACATGACGGGTACGATCACCGACATGCTGCGTAGCGACCACTACACCTTCGATGCCACCACCGATGACTATGTGTCGCGCTTCTACATCACCTTCGCTGTGACCGACGTCGAGGAGTACAACGAGAGCGACAACGACTTCGCCTGGTTCGACGGCTCCGAGTGGGTCATCAACGGCAAGGGTAACCTCGACGTGGTCGACGTGCTGGGTCGTACGATCTACAGCACTCGCCTGACCAACGACCAGAACCGTGTCAACCTGAACAATGTGGCCAAGGGTGTCTACATGCTCCGCATAAGCGAAGGCAACAGCACCAAGGTCCAAAAGGTCGTGGTGAGATAAAAACGGTATGGTAATTGTAGGGGCGAACCCGGGTTCGCCCTTACAAGACCCCAACATTAACGGAAGAAATAACAAATAAAACCCAAAATACGATGAAAAAAAGAATAATTGCAATCACAACCTTGATGTTGATGGCCGTTGTACCCGCCATGTCACAGGTGTTCGTTCTCGAGGAAGATGAATGGAACAACAACAAACGTGGTCGCCTTAGCGAAAATGATTTTGGTGTCATGGTTCCTCAAGAGAATGTTGAGTACGACCAATGGAAGCAGGCCCCTGCTGGAGAAGGCATCATGCTCCTCGCCGGCCTGGCTGGCGCCTACCTCCTTGGCAAGCGCAAGAAGGAACAAGAATAATTCACTGAACGTTTTATCGTTTTTTGATTCAATGGAGGCCTCCCCATACGGGAGGCCTTTGTTTGTTGTATGGGTTGAGGTTCCCGCTTCGCGGGAATGGCGAGTGTATAGTATTGTTACACGCGGCGGCTAAAGCCAGCTACTGACCAGTAACCGCATCACGCCGCCGCTGGATACAATGTGTCCAACTCCATTCCCGCCGTCAGGCGGGAACCTCATATAGTGTTTATTTCTTTTTCCTCTCCTTATACCAAAGCTGCCAGCTGTTGAACAGGTTCTGGAAGACGGAATAAAAGGCCAAGAAGACCGAAGCCAAAGGGTTTAGATAATGGTTGGCCATCCAGATGCCCATGGCACTGTTTTTCTGCCCAAGCAGCTGCCCACCCGCAATGGTGTCGCCGTATTTGCTGCCTATCCATTTGCCTAAGCCGAATTGGATGATGCAGAACAACAAGGCCGAGACGCCGAGCCATAGGATACTGCCCCAATTGCCCTTGCCGTTGAGGAAGATGAAGTGAATGGTCTGGCCCAAAGTGAGAAACAAAGCCACCGCCCAGAGGTAGAAGGCCAAGCCCTTGTAACGGCTTAGGAAAGCGTTGGCTTTGGGCAGACAAAGCTGCAAGGCCAAGGCGATGAAGAAGGGCAAGCCGATGACGGTGCCGATGCGCCGTAAGATGTGCAAAAACGATGTGAAGAAAGGCAGGTCCTGGTTCACCCCGATGAAGGAGAAGTAGATGGGCGCCACCACGGAGATCACTAGATTGCCGATGACGGAGAAGGAAGTCACCGTGTTGCGGTCGGCCCCCAGCATAGTGCTGACCACCGCCACTGAGGCAGCTACAGGACACAACACTCCGATAAACACACCCTCAGCGATGATTTCGTTGACATGAAAGAGCCGCAGCAAGTAATAGCCACCCAGACTCACCACTACCTGAAACAGGATAATCCAAATGAACAAAGGCTTGAACCGCAGCTTCGTGATGTCGACGGCGGTAAAGGTCAACAGGATGATGGTGAAGATGATATAGGGCACCACTACGCTGAAAGCGGCACAATAGTCGTGCAGCAACAATCCCAGCACGATGGCGATGGGGAGGACGTAGCTCTTTATTTTTTGCATTGAAATCTTATTTGGGCCTGCAAAATTGCGAAATATATCCGTATCTTTGTCGCCTAAACGCAAATATCATGAAGAGACTCTGCTTTATTTTCGCTTTGGCCGTCTTCGCCGCTGTCAGTTCATGCGGCAACAAGACCACGGAGAGTTCCGATAACCAGAGCAATCAAGAAACTACAAACGAAACGACTATGAATACGACCATGCAAGACCTGCTGACGCGTCGTAGCATCCGCAGCTACACCGACCAGATTCCTCCCAAGGAGGTCATCGAAGAGATCTGCGAGGCGGGCACCTACGCCCCTACGGGCATGAACCGCCAAGCACCTATCATCATCGCCGTCACCAACCGTGAGGTGCGCGATGAGATGAGCCGCCTCAACGCCTCCGTGATGGGTGCCGACAACGATCCCTTCTATGGCGCTCCCGTGGTGCTCGTGGTCTTGGCCGACAGCACCGCCGCCATGACTTGGAAGGAAGATGGCTCGCTCGTCATGGGCAACCTGCTCAACGCTGCTCATGCCAAAGGCTTGGGCTCGTGCTGGATCCACCGTGCCAAAGAGGTCTTTGAGACGGAAGAAGGTAAAGCCATCCTCGCCGGACTGGGCATCGACACCAACAAATATGTCGGCATCGGCAACTGCATCCTCGGCTATGTGAACGGTGACTATCCTGAGGCCCGTCCACGTAAGGAGAATTATGTCTACTGGATCGAATAAATCCACCCTCATAGGGCATCTCGCCTGTTTTGGCGCCTATTGCATCTTCGGCTTCAACATTGTGTGCTGCAAGAACATCTCCAATGCGCACGTGCTGACGCCCATGGACTTGTTTTGTCTCCGTGCAATGGGAGCCACGGCCTTGTTTTGGCTGCTCTCGCTCTTTATGCCCAAGGAGAAGGTCCCGCTGAAGGACATGGGGCAGATTTTCATCGCTTCCATGTTGGGCCTCTTCCTGACCCAAATCAGCTTTCTGAAGGCCATCACTATGACGACCTCCATCGATACGAGCATCACCAACACTTGTACGCCAATTCTAACGATGCTGGTTGCAGCTGTTGCCTTGAAGGAACCCATTACTTTCAAGAAGATCGCGGGTGTGTTGGTGAGTCTGGCTGGTGTGCTCTTCCTGATCTTCAACTCAGTGGGACTGGGTGGTGGGGCTTCGGAGACGAAGCCCATGGGCATCGTCCTGGTCGTCGTCAACGGCCTGACATTTGCCCTCTATCTCGGTATCTTCCGCCCACTCATCTCGAGATACAACGTGGTCACTTTCATGAAGTGGATGTTCCTCTTCTCTATGCTGGTGGCCTTGCCGTTCAATGCGCGTCATCTCGTCCATGTGCCTTTCGCCCAGATGGAGAGTAAGATCTTATGGCAAGTGGCCTTCGTAGTGGTCTTTGCCACCTTTGTGGCCTATTTCCTGATCCCTGTCGGGCAGAAGAGACTGCGTCCCACCTTGGTAAGCATGTACAACTACGTGCAGCCTATCATTGCCACACTCATCAGCATCTATATCGGTTTGGACCATCTCACATGGAAGAAATTGGTCGCCATGGTCTTGGTGTTCACAGGTGTGTGGATAGTCAACCAAAGCCGCGCAGCAGCGCCGCAAGCCAATAGATAAACAGGAGCAACGACGTAAAAAACCGACCGTCTATGTCATTCCCTCGGGAATCTATAGACGGTCGGTTTTTTGGTTTATTAACTTGACTTATTCTTTCACAAACCTTCTGGTTTCAGAGGTATTGTCATTCGTCATACGGATGAAATAGATGCCGCTTTGCAGGTCGGAGGTGTTGATTTCCACCTTGTTGGCGCAACCTTTCTGGCTGTAGACCAAGGCACCCATGAGGTTGTAGATCTCGACGGTACCGAGGGCGGATTCTGCCTCAATGGTCAGCTTGTCGTTGACGGGGTTGGGGTAAAGGGTGATGTTGTTGCCCATCTGCTCGCCGACGCCTACGGTGTAGATGAGGTTAGCCACCAAGTCGCGGCTGGAGGTGGCGATGAAGGTATAGGTCTTTTCCTCCGACACCACAGTGCCGTTTTCAGTCCAGTTGAGGAAGGCCCAGTCTTCGTTAGTCTCCACGGTGATGGTCACCTCGTCGCCATAGGTATATGTGCCGCCGCCAGTGGCGGTGCCGCCTTCGGCCGGCTCAACGGTAGCGGTGATTTCAATGGTCTGCAACTCAAAGTTGGCAGCGAAGCTGTGGTTGCCCGTCACGTTGAAGCTATAGCTCGGATTGGTGGAAACCGGGATGTTGTTTTCCGTCCAGTTGATGAAATCGTAGCCTTCGTTGGCAGTGGCCGTGATGGTGCAATTCTGGCCATAAGTGTAAGTGCCGCCACCCGTCACGGTGCCGCCATTGGCAGGTTTGGCAACCACAGCGATGTTATAGCTCTGGATCTGGAAATGTGCCACATACGCTCCCGAGCTGGTCACGTTGAAGGTGTAGCTGGCGTTGGTGCTGACCTGCTGGCCGTTCTTGGTCCAGTTGACGAAGGTGTAGCCCGTAGCAGGTGTGGCCGACAGTGTGCAGCTTTGACCGTAGTTATAGGTGCCACCACCCGTCACCGTGCCTCCGTTGTTCGGGTCGGCCGATGCAGTGATGGAGAAGCTCTGGAGTTGGAATTGAGCCACCAAAGTGCGGTTGCCCGTGACGGTGAAGGTATAGCTGGCGTTGGTGCTAACCTGCTGGCCGTTTTCTGTCCATCTCACGAAATTGTAACCTGTAGCAGGCGTGGCATTCACGGTGCAGGATTGTCCCTGCTGGTAGGAGCCACCACCCGTGACGGTGCCGCCGTTGGTCGGGTTGGCCGACACGGTGATGCTGTAGTTCTGAGGCTGTGCCTGGAAGTTGGCCACCAAGGTACGGTTGCTCGTGACGGTGAAGGTGTAGTTTCTGTTGGTGGAGACCACGTTGCCGTTTTCGGTCCAGTTAACGAAGGAGTAACTCGCGTTGGCTGCTGCGGTAACCGTGCACGACTGACCTTGGTTGTAGGTTCCGCCACCACTGACGGTGCCACCAATAGTCGGGTTGGCCGACACGTTGATGGTGAATGACTGCGGAGCACCGCCTACGTTGATGTCTTGGATGTAGGGCTGACGTTGCGGCTTGGTGACCACGATACGCACCTGTCCTGAAGTGATACCTGCTGAGACCGGTACGCTGACCGAGCCAGAGGCAGGTACCAAAGCAGCGCCTTTCAGGACGTTATTCTGCGAGATGCCAACATAAGAGCCGGCTTCGGCGCTCACTTGGAACGAGGTGGCACCAGCGGGGAAGGTGCTGGCGTGGCTGACGGTGTTGGGTGTGGGATTCACACGGTAAGGCATGATGGAGCCGTCGCCGAGCACATGGTAAGCCTGCCAATAATAGAGTGGGCTGGAACTGGTTTGGTAACCACCTGTGCTGGCATAGCAGACGGCGATGTTGCCAAGGAAAGTAATGGAAGATACCGTGTTGTAGGTGTCGTCCATCCAGATGCCGTCGTAAACGCCAGTGGCTGTGTTTTCAAGCGTGGGGGTTTGGTTCATGACGGTGGTAGCGCCTACGCCGAAGTAGTAGTCCTCATACCAATAGGTGACAGGGCATGAACCGATATAGGAATAGGCGGCTTTGTTTTCGCCACGGAGCATGGCCTCGCCGAAGCAGGGCTGACTGTGGCCGAAGTTACCCGTCAAGCAGCAGTTACCCATAGCAAGGAAATATTTGTTGGCATTGGTCAAGGCGTTGACGTTGGAGACCGTGAATTGCGGGTCGGACCAGCTGGTCTCTGAGCCGTGAGCCGTATAGTTGATGAAACCAACACCTGTATTCAGGGTGTTATAACAACCCGTATATTGGCCTTGTTGGAGGTAGGCGTTCACCTGGTTAAAGCCATGGGCTGTATTATAGTAATAGGTGGTGGCATAGTTGATGGTGGGTCGACCAATGCGAGCATTCCAGTAGCTGTCCCAGCCGGCGATGAGGGTCACGTTGCTCAGGTAACTCGGGTCGGGCATGGTGTATTGCTCGTATTGCAAGATCTTGTTGACGATGGCCGTGACTTGGTTGGTGTTCTCGGCCGACATACGGCTGTAGAACATGTCGGGGAAGTAGTCGCCATCGATGGAGCCATAGTACAGGTCGGTCACCTTTTGGGTGGCATTACCACTAGTTTTTCCTGGGACTTGACCCGTGTCACCCACCAGGATGACGAAGGTCGGCGTAGCACCTTGGTTGACGCCTGTGTTGTAGAGGTTCTGCACGTAGGACTGAATGGCGTTGTAGTTACCGCCGGCCTGTGCTGTGGTCACCACATTCACGTCGAAGCCCTTCTGAATCTTCCAGTTGATCCAAGGCTGCAAGGCAGTGACGTAGTCTTCGGGCGTAATCACGATCATGTGGACGGGATAGGCCATCAGGTCGGGGTGGTCGGTGTAGACGTCAAGGATTTGACGATAGTTGAACATCTGCTTGTAGACGATGTCGAAATAGGGGCTGTAGGTGCTGAGCAGCATGCGTTCGGTTTCGGCGCGGTCGGCACCGTCGAAGCTGACTTCCACCTCGATGTCGTTGAACACACGCAAGGTGTTGGCGGCGGGGTTGTAGCTGACGGGGTTGATGAGCAGCGAGCCGATGCGGATGCCACGCATGGTGCCTTGCATTTCGATTGTGGCTTCGGGAGCTGTGGCAAGGCTGCGGGTTTGATAGGCAGCGGTGTTGTACACGAACTCTACGTCTTCAGGATTCTGGTCCTTGCGGACAGAAGGCTGATGCGGCAGGATGGTGCCGATGCCATAGTCGGAGAGACGATAATCGGTTGTCGTGTAACTGATGACATTAACGCGAGGCGTGGCACCAAAAGGCACAGCCAGCAGTTGGTGAGAGGCAGGTAGTTCGGGCGTGCCGATTTCGCCAGAGGCATAGGTGCCTTCGATGGCGATTTCGGAGAAAGTGCCTCTTTCGGTAGCAATCTCAATGCTCTCGATGGAGCCATAGCTGAAGGTGGCACGGAGGTTGTTGAACTCGCTGTGCGTGATTTCAGCTTTTGTTTCGTGGCGCAAGTCAATGCGGCCATTTTGGGCCAGGGCAAACAGGGTGCTCAAGGCAAGAACAAGAAGTAAGGTTATCTTTTTCATTTTAAATATGATTATTTGACTTCGATTTGAGTGCAAAAATAGAAAAAACCATCAAAAAATGCGCTTTTTTTGGCTTGAAATGATACAAGTAATGAAAACTTTTCCTACTTTTGCTGCAAAATATGAAAAATCATACAAATCAAACTATCATGATAGCAGAACAAGGAAAATACATTTTCGGTGTAGTAAAAGTGGGCGACAGGGGACAGATCGTCATTCCGAAAGACGCCCGCGAACTTTATGGCATCAAGGCTGGCGACAGCCTGTTGGTGCTGGGCGACTCAAAAGGCATGGCCATTTTGAAGACGGAGATATTTCAGGACAAAATTGATGAAGTGTTAGGGGAGGGCAAGTGATGGAACGCAAGCATTGGATGGATAACCTACGTTGGGTGACGGTGCTCTTGGTGCTGTTTTACCACGTTTTTTATTTCTACAACAACAAAGGTGTCTTCGGTGGTGTCGGTGGCTTTGGCGAATACCCTCAGTATAAGCAGTATCAGGATGTCGTCATGTATATCCTCTATCCCTGGTTCATGCCGCTATTGTTTTTACTGGCCGGTGCCAGCTCCCGATATGCACTGCAAAAGCAATCAGGTAAGGAGTGGTTTAAGTCGCGTACGCGCAAACTATTGGTGCCAGGCACGATAGGCCTCTTTGTGTTCCATTGGATGGTGGGTTATTTCAATACCGTTGTTGCCTCAAGGCAAGGCGTGTTTGATGGCGTGCCCGCAATAGCAAAGTATTTCATGATGGCCATAAGCGGCACAGGACCCTTGTGGTTCATCCAGGTGTTGTGGTTGCTTTGCCTTGTGTTGCTTTTGGTGCGTGCGATAGACAGGAAAGACAGATTCTGGAACTGGTGCGGAAAGGCCAACCTTGTTGTCATCATCCTGCTGGGTGTGCTGTTTTGGGTTGGTGAGCAGACGCTCATCAAGAATCCCCGTCCCGAATCGTTGGATGGCCTCTTGAACTTGTATAAGCCTCTGTTCTATCTGGTTCCCTTCCTGTTGGGTTATTTCGTGTTCTCGCACGACGAGGTGCACGCGAAACTCGAGAAGGCTTGGATTCCGTTGTTGGCTTGTGCCGTCGTTGCTGGCGCGGTCCTAATTATTTCTACCTTCGGTCAGGATAATACTTCGCCTCAGTATCTGGGGAGCCCGCTTAACTGCCTTTATGGCTGGCTGATGTGTCTTGCCATGATGGGTTGGTTTAAGGCGCGTTTCAACCGTACTGGAGCTTTCGCAGGTTATATGACTCGTTCGAGTTACGGTATCTATATCGTTCATTATCTGGTGATTGCCTCTTTGGGCTATATGATGAAATACTACACCTCGTTGGCCCCTTGGATGATGTATGTTATCCTTTTCTTGGCCGTCATGGTTTTGTCGCCAGTGATTTATGAGATCATATGCCGTATTCCGTTTGTCAGATGGTGCGTGTTAGGTATTAAGAAGCAAAAACATGAATTGCAGGCTGTTTAACGAAATCCTCGCCCGACAAGATGCCGAGCAAGCCGTCAACCTGTCGCGTTTCTTCAAGACGGGTAAGGGACAATATGGCGAGGGGGATAAATTCCTTGGTGTCAAAGTGCCTGTCACTCGTGAGGTGGTGAAACAGTGCTGGAAGGAGACCTCTTTCGACGACTTGGAGGCGTGCATCCAATCTGAGTATCACGAAATCCGTTTGGCAGCTTTACTGACTTTGGTGCAGATCTTCAAGCATGCAGGCAAGCGAGTCTCGCCCTCCTCTTCAGTCATTCCGGGCTTGTCAGTCATTCCGGGCTTGACCCGGAATCTCCAACAGCAATGCATTGACTTTTACCTTTCCCATACCCAATACATCAATAATTGGGATTTGGTCGACCTCTCCTGTTACGAACTACTTGGCACCTGGCTCCTGGACAAAGACCGATCCTTGCTCTACGACCTAGCCCGCGACGGAAAGACGATTTGGGAGCAACGCATCGGTATGGTGAGTACTATGCAATTCATCCGTCATGGCGAGTTGGACGACACCTATGCCATTGCTGAACTCTTTTTGGCCAAGCCGAAACCCTTGCACGACCTCCTGCAGAAGGCCGTCGGATGGCTGCTACGTGAGGCGGGAAAACGCGATGAGCAAAGGCTGAAAGAATGGCTAGCGCCACGTCATGCAACAATGCCGCGCACCATGCTGAGGTATGCCATTGAGAAGTTTACGGATGAAGAAAGGAAAAAGTATATGTGAATAGATTCCCTTCGGGAATGGAGCTGGGGCATATAGTTGCCAGCGGCGGCTTTTAAAGCTTACGAGTCGTAGACGTTGCTTGCCGCGGTTAACAAAACACATGCATCTCCATTCCCCGAAGGGGAAACTCAATAAGACAAAAACCTATGGATATCAAACTAAACTATATCGAACAAGGCCAAGGCCAACCGCTCATCTTGCTCCATGGCAACGGTGAAAGCAACGACTACTTTGAGCATCAGATCCCTTTTTTCGCTGGGGATTACCGCGTCATTGCCATCGATACGCGAGGTCATGGTAAGTCTCCTCGTGGCGAAAAGCCTTTCACCATCAAACAATTTGCAGAGGACTTGCACGATTTCATGGACGAAAAAGGCATAGAAAAAGCTATACTACTCGGCTTCTCCGACGGTGGCAACATCGCCTTGACCTTTGCATTGAAGTACCCGGAAAGGGTCGATAAAATGATTGTGGATGGTGCCAACCTGTTTCCTTCGGGTGTGAAGCCGCTGTATCAATGGCCCATCGAATTTGGCTACCGCATCGCAAGGCTGTTAGCCAAGAAATCCGAAAAAGCCAAACAGAATGCCGAAATGCTCGGCCTGATGGTCAACGAGCCACATATTGAGCCTTCTGAATTGGCCAGCCTGACGATGCCTGTTTTGGTCGTTGCAGGCAACAAGGACATGATTAAGGAATCGCACACACGGCTTATCTACAAGAGTTTGCCTAATGCCCAACTAGCCATCCTCGAAGGCGACCATTTTGTGGCCAACAAAAACCCTGACGCATTTAATAAGGTGGTGGCGGATTTTTTAAGAAAATAATACTACATTTGCAGGCAATTCGTAGAATCAACGTAGTTAATTAGAACAATTGTCTGTAAAATGAAAAAGCTTTTATTATCAGTTTTCATGCTGGTTTTCAGCATAATGGCACTTCAGGCCAAGCCCATCGACAGCAGCCTAGCCTTGACTGCCGCCCAAAAATTTGCCTCGACACAGTTTGCAATGGAACGCGCCCTGCCCGAACTCGTCTACACGGGTCAGAACGATGCGTTTTATGTCTATAACATCGGCGAACATAATTTCGTCATCATTGCTGGCGACGACGCGCATCGTCCTGTCATCGGATATTCCGACCAGTCGGCTTTCGATGCAGCAAACATCCCGCCCGCGTTGGCATATTATCTGGATGGCGTGGCCGAGTGTATATCGCTATTGCGCAATGCCGTGGCCACTCCCGATGTGGCTGCCGAATGGGCTTCGGTACTTGAGCATGGTCGGCTCGTTTCACGTCATGGTGGTCGTGGTACGGGTTACTTCTGCCAAACCCAATGGAACCAAACCTATCCCTATAACTATTGTTGTCCCGAAGATCCTGCCGGCTCAGGCGGTCATGCCATCGTGGGTTGCCTTGCCACTGCTATGTCGCAGCTGATGCGCTTCTGGGCCTATCCTGCCCAAGGTATCGGTAGCCATTGCTATTACCATGAGGATTATGGCCAAATCTGTGCCGACTTCGGCAACACTACCTACGATTGGGACAACATGCCTAATGTGCTGAACAACAATTCATCGGAAGCCGAAATGCTGGCCACGGGTACACTGTGTTTCCATTGTGGTGTCACCATCGACATGGGCTATGGACCTGATGGCAGCGGAGGCGCATCGGGTCCCATCCCTGGTGTGATGCATACCTATTTCAACTACTGCGATGCCATCGTCCAGCTCCGTCGCAACGACTTCGAGACGGAGACCTGGAAGGCCATGGTGCGCGAACAGTTCGACATGGGATGGCCTATGTATTACGGTGGCTGCCAAGACGGTGGCTGCCATGCCTTCGTGTGCGACGGCTACGATGATTTCGATATGTTCCACTTCAACCTAGGTTGGGGCGGCGGCTCCGACGGCTGGTATCTCATCGATGACGCTCCTTACACCAGTCCCGCCGATGCCATGTTCAATTTTGTCCCTGCTGAGGTCTATAACCAGACGCCTTCGGAGCCGACTGATTTCACGGCGGTTCCTGTCAGCGACACCGACCTCAAGGTGCGCCTCAACTGGACCAATCCTACTACCACCCTTGACGGCACGACCTTGGAGACCATCGAACAGGTTGTGGTGACGCGCGACAACGAAGTCATCGCCACCCTTACCGATGTAGTCCCCGGTGCTACGCTTGAGTTTGAAGACGCCGGTGTGCCGCGTTACGATGTATTCCACTATGCCGTGTATGCCGTTGCCAATGGTCGTGTTGGGAAACACGCCAATGTCATGAAAGTTTTGGTGGGTCCTTCCTGCACATGGCAGGTTATCATGACCACCACCAGCTATCAAGGCTGGAAGGGTGGTGCCGTTTCGGCGTATTCAGCCACAGGCCGCGAAATAGTGAGTATGACGACCAACACCTCGGCTGGCGTACAGGTCCAGCCTGAATTGCCGCTTGGTCATGTGAGCTTTGGCTGGACTGCCCCTGAAGAAACGGTCAGCCAGATGGCTTTCGTCATCAAGGATGCCACCGGGCAGACGGTGTATTCCTTCTCAGGGTCTTCTGATGACTTGCCTTCGGGCGTCTTCTTCGAGACCAACAACAATTGCGGAAACGAAATGGTTTGCGGAGTCCCGCAGAATCTCGTTGCCACGGCCCATGACGACGCCATCTTGCTCACTTGGGATGCCGTCCAGGATCCTGGTTATGGTTATAACATCTATCGCGACGGCTTACTGTATCGTCTTGTCCAAGAGGGTACGACCTGTCTTGACGAAAACGCGCCCATGGGTGGACATTGCTATCAGGTGGCTGTGCTTTGCGAAGGCGGCGATAGCGGTGAACGCTCCAACGAGTCGTGTGCCACGGCAGGACCCTGCTATCCGCCCCGTAACCTGGACTATGAATTAACAAGTAATTTCAAGGTTAAACTGATGTGGGAGACGCCACAGCTGAACGATGGTCTATCGGGCTATTATCTCTTCCGTAAGGAAGGCGATGGCGAATACCATCGTATCAAGTCGCTTAATGCTTCAGCGGTTTCTTTCACCGACAATTCCGCGAATCAAGAAGGCCATTATTACTACCGTCTTTATGCGTATTACGGTGCTTTGGATTGCACCTCGGCACCCGCTAACCGGCATTATTACGACAACGTCTTCGAGTTGCATGTGTATTATTCGCCCACAGGCATGGATGAGAATGAGGCGCAAGTGAAGGTCTATCCTAACCCGACCAAGAGCCTTATTACCGTTGAAGCCGAAGGCATGACGGCGGTGTCAGTCTACAACACTCTGGGGCAGTGTGTCTTGCAGAAAGAAGTCGATGGTAATCAAACCACCGTTGACCTGCAGCATGCGTCCGAAGGACTCTACATGCTTCGCATCAAGACCGAGCAAGGCATCATCTCCAAACGCATCACCCTAAAGCATTAATCAAAAAAACTCTCAACTCTCAACTCTAAACTCTAAACTATTTCTTACCTTTGCAGGGTAATTTAGAATCATTTTAGAAACGCCATGCTTAATAAAGAAAACGTACAGGAAGTCCTGAAGGACGTCATCTATTTCCCTAAAGGGGATAATATCATCGCATTGAATATGGTTGAGAACCTGATGGTTAGAGACAATGCCATCCGCTTCGACCTTGTTATGGAACACGCCAACGACCCGAAGAACGACATCCTTGTGAATGGTGCCAAGCGCACGCTGACCGAGGTGTTTGGCGAGGATGTCGACATCGAAATCAAGGTAGTGGAGGAGAAGACAGCCCTCTCGAAGGTGAAGCATATCATTGCTGTGGCTTCGGGCAAGGGTGGTGTCGGCAAGTCGACGGTGGCTGCTAACCTGGCCATCGCCTTGGCACGCGCCAACCAGCGTGTGGGTTTGATCGATGCCGACATCTATGGTCCTTCCGTCCCGATGATGTTTGGCCTTGGCAACGAACAGCCAGCTGCATTCGAGAAAGACGGCAAGACCGTGATGCTGCCTCTTGAAAGATTTGGCATCAAGTTGATGAGTATAGGTTGCTTTGTCGACGCCAACCGTCCGCTCATCTGGCGTGGACCTATGGCTACCAGCGCTTTGAACCAGCTGATGAATGACACCCTTTGGGGCGAGTTGGACTGGATGGTCGTTGACATGCCTCCTGGGACAGGCGACATCCAGCTGACGTTGGCCCAGCAATACAACGTGTCGGGCGCCCTCATCGTGACGACGCCTCAGAAGGTGGCCTTCGCCGATGTGCTTCGCGCCGCCATGATGTTCAAGGAAGAAGCCTTGCAGATCCCGATTTACGGTCTGGTGGAGAACATGGCCTACTTCACGCCTTCCGACATGCCTGAGAAGAAATACTATATCTTCGGCAAGGAGACTGGCAAGGAATTTGCTGACCAACTGGGTGTGCCGCTCTTGGGTCAGATCCCGATTACGGAGAAGATCGCCGAGTGCGGTGATGCCGGTATGCCGCTCGCTTTGGACGCTGACTCACCCGTCACCAAGGCCTTCGACCAGATTGCGCAAACCATTATCAATGCCTAACTGAACAACTGAACAACTTCCAACTGAACAACTGATGGAAATGGAAAGAGAAACGATATTACGCAAAGTCAAGAACGTCCTCGAACAAGTGCGTCCCTACCTCCAGCAGGACGGCGGCGACGTCAACTTCGTGGAACTCACCGACGATATGGTCGTTCTGGTGCAGCTCACGGGTGCCTGCGGCAATTGCCCTCACAGCAAGATGACCCTCAAAAACGGTATCGAATCCGTGATGAAGAAAGTCATCCCCGAGATCAAGGCGGTGGAACAGGCGGAAACTTTGGATCTATAAATCAATGTCAAACATAAAATCACTCTAAGATGAAAAAAGTTCTATTCTCATTATTGGCACTGCTGCTCCTTTCGGTGAGCGGCTTTGCCCAAACGACCTACACCATGGTCAACTCGGCCGCGCAACTTGAGCCTGGCCAGTACATCCTGGTGGGCTACGACAACGAAGGCCAAGCCTTTGTCATGAGCTACCAGAAATCCAATAACCGTCATGCACTCACTATCGACGAGAATGGCGGTGTCATCACGGCTACCGTGGCCACTGACCCCTCGCAACAGGACCTTCCTTTCGAGTTCACCCTTGACGGTGCTCCCGGTGCCTGGACCATTTACGATCCGCTCAACAACGGTTATCTCTATGCCCCTGGCGGTGGCAACTACCTCCGCACGCAAACCGATCTGAACGACAACGGTCGCTGGACCATCACCGATGGTGATGAAGGCGGTATGGTGCCTGTCAGCAACGGTGGTGTGGAGCAGTGCTACATGCGCTACAACATCACTTCCACTTTGTTCGGCTGCTATAAGGAGTCGTCGAATGTGGCCGCTACCGTTTACTTCTTCAAGGCCGGTGGCGCTGCCCAGCCCGATCCCGAGCCGAGCAACTATCCGACCCAATTCACGGCTGCGCCTGATGGCGTTGATGTCTACGTCGTGTGGCAGGATGCCACCGGAGCTCAATTGCCTTCCAAGTATTTGGTTTTGGCCTCCACGGGCAATATCACCGTTCCTGTCGACGGAACACCTGTTCCCGATAGCGACCTCGCCAAGAATGTGCCTTATGGCATCAATGGCGTCGTTTTCGAAGGCTTAGAACCCAACACTACCTATCACTTCGCTATCTTCCCCTACACCAACAGTGGTTCCAACATCGACTACAAGACCGATGGCACCTATCCAACCGCAGAGGCCACTACTGAAGAGGTCTACGTTCTGCTCTATGAAGATTTTGATGATGGTCTTGGCGTGTTCTTCACCTTCGATGCCTATGGCGATCAAACCTGGCATCAAGGCACTCATCAAGGCACGACCTATGCCAATATGAATGGTTATGCCGATGGCGCTGCTCATCAGAACGAAGACTGGCTGATTGGCTATGCTGAGATCCCGAATGGCCTCGGTTTTGACGAGATTTGGGTTGAATTCCGCAACGCCATGAAGTTTGAAGGCGACCCGCTGCGTGTGGCCATCTCCACCGACTATGACGGCATCAGCGAACCAAGCGATTTCGAATGGGAAGACATCACCGACGCCTTCGACTATTCGACAGGTAACTACGAATGGGTTGAGTCAGGTGCCTTAGATGTGTCTGACATCGTTGGCAATCACAGCTTCTACATCGCTTTCATCTATACCAGCAGTGACGAAGCTGCCGCTTCATGGGAGATCGACTATGTGAAAGTGACGGGTCAACATCTGACCGCAGTCAACGAGAACGCTGCCACGACGGTTGGTGTCTATCCCAACCCCGCCAGTGCCCAGGTTTCCTTCACACTTGACAGCGACGCCCAAGTCAGCGTCTTCGACATGACGGGCCGCATGGTGCGTGAGATGAATGCCACTGCCGGCGAGGCTCAACTCAACGTGAGCGAGCTCGAAAACGGCGTTTACTTCGTCAACTTCCGCTATGCCAACGGCACGACGGCAGTTGCGAAGTTCGTGAAGTTCTGATACAGACGCGATAGCGTCATTGCGAGGAACGAAGCAATCCAGAGAGCCAGCTTAACCCCTGGATTGCTTCGTCGTTCCTCCTCGCAATGACGCAAAGCGACGACAAGATGAAGAAACTCCTCCTCATAGCATTCTTGTTCCTTGCCAGTTGGGCCTCAGCCCAGCAGGTGGAGCCTGTGCGCTATGAGGTGAGCCGTTGGAACAAGGATCAAGGCTGCCACTTCCAGTCCTTTGGCGACAAGGGCGGCCTCATGGTCTACGAGACCGAGAAGACCGACAAGCAGAAGCATCGCCTTTGGAACTTCGCTTGCGTCGACAGCAGCCTCTACGAGACCCGCAGCGATTTGATTCCCTTGCCCGAAAAACTCAAATTCGTCGACTCGGGTGGCGACGACCGCTTCGCCGCCTTCCTCTTTATGAATGACGGCAACAAAAAGGCCTCGGATACGTTGGACTTCCTTGTCGTGAGCTTCAATCGTCAAGAAAAGACCTACCAGACCTTCTGGAATAAATGGCCGGAGAAGTCGGTGCCGCTGTCGGTGGAAGTCACTGGTGGCACGATGATGATGGCGCTTAACAACAAAAGCGGTAACGGTGCCTTGTATTTCTATGACCTCACCGACAACCAATGCCGCACGGTGTCGCCTTCCTCTAGCAGTTTCGTGTTGTTTCAGACGGAGGCTTTCACCAAGGAACGTTGCTTCGTGGTGGCGGCTAAGGAATACGAGAACAAGCATTTTGTTTCGACGTCGTTCTTGGTCTATTCCCCTACGGGCAGCCTTCAGGGCAGCTACCGCTACGAGAACATCCCTAACGCTGCCTTGGGTCGTATGGTGTTCCGTTTTGACCGAAACAGAAACCTAGTGGTCATCGGTACCTTGGAGCGCGAGACAGGCCGTAAAGTCAACCTTGAAGGCGTGACCGATAACTACGACAAGGAGAGCGTCGGCGTGGTGTGGATGCGCTTCGCTTCGAGTGTGCCCGACAGCAAGGTGTATCTCTTCAAGGACATGCCTGAGATAGAACATGCGCTGACGGCCTCCGATCGTGTGCGGCTGCGCGAGGAGAAGCTGAAGCTGAGCAAGAACCAAAAAGCCGTCAAAGGCGAGATCGCTTTCCAATTCCTGACGCCGCGTCTGACTGATTTTGGCGACTTGACCGTCTTTGCAGTGGAGGCATTTATGCCCTATTATCATACGGAGACGCGCATGAACTATGGCTATTATGGCTATTACGGCGGCTATCCCTATACCTACACCGTATTCGACGGCTACGACTTCTTCAGTGAGGTGCTGCTGGCTTTCGACCAGGAAGGCCATCTGCAATGGCAGCAATCGTTGAAGTTCGACAACGAGTTGACTTTCGAACTCTTCCCACATGCCGCTGAAGGCGCTTGCTATGATGAGCTTGTTGTGGCTTCGCCTTATCGCAACAAGTTGCGTTATGCCGCTTTCGACGCCCAGGGTCAGCCTTTGATGAACCTGCAGGAGGAGAAGTTGGCCCCGATCTATGGTGCCGACTATGTGGAAGACGAGTACTTCGCTCAGATGACGAGGTGGTATGGTAGCCGTTTCCTCATCTATGGCTCGCAGATCATTCAGAATGGCAGCCAGCCTAAACCGAGACGTACGGTATACTATTTGCAAAAGGTTCAATACGATTGAGTTATGGTGTGCAGTTATCTGAAATACCTATGGAAGCGCAAGAGCGAATACAGCATCCATTCGCCTTTTGTCTATGAGTTTAGCCGTAAGGTGCTCAACGACAGCGGCTCCAACCGTGACTACGACACCATATTACGTATCAGTCGCTTGTTGGATAAGAAGAAGTACATCAACTTCAACCTCCGCAAGCAGAGCCGCCTGCTTTATAGGATGGTGCGATATTTTGAGCCCGATTCGGTGGTGTCGTTCGGACACATAAGCGCCTTGAACGCCACTTCGATGGCTTTGGGCCATATGCAGACCAAGGTCTATCTGGAGGAGTCAGAGAGCTTCTTGGAGACGCTAAATTCGATGGGTGTCGTCAACGTCAACCTCATCCAACCGGCCGAGTTCGACTCCGAGCATTTCAAGCGACTCAACACGGGCTTTGTCTTCTTCAGCCGTGACTCCTTTGAGGATGACACTTGGGATTACCTGGCGGACTGTTTGAACCATAAGACCTCTGATTCGGTGTTTGTCTTCGAGGGCATACACCACAACCGTGACATGGAGGATGCTTGGGAAGAGATCAAGGCCAACGAGGACGTTTCGGTCACCTTCGACCTCTTTTGTGTGGGTATGGTCTTCTTCCGTGAAGGCATTGAGAAACAGGATTTTGTTTTGAAATATTAATGAATAAATCGGCCCTTCGACAGGCTCAGGGACCTTGTTTTAATACTGAAGTTAAGGGTCCTTGAGCCTGTCGAAAGGCCCGACAGAAAATGACAAATATGAAGAATATTACCTACACTAGAACTGGTGACGAAGGCAAGACCTCGTTGATTGGTGGCTTGCGCGTCGCGAAATACGACGACCGGGTGGAGGCTTATGGCACTGTCGACGAGCTGAGCGCTTTTATCGGGGTGCTATACGACCAAGAAGGCGTCACCGCCGAGATGAAGACCGTGTTGGACAAGGTGCAGAACAAGTTGTTCACCATAGAGTCGCACTTTGCCTTGGACGAAAACTCCGAGGTCAAGAAGATGATCCCTGTGTTGGCTCCTGATGATGTGGCCTACTTGGAGCACGAAATCGACGTGATGAACGAGCAGTTGCCCGAGTTGAGAAGCTTCGTCATTCCGAGTGGCAATCTCAAGGCGAGTTATGCGCACGTATGCCGCACCGTGTGCCGTCGTGCCGAGCGTCAGGGCTGGCGTTTGGCTGCCCAACATCCTGTCGATGCACTCGATTTGAAATACCTGAACCGTTTGTCGGATTACTTCTTTGTGTTGGCAAGATTTTTTGGCTTTTTAGACAAAGTCGACGAAAACAACTGGGAATCAAACAAATAATAATTCTATATTTTAGAAGAAAAACCCCTTGTCAGTTAAGAAAATACTTGTACTTTTGCGCGCTCAAATAAAAAGGAAAAAAGACTATGTATTGGACACTAGAATTAGCCTCAAAATTGGAAGACGCCCCGTGGCCGGCAACCCGTGACGAGCTGTTGGATTGGGCTTTGCGTACGGGCGCGCAGGAAGAGATCATCGAGAACCTTCAGGAAATCGAAGACGAGGGTGAGATATACGAACGCATCGAAGACCTCTGGCCCGATTATCCCACGAAGGACGACTTCTTCTTCCACGAAGATGAGTACTAAATAAGTTAGTAAACAGAAAAAAAGACCCTTAGGTGACTGAGGGCCTTTTTTTATGCTTTTTTTGGCCGATTTCTAGCCTTTTTTCACGAATAGTTAGCCTATATATATTACTCGTTTTTCTGCGAAGTAGTAATTGCACGGAAAACTAAAAATTGAGATTTCTACATATCTTTTATAAATTCATTTTGAGATTATTACATAAATGCGTATTTTTGCATCCGAAACGAATAAACATTTTGAGGGATGGATGCTGGATTTCGCATTTTCAAGAGGAAGCTGTACGATAAGATGCTGAATTGGAAACGTACCAAGGACGGTAAATCGGCACTGCTTATCAAAGGGGCACGTCGAGTTGGGAAATCGACCATCGCCGAGGAGTTTGCCAAACGAGAATACACTTCATATATTGTGGTTGACTTTGCCAATGCGCCAGAGGGAGTGTGGGAAGCCGTAAAGAACATCGCTGACCTTGACAACTTTTTCTTCCAGTTGCAATTCATTTATAAGGTAAAGCTGGTGGAACGCAAGTCGGTTGTCATCTTCGATGAGATACAAAACGCCCCGCTAGTGAGGCAAGCCATAAAGTATATGGTGAAAGATCATCGGTATGACTACATCGAGACGGGGTCGCTCTTGTCGATTAAGAAGAATACGAAGGGTATCACTATTCCAAGTGAGGAAACGCGCATCACGATGTACCCTATGGATTATGAGGAATTTCGTTGGGCCTTGGGAGATGAGGTGACTATTCCGTTGTTGAGGGAAGCCTACGAGAACAAGCGTTCTGTTGGCGACCAAGTTGCCAGACAATTGTTGCGCGACTTTAGGCTGTATATGTTGGTTGGGGGAATGCCTCAGGCGGTTAACACCTATCTTGTCACAAACAACCTAAGCGAGGTTGACCAATCCAAGCGCGAAATCATAGACCTTTATACCGAGGATTTCCGCAAGATTGATCCTTCGGGGAAATCCGCACGTCTGTTTAAAGCCATCCCTTCGGAACTTGCGAAGAATGCCTCTCGTTATCAGGTGATGAGTGTGTTGGGGCGTAGTGCGGAAAACACTGACATGGATGAGTTGTTGGAGGATATGGAGGATAGCCTTTGTGTGAACTTCGCCTACAATGCTAACAATCCTTCGGTAGGATTGGCCTTGCATAAGGACAAAGACCGTTATAAGATGTTTGTCGGCGATACGGGTTTGTTCATCACGTTGGCATTTTGGGACAAGGATGTGACCGAAAACATCATTTATCAAAAGCTGCTTTCCGACAAGCTGAGTGCCGATCTAGGGTATGTTTATGAGAACGTGGTGGCGCAAATGCTGAAAGCCGGAGGCAATGAGTTGTTTTACCATACTTGGCCGACACCATCAGGCAAACACAACTATGAAATTGACTTCCTTTTGTCGCGTGGCAACAAACTCTGTCCGATAGAAGTGAAGTCTTCGGGTTACAAGGCCCATGTTTCGCTTGATGGATTTTGCAAGAAGTTCTCGTCGGAAATTTTGCATCGCTATCTGGTATATACCAAGGATTTGCGTAAAGACGGTGAGACGCTGATGGTGCCATTGTATATGGTTCCGTTCTTGTAGTATTCGAGTGGAAGTTGTTCGTCTTCGTGGAAAAGGACGAGTACGAAATAAGTTAGTAAACAAAAAAAGACCCTTAGGTGACTGAGGGTCTTTTTTATTTTGGTGAATCAAAATATATTCCGTTCTTTTCCCCAACAACATACATTGAGGATTTCAATACACCGTTTTTGTCAGTCAGATTGTCGACATAAAGCGGCTTGCCAAAAATGAAATGCCTACAAAAGAAAGTGTCTCCGACCTGCCATTTGGAGTTTTCGGTTGCAACGATTTCAAACTGTTGGTTGCCAAGATATTTCAATGTGGATTTTCGATTGGGTTGCCATGCGATTTGCAGAGTAACGCCAATGTTCATATCATCTGTTTTGATTTCAGCTTCTTTGAGATCTCCAGAGCCACTACCTTCCAAAAGTTGTAAATGTACAAGATAGGCATTCCAGTTTTCATAACCCGAATATTGTGACAAGACATCCAAGGTGTAGAGTCTAATAGTGGAACCCTCATCTGTCTGGTCATAACCGAAAAATCGTTTCAGTGTTTTCGCGTTGATGACCGCTTGAGGTAGTTCCTTTTTGATATCCTCCTCAAGGAAGTCAAAATCGCTAGGCGACAAGATTTTGTCTTGAAAACCAGCGCGTTTTCTGATTTCCTGGCGCAACTCGTCAAGCTCTTTTGCACTTCTTAAAACGGATGTCCTTGTCATGGTTATTGGCACTATTTGGTCTGGCAAAATTACGATAATCGGTCAGATAAGTGGGGTTTTTTTTACTTTTGCATCAATAATTGGCCATAAATGGAAGATTGTTTCACTTCGGGATCGTTTGGGGAGATGGTTGCCAGCTATTCCCAGTTTCACGACTATAGACGCTTGCCTTATCATGGTGCGGGCTACAGTGTTTTGTACTCCGTGCTCAGCGGAGAGCGTAAGCTGTTCCTCAAAGCCTTGAATCGGGACCAGGGTGTATTGGCAGAGAACCTCGCGAGGTTGCAGCGCGAGTATAGGCTGCTGGAGCGTTTGTATGGCAACGAACATGTTGTGCGTTGCATTGGCTGGCGCGAGGATGCCGAAGTGGGGCCGTGCATCGTCATGGAATATATCGATGGTGCGACCTTGTCGGATTTTTTGAAGACATCGCCTTCCCATAAAGAAAAGAAACGCATTCTTGGCGAGTTGCTGGATGCCATGGCCTTCGTTCATAGCCATCAGGTGGTTCACAACGACTTGAAGCCTGCGAATATCCTTATAACTCGCAACGGACACAATGTCAAGCTGATAGATTTCGGCTATGCCGACAGCGATTCCAACTGCGACAAGGCCACAGGAGGCACGGAAGCCTATGCCGCGCCCGAGTTGGCGAACCGCGAGCAGACGGATGTCACGAGCGACATCTTTTCCTTGGGTTTTGTCATCAAGGCGTTGTTTCCACACCGCTATGGAGGGGTTGTGCGCAAATGCCAGCGGAAAAAAGCCTCAAAACGGCATAAAAACATCAATGAGGTGCGAAAAGCCCTTCGTTTTAGGGATTTTCTTTCACGATGGGTGTCGCTCTTGGTGTTCGTTGTGCCGTTATTGGTGTGGTTTCTCACCAACAAAACCATAAACGAAAAAGCAGACAAACAACTTGTTACTGACGATGAAATCCAGACACAATCTGAAATAGTGACCGACACGGTTTTTATTGTTGAAGAGAGGCATGATACTATTAAGGTGGAAATTCCGATCAAGCCAAAGTTGGATATTGTCCATGTACAAATTCCCGTAGATTCCGATGTCCCGACAGACTTAGACCAAGATTCCCTTGCACAAAGTTATCTTGAACAGTATCAACGTGCTGAGTTGGAAAGCAAAACTGCATCGCCATTGTTTTTTTTGGATGAAACGAATGGCCTATATGGGTATGTTGACAGAAATGGGAAGGAGGTTATCCCAGCCATCTATCAAGATGCCAAAGCGTTTAAAGACGGGTATGCTGTTTGTTGCCTGGATGGGAAGTATGGATTGGTCGCGCCAAATGGGCGGCAATATTTGTTTAATTACAGAGAAATACTTACACTGGCAGAGGACTATCATTTTTATATCGGAAGAAGACGTGGACGGACTCTAGATTATGTGATTTACCTAAATCCTCTACCTGCTGAAGCTGAGTATAATGATGTGGAATTAGCATTCAGCAAAAAGGGAATAATACCTGTGAAAAAGCTTGGACGGTATGGTTATATAGGAATGGATGGCAAGGAGTTGGAGAAACCGATATTCAAGCACCGCTTAGATTTCAATAGTAATGACCTTGCCCTTGCTGAGACTGACGAAGGGTATGGTGTTGTCAATGTTCGTATGGAGCATGTCACCAATCTGAACTATCCTTATGGAAAAAAAGCTGAAGATGGTGCCTTTTTGCTTGGTCGATATGAAAATGATTTTGGTGTGGTTAATGGAGGGGGGAAGATGAGCATTGAGCCGGGTACTTATGCTCGGACGACATATTTGGAGGGCTTTGCCATGATTCTTGCAAAGACCAAAGACGGGTTTTATACCATTATCGACATCAATGGCAGGGTTGTCGTACCCAAGAGCGAGTCCATCATTGTTTCGGAAGGAGTTGCCATCATTAAAAACGGAGGCGAACCACAGTTTCTGAATCTTTCCACTTTGTAGTAATAGCTGTGGACAAGTGAGTTTTTCCATCCGTTCCTTCTCTATAATAAGTACTGAAAAGTACCACATCTGGTTTTATTAAAACCTCTACTTTTGCCCTCGGATAGCAGTGCTGGTGGTTTGCCGGAAAAATGTGCAAAAATTGTTGCAAAAGCGAAAAATATTTATATTTGCGGCATATAATCGGTAGCGATACCACCTGTCTGAAAGTGAGAATCTCGCAAATTTGAACGAAGTAAGGCAGAAGTGTGAGCGTTGTGTGCCCATAAAGCACGCACTGCTTTCCTTATCTTTACTTCGGGCATGCGAGAGCCTTCACTTCATGATAGGATTGGGGTGCGGGCTTTTTTTTTGTTGCCTCTACTCCAAGACAGCGGAAGCCGAAAAGTTGGGAGAGAGTAGGCAATAATTAAAGACAAGTAAATACTATGAGCCGAAAAGCAAATTATTACAAAAGAGATGAGTTTAAAGATTGGTTAGATAAAGAAAAAGTACAAAATAAAAAACTGACCCAAAATTCCGCAGACCAATATCCAACTTATGTCGGTTATATTTTTGACGGTAGGGATTTGTTGAAGGATGAAAGACAGAATTTTAGCAGTGCCATGGAAATGTACCAAGAGTTTCTCAAAACCTTGCCATAAGCAATGATTACCGTCGAAGATTACTATAAAACAACTCACAAGACCTCGGCCAATTCTAGGGACTTTGAATTGGTTGAGCAGGATTTTGATGTTTTTCCCAAGGAAGGCATTTATATTGGCGAATATGAATCTGTGACAGGTAACAGAATTCCCGCATTGATTCCTCTTGACCAGACCAACGGTGTTTGCTTTTTGACTACGCCAGAAAATGAAAAAACCGTAAAGAACACCATCCAAATGATGGCTCTTCGGTTGGCTTTGTCAATTCCTCCGGGTTTGTGCAAATTCACATTGTTCGATGCAAAGGGACAAGGAGGCAATCTGATCAACCTTTCTTATTTGAATTCCAAGATTATTGGTGAACGAATTTTGACCGATACTTATGATTTGAAATCAGAGTTGTTGAAAGTGAAGAATAACATCCCGATGGTTATTCAAAAGATCTTAGGTGCTAGATATGCCGATAAGACGCTTGTGGATTATAATGGAAATGCAGGAGAACTGGCAAAGCCATATCATATTATCGTTCTTACAGACGTGCCTTATTCAATTGATAAGGAAACCGGGGAGTTGCTAAAGCAAATAGTGAAGACAGGTAGAAAGGCAGGATTTTTTACAATTATCAGTTTTGATACCTCCTTTACTGTTGGGAAAGAATACGAGTACAACCCAATGCCTTTGCTCGATAGTATGACGGTGATTTACGAAAAAGGCCAAAGATTCTATGTCAAGAACCTCCTTAATGATGAAATGCTTCGACGGTTTGCATTGCACTTAGATACTGCATTCCCCGATGCTACTCAAACGGAGGAAATACAAGATTATATCAACAAGAATCTCCAAAGGGCGCAAAATGTTGCTGTCAGCCTTGCCGATAAATTTACAGGAAAGAACATGTGGACTTCTGATGCAAGTTATGGAATAGAAGTTCCTATTGGAAAGGTGAACGCGACTGATATTCAAAATTTTGTTCTAAGTGTAGAAGATGGCCGAGGGCAATCATATCATCATTGTTTGATTGGCGGCTCCACGGGTTCGGGAAAAACCGTATTGTTGCATAACATCATTTGTAATACCGCATGGCTTTATTCTCCTCAAGAAGTCCAGTTTTTGTTGCTTGATTTCAAGGAAGGTACGGAGTTTAATGTTTACAAGGATTTGCCGCATGTAAAGGTGCTTTCGATAAAAAGTGAGTTGGAATTTGCAAAAAATGTCTTCAAATACCTTGATGATGAAATTACTCGTAGAGGAGAATTATACAAACCTCTTGGAGCAACCAATTTGTTGGAATACAATAAGAATGCTTTAGAAAAACTACCTCGATACGTTATTATTATTGACGAGTTCCAAAAACTGTTTGATAGCAGCTATCGCGCAGCGGAGTATTTCGCTGGCAGAATATCTGATATTGGGAAAAGAGGACGGTCTTTTGGAATCAACATGATTCTATCCACGCAGGGTTTGGGAGACCTCAGTATCGGTCATTCATTGGATGAGTTTGGTTTGAGGATTTCAATGAGACTCAATTCCGAAAATGAATGTACGAAGATTCTTGGTCCCAATAATTATGCACCGCGTTCACTCACAAAAAAAGGCGAGTCTGTGTATTGCCCAGGTGGTAATTATAAGGACAATGTAATTTATCAAGTTGCTTATTTGAATGAGACAAGGATAAAGGAGATGGTCTCAAAATTGCGATTAAAATACGAAAGTAATATTAACGAGGACTTTAGTCGCTATATATTTGATGGGGAAACACCTGTTGAAATAAGCACAAATCTTGCTATACAGAATCTTATACCAACAGATGGTAAGATTAAAGTATATATTGGAACGCCTTTCTCCCTGAGTGATTCTCATATATATTATTCACTACAAAGAGAGAATGGCTACAATGTGCTTATGATAGGCCAAGATCAAGAAGCAGCCACTTCTGTCATTTTCCATTCATTGGAGCAAATAGTCAAACAGACCTCAGAAGAAGGCCGGTTTATTGTTTGCGACAAAACAAACGAAGAAAGCGGTTTATATGGAAAGTATAGAGAATTGCAGAAAAAGTATTCTAATTTGAGAGTCGAAACAGATGATGAGGAAATAGAAAAACGTATTGAACAGATATGTGTAGAGTTAAACAAAAGAAAGACTCAAAAAGGAAAATATGCAAGATTGGTGTTGGCTTTTCATAACCTATACAATTTCCGTCCAGTGAGAATCCTTCGTGGTGATAGGACTACATCTGTTTGTTCTAAACTGACTGAAATTGTGAGCGATGGTCCAGAATATGGCATTCATGTCATTGCATACGTGGATACTTGGCAACATTATGAACGGATATTTGATAGTAGAGACTTCATTTTTGAGTGGAGAATCGGCATAGAGTTGAAAGGTGGTGAAGGATACAAGGTTTTTGGCGGTGCCGACAAATCGACAGTAAGGAATAGTTACACAGCCAATCTGCGTTCTGCTGAAATGGAAGAGGAAATCGAAAAAATTAAAATATACAAATTATAAAGGCTATGGCAGACTATAATTTTTATCTTAATTATCTCCATCATGTTGATGATGAAACCAAGAATGAAATTCTTGAAAAAGAAAATGCCATTAGAGATTCTTATGAGAATCAATTGGCAGAGTTGAAAGACAAACATAAGTTGGAGATTGAGAAGCTTCGCAAGCAAGCCCAAAAGGATAAGATGGACTTAAAAGCGGAAATGGCTTCTGCTGGCGCCAAAGCCAAAGAAGAAATGGAAACCTATATAGTTTCTGCAAATAGTAAGGAAAAACAACTCGTTGCGCGATTTGAAACAGAAATAGAAGCGCTAAAGATGGAGAAAGAAAGCAGCGAAAAACAGTATGAGGAAAAAATAAAAATGCTGCAAGACAAGGCAAAAAAGGAAAAATCCGACCTGAAATCAGAGATGAAAGAGGTTGCTGAAAATGCCAAAGAAGCAATGGATGCCTTTAGGAGTGCCGCTGAAGACAGGGAAAAGACACTTGTTGAACAACACATGCAGGAAGTTAGTGGGTTGCGTGATCAGATTGCAAGAGAGAGAGCAGAGCATAAAGCAGAGGTGGAAAGCGCAGCGGACAAACATGAAGCTTTAATGAAGACTGCTGAATCGGAGAGGAAAAAGATTGTAAATGAGTATAACGGGAAAATCAAGGAATTGAACGACAAGATAAGTGAGATGACCAAGAAATATGCCGATGAGGTTCCACTTGTTGATTTTCAGTCGCTTAAGAAAGAACACGAAAATAGAATAGCGCTGGTTAATGAAAACCATAGCAAACAAATTGCGCAGTTGCAAGAGCAACACCACAAGGAGTTGTCAGACAAAGAAGAACATTATCATACGCAGATGGAGCAGTTGCAAGGACGCCACATTCAAGAATTAGCTGACAATAACGATACTTATAGTAAAGAATTTGAAACATTCAAAGCCAAAGTGTCGCAAGCCGTTAAAGAATTGAAAGATGAGATAGCGCGGTTAAAAGATCAACTCAAAGATAGAGACAAGACTATCTATGAAATGAAACATGGAAGTTTTTTTGCCAAACTAAAACATTTATTCACCCACTAAAATCATAACAACATGTCAACGCAATCATTAAAAAAACAATTAGAAGCATTACAGAAATTGCAACATTTTTTGGAAGGATTCCAAGAAGAATTAATTGACACAATGGAAAGATATAAAAAGCGAGTAGAGGAATTGCACATTGATGGATTGTCGAACGAGGTTTATCAAAAGTATTCAAGCGATAATTATTCTCGTGACAAAGACTATATCCATAGTCTTATAAAGCATATAGAAGACACGGATATCCCATATATCAAAAGAAATCTTGGTGCTACAGACGTAAACATCACCACGGCTTCAGGGGCGACATTTAGTGGTGGTTTGGATTTTTAAAAAGATGTAATATGGGTACGATCAATATAGACTTTGATGCTGCTTATAACGAATTATTTGGAGATTCTTCAAATAATTCAGGAAGTGTTGATGAAATGCCAACACAATATAGCGATAAAAAAATAGATGTTGAATCTGCTAATAATGAAAAGTTTGGAGATTCTTCAAATGAAGAAGAAAACTTGGGTGAAGAAGCAAAAAAGCAAGATAATAAAAGTGTCGTTGTCGGGTTGGATATTGGTGCCACAAAAGTTGTATGTGTAATCGGATATAAAAATGCTAATGGTAAGATTGTCGTTATAGGGAGCAGTCAAATTGCATTAAATGAAGAAGAACAAGAAGTCGGCTATTCTGTCGAAGCGGTCAAATCAGCTATAAAACAAGCTTCGCAAGAAGCTGGAGTAGAAATAACCCATGTAAGTGTCGGTTTTTCTAATAAACGGATTAAGTCTATACGACATCGAGGCGTGTTGATGCGTGACCACCATGACACTGAGATTTCGGAAGCGGAACTGGAGCGTTTGCGCAACGATACTTTTAAAATCAACATGACACCTGGTGAGGAAATCATTTACGTCATCCGTCAAGACACCTATGTCGATGGCGAGCTCGCCACTAACCCCGTTGGCATGTTAGGTAACAAAATCGAAGCCAACTTCCATGTCATCATTGGGCAAACCTCTGCTGCCAAAAACATCATGAAACCCCTCCAGAGTGCTGGTGTGAAGATAGATTTCATTATTCCAGACCCCATAGCATCAGCCAATTCAGTACTTGATAAAAATGAAATGGAAGTTGGTGTCGTTCTCGTTAATATTGGTGGAAATACAACAGACATAGTTGTCTATAAAGACAAAAAAGTCAAACATGTTGCTGCTGTTCCTCTTGGCGGATGTATTATTACAAAGGATATTTGTGCCTCCTGCAAAATAATCAAACGTTATGCCGAAGAAGTGAAAGTAAATTTTGGCTCTGCTTTAGCCAGTGAAAACAGTGAAGATGAAGTTGTTTCCATACCGGGCGTTGGCAAATTGGGACCTCGAGAAATATCATTCAAAAACTTGTCCCATATTATCCAAAGTCGAGAAGAAGAAATTATTGACCTTATTTATAGTGAAATAACTAAAACGGGGTTGGAAGAACAATTGTATGCCGGGATTGTCCTAACTGGTGGTGGAGCCATGATGAAACACCTAAAGCAACTTGTTGAGTTCAAAACAGGCATGGATGTTCGAATAGGTTATCCCGACGAACACATCGTTTTAAATGGTGATGATGGTATTTGTAATCCTTCAATGGCAACGTGTGTTGGTGTTATAGTCGATACCATTGAACGAGGAGAATAATTCAAAATAAGATTATACTACCCCCAAAAAGTGTACTGTTTTTGGAAAGGATAAACCAAGCATCTTTAGGGGTAATGATTGGATAATTTTAAGCGGAAGCCGAAAAGCTCACGAGTAGGCAGAAATAAGAAGTTGCACCCGATGACGAATTTAGGGTTAAAGAACCATGCAAAACTTTGATTGTCCAAAATGTAGTTCGATTACAAAAACTAATGGAATGCCGCCTAAATCTTCATGCCCTAACGGAGGGGAACATGATTGGCAATATAATTCAGAAGTGGGCGATGATACCTATTGTTGTGATAAATGCGGGATTATAGTTCATAGTAGTGGTCGCCCCAAATTCACCGATTGTTCAAAAGGAGGGTCGCATGAATGGATTTTAATTTAGAATGCAAGATGGTGACCTCGAAGAAAAGTACCAGAATATCATGCTCCGTACTTACACCGCATCCCGAATTTCCCAAGGCAACGCCTTGTTCCCGCCGACCATCATTTTCGATGACAACGGCGTGACGGTGCGTTGCCCTTTCATTTTCAGCGGAAAATCGACTTACATACCTTACAACTGTATCTCGTTGGTGCATATCGAAACGCCCATTGTGGGCTTTTCCACCATATCGTTCTTCGCGTTCGGGAACCTTGTTTCCATCCACGGCTTCCTGAAATCGGAAGCCATCGAAATGAGACAAATCATTATTGCTCACCAAAGATAAAATCATACATGCCATGAAACCCGCCGACACTGTTCTGGTCTATCAAAGCGAATTGGATTATCTTTCGCGCTGCATCCTTGACTATCCGCATATCGAGACGGGCGGACAACTGTTTGGCTATTGGACTTCGGCAGGTGTTCCCGTGGTGTTGTACGCCATTGGCCCTGGCGACAACGCCAACCATCAGCCCACTTTCTTCAACCAAGACCTTGACTATCTTGAAACAGTGGGCGAAATCCTCGTTCATGAATTTGGACTGCAACATATCGGCGAATGGCATTCCCATCATCAGCTGGGTTTGGCTTATCCCAGTGGCCACGATGCCCATACTATATATGACAACATGCTTCGCCATAATTTGCGTTGGTTCTTGCTTTGTATTGGTAACTGCACCAACACGACATCAACCATCAATGCCTTTAATTTCGTTGAAAGCACTTCTTGTTACCAAGAATCACAATGGGAAGTGTTGCCTATGGAAAGCCCTTTCAGAAAAGTGATAGACAGGCGTTTGAAACGGATATTGAGGCATCCTTACACCAAAACCCCTGTGCTGGTCGGGATGAAATACAAATCCATGGTCGTTCAAGGAGTGAAACAACAATACCCCAAAGGTTATTGGATGAACGACAAGAGCAATAACAAGGTGCTAAAAACGATGCTTGATTTTGTTCAAGAACAGCATGATGATATGGATTGCAATGTTTCGCTTGATGAAAACCGCCTTGTTCATATCCTTGTAAAAAACGAAGAAGAAGCGATAACAACTGATATTCTGTTCCCAATGGGATTCCCCGAACGTTCTCCTCTGATTACCTATGAAACAGAAGGCTTATGTGCATCTGGATTGGGCTGGCAACCTATTGAAGGAGAAACCGAACAATCATTTATTGAATACTATAAACTACATAGATTATGATGAAATACAGCAGATATCAAGCTGAAATTAAAGTGTTGGAGGAGAAACTACCTTCAAACATTTATCGTTTCATGGATATGAATACGGCAAAGCCTTATTTGGTAATGGCAGCCCGTACCAATAGAGGGAATATTTATACCTTGAAAATTGAATTGGATGTGTTTCCCGATAATATTCCCAAGGTGTTTGTAACCAAAATGTTATATGATTGTAATCTCAACCCACTCGACACCCCGAGTTCTTCTATGCATACATTAAATAGCGAAAACGGGTGTACCCAGATTTGCCATTATGGGACTTCCTCATGGACCAATAGGGTTTCCCTATATAAAGTTTATATCAAGTGCCGTCTGTGGCTTGAAATGTATGAGGCACATTTGAGCACCGGCGCGCCTATCGGTTATTATTTGAAACATCAAAGCTAATCTAAAAGCGTGATACTATGGAAGACAATGATTGGTTCGATTTGGCCTATAATGAAAGGACCGGTGATTTCGAGAATTGCAAGTCCAAAAGTGAGCTCGAATTGATTTATAATTGTGAAACAGATGAGTATGAAGATCCCAACAATTATGAAGAAGGTGAGGTGCCGAGTTTTCTACTTGCTTCATATATAGCACCTCCGAAGGAATTATCAGATTTGATAGCTGATACTGCAAGACACGTTGTGGATAGGTATCGTAAAATGATGGAAGAAACCATTCAAGAATGTGAAGCCGACGGAATACAGCTAACAAGTGAACAGATAGAAGAGTTATTCGATAAAAGATTTGACGAACCTTAAATACGAATTTATATGAACGAAGAGAAAGCAAACAAAATCGCCAAAGTCGTAAAAGACACGCAGAACGGAAACACCATCACGGATTTAGTATTCAATCCCAACACGGGTGAGTTTGAGGAAGCCCCAATGGGTATCACCCATAGCGCTGGTGAGGTTGTAACCGACATGACCAAGGATGGATTCGCATGATTGTCTATCTTTCACAAGAGGAGTTGGATGCTTTTGCCAGTGGTGAAGCAGAATCTCAATGTGGCTATGCTTACGAATGGGAAGGAGAGGACGTGGTGCATCTCCATACTCAGCCTTTGGCACATGCCTTCGGTAGGGTTTCAAAGTGCTTTTTCTCAAAGGCCGCCCCAATTGTATCATTTTTGAATGATGTTCTTTGGTGTGTTTTTGTCGGAGGTGACGGCCCACAGGTGTTCGTTAAGACTGATAATGAGCTTCAACGGGTGGATTCCCAAATGATACCATCGAAGGAGAATTTGTATTCCAGAAGTAAAGGTATTTTGGAAGTCGGAATCTTGGAAAAAAAGCATGTAGCCGTTATTGGTTTAGGCAGTTTCGGGTCACAGATTGCCATTGAGTTGGCAAAAGCTGGAGTGGGAGAGTTTTCTTTGGTGGATTTTGATCGGGTAGAACTTCATAATCTTGCCCGCCACACTTGTTTCATCAAAGATTTGGGAAGGCTGAAAACAGATGCCATCGAAGAATCTATTCTCGGTAAAAACCCTTACACAAAAATCCACAAATACCCCTTGGATATCAGCAAAAACAACCAAAGACTTGAAGAAATTGTGTGTTGTGCTGATTTAGTGATTTGTGCCACCGACAACAACCCGAGCCGCTTTGCCTTGTCGCAGGCTTTGGTCGATTTCCAGAAAGTTGGTATCTTTGGAAGGGCTTTTACTCGAGCCGAAGGTGGTGATGTATTTATCTATCATCCAGGTCAGGCCTGCTACAGCTGTTTGGTGGGAAATATTGGAGTTGTCCATGAAGAGATTACTGACGAGGTCTCGGCTCGCCAGACCGGCATAATTCCCGCATACGTTTCAGCCCAGGATGCTGACGCGATGGTTCAAGTGGGTCTTTCGGCTGATATTGAGCCTATCTGTAACATGATGATTAAGTTGGCCTTAGTGGAGCTGTCGAGAGGTGAGGCTTCTGGCATTTCGTGTTTGGAAGATGAACTTGTTTACAATTACTATCTATGGGCAAACAGACGAGAACGCAAATTCTCCAATTGGCACATCTTGCCAGGAGCAGGCCCAATGCCTACAATCATGCGTTGGTACGGGGCCAATATCAGTAGACGAGATGATTGCGCTGTTTGTTCAAAGGATGAGATTCTGCTGGATACAGGAGATGAATTTGAGGAACTATTACAATCATTTTAAATACTTACACTTATGGGTTGGGAATATAATCCAAAAACAGGTGATTTCGATGGGGGTGGCAGTGATGGGCCTGGGTGCTTTGTTATTGCTGCTATCGTGTTTGGTGTAATCGCTGTTATTAGCTTGGTCATGTCTTTGTTTTTTTAATCATGACAGTAATTATATGTACTGAAAAGTACCAGCTTCACTATCATAAAAACACCTATTTTTGCTGTTATTAGTATGAAAACAACAAATCCCAACATTACTCCCGAAGGCAATTTTACCCTCACCTATTTTCCTTATGCAGAAGATGCTGAGCCTCATACCCCACTTGAGGAGGCTATTCAATGCTTGTCTGACTGCTTGCCAAAAACGGAGGAGGAAATACTCCAAAACATACAACGTTACCATCAGCAATGTCGTCCTTTGACGAGAAAGAAGAAGCATCAATTGAAGACTGTTATCAACAATGTGTTGCAGCCTGCTTGCGAAGAAGGCAACCAAGACGCCATTTATTGGATGTATTACGCATACTATTATGGCATCGGCGTGGAAGCGGATATTGACAAGGCATTGGAGTACTTGACGATAATAGCTGACTACGGTTATGCTGAGATGCAATACAAGCTTGGATGGCAATATAGCGAATTCGACTGTCTAAAAATGGGATGGAGAAGTCGCAAACATGAGGCGGCACTTTGGCTCAAAAAGGCGGCTGTTCAAGGCAACGTCGAGGCAATGTATATGCTTGGTACCATCTATGATTCTTATAGCTGGGGTGTTAGGCATTACCGGAAAAGAGCTTTCGTGTGGTTTAAAAGAGCTGCGGAATTGAGGCACGAAGAGGCGATGTGTTCCCTTTCTGGGTGCTATAAAATTGGATGTGGCACAAAGAAAAACCGTGCAAAAGCCTTGGAGTGGGCCGAAAAAGCAGGATGGCAAGAGGAAGCCGAAAGGTTAAGAAATGGTGAGGAACAGATGGATGAAGATGGCTTTTTTGCCAATCTATCAACGCTGTTATCGAATCAAGACGAACTTTTTTAATAAAACAATAAAACAAACTATCAATTATGAAATCAAACAACACAAACAATCAAAAAACAAAGGCGGAAGAACTGTACAAACAAGGATGGCTTTTTCATTGCCGCAGGAAATATGAATCTGCTGCCAAATGCTACAAAGAGGCGGCCGAATTGGGTTATACAACGGCACTCTACTATTTGGCTCTTCTGTATTATGAGGGGAAGGGTGTTGAGAAAGACCTTGTAGAAGCAGCAAAATGCTTTGAGGCCGTAGCCAAAGCTGGAGAAAAACTAAGCGAAGAGGCCAAGCTTCGTCTTGAAAGTCTTGCAGACATCGATTCAGGCAAAGGCATTGGTATTGTAGGGACCGATTTGGATGATTGGATTGTGGTGGGTGCGGGATTTGGCCCCCAAGACACGGAGGAATATAGGAAAATGTGGGCGTTGGCCGATCAAGGAGACCTGGAAGCACAAAGGTATGTGGCGGATACGATATGGCTTCATATTGAAGAAAACGGTTGCCCCGATGGTGACGGTGAAACCATGTTGAGATACCTACGTAACCTGGCTGATCACGGTGATGCGTGGGCCCAATGCAAGATTGCCGAGACCTATATCAACGACACTATTGTCGGTGTCGGGATAGGGGATTTGGATGATCAAGAGGGAATCAAATGGTACAGAAAAGCCGCTCAAGGCGGTGATTCGGAGGCTCAATATTTGCTTTCTGGTTTTCTGTATCGTGGGGACCGTGTCAAGCAAGACAAAGAAGAGGCGTTTTACTGGTGGATGCATTATATCGAAACCACCGATTATCTTGATAAATCCGACTTGGATAGGATAGGTTATCCCTATACATACGAAGACGGAAAGTGGTGGACCACCAAGGAGGCTTTCAGGTTGTTCAAGAAATATGCAGAGCAAGGTGATCCTGTTGCCCAGCATTGCCTTGGGTTCTTCTATCTTGATGGCCAATGTGTTAGAAAGAATCATGACACAGCCGTCAAATGGTTTACCAAGGCGGCTGAACAAGGCCATGAGGAATCGCAATTCAAGTTGGGTGAGTTGTATTACCAAGGTGTTAAAGTTGAACAAAACAAAGAGGAAGCATTCAAGTGGTATAGGAAATCGGCAGAGCAAGGCCGTGCCCTGTCGCAGTATATGCTGGGTGAGTTTTACACTAAAGGAGAGGGCGTGGCGCAAAACGATCAAGAAGCGGTGAAGTGGTATCGGAAATCGGCTCGGCAAACCGATAAAGATCTTTGGCGTATGATACCTAAAGACGCATGGCGTGCATGCAAAAGACTGGGGTTGCGTTATCATGAAGGCAAGGGGGTGAAGCAAAGCGACGTGATAGCAGCCCGATGGTATGAGAAGGCTGGACGCATCCTTTTGACCCTCCCTGAAACAGGTGCTGAATTGCGCGATATTGCAGATGGCTATTTCTTCGGAGATGGAATCGGTCAAAACTATCAACAAGCCATTAAATGGTATAAGAAGGCAGCGCAATTTGGGGATCTTTATGCGATGAGACAACTCGCTGAATTGTATGAACAGGGTGTGGTTGTAACGCAGGACAATAAAGAAGCCTATAAGTGGTATGCCCAACTTGCCAGTCGAGGTGAAATCGACGCACAATACAAAACAGGTCTTTTCTATCTCGAAGGGAAAGGCGTGAAGCCTAACAAAAAGAAAGCCCTTGCTAAAATTAGGAAAGCTGCATCGTTTGGCTCAAAAGAAGCCAAGGAAAAGCTATTGGAGCTGGGTGAAAAGTGAAGAAAGGCATGATGCTACAACCAACGATCAGTTGGCTTTTTTCTTGTCTTTTCATGATGGTATTTTTATTATCTTTGCCCCATGCCAATCACCATCTCAAAACGTCTCAAAATCACCGCCCAACTCACCCGGGGGCTCTTCTTGACCGACCCCAACCGGTCACCATGGGGCCGCGTGTGGCAACTGCTTTCCAGGTTCACTTGGGAGTTGCCGCAGACCCTCGTGGGATGGCTCTTTTCGGTGGGAAGGGCCTTGGCGGGACAGATTGACCGTGTCGATACTTTGGGTGGCATCACCTTTGCGACGAAGTCGTCGTGTGCCTACCTCATGGGCGTGTCGCTAGGCACTTTCGTCGACCTGTGGACGGTGCCGTGGATGCGAGGCGAAGGGGAGGACTTTGTCCTCGCCAACCAAGTCTGTCAGCACGAGTTCGGCCATACCATAGATAGCCAACGCTTCGGCTGGTTTTATCTCCCTCTCATCGGACTGCCCAGCCTGTTGAGTGCCCTCGGCAAAGGCGACCACAACCACTTTTGGACCGAGATACGCGCCAACCGTCACGCCAGAAGGTATTTCTCGAAACACTATGCCATCGCTTGGAATGAGACTAATTACCCAACTTTGTTGGGATGACGCCTTTTTTCCCTATTTTTGCAGCATTATTAACCGAATCCACATTCCCATGGATGAAATCAAAGTCATTGAAATCAAGAAGAACGTTTTTGAAGATAACGACAAAGACGCAGAGGATCTCCGTAAAGAATTGAAAGACAAAGGTGTGTTTCTGCTCAACCTTATGTCGGCTCCTGGTAGCGGCAAGACAACAACACTCATCCAGACGCTCAACCGCATCAAAAACAAGGTGCGTGTGGCAGTGATGGAAGCCGACATCGACAGCGACGTGGATGCCGTCAAGATTGTGGAAGCCACAGGCGTGCCATCCATACAGCTCCATACCGGAGGCATGTGCCACCTCGATGCGGAGATGACGCGTCAAGGTCTCGACAATGTGGGACTGAAAGACGTTGACTTGGTCGTCTTGGAGAATGTAGGCAATTTGGTATGCCCAGCTGAGTTTGATACTGGCGCCGTGCGCAATGCGATGATTCTCTCTGTGCCGGAAGGCGACGACAAACCGCTCAAATATCCTTTGATGTTCACGGTGTGCGACCTGGTTTTGATCAACAAGACGGATGTCATGCCGTATTTTGACTTCGACCTCGAACGCTGTAAATCCTACATCCACCAGCGTAACCCCAAAGCACAAGTCATCCCTATCTGCGCCAAGACAGGGGAGGGTGTGGATGCCTTCGTCCAATGGCTCCTCGCAGAGGTCAACGCCTGGAAAAACAACTGATAACTGAACAACTGCAAACTGACAACTGCAAACTGATAATATTATGCCCGAAATGTCAACCAAGTTTGTCCCCAAGCACAAAGGCGACAAAAACCCGAACCCGAAACTGTTGAAATTCGTCCGTCACGTCACAGACCGTATCCCTGGAAAAATCAAGATGGACACCGATGCCCCAGAGTATTGGGGGCTCGCTTGCATCTTCGAAGATGAGATGGATGCCGCCACTCGGGAGGCCTCATTGGATTTGCTCTTAGACATGCTTCCTGGCAACTTCTTCAAAGTGAGAGAGCATCACAGCTATGCTGAATTGCATGAGTTGAACGCCAAGAAACACTATACCCCCGACGACAAGTCATTTGATGAACTTCTGGACAAGCTGGCCTATTTCGGCATGTTGGAGTACGACTACGGCGACAAATACACCAAGGAAGGACCGGTGGCCGGCACTTCGTTTGAACGCGACGCTCGCATCTACTGGGTGCCGATGTTTGTCCCAGGTTCAGCAGAATACACAAACATGAACGTGGACCTCATGGACAAACACCCAGAGCTTGCCATGTTTTTCGAACGCATGACCTTCCTGCCTTTGGAAAAGGTTACCCCAATGGTGCCTATGGGCGGTAGCGGTATCGGAATGCACGTGATTCCCGTCGAAAAAGCCATCTCAATGGAAAACGAGACTGCCGACATCGAGCATATCTCCTATTGGCTCAAGCGCTATGAAGGCCACCTGGCAGTGGGTATCTGCAGCTGCCGCTACGGACGCAAAAAACTCGATGAAGGCTGTGCCGACGACTACCGCGACTGGTGCATCGGCGTGGGCGACATGGCCGAATACCTTGCCGAGACGGGCCGTGGACACTTCATCACCTACGACGAGGCGATTGCCATCTTGAAGAAGGCCGAAGACCACGGTTTCGTGCATCAAGTCACTAACATTGACGGTGAAGGAAAGATATTTGCCATTTGTAATTGTAACGTAAAGATATGTAATGCTTTACGTACATCACAGCTTTTCAACACCCCGAACATGTCGCGTAGTGCATACGTGGCTCATGTTGACCCGAAAAACTGTGTGGCTTGTGGTCGCTGCGTGGAATACTGCCCTGCGGGCGCCGTCAGATTGGGACAGAAGCTTTGTACAAAACATGGCGAACAGACCTACCCCAAGCAGGAACTCCCCGATGCCAAGAAATGGGGTCCGGAGAAGTGGACGGAAGACTACCGCGACAAGAACCGCATCAACTGCTACCCAACGGGTACGGCACCGTGCAAGACCGCTTGTCCTGCCCATATCGCCGTACAAGGCTACCTGAAGAAAGCTGCCGAGGGCAAATATGCCGAAGCCTTGGAGCTCATCAAGCGCGAGAATCCCTTCCCGGCAGTCTGCGGTCGCGTGTGTAACCGACGCTGCGAGGATGCCTGTACCCGTGGCACCATCGACCAGCCCATTGCTATCGATGCCGTCAAGAAATTCATCGCCGAGCAAGACCTCAACGCTGAGACACGCTTTGTGCCAGAGGTGAATATCTGCTCGAATGTGCAGGAACAATGGGAGGAAAAGATTGCCATCATCGGCGGCGGCCCTGCAGGATTGAGCTGCGCCTATTATCTTGCCACTATGGGCTACAAGCCCACTGTGTTTGAGAAGAGCGAGGAACCTGGTGGCATGTTACGCTATGGCATACCTTCCTACAAACTGGATAAAGACGTCATCAAGGCTGAAATCGACATCATGCGCGAGATCGGTGTAGAGATTCGTACGGGCGTGGAGGTCGGCAAGGACATCACCATAGAACAACTCCGCGAGCAAGGCTATAAAGGCTTCTATGTGGCCATCGGTTGCCAAGGCGGCAAGCTGCCCGGCATTTCGGGAGAAACACTTCCCGGTACCATCACCGCCATCGACTTCTTGCACGATGCCAACTGCGGCAAGGTGAAGGTCTCGGGCAACATAGTAGTCGTTGGCGGCGGCAATGTGGCCATCGATGCTGCCCGTGTGGCCAAGCGTAGTGGCGCCGAAACAGTGACGATGCTTTCATTGGAGACCGAAGACATCATGCCGGCATCGCTTGAAGAGCGCAAAGAAGCTCGCGAAGACGGCGTGGTCATCAACCCAGGTTGGGGACCGAAGGAAGTGCTTGGCGATGGCAAAGTCAGCGGCATTGTCTTCAAGAAATGCACATCGGTGTACGACAATGAGCATCGCTTTGCCCCACAATATGATGAGAACGAACTCATCACCTTGGACGCCGATATGGTCATCTTTGCCATCGGTCAGACGGTCATCTTGAAAGACCTGTTGAAAGACACCAAGGTGGAGCTCTTCCGTGGCGTGTATCCTGTGGCCGACAAGTTGACCTATCAGACCGCTGAAGCTGACATCTTCGTGGGTGGCGACTGCTATACGGGTCCTAAATTCGCCATCGATGCCATCGCCGCTGGAAAGGAAACTGCTGAGAGTCTGCACCGCTATGTGCAGCATGGCCACATGACCATCGGTCGCAACCGCCGCGACTTCATCGAGTTGGACAAGGACGACATCCTCGTGGAATCATACGACAATAGTTCGCGTCAAGTGGAAGGCCATAAAGCCAACGAGAATCCTTTCAGCGAATATATGGTGACGCTCAGCGAAGAGCAGGTGCGTAAGGAGACGGCCCGTTGCTTGAGTTGTGGTGCTTCCGTCGTCGACGAGAACCGTTGCATCGGCTGTGGCATCTGTACTACCAAGTGCGGCTTCGACGCCATCCACCTCTTTCGCGACAATCCCGATGCCAGCATCATGCGCACCTCAGAGGACAAGTTCGGTGGCATCCTGCCCTACATGCTCAAACGCACTGGAAAAATCATCTTCGGCAAGAAATAATTATCAATTATCAACTATCAATTCTCAATTATCAACAGTGCACGAACTGGGAATCGTATTCTATATCGTCAAGGACGTCAAGCAGGTGGCCGAAGAAAACCATGTGGAGCATGTCTCCAGCGTGGTGATGGACATCGGCGAGGTATCGACTGTGGTTCCGCATCTGCTCACCGACTGCTGGCGCTGGGCCGCCGACAAGGAGGATATCCTTCGGGGCTGTGAGATGAAAGTCAACACCATCCCTGCGGTTACGCTTTGCGGCGACTGCAACAAGGAATACGAAACGGTCAAGTTCGGCAAGACATGTCCTTACTGTAACAGCAAAAACACTTGGCTGTTGCGAGGCAACGAAGTGGAAATCAATAGTATCATTGTTTAGTATAAATCGTTGAATATTAAATATCTAAATCCTAAATCAAATAATTATGTTTTTCCAAGTGTATGGGGCTAATGCCCTGTCTCAGTGGGGAATGATGCTCGTTGTCCTCGCTGGTCTTATCTTACTGAACGAGTTTGCCCGTCGCACCAAGTTCGGCGGCATCTTTACATTTTTGGTCGTTCCCGTTGCTTTGACGGCCTACTTCCTTGCCATCTGGCTTGGCGTCCGCAGTGGAGCACAGTGGGCGTTGGAAAACCAGACCCATGTCTATATGCAAGGCTGGTTCCATTATGCCAAGCTTTATGCAGCCACAGCTGGGTGTATCGGCTTTATGATGATTAAGTACAAATGGGGCATCGGTGCCAAGCATTGGTTCAAGCCTTTCCCGTTCATCATCGTGGCTATCAACATCCTGATTGCCTGCGTTTCCGACTTCGAGAGCGCCGTGATGGGATGGAACAAGTGGTGGCTTACCTCCGAAGGCGTTTGGCAATACGGTGGCTGGCACAATGTCTTTAATGGTGTTGCCGGTTTGTTCAACATCTTCTGTATGACCGCTTGGTGGAATGTGTATGGTTCCAAGGACAAGAAAGACATGATTTGGGCCGACATGACCTGGGTCTACATCGTCATCTACGACATCTGGAACTTTGCCTACACCTACAACTGCCTGCCGACGCACAGCTGGTACTGCGGTATCGCCTTGCTGCTGGCCCCGACCGTTGCTGCTCTGCTGTGGAACCGTGGTGGCTGGATCCAGAACCGTGCCAACACCTTGGCCATCTGGTGCATGTTCGCTCAGGTATTCCCGCTCTTCCAGGAGACCTTTAAAGATGGTCGTCAATGGTTCAGCTGGGCTACGCTTCCCGTTCTCTATCCTGAAGGTGTCACCACCATTGAGAAGTTGTACGCTGCTGGTGGACAAGCTGCCGTTGACGGCGTTGTGGGCACCACAGTTGATCCTTCCATCGTGGCGGCCAATCCTACCATGATGATGGTGATCAGCGCACTCGCTCTGATAGTGAACATCGTGGCTCTCTGCTACATCATCTCGGTTTCCAAGAAACGTCACATCAATCCTTACAAGGAAGACGTCTTCGTCAACCAGAAGTACTACAAAGACGCCATGGCTCGTGCCGATGTCGATTGATTCAAAATCTTAATTAAGACATAAAAGTCCGCAGACAACTGCGGACTTTTTTGTTTGCCTCATAATACAATTTGTTTTCTATAATTATGCTTTGATTGATTAATTCCGTATCTTTGCCGTTTAAAACCTAAAACTCGACGGGCTCGATAACCATGCGAAAAGTAGTTACAACATCGGATCTCAAGAACGCTTTGGGCTTGAAAGGCTTCTTCGGCAATTGTGTCGCAGGCTTAGCCTATGGCTATCTTCGTTTGGGGAAAATCAATCGTTTGTTTGACGGAGCTGCTGATTATCAAGGACCTGCGTTTGCCGACCACCTCATCGAGAATATGGGCATTACCATCGACGTCAGTCCAGAGCAATTGGAGAACATTCCTAAGGAGGGTGGCTTCGTGGTAGTCAGCAACCATCCTTTTGGTGCCATCGAAGGCGTGATGCTATTGAGCGTCATCGCCAAGGTGCGTCCCGATTTCAAGGTGATGGCCAACTTCATCCTCTCACACATCCCTAACCTCAAGGAGTGTTTCTTTGCCGTCAACCCGTTCGAGAAGAATCCCGAGTGGAAGAGCAGCGTAGGGGGCATCAAAGGCGCCATAATGCATCTTGAGGCAGGTAACGGCTTGGGCGTGTTCCCTGCTGGTGAGGTTTCGCGCTATCATGGCCACGACTATCCTGAAGACCTGCCTTGGAGCACTTCCATCGCCCGTATCATCAAGAACGCCAACGTTCCTGTGATTCCCGTGTTTTGGGATGGCCGTAACTCAAAGCTGTTTTATGCGGTCGACAAGATCCATCCTATGATGGGCACGGCACGCCTGACCAAGGAACTGATCAACAAGCACGATACCAATTTCAATTTGCAAATCGGCAAGCCGATTCTGCCTTCCGAAGTGGCCTCATACGAGAAGCCGGCTGACTTGGCCGCCTACCTGCGTAGTCGCTCCTATGCCCTCGAAGCCAATATCCCAGGTAAAGTCCTTGAGACGCCATCGACGAAACAAGCCGAGATTGAAGCTCCTACGGATTTGTCGGCGATGTTGAAGGAGCTGGAGGCTATCAGAGAGAAGTCTTTCTTGTATTCGGCCTCCGATTACGACTGTTATCTCGCAGATTATGAAGACATACCGAACTTGATGCACGAGATTGCCCGCCTGCGTGAGGAGACCTTCCGTGCCATCGGTGAGGGTACCGGCAAGAGCCTCGACCAGGATGAGTTTGATACGCATTTCAAGCATTTGATCCTTTGGGATAAGGTCAAGCAGAAAATTGCGGGTTGCTATCGTCTGGGTATTGGCAGCGATATCATTCCCAAATTTGGAATCAAAGGATTCTATATCAGCACTTTGTTCAATATCAAAGAGGATTTTTCGGAGAAGTTGTCACATACCATAGAATTGGGCCGTTCCTTTGTGGCTCTCGACTATCAGAAGGAAGTGCTTCCTCTGGTACTGTTGTTGCGTGGCTTGTCGGATGTGGTGGTACGCTATCCCGATATCAACCATTTCATCGGTCCGGTGAGCATCAGTGCATGGTATCCGAAGTTCTATATGAGCATGATTGTGAAGTATGTGGCCGAGAAGCATCCTGTGAGTGATGACCTGGCCCACATGGTCACGCCGTTGACGCCTTTCCATTCCGATTTCCTGAAGGCGGATCCCGAGGTGCTGATGAATGGCAATATGGAATCGATTGACAAGTTTGACAAGTTCATGTTCCGCTTGAGCAACGGCCAGTATCGTCTTCCCACCTTGTTCAAGAAATACCTGAAGCTGAACGCCAAGTTCCTTTGCTTTAATGTCGATCCCGACTTCAACGACACGCTCGACGCCTTGCTTTTCCTCACCTTCACTGATTTCCCCGAAGACGAAGTCATGCCACTCTTCCGCGATAGCAGCGACGAGGAGAAGGAAATCGTCAGGAAAAGATTTGGGTATATCTAGTGTCTCACGCAGAAATCGCTGAATGCGCTGAACCTACCGACGAAAAGTAGGCGTTGCTTTGCGCTTCATAGACTTCTGCGGGTTCTGCGTGCAAAAAAATATCATTCCTCAGATTCCTCTTCGATGGTCTGTGCGAAGAAGCTGAAATTCACTTTGCCGTAATGCCTTTGTTCCATGAAGTGGGGATGTTCCTCGAAGCTCTGGTATTTGTCGTGCTCTAGCACAAACATCCCGTTTTCCTTCAGTAAGTTGTTGTCAAAAACAAGTTGTACCAACTCGTTGTAATGCTCGCAGTCGTATGGCGGGTCGGCAAAGATGAGATCATATTGCATCTTGTGGGTGCCGAGGAAGCGAAACACATCGGAACGAACGACGAGCAACTCTTTCATGTTGAGCTTGTTGGCGGTCTCACGGATGAACTTCACACAGCCGAAGTCCTGGTCGACAGCCACCACCTTAGGGCAGCCTCTTGAGACGAGTTCGTACGAGATGTTGCCCGTGCCGGCAAAGAGATCCATGGCCTCGGTCTCTTCAAAGTCATAGTAGTTCTCCAAGATGTTGAACAGGCTTTCCTTGGCCATGTCGGTGGTGGGCCGCACTGGCAGGTTGTTGGGCGCCACAATTTGTCGCCGTTGATATCTTCCTCTGATGATTCTCATCTAAATGATTGGTAATGAAGGTAATAATACTGATAAGGCACGTCCTCCAAGGCTTTGCTGACTTTGAGCTCATGACGGTCCTCCATAAAACAGAGGTCCCTCACGTAACGGCCACAAAGGTCGACGATTTCGGAGGCGGGCAGGATGAGTCCAGTGAAACACACAGGTGTATCCATGCCTGAAAGGCCATTCTGCTCCATGGCAAAGACCAAGAAGTAGGCAAAATCGTCTTTGGTGTTGAACCTAAAGTTGTTGAAGAAAGAGAGCTTCCCTTCCCTCTGGATGAGCATGTCGAAATCGCGGTTTCTGACGTTGACGAACACACAATGGTCTTCGGGCTTTTGCATCACACTGGTGATGAACACGCTGCTTGAATGGGTGACTTGGGCGTGTTTCCATTTGGCCATGATCTTGTCTTTCAGATCCTTCGACCAGGCGAAGACATTGTAGCATCCCACGCCTTCCAATAGCTCGGCCTGCAACGTGTAACGGTTGGGCACCTGGAAAGCGAAGTCAAGGTACTGGCTTTGGGCGGCTTCGTTGTAAAGTGCTTGGGGGACGAGGGCGTTATATCGCTCGTCGATAATGCAAGTCACCGATTTGAACTCCTTGTGGTTCAGGTCTTTGGCTTCCAATGCACGCTCAAGGGCATGGAATAGGTCATCGCTGCTGTTCAGCAGTTCTGACTGGTAGTATTCCAAGCCCAAGAGGGTCTTGCTTGCGTCATCGAGAAGGGCAAAAGAAAAACCACCCAACGCACATTGGATGGTCATTCTGTATTGGGATGACTTCTCGACATCAAGTTCCTCGTCAAACTTGGAGATATAAGGATTCAATGATGCCGTCATTCATCAGGCTGGTTTAGAGTTTCTCCCAGTTGCCGTCGGTGGTGGCTTCTTCCATGGAGCCCACTCTCAGACCGGCATAACGGTTGATGCTTTCTTTCTCAGCCTTGGCGTTGTCGCGGCGTTGGTTCCATTCCTTCTCATTGAAGTTGGCGCCAGGAGTGGCCAGGTAGACTTCATAAGGCGTACGGGCTTCGAACACCGGGATGTCGATACCGTTACGCTTAATCATGCCGGCTTCCAGTTCAAACTGTTGCTGGTTCTCTGCAAAAGGCACATACTTCAGATCGTTGATGTTGAAGTTCTCTCTGGTCGACTTGATGGAGTCCATCACCTTAACAAAGCCCAAGGTGTCGTTGATGGTGCGGGTGAAGGTGGTGTCGGTCGGGTCGGGGACGATCTTCACGATCGGGATCTCGGCGGTCTGGCAGAATTGGATCAATGAGTCGAAATCGGCCGTGTACTTGTTGTTGACGTTTTTGTAAAGCACCTCGGCGTTACGGATGTCGATAAGACGTTCGACGACCTTGGTCTCGCGGGCTTTCTGTTCGTTGTTGAACTTGATGGGAGCCTGAATGCTCTTGACCACTTGCCAAGCTAAGAACACGATAACTGCAAACAGCAGGATGTTGATGAGAATTGATAATCCTTTTTTCATTTTTGTATGAGTTTTCTAATTATTATTTCAACGTCTGATTGGCGGCAAAGTTAGGATTTTTTCCTTTACAAAGCGCAACTTTTTTTCAGTCATTTTAAAAATGGATTTTGTGATAATCTAAATATTTGTCATCCAGATATTTACGAATCTTACTGGCAAGAATGAGAAAAACCTGCAATTCGTTTTTCTCAAGCCAATTCAACGCATCGTCGTCGCGATTAATGGCTTTTGCAAAGGCGAGGTCGACTTCGAAATGGTTTTTCAAAAGCCATTCGGCGGCTTTTTCTTCCTTGTCGATGACGCTGTCGATGGCGGCCAGTTGAGGGAAGCCGTGATTCATCAGCCAGTCCTTGGCATCAGTGTCGCCCTGGATGGTCCGGCTCAAGGCGCCGAGTTCGGGATAGCCGTTGCGCATCAACCAGTCGAAGAACTCGTCGCTCTCGGGGTCGAAAGTGCAGCCGAAGGCCATTAGTATTTTTATGGGGTAGTGTGTCATTTACCTTGCAAAGATACACACAATTCAAATAGAATTCTTATCTTTGCGCAAATATTTGAAAGTAAATGAAGACCAAGCAAGAAATAGTTGAAAACTGGCTGCCTCGTTATACAGGTCTGCCCCTGGATCAGTTTGGTAAATATATTTTGCTGACCAACTTCCAAAATTATGTGGACCGCTTTGCCGAATGGCAGGGTGTTGAAGTCGTTGGGCGTGACCGCTCCATGCCTTGCGCTACCGACGGCGAAATCACCATCATCAACTTCAGCATGGGCAGTGCCAATGCCGCTACCATCATGGACCTGCTGAGTGCCATCCAGCCTAAGGCTGTGCTGTTTCTCGGCAAATGCGGCGGTATCAAGAAAATCAACAAGGTTGGCGACCTGATTCTTCCTATTGCAGCCATCCGTGGCGAAGGTACCTCAAACGACTATTTCCCGCCTGAAGTGCCTGCGCTGCCGGCATTCAGCCTCGAAAAAGCCATATCCACCACCATCCGCGATTATGGCCGCGACTATTGGACAGGAACGGTTTACACCACCAACCGCCGCGTGTGGGAACACGATGATGAGTTTAAGGACTACCTCCGTAGGATCCGTTGTATGGCGGTCGACATGGAGACGGCCACTATTTTCACGGTCGGTTTCCATAACGAAATCCCTACAGGTGCCCTGCTACTGGTGTCCGACAACCCCATGGTGCCCGAAGGCGTGAAGACCGAGGAGAGCGACAAAAAGGTAAGCAAGAACTTTGTCGGCGAGCACCTGCGCATCGGCATTGACTCGTTGCGACAACTCATCAATAATGGCATGACCGTCAAGCACTTGAAGTTCTGATGACCTACGAGCAGATTCTTACTGAGATCCACAAGAAAAACTTCGCTTCCGTCTATTTCCTGACGGGTGAAGAACCCTATTTCATTGACATAATTTCGGACACTATCGAGAACGAGGCCTTGGATGAGGCCGACCGCGCCTTCAACCAAATCGTGCTCTATGGTCGTGACGTGGATGTGGAAACCATAGCCAACCACGCCCGTAGTTTCCCGATGATGGGCGAGCGCATGGTGGTCATCGTCAAGGAAGCACAGGATGTGAAAAACTTGGAAGAGTTTGAGAAGTATCTTGACACGATCCCGGAAACCACCCTTCTCGTCTTTGCCTATAAATACAAGAAGTTCGACAAGCGCAAGACCTTGGCCAAGAAGATTGACAAGAAAGGCGTTTGGTTTGAGTCGAAGAAACTTTACGACAGCAATATTCCTGGTTGGATTCAGAATTACCTGAAAGGTGAAGGCTATTCCATCACGCCCAAGGCCACGCAAATGCTTGCCGATTATCTTGGCACCGACCTGCATAAAGTCGCCAACGAGTTGAAGAAACTTACCATCGCCTTGCCCAAAAACAAGAGCATCGACGACGCGGATGTGGAGCGTAATATCGGCATCTCTAAGGACTATAACATGTTCGAATTGCAAAATGCTATCGGTAGCCGCGATGTACTGAAAGCCAACCGAATCGTGAACTATTTTGGCGACAATACCAAAGAGAACCCCTTGCTGGTCGCCGCCATTTCGTTATATGGCTTCTTCGCCAAACTGATCAAGCTGCACTGCACGCAGGATAAGTCGCAAGGCAACCTGGCGAGCGTGTTGGGTGTGATTCCTTATTTTGTCAAAGACTACTTGGTGGCAGCGCGCAACTATCCCCCTGCGACCTGCATCCGCTGTGTCTCCATCCTTCGCGAGTTCGACTTGAAGTCGAAAGGTTATGAGAGTGGTGAGGTCAGCGAGAAGGACTTGTATAGGGAGATGATTTTCAAATTAATGCATTGTTGAATCGGCCCTTCGACCCTTCGACGGGCTCAGGGCTCAGGGACTTTGGCTTATGAGAATTGTAGCACAACGAGTAACTCATGCTTCCGTCACGATCGACGGTAAAGTGAAATCAAAAATCGGTCTTGGAATGATGGTTTTGCTCGGCATCGAGGAAGCCGACAACGAAGAGGATGTGGATTGGCTGTGTACCAAACTCACCAAGCTTCGCATTTTCGACGATGGAAATGACTCGATGAATTTAGACATTAATCAGGTGGAAGGATCTTTCCTGGTGGTGAGTCAGTTCACACTCCATGCCCTGACCAAAAAGGGCAACCGCCCGAGCTTCATCCGCGCTGCCCGGCCAGAGCAGGCGATACCTCTGTATGAGTTATTCCTGAAACGCCTCGCCGAAATCTCAGGTCGCGAAGTACAAAGCGGCGAATTTGGCGCCTTGATGGAAGTGGAACTGCTCAACGATGGACCAGTGACGATTTTGATGGACTCGAAGCGACGGGAATAGTTTTCTCACGCAGAAAACGCAGAAATCGCTGAACCTACCGGATATATGCCTGACATCGCTTTGCGCTTCATGTAATTCAGCGGATTCTGCGTGCGAATACTATTCCACCACAATCTTCCGCGTTTCGCTACCCAAAGTCACAAAATACATTCCTTGCGGCAATACTAATTTTTCTTTTCCCTTGATTTCCTTGGTCAGGATGGTTTGGCCGAGGGCATTCGTGACGGTCATATTGCCTGTGCCTTCAATGATAATATATCCCTTGGCAGGATTAGGATAGACTTTGAAGGTGTTTCTATGGTTCTCGCAAAGATAATCATAGGGCATCGTGCAATATACCGCTTCAGGACTCACTGGCGAGGCATAATGCGATCTTGTTTCCTTCTTGCGTTGAGTGAAAATATAGGAGGTGCTTGGCATTAAGCCTTCAAATACTGGAGATGGTTGCCAATCGCTGCCATTGATGCTATATTCACCATCTTCTATAGCAACAAGAGTTATGCTTGTATCGGTGTTGCTCTCCATTTGTGGAGCTTCGGGCATGGGCTGTTCCGCTTTTTTGATAGGGCCAAAAAGAGGTGAAGTTATCGCTCCTGTGCAGTTTTCGGCCGTGACTTGCACACAGACTTTCTCGAAAATGTCATCTTCGGTCAAAGTGTAGGTTGAATAGACAGCTCCTTCGATAGCTGTTGTGTCTCTTCGCCATTGGTAATGCAACTCTCCTAAATCAGGAATGGATGGCATAGAACCCAAATTTGTTTCGGCGGTCAATGTTTCTCCGAAGAAAGGTTCTCCAGAAATATTGACTTCGCCTGTTAAAGTGGGTATAATGCTGTCATATAAAACACTTTCGATTGCACCGTAGGCATTCAATCGCCTTCCTGAGGCAACCAAACCATCGAGCGAAGGCAAGTGGTCGGCACCGTTAAGAAGGTGATGCCTCACTGAAAGACAGAAATTTGCTGGGTCGTTTTTGCATGCTATCATCATCTCCTCGGGCAAGGCAGCATACATCAGCGCAATGGTTCCAGAGACTTGGGGAGTGGCCATTGAGGTTCCAGTCATATTGCCGTAATTGTTGTTAGGAAGTGTAGAATAGATAGATGTGCCGGGTGCACCAATGTCAATGTTGTTGATGCCGTAACCCGCGCCGGTGTACTTCACGTCGTCCGAGGTGGTGTTGGTGATGCCTATGAGATAATTTCCAGGACAGGCAGATGGGACATCACCCACTACATCAACATTCACATTTAGGTTCGGGCCAGCACCGCAACTCAATATACCGACATTACCCATTTCGTCGTACATTGAGCACCAGATGGGGTAATCGTCTGGATTGCCGTAATCGACCCCGAAAGAAGAATTAGTAGCTACGATAAAAGCACCTTCTTCTCCATCAGTTTCATTGTACCGCGCTCGCATTTCCAAAACATAGGAATAGGCTTCTACGACGATAGACTCGTTACTCGAACTACCGCCGATGGGCATGACTTTCACATTCCAATTCACGCCGCAAACGCCTTTTCCATTGTTTCCGACAGCACCGATGATGCCCGAAACATGAGTGCCATGGTTGTTGCTGCCGACATAGCCGTTGTGGTTGTAAGCATTCCAACCATGAAAGTCATCGATATAGCCGTTACCATCGTCATCGATGCCATTGTTGGGAATTTCATGAGCGTTTTCCCAGCAATTCAGGTCTTCATGGGTCCAATCAGCACCTCCGTCGATGACTGCAACCACGATGGTGTCGCCAGTCGCCGTGACACCGCCTGTGGTAAATTCCTCCCAAGCTTGCGGCAGGTTCATAATGGCAGGTGCCCATTGTTGGTAATAATAAGGATCATCTGGAATTGCTTCGCGTAATGTGATGTTGGTATGGTTGTTTTGGATGACACGCACATCAGCATTGGCGTTTAAGCGGCGCATTTTGTCTTCTCTAAGCTCTTTGTTGTCGTTGATTTCGAAAAGCCAGATATTCAGCCTTTTGGACAGTTGTCTTTTCGGCATGATTCCAGTATTGGACTTGGCGGCAAAGTCTGCGGCATCCACATCTTGCTCTAGCCAGATGATGAATTCGTTTTCCACATATGTGGTTGATTCTTGGCTTTGCTCTGGTTCCTGCGCGTATGAAAACACGGACAAAGCCATTATGGCCAAGATGAATAGTGGTTTAATGATTGATTTCATTGGAATGTTATTATTTATGTTTCAGTTCGCAAAAATAATCATTTTCAGTTTACTGAATGCTTTTCCGAAAGATTTCAAAAGAATTGCCTATTTTTGCACTTTCATAAAATTTTGAATCTTAAATCTTTAAATTTTGAATCTTTGAATTTGAAGTTATGGAAGGTAAGCGATTAGAAAAAGTAAACAAACTGCTACTGAAAGAATTAGGCGATATATTCCAGAAGGAACTGAAACCAAAAGTGCCCTCGCTGATGATTACCGTGACGCGCGTTAATGTTACTTCCGACTTGTCGTATGCGCGTGTGTATCTGAGTGTGTTCGGTGTGGACGAGAAAAAGAAGGTCGTGGAAGAAGTGGGACAAAACGCCAAGGCCATCCGTGGTTTGCTGGGCAACCGCATTCGTCACCAGATGCGCGTGGTGCCTGAGTTGCGTTTCATCGAGGACGACTCGCTCGACTATATCGAAAACATCGACAACCTGCTGCATCCCGAAAAGTGAGACTGCCGCTGTTCATAGCAAACCGTTACCTACTGGCCAAAAAGAGCCACAACCTCATTAATATCATCACGTGGATTTCCATTCTGGGTATTAGTGTAGGCTCGTTTGCGCTCATCGTGGTGCTGTCGGCCTTCAATGGACTGGAGAAGGTGATTTCCTCGATGAACAACCGCCTCACGCCCGACCTGCAAATCTCACCAGTGAAAGGCAAGACCATCGACTTGACGACTTTCCCTTTGGGCCAACTTGAAGACATTCAAGATGTTGAGTATGTGATTCCTACGATTACCGAGGACGCATTGTTTCGCGCCAATGATAAGCAACATATTGGTCAAGTGAAGGGTGTAGGCTTGGAGTACCAGAATATTGACCGTTTAAAGGAGATCATTTCCGGTGATGGCACTTTGGTGCTTTCCGACGAGGACGAGCATGCTTTTGCCGTTCCTGGTGCCGGTGTGGCATGGTATCTTGGCATCAATGCCTATAATCCTTACGCAATGGTGCGCATCTATGTGCCCAAGCGTGGCAACGCCTCGCTGATGAGCCTTGAAAACAGCTTTAACTCCGACGTGCTGACTGTGCGTAGTGTGTTCTCCACCGAGCAAGAACAAGATGAAAAACTCGTACTAGTGCCTTTCGATATGCTTTCGGAACTGCTTGAATACGAGGATAAAGCAACAGATGTTGAGATTTTTGTTGTGCCAAATTCGGATATTAAAAAAGTAAAGAAATCTGTGGTTGCCGTCATCGGTGCCGATTTTGCTGTGAAGAATCAACAGGAGCAGCAGGAAACGCTTTACCGAATCATGCGTTCCGAGAAGTGGGCGGTTTATGTCATCCTAACTTTCATCCTGATTTTGGCCACATTCAATGTGGTCGGCTCGCTTTCCATGCTGATGATTGACAAGCGCAAAGACACCGAAATCCTGAAATCCATGGGAGCCGACAACCGCTTGATACAAAAGATTTTCCTGAATGAAGGCCTGCTGATTTCCGTGGCTGGCGGCATCATTGGATTGCTGTTGGGCATCATTTTGGTGCTTTTGCAGCAGCAGTTCGGTTTTGTGAAGTTTGGCACAGGGGGCAACTATGTCGTGGATGCCTATCCAGTGCTTTTGAAACTCAAAGACGTGCTGCTGATTTTTGCCACCATCCTCGTTGTGGGCTGCACTTCGGCTTTCCTTACTGTGCGTCATGCACTGAGGAAATCAAATTCGTCAAATCAATAAATTCCTTCACCGACAACTGCTCAGGGCGTTTGTCGAAAACCTCGTTTCCGATGATGTTGGGACTGAGCATGGGGCGCAGCGAGTTGCGCATGGTTTTGCGGCGTTGGTTGAAGGCCTGTTTGACGATGCTCACAAACAGCTTCTCGTCGCAGCCCAGGTCGGTGACGGCATTGCGCCGCATTTTAATGACGGCAGATTTCACCTTCGGTGGCGGGTTGAAAACGTTCTCGTGTACGGTGAAAAGATATTCGATATCGTACCAAGCTTGCATCAGCACACTTAGGATGCCGTAGGTCTTGCTGCCTTCTTTGGCGGCCATGCGCTCGGCCATTTCCTTTTGTACCATGCCCACCACTTCAACGACTTGTTCCTTGTATTTCAGCACTTGGAAGAAAATCTGGCTACTGATGTTATAAGGGAAGTTGCCAATGATGGCCATGTTATGCTGGCCAAATTGACTGAGGTCGGTGCGAAGGAAGTCGCCCTCAATCAGCCGCTCACCGAGCATGGGGAAATGCTTCTCCAAATAGGTGATGGACTCCTTGTCGATTTCGATGACATGGAACTTGTCGATGACGTTTTGCACCAAATATTGGGTCAAAACGCCCGTGCCAGCGCCCACTTCAATAACACTCTCCACATCGGGCGACAACTGCTCCACAATGCGTTGGGCGATATTCTGGTCGGTCAGGAAATGCTGGCCTAGGCTCTTCTTGGGTCGTACTTCGTTCATTTTCAGTTGTTCAGTTTGTAGTTGTTCAGTTATTCAGTTGTCCAGTCAACTCTTAACTGAGTAACTGAACAACTGAACAACTTACAATTTTCTGTAGTTCTTTTTCGCTTGCGCGGTATAAATGCTCGTCGGGTATTCGTCAATCAGTTTCTCATAATGTTGCTTAGCCAATTCTTTGTTTTTCAACTCGTTTTGTTCAATCAAGGCGGCATGCATCAACGCGGCATCGGCCATGTAGCTGTCAGGATATTGTTCCACAATTTGCAAATACAGTTGTTCGGCAGCTTCACACTCTTTCCGCTTTTCTGCAATCTCGCCTTTGCGGAACAACGCGTGTGGTTTGCTGACTTCATTTCCCGTGGCGATGATGTCGTCAAGCAAAACAACGGCTTCGTCTTCGCGTTGTTGATATATCCTATAGTCAGCACGGGCCAGACGGTTAAGCTCTACACCGGTAGTGTCCGCTTCCAGGTTGTCTTTGATGGCTAGCGATAGCGTCATGGCATCGTTGGCGATGAGTTTGGAGGTGGCGGCTTTCAGCACTTTCAGCTGGCTTTCAGCCCACTCATATTCGCCGATGAAATAGCGTAGTTGTGCGTTCTTGAATCGGGCTTCGTGACCGAGTGGCTCTTCTTTCATGCTCTTGTCAACTTGGCTATAGAGTAGGGTGGCTTCCCATACTTCGTCGACGTGCAGGTAGATGTCGGCCAACTTCAGTTTGAGTTCGGCTTGGCTTTGTCGCGAAGGGGTGTTGTCAAGGTTGCTGTTCAGTAGCTTGATGGCCTGCTCTGGTTCCTCGAGTTGGTAGGCCATGATGTCGGCTTGTATGGCCATGAGTTTCGACAGGTCGTTGGTGCTGACCTCGTCGTAGGCTTCGTCGATACGCTTCGATAGTCTGTCGTATGCTTTCTTGTCGCTGCTGTTGTTGGCCTTCAGCTTCTGAAAGTCCGTCTTGATGACGCCAGTGATGGCCTGGCCGTAGAAGGGGCTGCTTTTCCCCTTGTCGATGATATAGGAATAGCCTTCGCGGGCAACGTCAAATTGTTTGTTGTTGAGGCAGATCCCCGACAGGTTGTTGATCTGTGCATCTTGGTCGTGGGTACGGCGGTCGATGCTTTGGCTTTGGGCCAATGCGATGTCGTAGTCTTCCTGTTGCAGGGCAAACCATACCAGCAGTTGGGCAAACTCGAGGTTGTCGGGCTCTTCTTGGGTTTGTTGCAGCAAGGCGATGCGCAATTCGTCGGCGATGCTATTGTTCACGTCGTAGAACAGGAGCGTTTGCAGCCTGTTGCGGATGTTGTTGTATTGCCCGGGATGGGTTTTCAACTCAAGGAAATAGTAGCGGAAGGCCTCTTGGTAGTTGACCATCGACTGGTTGAGGTAGGCCAAGTCCATGTAGAAGTTCTCTTCTCCACCAAGGAGTTTGTTGCCTTTTTCAAGGACGGTAACCGCCAGGTTGTTAAGGCCTCGCGACTGGAGGGCGTTGCTGAGGCCTCTGATGACGGGAGCCTTGTCGGGAAGTTCCTTCAAGATGTCGTTGAAGTAACGTTCCGCCTTGTCGTTTTTGCCTTGCAGGGTGTAGACGTACACCAAGTCTGCTACGGTTCTGGCCTGAATAGGGTTTTTCTTTGCGAACGACTTGAGTTCTTTCTCAGCGTGGTCAAAGTCCTTCAGCTGGATGAGACACTCTATGTATTGCTGGAAATAGTGGATTAGGTTTGTCTTTTGGTATAAGTCGGCATAGAGGTCGCGAGCCTTTTCGTATTCATGGTCGCGAAATGCTTGTGAGGCCAGCTGTTCGTCGATCTGTATCTGTTCCTTTTGGCGTGCGTCGACTTTCTTTCCCTTTGGAGATGTAGTCACCTGGGCATTCGTCTGAAAGGCGAAGGCAAAGGAGAGAAGAATTATGGCAATCCAACGTAGCTTCATCGTGGGCGTTACTTCTTTTTCTTGAAGCCGTTAAGGTCTTTGCTGCAGGTGCTGAAACGGTCCTTGAAATACTGGACCTGGTTGCTGAGTCGTGTGACGTGTTGGGTCTCAGCCTCAAGGTAGACGGTGGCGAGGGAGTCGGAGAGGTAATGGGTCTCGATGTCCGACTTGAGGTTGTCGAGTTGAATCAACGTGGAGTCCATGTCGGCCTGTATCGTGGGTCGGGTTTCTTTGAATTGCTTGATGTAGGCATCCACCAGCTGGAGTTGCTGGAACACCTCGTCGACTTCTTCGGGATGCAGGTATTGCAACATCGAGTCGCAGGCGACGAAGTCGCTTTGGAGTTGGACCATCGTGTTGGCTTCAAGTTCGCCCAGGGTCTTGGCGTCGGCTTGCACCTGTTTCTTCAGGGCGTCGATGCGCTCGACGTCGGTCTTGGGGGTAGGGTTGCAGGCAGAAAAAGCCAAGGCGACAGCGAACAATAGGGGAGCTATAATGGCTTTGAGTCTCATTTTATCAATATTGGTTACGACGGCAAAGATACGTATTTTGGTGCAAACAGGTATAAAAAATCCCGATCATCGTAGAGATAATCGGGATAAAACGGTATGCTATGAATACGATTATTCAGTGACTTGACCTTCAACGGGAAGGATGGAAACGAAGGACTTGCCTTCGCTCTTCTTCTTGAATTCGACGATGCCGTCACACAATGCATACAAAGTGTGATCCTTGCCCATGCCGACATTCTTGCCAGGATAGTGCTTCGTGCCGCGCTGACGAACGATGATGTTGCCAGCAATGGCAGCTTGTCCACCGAAAAGTTTCACTCCGAGTCGCTTACTAGCTGACTCACGACCGTTCTCGGAACTACCAACGCCTTTTTTGTGTGCCATATCTTATTCTGTTTTTTCGGGTTTTTACTCAGTGATGTTCTCAATCTGGATCTTGCTCAGATACTGACGGTGACCGTTAGAAGTCTGATATCCTTTTCTTCTCTTCTTCTTGAAAACGATAATCTTGTTGCCTTTGAGGTGTTGCATCACCGTGGCTTCGACGCTGGCGCCGGCTACCGTCGGGGCTCCTACTTTGGTCGAACCGTCGTTTCCAATCAATAACACTTTGTCGAAAGAAACCTTGCTTCCTTCTTCTTCATGCAGTCTGTTGACGAAGATTTGCTGACCCTTCTCAACTTTGAACTGCTGTCCTGCGATTTCTACTATTGCGTACATTTCTCGATATCTTTTAGTTAGATACTAACTCTCTTTTTTTTCGGACTGCAAAAATACACATTTTTTCAATCGGTCAAGATTTTCTTTTCGTTTTTTCGCATTAATTTTCTTCTAAAAGTAGGATGACACTATTTATATTATTGATTAACACGTTGTTATAATTTTTCATTAATCGAACAAAAGCACCTCTCCATCCCATTAATTCACGGCTTTCTATTGTCTTAATCCGGAGAAATGTATGACTTTCGTCTTCAAACTGCACTATCTTTGTCTCCAAAATGTGGTTTGTCTCATAAAAATGTGTACTTTTGCCGCCAGTTTTGCCTTTGGCGATAATACCTATATTAATTAATGAACGAAAACGAGCTCAAGGTTCTTATCGACAAGATGAAGGTTGGCGACAGGGAGTCGTTCAACAAGTTGTTCCGTCGCTACTATACCCCGTTGACTCGTTTTTGTGTTCGGTTTGTGGCCGACGGCGACCAAGCCCAAGAAATAGTCCAGGACCTTTTCGTGAAGCTTTGGACCAACCGCGAGAAGCTGGTCTTCAACACTTCGTTTGAGTCCTATATGCTTCGCTCGGTGCGCAACGCCGCCATCACCTTTATTAATAAGGAACGCTCGCATGCCGAAGCCAACGAACGGGTTCTTGGTGACGATTCCGACGCCAACGATCCATCCGAGACGCTTCAATCCAACAATCTCGAATCGTCGTACAGAGCTATTCTGGCTTCCATGCCCGAAAAACGCCGCGAAGTCTTCTTGGCAAGCCGCTACGATGGGATGAAATACAGCGAGATTGCTGAAAAGATGGATCTTTCGCAAAAAACCGTCGAGTCGCACATGAGCGCTGCCATCAAACAACTGAGGGAAGGGCTGAAAGATTACCTTTGATCAGTAGCGGTAGCAGAACCTGGTGAAGTGCCGCAAAAAAATTTTCAAAAAAATTCATTTTTGACTAAGGGTAAATCCAAAGTTATTAGTCATATAGGTGAATCGATGAGATAAAAACGATTAATAATGTACGCGATTAACGACAAATATGAAGCATTAATCATGAGCTACCTCGACGGGCAGTGCACGTCGGAGGAAGCCCGTGAACTGCTATTATGGGTCGCCGAGTCGGAAGAGAATCGTCTTTATTTCAACGCGATCAAGGACCAATACGAGGTGTGGAGCCTTACCGATTTCGCCATGCCCGAGCTTGACGAAGCCGATGTGGAGGCCGCTCTCGATGCCGTCAACGCCAAGATTGATGCCGCCGTTGAAGAGGAGACCAAGGTTGTCCAAATGCCTTGGCTGCGCAGAAACTATAAGTATGTCTCTGGTGTGGCCGCCGCATTAATCGTTGCCCTGTTCCTGGGCTTCCTGGTCGTGAAACCGAATTCAACAGTGACCTTGGCCTATGATGGTCAAAACACGGAGTACATCCTTCCGGACGGCACTTCGGTGACTTTCGATGGTGAAGGCACACTCACCTATCCCAAGCATTTCAGCAAATCGAGCCGTAATGTCGATTTTGAAGGCGCTGCCTATTTCGATGTCGCCAAAGACGAAGCCAAGCCTTTCGTCATCCATTGCAACAATATGGACGTGGAAGTGCTGGGTACGAGCTTCTTGATGAATGCCACCGCCGAACGTTACACTCTTGACCTCTATACGGGTAAGGTGAAGATGACGGCTTTCGACGACAAGGGTCAGGTGATGTCGCAAACAGAGGTGAATCCTGGCGAGCGTGGCGTATGGAATGTCACTGAAGCCGAGATGAAGACGATGACCTATCCCGAGGTGAAGGAAGAAGAGCTGCATACCGAACACGTGCTGGTGTTCGACAATGAGAAGCTGTCGAAGATCGTAGAAGCCTTGGAGTACATCTACAAGGTGAATATCGACCTCGCCGAGTCGTGCGCCTTCAAGAAACTCACTGCCCGTTTCTCCGACGACGAGTCCATCGACGATGTGCTCGAAACCATCGCCATCGTGACGGAAGTCACGGTCACAAAGACCGAAGAAGGCTATCAGATCCGATAACCGAAAATCATTTCCAAATAGTCATTTTTTCAATTAAATGAGAGTCCTCTCATTTTTTTGTCGTATCTTAGCGGCCTATTTTGAACTATCTTGGAAATGAAATACCCTAATCCCAATATAGACCTTGACCGACAGAATCATACAGGGAAAGCCTTGGGCAGATTGCCGCTTCTCCTGCTTTTTGCCGCGTTCTGGGTCTTCTCGCCTCGCGCTCTTTCCCAAACCTTCAACCCGCTCATTTCTTTCTCAGTCGAGTCGTGTACCTTGGACCAAGCCCTGGAAAAGCTGTTTGCCGACTATGAACTGAATGTGGCTTTCAGCAAAGCCGAACTGAGCAAAATCCGCATCGAGAGTTATTCCTGCTCCTACAAATCGGTGGAGGAGGTGCTGACCGACCTACTGAAGGGCACGGGCTATGGCTTCAAGAGAATTGGGAAGCAGTATGTGATCCGCAAGAACCAACTACTTGTCAACGAACCTGACGCAACCATTTCTGCGCCACCCGAGCCGAAAGTGGAGGTGGTCAAGCCCAAACGCGACACGGTGGTCAGCCGTACGGGAGACGTCATCCGTATCTATGACACGACGCAGATCATCCGTACGGTGATGCGTTACGACACCATTGTCAAGATACAGCGTGAGGTGAAGACCGACACGGTGTATACCGTGAAATACCAGGGATGGCAGATCCCATGGCCCGAGTTCAGAAACAACGGCTGGTTCATCACCCCTTCAGTGACGTTGAGTTCCGCGCAATTCAAGCACGACAATGGATTGCCGCAACCTGAAAACGGCAGCCTCGATGTGAAGCCGAGTCTGGTGTATGGCATAGGCCTGGATGGTGGCTATAAGCATAACCGCCTGAGTGTGGGCATGAATCTGGGCTACCGCTCGGTGCGTTATCGTTTTTTGCTGGAACAGACGATGTTCTCTGGCGATTATTATGTGAACGACACATTGGATACCTATTATGTGGTACATCCTGCTGGCGACACCACTTTCCAATACGTCCTCGACTCTACCTATGTCCCGCTCACGACGACAAATTATGCATACCGCGATGTCAACCGTCTGGATTATCTGAGTGTAGGCCTGTTTGCCGCTTTTGACTTTGTCAAGCTCGAGCATTTCAGGGCATTCGTCAAGGCGGGCGCATCAGTCGATTTCCTCATCGGCTATGCGGGCTCGCTCAATGCCACGGAAGCGCCTTTCCATGCTCCTATCGCCAAAACGCAGGTGGAGCCGACACGTATCTCCTATTACGGCGGCTTGGGTTGCGCCTTTAAGGTGGCCCACCGCATCGAACTGGTGCCCGAGGTGCATTACCGCATGACGCACGGCGCCTTGTATCGCGCCGATTTCCCCTTTGATATGAAGATGAGGATGTGGGACTATCGTTTGGGCCTGACTTATTATTTCTAAACCATGAAACCGCTCAAGTTCATAAGGCATCTCTTGGTCCTGTTGCTGATGGCTCAGGGCTTGTCGGTCGAGGCGCAGCATTACGTCCCGATCAACGGTGAACTTGACACGTTGATGGTCCTGCCCAAGCTGGGTGGCGATTCGGTCTATTGGGTGAATGAGTCACTCACGGTTGTTGAAGGCGGCACGCTCCGTGTCGAAGGCGGCGTGAAGATGTATTTTGGGCAGTCGGCTTATCTCCGCGTTGACGGCGGTAGCCTGCTGCTTGAGGGTCAGCGCGACGACTCCATCTCATTGCTTTGCTATGAGTTCTCCCACGACTGGGCTGGCCTACAGCTGAAGAATATCGACGAAAGCGACACGGTTAGGATTTCATACGTCGAGGTGGTTGGCGCGCTTACGGCTTTGAACGCCTCCACTAGCAGCCATGCCCAGATCAGCCATTGTTCGTTCAACAACTATTATGCGGGAAAGGGCGTCGAATTAATTGATTGCAGCAATTTCTTGATCGATAGTTGTTTCTTCTTCCAATGTGTGTCGGGCATTGAGCTGAAGTCGAGAACGAGCGATAGCGAGGACAATGTGTTTTCGCACAATATCTTCGACCAAGGACAGATTAATATCGAACTCTCCAACGTGGGTTACGGCTTCAAGTGTAACCGCAACCGTATTATAGGCAACTGTTTCCAAGGCGCTTCCACCGCCATCAGCTTTGAGGCCACGGGTGGCATGTCCGACAAGGATGCCACCAATTATATTGAGGACAACTTGATTTCCTCTGAACTGCCCGAAGGCGGTTCTGGCTATTCTTCCTACGGCATCAAGGCAGCCATGGATACGGTGGTCGTACGCAACAATGTGTTCTGGAGCAACGACGAGGCCATCAGGATGATTCGCGTCTGTTATCTGGTCGTCGAACAGAATACTTTCTATGACAACAAACTGACGGTTACCAATTTGATGTCGGCAGGCTACTTGAGTTTTGTGGGCAACACCATCAGCGAAGCCGAAAAGAGGATTGTGAGTTTCCCCTCGGCTAAGTCGCAGATAAACGGCAACAACTTCCTTCATTTCAAGAAAGACGCAATACTTTTTGCCAATGTCTCGACAGAAGATATCGACATGCGTGGCAATTACTGGGATGTTGAAGATACGGCGGAGATCGATGCTGTGATTCTCGACAAGCACGACTCGCCTTCGTTGGGTGAGATCGTTTATGAAAACTATTTGTCGGAATGCGACACCACGATACCTATCGCACCACCATTCAGGGTAAAGAAACAGTTTGTGAACAACAAATGGCTGATTTCGTGGGACGAGAACTTGGAGCAGGATGTCGACCATTATGTGCTGTTTTATGGTAATTTCAATTACTACAAGTTTGCCAACCGCATTGACGGTATTGTAGACAATTCCTATGTGCTCACACCACAGCAGACCGAGAATCTGGCTGTGGCGGCCTGCGACCGTGCTTACGACCCCGATGTGTATGCTTCACCGGGACAGAGCGCCTACGCGTTTGCCACCTACTATCCCTATGCGGGTCCTGATGGTAGTATGTGTGCCTCACAATATGGCTATGCGCTGAATAAGTCGAACATCCCCTACCAATACAGCAGTTTCGTTTGGCGTTCGTCAGGCACGGGCGCTTTTGCCGACTCGTTGTCGTTACAGACCGTTTATTATCCTTCCGATGCCGATTACGAAGTGGGCGAGGTGACGCTGACCCTGCGTGTGACGAGCAACGGAACGACCAAGACGGACGCCTTGCAGCTGAATCTGTATAAGGCTCTCGGCGTTTATGCCGGTGAGGATGGCTTCAGCGGCACGAACCGCCCGATTGTCCTCGACCAAGCGGAGGCCTACAATTACGATTCGTTGCGTTGGCATTCTTTGGGTGACGGACGTTTCGAGGATTCACTGGCTTTGCACACACTCTATTATCCTGGTGTCTTGGACAAGGAACAGGGTTATGTGGAACTGATGCTTGAGGCCTGGTCGTTCTGTGGCCAATCTTCCGATATGGTTCGTTTCGAGTTGTTCAAGGACTATAGCCTTGAGGGTAGGACTTGGTCGAATGGGGCTCTGCGGCCTCATACCCAAGTGATTGCAGCCGCCATGGGTGACGACAACCCGTTTGTCTCGGGATTCTATCGCACGCTTTCCGATGATGACGGTTTCTTCCGCTTCGACGCCTTGCTGCCCGACACCTATGTCCTTTATGCCTTCCCCGATACCTTGGATGCCGATGTGAGCGGATGCTATTATCTTGGCGATCTGCAATGGAACGAATCCAATATGATTGAGGTCGACGGCAACGTCTATGATGTAGACCTCTCTTTGCCCGTTTTGATGCAGGGCTTCAATGTGGGCGAAGGCCGTATCACAGGCCTGTTTGATATGCCCGACAGTCCTTTCAAGGCCCGCGATTTCTACTGTCAGCCATGGCTGCGTGAAGGAACGGATGTCGATTATTGCTCTGACGGTCTTTCGAACGTCGGTGTGCTCCTGCTCAATGCCGGGAAGCAAAGGGTGTTGGGCTTTGCACTGACCGACGAGGCTGGACATTTCAGCTTTAACCACTTGCCTTTCGGCACCTATCAGGTGATGGCCGACTTGCCGCGTTATGGTCGCGGGATGTGTGAGGAAATCACGCTTTCGGCTGAGCAGCCGATCGTATCGGGATTGCATCTGTTTGTCAATGAAGAGGGAAGGGTGCGCATGAGATATGAAGGTGATGCGCCTGAGACGAAGGAGCTTTCTATCTATCCCAACCCTGTCGACACAGAGCTGCTCATTGGAGGGCTGAAAGCGAATACGGATTATCGAGTGACAGTTATGGATGTCTTGGGCTTGATGGTAGTGCCGACGACTTCTATGCACACCAACCTGTTGGGTGAGATGCCCTTAACGATAGGCAGGTTGTCATCTGGTGTTTATTTCATCCTTGTCGATGATGGTGTGAGACCCATCATGGCGAAATTTGTGAAACGATGAAAGGAAGGGTTATGAATAGGTTTTTGAGGTTCTTTGCAGCTCTTGCCTTTGTGCTGATGGGGTCAAAACTGTCCTTTGGACGAGTTTTGGTTTATGGCGAGGTGGACGAACAGGATTTGGTCACACCAATTGAGAATGCCATGGTGACCTTTTCGGGTGTTGATGTCGCAGGCGACACGGTGGTCTATCATATCACTACCGACACCCAAGGTTATTTTGCCGACAGCATCAATGCGGGTATGTATCGGGTGTGGGCTTCGGCCGAAGGCTATGTGACAGACTACCAGCCCGACTCATTGGAGGTCGTAGAGGGTGAGTATTTCTATGGGCTCTATTTCGTTCTTTATGAGATTTACCACCCTGTGCAATATGTCGCAGCGCGGCATTTCACCAACGATTTGGTGCGTGTCAGCTGGTCGATGCATGAGCCTCAGCTGTATGAAGACTTCGAGACGGGTGATTTCAGTCGTTTCAACTGGATAAACAACATCTCCGATTATCCGTGGGTCATCGATTCCCTCCACGCCTACGAAGGTGCCTATTGCATGAAGTCATCGTGCGAAGGGCAGGGCAACGGTCTCTCTCAGATCGAGGTCTCAGTATACGTTCCCATGGAAGGCCAGATGTGTTTCTTCAGCAAGATCTCGTCGGAGAGCCCGTGGGATATGGGCCGTTTCTATCTCGACGGCGTGAAGAAGATGGAATGCTCGGGCGAGGAAGGCTGGACAGAACATCAGTTCGACATCACAGTGGGCGAGCACGTGTTTCGTTGGACCTACCAGAAGGACGCCTCCACCGACTTGGGCGACGACTGCTTCTATGTCGATGGCATCCGTTTCTATCAGGAGGAGGGAGCAAAAGCTGAGCGTTCTTTCCAATACTACGACCTGTTTCGCAGTCGTTTCGAGGAGGAGCCTGTGATGATGGCCTCGCATCTGACCGATACGGTGTTTATGGATATGAACTGGAGCAGCCTGCCTTGGGGACAATACCGTTGGGGCGTGAGCTGCTACTATGAAGGCAACCGTGGCCATTCCGATACCATTTGGTCTGCCTATCTTGACAAGGATATGGTCACGACTTTTGAGATTTATGCCACTACCAACGTTGGGCTGGCGCCAGCGGGTGCAGTTGTGACGCTTTCCTCCCAACAAGGTCATGAATACGAAGGCACTTTGGATGCCAACGGGCATTTATTGCTGAATAATGTCTATCGCGACAATTATGATTTGACCGTACATCTTGACGGTTTCGTGGATTATGTCTCGGATTCAACGCTACACGTGTATGGTCCAACTCAAGTCGAAATCGAGCTGATGGAGGTCACCAACAGCATCGACAGTTTGTATGTCTCGTCTACGGGATGGGCTATGTGGACCATGGAACCGATGAGGAGCCGTGATTTGCAGCATTTTGAGATTGTGTTGGACGGGACTCCGGTGGGCACTTCCATGACGAATGACTTCCAGTTTGACGTGAGTGGCCTAACGGAAGGCGAAACATATATGGCTCAAGTGCGGCCCGTGTATCTCTCTGGACCAGGTGAATGGCGGACCTGCGAATGGATCTATCGCCCCTGTTCCAACTATTCAGGGAGCACTACGGGATTAGAGTGGTCGCTGCACAACGAGGCGCTCCAGCTTTCGTGGACCTATCCCGAGGGTGACTTCGTGGGAGCTATCTTGTATCGTGATGGTAGCTATCTTGGTTTCACTGATGCCGATTCGTTCTTGGATGAGAGCGTGATGCATGGTGAGGTGACGTATTGCTTGCGTCTGGTGTATGACGGCGCCCTCGATGGAACGTACTACTCCATGTCGTGCGAAGAATGCGTCACGGCAGTCTTCCCCGCCTATTGCGACCCGCCAACGAAGCTTGATGGGATTCGCTATTACGAAAACGAGGAAGATTATGGCGCCTTGATCTCATGGGGCGAGCGTCCCGATCCGATAGAGCAATGGCTGCAATATGACAATGGCATCTACGCCAATTCATTGGGTGGCGATGGTGAGCCGCGTATCTTCTGGGCCATCCGTTTTGGTGCAGACGAGCTGACAGAATACGCGGGTACGTCGCTGAAGAAGGTCTCGTTGTATGACGTGGCAGCCGGCACCTACCAGCTTTGGATCTATGTGGGCGGCGACACGGCACCGGGCACCTTGGTTCGCTCGCAAAATATGGTATTGGATAACGCTCAAGCTTGGCATGAGGAAACCATCAGCCCGGCCTACATAATCCCGGAAAACGAACCGATTTGGATTGTCGTCGGGCAACAAGGCATGGCACGTCCTGCCGCCGCTTGCGAAGACATGGGCGACCCTGATGGACGCTGGGTGTCGTTGGACGGCACGACTTGGACCGATATGCATACTTTCAACATGCACTACACCTGGATGCTGCGTGCTTTCGTCACCAATCAAGCTGGACGCATGGAAGTACTTGCCAAAGACGGCTACGCTTTACAGCAATACAACCTGTATCGCTCGTTCGACAACACAGACTATGAACAAGTGGCATCAATTCCTGCCGTAGAAAGCCAGCTATATTATGAATATCGCGACAACCTGGCAACGGATGACCACGACGATGTCTATTACCGCTTGACGGCATTCTATTTGGCCGACGACGGCGAGACTTGTGAGTCGGATTACGCTGCCACCTTGAACAATCCCGATCAAAACTATGTAGCCATCGACCTGACCGCAACCGATGAAAACCAAGCGCTTGATTTCAAGCTCTATCCTAATCCTACCAACGGGCTTATTACCATCGAATTAGAGGGATTACAAAAGGTGATGGTTTACAATGCCTTGGGGCAGGTTTTGATCAGCAAAGAGGCTGACGGTAGTTCTTTGCAACTCGATTTGTCGGGCTTTGAAGGCGGTTTGTACTGGGTGAAAATCATATCTCAAAACAGAATAGCGGTTAAACCTTTAGTCATTTCAAAATAAGCCATGAAAAAAGGTATTATAGGCATAGTATTGTTATTATCAATACTTGGATTGAACGGAAAAGCAGTTGCTCAATCAAGGCTATCACTTTGTGCCAGGTTTGATGTGACTCCGCAATTGAAAAGCTATTACAATTCCTTGGATAGTATTCTCCAGACTCGTTTAGGAGACGATTTTCTTTTCCGATTCACAACCATGCCATCATTTGATCCTGAATATGCATTACAAATAGAATCCGTTGAAGAGCAGTATTTCTTAAAGGTAATCTCGTTTGACAAAAACCTATGGTATGCAAAAGACGCTGCGGGCATCAATATAGATGAATGCTTCGTTGAGTTGGAAAAGGAGCTTGCGGAACAAGTGTTGTATTTAAGCAAACAATTCATTGATAATAAAATAGATAGTGTTTCCGTTGGGAGCGCTATTGATGGAGATCTGTATCAATTTGAGATAAACGAAAATGGGGTGATTTCTTGTGGGCAAATTTGGGAACCAGCCCCCGAAAGTCCTTTGGATCATTTTTGTTTATTATGTGCTAGTCTTAAGGATTGGTGTTTGACTGAAAACAAGTCTAAAAACCAATAAAAAACGTTACCTTTGCCGCTCAAAACGGCCCACAATGATTTCAATCCAAAACCTGAGCATGCACTTTACCGGTGAGGACCTCTTCACCGACATCTCCTTCTTGATTCGCGAGAAGGACCGCATCGGTTTGGTGGGCAAAAACGGCGCGGGCAAGACCACGCTGCTGAAGCTTATCTGTGGGTTGGAACAACCCTCCAAGGGCGATGTCATCATCCCTCAAGGTGTGACCATCGGCTATCTGCCTCAGGAAAAGAATGTCAACAGTACAAAGACGGTTCTGGATGAGGCGCTTTCCGCTTTCGATGAATATCACCAACTGGAACGCGACTTGGAAAAGATGCAACAGGAACTGGCCGAACGCACCGACTACGAAAGTCCTCAATACGAGAAACTCATTGTCAGGATGAACAACCTGAACGATCGTCTGGCTTTGCTGGGCGGCAACTCCATCGAAGGCGAGGCGGAAAGGATTTTGGTCGGACTGGGTTTCGGTCACGAAGATATGCAACGCCCCATGCGCGAGTTCAGCAACGGATGGCAGATGCGTGTTGAGTTGGCCAAGATCCTGCTGAAAAAGCCCAATCTTCTGCTTCTCGACGAGCCGACCAACCACCTCGATATCGAGTCCATACAATGGCTCGAAAGCTTCTTGAAGGCCTATTATGGTGCCATCCTGATGGTCTCGCACGACCGCGCTTTCTTGGACAACATCACCATCCGTACCGTGGAGATCAGCAATGGTAAGATATACGACTATAAGGTGCCGTATTCCGATTATGTCAGCCTGCGCGAGGAGCGTGTCGACATGCAACGCTCGGCCTACGAGAACCAGCAACGCGAGATTAAGAACATCGAAGCTTTTATCGAGCGTTTCCGTTATAAAGCCACCAAAGCCAAGCAGGTGCAAAGCCGTGTGAAGCTGCTCGAGAAGATGGATGAGATTGTGGTGGATGACATTGACAGCACGGCCATCCACTTCAAGTTCCCGCCTGCGCCGCATTCCGGTAAGGTTACACTGGAGTTGAACCATGTCGGCAAGTCATACGGCGACCAAGTCATCCTCAAGGACGTGAATTTGCTTATTCCCAGAGGCGAAAAGATTGCCTTTGTTGGGCGCAATGGCGAGGGTAAGTCTACGCTGTCAAAAATCATTTGTGGCGTGCTCGACCATGAAGGTGAGGTGAAACTTGGCCATGAGGTCAAGATAGGATATTATGCCCAGAACCAGCAGGACATGCTCGATATGAACAAGACCGTCTTCGAGACCTTGGATGATGTGGCCGTGGGCGACATGCGGTTGAAGGTGAAGGCTCTGCTCGGTTCCTTCCTTTTCCGTGGCGACGATATCGACAAGAAGGTGAAGGTGCTTTCGGGTGGTGAGAAAGCCCGCCTATCCTTGGCCAAGATGCTGCTCTTCCCAACCAATTTGTTGGTCCTCGACGAGCCCACCAACCATTTGGACATGCTCTCGAAGGATATCTTAAAGAACGCATTAATCCAGTATGACGGCACTTTAATCATCGTTTCCCACGACCGTGACTTCCTTCAAGGCCTGACCAACAAGGTGTATGAGTTCCGTAAGCCCAATATAAAGGAATACATCGGTGACATCTACGACTTCTTGGAGCAGAAGAACCTCAGCCATTTGAAGGAGCTGGAGATGGCAGCCAAGTCACAGCCCAAAGTGGCTGCAGCAGAACCTGTTTCTCAAAACAAGATCAACTACGAACGCAAAAAACAACTTGACTCGAAGTTGCGCAAGGTCGACAAGGAGATCCAGCGCTTGGAAGAGGCCATCGGGAAACTCGAAGCCGAGCTAGCCGAGCAGGATGCCATCATGGCCAACCCTGACCAACACCCCGACATCAAAATCGATAACGACTGGTATTGGGCCTATGGGCAGAAGAAAGAACAACTCCAAGCCCTGATGGATGAATGGGGTGAGAAGCAGATGGAACGCGAAGAAATAGAAAACGGGGCTTAAGCCCCGTTTTTCGTTATTCGATGATCATGTCAAATGGCAACCGCGCTTGGATCCCCGTATTCTGTTGTAGGTTCTCCAAACCTTTCATGTAGCCGTAGTAGGGCCCGAGCTTCTGCTTCATGGCAGCGTCGAGTTTGTCAGAGCCACTGTTGCTCATCGATTCCATCATGCGGGTGAAGAAGTCCTTGGGTTTGGGCATTTCCACCACTTTATAATCGTCGGCGATGTTGGCTTTCTGTGCAGCATAGGCGATGGCGTCTTCCATGTCGCCCAGTTGGTCGACGAGGCCGAGGCCGATGGCGTCGGCACCAGCCCACACCCTGCCTTGACCGATGCTGTCGACATAGGTCTGGCGCAGGCCACGACCCTCGGCAACGCGTTTGGTAAAGTCATCGTAGGTCTTCACCACCATCTCCTGCAGTTTGGCGTATTGGAACTCGGTGAGGGGCTGGGTTATAGAGCCGAAGTCGGCGTTTTCGTTGGTCTTGGCCACATCGAAGGTCAAGCCGATTTTGTCGTTCAAGAAACCTTGTGCGTTCGGGAAGGTGCCAAACACGCCGATGGAACCGGTGAGGGTGGTGGGGTCGGCGAAGATATAGTCGGCATTGGCCGAAATCCAATAACCGCCCGAAGCGGCATAGTTACCCATAGAGACGATGATGGGCTTCACCTCTTTGGTAAGGTCGAGTTCGCGGCCGATGACGGCAGAGGCTAAGGCACTGCCACCAGGGGAGTTGACGCGCAGCACGATGGCTTTCACGTTATCGTCCTCGCGAGCCTTGCGGATAATCTTGGAGAGGTTCTCGGAATAGATAGCTTGGTCTTCGTTGCCCTTGCCGTCGAAGATTTGGCCCGAGGCATAAATGACAGCTACCTCGTTCTTGCTAGCACTCTTGTTGGTATACGACTTGGCGTAGTTGGCATTGCCAATGGCGTTGATGTTCTTGTTGCTGCCCGTCAGTCCTTTCAGCTCGTCAAGCACTTGGTCTTTGTAGTAGAGGTTGTCGACCAAACCGAAGTCGAGGGCCTTTTGGGCGTTGAACATGGTCTCCAGGTTGTCGGCAATTTGGTTGAGCTGTTCCACGCTGATGTTGCGGCTTTGGCTGATGCTTTGGAGGATCTGTCCCCAAACGGTGCCAAGCAGCTTGTCCATCTGTTCGCGGTTGGCTTCGCTCATCTTGTCGAGGAAGTAAGGCTCCACGGCGCTCTTGAAGCGGTTGTTGGGACCGCGCACAATCTGCATCTCGATGTCGAGCTTGTCGAACAGGTGCTTGTAGAACATGATTTGCGAGGCCATGCCGTGTAGGTCGAGCATGCCATCGGGGTTGAGGAAGATCTTATCGGCGACAGAGGCTATGTAGTATGCGCTTTGGCCATAGTTCTCGCCATAGGTCACGATGAATTTGCCTGACTCTTTGAACTCGAGGAGTTTGTTTCGGATTTCCTGCAGCGTGGCAGTCGAAGTCGGGATGTTGCTCAAGTCCATATAAATGCCTTTGATGTTTGGGTCGGTCTTGGCATTTTCGATGTTGCGCAAGATGTCGTTCAAACCAGTGGCGTCTTTCGATTCCATAGAGTTGAAGTCGAGGTTGCCGAAGGGGTTGTCGACCGTGCGATCCGGGATATCATAGTCAAATTTCATGTAAAGCACTGAATTGGGCTTGACGGTAGCCGTGGTTTCTGCTTCTGATTTCGAGAACTTTGAAATCATGGAAGAGATGACACCAACTTTGATGAAGAAGTTGATCACCAATGCAATCAATGTGCCGAGGAAAGCGGCAAGAACAACTTTTGAGAATTTCATAGTGTTGTGTTTTGTAGGTTTGAAATGCAAAAATACACAAAAAAAACTTACTTTTGCAGAAAATCTCTATGATGGAAAGATGCGTTGTGCTCTTCGGTTCCAACATGGGCGACAAGGAACAGATTTTCATGCAAGCCTGCCTATTAATAAATAATAGGTGTGGTACCATCTTTGATCTGTCGGCAGCCTATGAGTCGGAGCCATGGGGCTTTGAGGCTGAGGAGTGGTTTTTGAACCGTGCCATCGTGTTGGAGACCGAGTTGGCCCCTGAGCCTTTGCTGAAGGAGTTGCTCGACATTGAGAAAGAATTGGGTCGGGTGCGCCATCCGGAGGTGGAGGGCTACTGTTCGCGAACTGTCGATTTGGACCTATTGTATTATGGCGACCGTGTCGTCTTGACGCCGATGTTGACAATCCCTCATCCGCGGCTGCATCTGAGACGATTCGCCTTGGTTCCGCTTTGCGATGTGATACCCGATTTCAGGCATCCGGTCTTCCAATTGACCCAAGTGGAGCTTTTGCAGCGATGCCCCGATGGCTCTGTCGTAAGAGAATTGTATGTTGAGAAAGAAGATTAGCCATGTATTATAACTATATCGCCATAGAAGGTACGCTGGGTGCGGGCAAGACCACGCTGGCCTCGCGCATCGCCAACGACTTCAACGGAAAGCTGGTGCTGGAGGAGTTTGAAGGCGACAAGAATCCGTTTCTGCCCAAGTTCTACAAAGAACCCGACAAGTATTCGTTTCAGGTGGAGATGACGTTTTTGGCTTTGCGTTATCAGCAGTTGAAGGACAAATTAGGGGCGCTTGATTTGTTTCACGACTTCATCATCTCCGACTATTATGTGGCCAAGTCGTTGATTTTTTCGAAGAACAACTTGCAGGACGATGAGTATCAGCTGTTCTCCCGTTTCTTCAACATCATTTTCTCTGATATGCCCAAGCCCGAGTTGTTGGTGTATCTCTATTCCGATGTGGAGCGACTGCAAGCCAACATCCGCAAGCGTGGCCGCAGTTACGAGCAGGAGATCAGTGACGCCTATCTTGAGGACATCCAGCAGGGTTATTTCGATTTCCTGCGTCAGCAGCAGAACAACATGCGCATCTTGTTGATCGACACCAACCATCTTGACTTTGTGGCCAACGAGGGCGACTACCAGCGCATCATTGAGGCCATCGACCAGCCATACGACATCGGGCTGCATCGGGTGTCGTTATAAATCTGGAAAAAGACAATAAAAAAAGCCGCTCAATCGAGCGGCTTTTTTGAGTTTGTTGAGAGGTGAATTAGTGCTTTTCAACCTTCACTTTGATTTGTCTGGCAACAGTTTCCTTCACAGTCTCGTTGACGTACACTTCGGCACGACGGAGCTGAGGCAGAATGTCCTTTTCGAGTTGCGGATAGATGTCGCACATCTCCTTGACTGTTCTCTGCTTGTTGCTGCTGTTGTTGATGGCATTGACGATGGCGTCCTTGTCCTTCAGGTCGGAGTTGGCGACGAGCTCGATGAAGGTAGCCCAGTCTTCGCCATAACCCTTACCAGTGATGTTGATTTCCTTGTCCTTGGCAATCTTCTTCATCTGCTTGTCGGCAGCGTTGTTACGATTGTTGGAGAGTTCGAAGTTGTGACCTTCTTCACCTTCAGGAGAAGCCCAAGCCTTGATTTCGAAATCGGTGACACCAGCGTTCAGGAGGTCCTTCAGAGCGGCATCAGCTTCGTTGTTGAGTTTCTTTCTGTCAGCAATGTTGTACTTGTCCTTGTTGAAGAAATAGGTGAGCTTCTTGACGGCCACGACCTTGTCGATGGTGTCGTAAACAGTCTGAGTCTCGTACTCTTCGTTCTTGATGACGCCGTCAGCCAGCTTCACAGTTGAACCTTGAGCAAAGTAGGTGTTCTTCACGATCTCGTCCTGAGTGGGATAGATGGTGCCGTTGTAGACGTAGAACATCGGGTCGCCCATGAGTTCGCAGTTGGCCATTTCCTCTTGGTAAGGCATGCAGTAGTGCTTGGTGAACTCGCCACCTTCTTTGTAGTTGACGCGGAAGTCGCCTTCGCCCTTAACCTTTTCACCAACGAAGGTGATGGGTTCGAGGTCGATTTGGCCACCGTTGTAAGCAAGATAAGGCTTCAGGTTCATGACAGCCTGCTTCTCGAAGTATTCGCCAGGGATGGTGGTGATGACGTCGAAGCAAACATTGCCGTTTTCGTCAGCGACCAGCGGGTCAGGATTCACACGGTAGGTGATCTTCTTGGATTCGCGGGCCATCTTGTCGATGTCGCAAGGATTGTTGAACTTGTAGCGCAGACCCAGGTTGAACTGGCTGTACATATCCTTATCGTTGATGATGTGCTTGTCTTCGTCGGACTTAATCTTGGCCACTTGGTCAAGAGCGTCGGTGCCGGTGAAGTTGTAGGTGTAGTCCAGGAAGAGGTCGAACTTGGGAGCCAGGTTGAAGGTGAACTCCATACCGACGGGAACCGTGAAGCTGAGTTCGCGCTTCTCAGTGGGCTGAGCCAGAGCGGCAGCTTCCTTGTCGTCAGCGTCGAGTTGGCTAACCTTACCAGCTTGGAAGTAGATACCACCAATACCAACGTGAGGAACGAGGTTGATGACTCTTCTCGGGTTGTAGTTGAACATGTTGAACAGGTTGAAGGTCAAGTTCAGGTTGCCTTCAAAGTAGTTCGTCTTGTCGAGACCGAGGTTCCACAAGGTCTGGTCAGCATTGCCGTTCAGAACGAGGGCTTGTTGGTGCTTGTGACCAGAGAGGAGGCCGTAACCGCCTTTCAGGTTCATACCAACGACCTTACCAAATTGGTAACCAATGCCGAGATGGGCATTCCAGTTCTGGAGAGCAATCTCTTTGTAGTGGTTGAAATCGTCCCAAATGCCGCCGTTGTAGTTGGCCAGGTCACCGTGGTTGATGGAGAGACCTCCGTCAGCCTGGATGTACCAGTACTTCTCAGCGGGCTTTGAATGTTTTTTGCCTTCCTGAGCAAACATGCTGAAGGGAAGGATAGCCATGACGACCAGCATCATCAGCTTTGCAAAAGTCAAATTTTTCTTCATAACGTTAAAGTGTTAGGTTTGTAAATTATTGTTAGTTGATCTTGAATTGCCTTTTTCTATTTATTCTAATTAGCGAACAAAAATAGGAATAATTTCAATTGACAACACAAAAAAAAGTTTTTTTTTCGCTTTTTTTGTTGTTTTTCAGCAAAAAAGCCCTGTTTTTTTCAATTTTTTTGCTTCAAAACCAGGTTTTCGAACAGTTTCCACATGACAATTCCAGCGCATACCGACACATTAATGGAGTGTTTTGTGCCCTCTTGCGGCAACTCGATGGCGCCTTCGCAATAGGGCAGTGCCTCCTCGCTTACGCCCTCCACTTCATTGCCTAAAAGATAAGCAGTGCGTTCGGCAAACTCGAAATCCTGCAAAGGGATGCTGCCTTCCACCTGCTCTACGGCATAAATGCGGTAGCCATCTTCTTTTAATTGCCTACAAGCAGCTTCGGTGGTCTCGAAATAGCGCCACTTCACGGTTTCGTCGGCTCCCAATGCCGTTTTGTGGATCTCACGGTGGGGAGGGCGGGCTGTGATGCCACATAAATACAACGCTCCGATACGGAAGGCGTCGGCGGTGCGGAAGAAAGCGCCCACATTGCTCAAGGACCGTATGTTGTCGAGCACTATAATAATAGGTAGCTTCTCCGCCTTTTCAAAGTCTTCCTTGCTGATACGGTTCAGCTCGTCCATACTGAGTTTGCGCATGGTGTTACGATTTGTCGGCAAAATAAGCGAAAAAAGACATTGCCCTGTCAAGAAGTCGGAAAAATTTGGATAAACAGGTCAATTGTTTCAAACAAAATGGTAATTTTGTACCCCTTAATCCGAGATTTTTATGGCAGAAAAAGCGACCGAAACCCCTTTGATGAAGCAGTATTTCTCCTTCAAGGCGAAATACCCCGATGCCATGCTGCTGTTTCGCGTGGGCGATTTTTATGAGACGTATGGCGAGGACGCTGTGAAATCCTCTGAGATTTTGGGTATCGTGCTCACCAAAAGGTCGAGCGCCATTGCCGATTCCATTGAATTGGCTGGCTTCCCTCATCATGCTTTGGACACCTATCTGCCTAAGTTGGTGCGTGCCGGACTGAAAGTGGCTGTGTGCGAACAGCTTGAAGACCCCAAACTGGCCAAGAAGCTGGTGAAACGTGGCGTGGTGGAACTGGTGACACCCGGCGTGACCTATAGCGACAGCGTATTGGAACAGAAAGAGAACAATTTCTTGGCTTCTGTGCACCTCGACAAAGAGATTTCGGGTATTGCTTTCCTCGATGTGTCAACGGGAGAGTTCTATCTGACACAAGGCTCCAACGAATATATTGACAAGCTGTTGCAAAGTTTCAATCCTTCCGAGGTGCTGCTGCAACGCAACAAACGCAAGGATTTCATAGACCTGTTTAGTGCTAAATACTACCTCACGGTCTTCGACGATTGGGTCTTCACCGACGATTATGCCAACGAGATTCTCAACAAGCATTTTCATACTGTTTCGCTGAAGGGCTTCGGTGTCGACGACTTCCCGAAAGGCATCGTGGCAGCTGGTGCAGCCATCCATTATTTGATTGAGACGCAACACGATCAATTAAACCACATCACCTCGCTTTCGCGCATCGACCAAGGGCAGTATGTGTGGCTCGACAAGTTCACTATCCGTAACTTGGAACTATTGCATACATCCAACCTCAATGCCAAGACCTTGATTGACGTTATCGACAAGACGGTGTCGCCTATGGGCGGTCGATTGATGCGCCGTTGGCTGAGCCTTCCTTTGAAGAACAAGGAACAAATAGAGGCGCGTTACGAAGTGGTGCGCTATTTCGTTGAGCATCGCGAACAGATCCAAAAGTTCCAGGATGCGATACGACAAGTGGGCGATTTGGAACGTTTGATTTCCAAGGTCTCGCTGTCGCGTGTCAACCCGAGGGAGTTGTTGCAAGTGGGCCGAGCCTTGGACCAAATCGAGGTGTTGAAGACGGCTTGCGAGGAGAGTCAACATCCTGCCTTGGAGCGTTTTGCCGAGCAGTTCAACCCCTGTGCCTCCATCCGTGAGCGTATCAAGAAAGACTTGAATCCCGATGCGCCCGCTTTGCTGTCGAAGGGCAATTATATAGCAGAAGGTGTCGACCCGGAGTTGGACGACCTGCGCAACTTGTCGCGTTCGGGCAAGGAATACCTTATGGGCATACAACGCCGCGAGATGGAAGCCACGGGCATCACCTCTTTGAAGGTGGGCTATAACAATGTGTTTGGTTACTATCTCGAAGTCACCAATTCGCACAAGGACAAGGTGCCGGCGGAATGGATTCGCAAGCAGACGTTGACCAATGCCGAGCGTTATATCACCGAGGAACTGAAGGAATACGAACAGAAGATCCTCGGCGCGGAAGAAAAGATAAGTGTCATCGAGCAAAGGGTTTACAACGAACTTGTCACCGCCGTGACCGAGTTTGTGGAACCCATCCAGGTCGATGCCTCCATTGTAGCCCGTATCGACTGTTTGGTGAGTTTTGCGGACATCTCGCTGAAAAACAACTATGTGCAACCTGTCATCGACGACTCGTTTGTCCTTGACATCAAGGAAGGTCGCCACCCTGTCATCGAGCAGATGATGCCGGTAGGGGAGAGTTACATCGCCAACGATGTCTATCTCGACCGCGACAAGCAGCAAATCATCATCATCACGGGTCCCAACATGTCGGGTAAGTCGGCTTTGTTGCGCCAGACGGCATTAATTGTGCTCTTGGCACAGATGGGCTGCTTTGTGCCTGCAGCTTCGGCACGCATTGGCTTGGTGGACAAGATCTTTACCCGCGTAGGTGCCTCCGACAACATCTCGTCGGGTGAGTCAACCTTCATGGTGGAGATGAATGAGACGGCCAGCATCTTGAATAATGTGTCGTCCCGAAGCCTTGTTTTACTTGACGAAATCGGGCGTGGCACCAGCACTTACGATGGTATCAGCATCGCTTGGGCCATCACCGAGTTTTTGCACGACCACCCTGTGAGTCGCGCCAAGGTGATGTTTGCCACACACTACCATGAGCTGAACGAGATGGAGGACTCTTTTGCCCGCATCAAGAACTACCATGTTTCGGTGAAGGAAGTCGGCAACAAGGTGGTGTTTTTGCGCAAGCTGAAGCGCGGCGGTAGTGCCCACAGTTTCGGTATCCATGTGGCTGAGATGGCCGGAATGCCGCGCAAGGTCATCGAACGCGCCACTTCACTGTTGACGGTTTTGGAGAAATCGCACACCAGTGAGGATGTGGAGAAGGCTGCGGCAAAAAAACAAGACGATGCCATGCAGTTGAGTTTTATCCAATTGGACGATCCGTTGTTGCTCCAAATCAAGGAGGATATTCTCAACACGAACATCGACACTTTGACTCCCGTTGAGGCTTTGATGAAGCTGAATGAAATCAAAAAACTACTTTCCAAAGTATAGTTTTAGCGTAATTTTATGCTTTGGAAAGCAGAAAATGTATTGTTATTTCGCTATTTACGACGTGGAAATAGGCCATCTGAACCGTATTCCCTTGTGGATGTTTGGGATGCTGTATTAGGATAGGATGGTAGAGACGGTGTGCACACCGTCTCTACAAAGACACCATAGGATTCAAACCTTTTCCTCCAATTGCTCGATGATTTCGTCGCAAGTGGAATAGATTTTCTTTTGGCGGGAAGTAACACTCCAAATCCCTAACGGGATAAGCAATGCAAGACAGATAGCGTAAATAATAAGCCCTTGTTTTGAAAGAATCTGCGAGGCCCATAAGAAAATGGAAATGAAAGCTATCGCTGTGATTCCCCATTCAAACGTGAGCAAAATCTTATGATACTTCTTGAAATCTTTGAATTTTTTAATTGAATTGACTACATTTTCATTTGTGAAGCTATTCAAATTCAATTTATTGAAGAGGACAAGCTGAGCGAAGAAATCAAATGCGGTTACGGCAATGGCTAAAAAGCCTAACCAAATGGGGAAGTTATACATTCTAAGGTACCAAATCAAAGCTGGGCCAAATACCATACATAATCCATCAACGACCAGGATAAAGTATTTGTTTGTGTTGACGAGACGCATTTTGTTCCTAAGAGTTTCTTTCGTCAGTTTTTCATTGACAATGTGTTCCTTTTCCAATTTCTCATTCAGCAGGGCCAGTTGCGCCTTCATTTCTTCCAATTCGTTGTTTTCCATTGCTTTGCGTTTTATTCGTTTGACATTTTCTTCAGTTGTTCCTTGATTCTGACCAGTTTGACGGAAACGTTCTTTGTGGAGATGCCGATGATTTGGCCGATTTCCTCGTAGCTCATGTTTTCGAGCCAAAGCAGGATGATGGCCCTGTCCACCACGCCGAGTTTGTTGATGCGGCGGTAGAGTTGTTGGATTTGTCGGGTGTCGTCGTCGGTGTCGGTGAAGAGGTTGATGTCCATCGAGAGCGGCACGGTCTTCACGCTGCGTTTCTTCTTGCGCTCGGCGGTGAGGCAAGTGTTGAGGCTGACACGCCAAATCCAGGTCTTCAATTCGCATTGCCCCTTGAACGAATCGAAGCCTCGCCAAAGGTTGATGAGTGTCTCTTGGAACAGGTCGTTGGCTTCGTCGTTGTCTTTCGAGAAGAGGTAGCACACGGTGTAAATCGTGTTTTTGTGTGCCTTCACGATGGAGGTAAACTCATTTTCTTTCTCCTTCATGGTATTGAGTTTGTCGAAATATGGTCGGAATCGTTTGTCCATTAGACGCAAAACCAGCGAAAAAACTACAAAGAAAGAAAATTTTTCTCAAAAATGTTTGCGGTATTGAAAAAAGTTGTACTTTTGCCGCGCAATTCGCAAGCGGAATTCTTGAAATAGAATACCGATTCGTGAAGCGAAGCGGAAATAGCTCAGTTGGTAGAGCACGACCTTGCCAAGGTCGGGGTCGCGAGTTCGAGTCTCGTTTTCCGCTCAAAGCTAGGCGGTGTTTCTGGAGCAGTGAGAGCAGAAGCAAACGTAGTTTGGTTATGCCGAGTCGCGACAGAAACCCCGATTCGCGAAGCGAAGCGGAAATAGCTCAGTTGGTAGAGCACGACCTTGCCAAGGTCGGGGTCGCGAGTTCGAGTCTCGTTTTCCGCTCCACAAGGTCCCGAGTAAAATCGGGATTTTTTGTGTAAGTGCCTGAGTGGTGGAATTGGTAGACACGAGGGACTTAAAATCCCTTGCCCTTTAAAGGCGTGCCGGTTCGAGCCCGGCCTCGGGTACAAATGAAAAACCCAATCAGATGTTTTTCAGCTGATTGGGTTTTTTATATCCTGATTTTTGTTGATTTATTTCGCCCTAAACCGCACCAATCGCAGCGGCATCCCATCACAATTCTTCAGCACCTGAATGCCATAGTAAAACCCGTTGTGGCACACGAAGCGCTTCTTCGTTAAGGCAAGGTCGTAGTCTTCGCATTGGAAGGAGCCTGTCGAAATGCTTTGCCCTTTGCTGACCGAATAGACGTGGAATGTGTTTTGGCCTGCTACCTCGGCATCGCCAAAGAAAAGGATGTTGTCGTCGTTGCCTTTGATGGCCATGGTGAACCACCCCATATTGATAGGTTCTTTAATGTGTTGGATGCCGTTTTCATAAAAGGTAATAAAGTCGTTGTAAAATCTAAGCACTCTCTCGTCGGTTTCTCCTGGCAACTCGTCTTTCAAATCCTTGATTCGGGCGTTTTGCAAGGCGGTCTGCTCTTCAACGGACAAGGTTTGTGGTTCCCAATCCAATAGTTTTTCCGAGATCTTGTTTCCATTGAAATCGTAGGTTCTCACCAGCCCATCTATCGGGTTGGAAACGATGAGCTTGCCGTTGACTTTCGCGATTTGCCACTGGCCTTTCATGTCATCCCTTTTGCCTTCAGTGTAAATGAAGTAGTCTTTGTTTTTGAGATCACCACTCGACTCTCTGAATTCATCGCAAAGGATTTTCTCCTTGCCTGTGTTTGTATCCAAAATGGATACAAAGTATCTCCATTTTTTTGTCCACGATGTGCTTCCAATGATGGCAATATGGTGGTCGTCCAATGCTAACATTTCCAAGGCTTGGTATTTGATTCTCAGTTCTTTGACAATCAATCCTTTGTCGTCAAACAGATAAATGTCGCCCGTGTTGTTGGCCTGAGTGAAATATAGGTCGCCCAACTTCCCTTCCACGGGCTGGAGATTACGAGGCTTCTTGCCTTTGTCGGCAGAATATAAAGTAATGTTTTTCAAAAACTTGCCATTTGAATCAAATAGGGAATACCTATTTCTTGTGGCATGGCTGACAATGGCTTTGCCGTCATCGAAAACGACGAGTTGTTTCCGCAATCCGTTAGGACGACCGTCCAGGGTGTCATAATAGGTGTCAAAGATTTTGTTCCAATCGTTTCCCACTCCGTAGGTTTCGTCAGGAACGAGTTTGATCACTTGTGCGTCAACTTGAAAGCAAGTTGCAATGGCTAATACAATAATGAAAAGCAAGTTTTTCATGGCTTTGATATTTTAGAGATTGGTATCTGTTTCTTCTGTTTGTAAATGCATCTTGAACTCAGCAAATTCCTGTTCGGCAGAAGGTTTGTTGGCGTCGTAATCTTCGATGGTGTAATAGTCGAAGATGTATTCAGTTGGTTTGGGCTTCGACAATAGGTTGATTAACACTGCGATAAGTGCAATAGAACAAGCCGTCGCCAAAGAGGAGATAAGGACAATGCGGTTGACGTTTACTTCTGGCCTTGTTGCTTTCTCGAAACTGAATTCTGGCACCACTATGTTGTCTGAAACCAAGGTTTCCATCGAGTTCTTCAGGTTTTCGGTGAAAGCGCGTTGTGCTTCAACTTTTTGCCTGCACGATGGACATTCTTCGAGGTGCATTTCTACCATTTTCCTTTTGCTTTCCGGCAATTCATTGTCGATATAGCTTTGTATCGTTCTGTCATTCAAGTGTTTCATAGCAAATGTTTTTTGATTTTATCCATGATTCTCGACAAGGTTTTTCCGATGGAAGGTAGGTTGCGTCCCGTCATTTCCGCGATTTCCTTGTAGGAATAGCCTTCACTGTAAAGTATGACCAACGTTTGTTCCTTCTCATTGAGATGCGCTATCGCATTGAGGATGTCGGAAGCCTCGTCTTGAGTGCTTTCATTTGTTTCGGGCAGAGTGCTTTCTATCGTGACGTTCCTTGCCGTTTTCCGTTTGTAGTCGATTCCTTTATTAATGGTACTCCTGACGAGCCAGTTTTTCGTGTCGCGAATGACTTTCTCGTTGTTCATCGCGAAATAATACGCCGTGAACACGTCTTGCACGACATCCTTTGCACCCTCCGTGTCTTGCAGCATCTTGGCCGCAATCCTGAGCAGTTTCGGATAATAGCTTTGGTATGTCTTTTCAAATTCGGGGTCCATTTCGGGAACTTTTACGATAATAAGACGCACAAGGAGGCCGTTTTGTGACGTGGAGCGCAAAAAAATAATGAAGGTCATCACCAAAAATCACATAAAAGAAAACTCCTACGGAGTATAGTTCATTGATTCATAGCATTTTGTTATTAAAAGGAAACTCCTTCGGAGCAATTTTGGACATTCCATGAATACTGTTCTTCCGAATTGCAAAAACATCAATAATCGTCCAAATTTGGATTTCAACTCCAAATATGGATAAAACGATTATAATTGGTTTATTACCAATATGTTGAAATTTATATCAGTAATATAAACGAACAATATTTCGTTTATTTTTGAAAAACACTTGCTTTATTTATGATAAATTGTCTATTTTTGCGGACAAATTTGTAGTTCAACTCCAAAATTGGCCATAATATGTATAAAAGAGTGTTAGAAAGGTATTTGCAATCGCTATCAAAGAGCTTTCCCATTGTTTCGGTGACTGGACCGAGGCAATCTGGCAAGACCACGCTATGCAGCATGGCATTTGACGGCTTCGATTATGTCAACCTTGAGGACGAGGAAAGCCGCGCCATCATACGGCAAGATACCAAAAGCTATCTTCGCGAGCACTCCAACGGTTTGATCATCGACGAGGCTCATTACATGCCGGAACTGTTTTCGGCCCTGCAAGTCGTTTCCGATGAGGACGACAGCAGGAAATACATCCTTTCGGGGAGCAGCAACTGGCTCATGATGCACAACATCAGCCAGTCGCTTGCCGGTCGCGTGGCTTTGACAAGGCTGTTGCCGCTCTCCATCGACGAAATCGGCTCAGCCGATGCCATCAGCACGGATGAGCTGATTTACAATGGATTCTATCCTGCCATTTGGGGTAAAGGCAGGCCTGCAAGGGTTGTTTACGACAGCTATTTCAGCACTTATATCCAACGCGACGTGCGCCAAATCATCAACATCAAGGATATGGAGTTGTTTAGGAAGTTCGTGAGGCTTTGTGCCACCCGTGTTGGCAACGAATTTATTGCCAGCAACTTGGCTAACGAGGTGGGTGTTTCTGTCAAGACCATTCAGGGCTGGGTGAGTGTGCTTGAGGCTTCCTATGTCGTCTTTATGCTTCAGCCGTATTACGGCAATCTCAACAAGCGCCTTACGAAGACCCCCAAACTCTATTTCTACGACACGGGTCTGGCGTGTTATCTTTTGGGTGTCAGGGATGCCAACGATGTGGCCAATTCGCCCCTGCGCGGTGCCTTGTTCGAGAACATGGTGGTGGCCGACCGCATCAAAGCGCGTTACAATGCGGGCTTGGACAACAATCTGTTCTTCTATCGCGACAAGTCGAAGCACGAGGTTGACCTTTTGATGGACGAAGGCACAACTGTTAGGGCCTACGAAATCAAGTCGGCTACGGCATTTCACACCGACTTTTTCAGCGACCTCAACTATTTCAGGAACCTTTTGGGCGATAGCGTCAGCCTCACCCAAGTCGTTTACGACGGACAGGAGGAATGGTTCAAACCTGACAACGGATTCTTGAATTTCAGGCATTTGCAGTGAAAACAGGTTTTTGAAGCAAATGAAAGAAAACTCCTACGGAGTATAACTCGATGGGGTAAGCTGGTTTTCAATTAAAAGAAAGCTCCTACGGAGCATTCCGACATTCTACATTCCACATTCCAAATTCCGAATTAATTACTACTTTTGCCCCATCAAAATCCTTTGAAAATGAAAGCAGACAAAAAACAGATTTTGACTGAAGTGAAGCGTTACGCCGTCATCACTTTTGCGTTGTTTACCATGTGTTTGGGCTGGACAGCTTTCCTCATCCCCAACCACCTTATGGGTGGCGGCGTGAGTGGTATCGCGGCTTTGGTTTATTGGGGCACTGGCCTCTCAACAGGTATCACTGTGTTTGTTATCAATGCTATTCTTTTGGCCATTGCATTGAAGGTCATCGGGGTGGGCTTTGGCATCAAGACGGCCTATTCCATCATCATGGCTTCGGTGTTTATGTCGCTGCTGCAGCATTTCATCACCGACCCGATGATGGCTGGCACGATGCAGCCTTTCGTCAGCGACCATTTCCTCGCGGCCATCCTCGGTGGCGGCTTGGCGGGCTTGAGCATCGGTGTGGCCTTCACCCAAGGGGGTAGCACGGGAGGTACGGATATCATTGCCATGATCGTGTGCAAATACCGCAACATCTCGCAAGGACGTGTCATCCTCATCCTCGACATCATCATTATCGCTTGCGGCTTCATTGTGGGCAACACTGTCGAAGACTTCATCTACAGCTGTGTGGTGATGGGCGTTTGCAGCTATTGCATCGACTTGGTGCTGACGGGTAACAAGCAAACGGTCCAAGCCTTTATCTTCACCTCCGAACCCGATAAGGTGGCCGAACGTATTGCCAACGAGATGCAGCGTGGCGTGACGATGATCAATGGCACGGGATGGTACACGAAGAACGAAGGCCCCATCCTGATGGTGGTGGCCCATAAGCGTGAGTCACAGCATATCTTACGGATAGTGAAAGATGAAGACCCCAAGGCCTTCATGACGATGAACACCGTGATGGGTGCCTACGGTAAGGGTTTTGAACAGATTAAGCGATAAACGAAAAAAGGAAGTCAAACGACTTCCTTTTTTCATGTTAAACCTTGATTGATTTACTTAATGCCAAGCTTCTTGGCGATGTCCTTCGGCAGGGCGTCCTTGTGGACCACGATGTTCAGGGTCTTGTAGCGGACGAAAGCTTTGCTGACGTACCAAATGCCGTTGTACTGGCCAGCATCGCCCCAGCTGTTCTTCACGATGAAGTACTCATTGCCCATTTGGTCTTTGGCGGTACCGTAAATCAACATGCCGTGGTCGTCGCCCGTCTCGTAGTTGTCGTAGGCGATCTGACGTTCCTTCTGGGTGACCCACTTTTGCGGAGTGGGACCATTCATGGCCTCTTTCTTACGGTCGGCGGCGCTCATACCCAGCCAGTGGGCCATGTCGCTACCTTGGAGGTCACGGCCTTTAGCTTCTAGGTCGGGCAGCACTGCCACACCGGCCATCTTGCCACGGAGCCAGCCAGCTTCGCTGACGTCGCTACCCCAAGCAATCGGGTAGCCTTTGTCGATGGCGTTGTCCATCACCTGCATGAACTCGTCGATGGGGAGGTTCCAGGCCTGACCCCAGCGCCAGTTGTCCTGCACTTCGATGACGAAGGGCTCATAGAAAGGATGGTGCGTGAACGAAGTCAGGTTGATGTAGTCGTTCATGTTGAGACCCGTCGATTCGGCGAAGGTCATGGGCGTGTACTTCTTGCCATTGTAGGTGAACTCGGTCGGAGGAACGCCAAGGTAAGCATCGTAGATGCCAGCCAGACCCTTCTTCCAAAGCGGGTTGCCGTCCTTGTCCATCTGAATCTTGCGGCTCTTGATGACACCTTCCACGTACGGGTCGGTGACAGCGGAGAGCTCAGTGAAGTTCGACAGTGAATCGCCGTGCATGGCACCAGCAGGCATCAGTTCGTCAGGGACGAGGCCGTAGTGCTTGATGGCATACAACACGTCGCCGAAGGAACCGCCTTGCGAGAAGGAAACGTCGCCGTGGGTACGGACAGCGGCTTCAGCACGGTCAAGATAGGTCTTGTAAACGATGTACATCTCGGAGAAGTCGTATTCGGGCTTGCCCATGCGGAGCAACTCGGCCTCAAAGAAAGCCAATGAGCTGTAGCACCAGCAGGTGCCGGCTTGGTTCTGGTCTTTCACGGAGGTGACAGGTAACTCCTTAATGGTTTCAAACTTGAAGCCTTCTTCTTCCTTGGCTTCTTCTTTAGCCTGAGGCTGGGCAACGACGCTGATGCTGAGCATCAAGGCGGTTGCGGTCAATAAGTGTTTGAATTTCATGATGCTATGATTTAAATTGATAATTTATAATTGACAATTGAGAATTTGAATTATAAGATTCAATAATTAAAGGTTAAGGTCTTTACGCATGGCCTTCGAGAGGGCGTCCTTATGGAGCGTGAAGAAGATGGTGTATTGGCGCAGGTATTGTTCGGAGCAGTACCAATAGCCTTTGTAAGGGCCTCTGTCGCCCCACGAGTTCTTGATCTTGTAGTATTTGTTGCCGTTTTGGTCCTTTGCGATACCGACGACGAGCATGCTGTGGTCATCGCCTGCATCCCAGTTGTCGTAAGCTCTCTGGTGGTCCTCGTCGGTCACCTTCTTTTCGGCGACAATCTCTTTCCAAAGCTGCTCGCTTTCGGGGTCTTCGGGGACGATGCCAATACCGGTCTTGCCCGAGAAGCCCTTGTTGCTGACATCCTGGGCCCAGCCGAGGGTGTAGCCATGCTCAAGGGCATAGTCGACAGCTTCCATCAGCTTGTCAAGAGGCAGGTTGTAGGCAGGGGTCCAGGTCCAGTTGTCGGGGATCTCAACCATGCAGGGCTTGTTGTATTCCTCGCTGGTGAACGAGCAGATCTCGATATAGTTGGCAGGGTCGATGGGATACTTCTCCGCAAATGACTTGGGGGTGTATTTCTTGCCGTCGACGGTGAACTCTTCGGGCACTTCACCGAGATAGGCATCCAAGACGCCTTGAATGGCTTTTGGGCCGGCAGGCGAAATCTTCTTGTTGCCGTTCTTGATGATGCCGCGGGCCACCGAACTGATGACTTCGTTCATCTCGGCGTGCATGTGGCGTTCCTCACCAATGACCTTGCCGCTGTAGTCGGCTTCAGGCATCATGCCGTATTTGTCGATCATATATAGCACATCGCACACCTCGCCGCCTTGGCTGAGCGTGTTGTTGCCGTGCATTCTGGTAAACTTGGCCACTTTCTCGGTCCATGCGTTGCGGACGACAAACATCTCGGAGAGGTTGAACTCCTTGCCGTACATACGGAGGATTTCTGCCTCGACGAAACCGATACCGGCAAAGCACCAGCAGGTGCCGGAGCTACCTTGGTTGTCGACGGGGGTATGCTTCACGTTGACGGTCTCGGTGATCTGATAGACGGGTTCATCTTTGGCTTCTTGGGCGAAGAGGGTGGCACTAGTGCCTAACAGCAGTGCGAAGGCTGCCAGTTTCATGAATCTATTCATAATATGTTGACTTTGTTTGTTTTATAACTTCATAATTTTGGATGTCGTACAACCTGATTCGCTTGTTACCTCAATGAAATAGCAGCCTTTAGGAGCATTCGAGAGGTCGATCACAGCTTGGCTTCCGCTCAAATCACGATGTTCGATTTCTTGTCCTGTCACGTTGAAGACACGCACTTGGCGCAGTCCTTGACCTTCGATGGTGACTTGGCTCTCGGTGGGGTTGGGATAGAGGCGAACGTTCTTTTCGGAGCTGTTTTCATCTATGCCAGTGGTCCAGTCGACATACACCGAGTTGGTGGGGTTGGATTCGACAGAGGCCGTTTTTCCGGTCACCGTGTAGGTGTAGGCCTGACCTTGTACGGCGCTGAAGTCGACAAAGTCGGTGCTTTCGGACCAGCCAATATGTTGTCCGTCGCGGTAGATATAGTATTTTTCAGCCATGGTGGCTTCGTCCCATTGCAGGACGACGTGACCTTGGTGGATGAAGAAGTCGAGATGGCGAGGGATAATGGTTTTGTTGATCTCGATGAAGTGCATCTCCGGATTGTCTTGAGTCGTGGCATAGCCCGAAGTGCAGTTGCTGTCCCTATAATAGGCAACAACGGCATATTCGAAGAGGTTGTCTTCTTGTGCGTTGATGTTGTCGGTGTGATAGGTGTTGGTGAGCGCCTTGATGCGTTTGAACTCTTGGCCTTTGATGCGGCGATAAAGGATATAGCCAGTGACACCTTCCGCTTCAGGAGCGTCCCACATAACCTTTACCTTGGTGGGCGTGACCATCTCATAGCGGAGGTTGGTCGGGATGCCGCACGGTGACTCGGGCATGACGTTGGCGACATTGGAATGCAAGGTCTCGCCGTCGTTGGAGCAGGCGGTGACGAAATAGGTGTGGAAATCATTGGCTGCCTGTGGGTCGGTAAATTGGGTGCTCTCGCTGACGGCGATGAGGATGTTGTCGCGGAAAACGTAGTAATGGATGATGTTTTGGTTGTCTTCCATCGTCCAGTTCAGTATGATGTCATCGCCCGAAGGTGTTGCCGTCAGGCCGACGGGGCCGTTGCTTTCTTCGTCTTTGTTGCTGCAGGTGTTGTTGGCAATATAGAATAAGCCGTTGTCGAAGTCGCTGCTCAAGCCTTGGAAGCTGACTTTGCGTTCGCCATCCGAGTTCTTGACCTTGAAGCTAACATTGATGGGTTGGACGGGTTTGTTCCAAAGGATATCGATATGGCCTAGAGGCAAGGTGATGGTTTGGGTGGCGCTGCTCGATTCGAGGGTGACGCAAGCCACTTCGTCGCCAGCTCCGTTGACGAAGGTGAGCTTGCCTTCATGCCAGCCTTGCGGGTCGGATGAGGTCATTTCGACAGTCCAGTTGCAGGTAGGACCAAGCAATACGTTTTTCTGGTATGATGGCTTTCCTTGTGCATTGTGGACAACGGCATAGACGCAATAGTCCACGATGGTGGGCATGTAATGGTCGGTGAAGCTCATGGTGGCACCCGGGGTAACATTGTCTTCGGTATATATGACTTCACCGTTGCGCGTCAAAACGATCTGGTCGATGGCGGTGAGATTCTCGAGGTGGATGTTTTGGGTGGGATTGGTCCAGCTGATCGTGGCTGCATAATCGAAGTCGTTGCTAGGTTCCACCGACATGTTTTCGGGCTGCAGAGGCATATAGGAATAGACATCGGTAGGCACATAGTTGAAAATGGCTTGAGCCCAACCGGCATAGTCGATTTCGTCGATGACGAACCAGCCGTCGCTGCTGCCGCCCCATCCCCAGTTGAAGTGGAAGAGGTCGTTGTCGTCATAGCCGTCGCACACGAAGGCGTGTCCGCCGCTGTTGCTGAAGCCGGAATAATAGACAGGCCAACCCAAGTCGAACTGTTCTTTGAGCATGTCCTGCCATGCAAAGATGGAGTATTCGTCGCGACTCTTGAGGCTGCATTGGTTGGAGTAGGAGAAATAGTGTCTGATGGCGTAGGGCACATCCCATGAGTTGGCGCCGCTACCCGAAGGAGAGAAGTCCATGTCGACTGCCACGGCGCAATGGTACATCAGCAGGGCCACGGCCTCAATCTCTTCTTGTGATGCGCCACCGAGACGGTCGGGCATGTTGTCCCAATCGTAGGTGGTGTTGCCGAAGTTGGCCGACAGGGTGCCGTGACCATGGCAGTAATACGAGTGGCTACCAGTACCTTGGAGAGGATGGTTCCAGCGTTTCATCACTTGGCTCATGGCCGTGGCCACACAACCTGCATAGCAACGGTCGCCAGGGCCACCGGGAGCATCAGGAGCGTAGAGGTTATAAGGTGAGTCTTGGTTCCACTTGGTGGTGCAGATGAAGTCGACGCCACGACCGCCATTGCGAGAGATGAGCTTGCCGGTGTTGGCCACGCTGGCCCATTCCTCAGCGGTGTTGTCGAAAAGAACGGCGTTGCGGCTTGTGCGCGCCTCGATGATCTTTTCGAGATAGAAGGCGAGCTCGGGCGACATGTTTTCGGTCTCAAAAGGTCCCTCGTTGGAGTAACCCACGATAGGACGGAAACGGTCGTCAGCCGAGACGATGACGAAGCCCTCCTCACCCACGTTGAAGGCATAGAAGCAAGCCTCGCCACGGTTTGAAGTGCCTGTGTATACCAGTTGTAAGTCGCTGGCCTTCAGGTCGCTGTTGATGGCGGTGCAAGCGAATTTCTGGCCGATGATTTTGGCTTTTTCCCTATCAACGGGATTGGCGTTCAATGAGGTAATGCCCAAAAACAAGGCAATCAGTAATAAAAAGTGTTTGTTCATAGACTATTTGATGTTGAATTAAAGGCTTCAAAAATAGGAAAAATATCGGAATGCTCGTGCATTATGGAAAAGAATTCACAATTTAGAGTGAAATGACTTCGTCCATACGGATGTCCATGGGCTCGGTGGGCACCTCTTCGACCAGTTGGAAGTCGAAACAGATGCCGATGCGTTTCACGTCGAGATGCTGGCAGAGGAAGCGGTCGTAATAGCCGCGTCCACGGCCTATGCGGTTGCCCTTGCGGTCGAAGGCCACGCCAGGGACGATGATGAGGTCGAAGCCCCCTTGATAGGGTTCGTTCTGCGGTTCCAGGATGTTGAAGTCGCCCACAGCAAAAGCGGTGTCCTTGCCGTATTCCACAGGGACGATGTCGTCGCCAACGACAGTGGGGAGGATAATCTGTTTCTTCAAATGCCATTTCTCAAGGAATGCCTGGGTTTGCACCTCGTCGGGCAAGGCGCTGTATAGCATGACCCTTTCGGCTTTGATGAAGTCGGGGTGTTGTTCCAACTTGGCTAGGATCTTCTCCGACTGTTCCATCAGCTGCTCTTTGGTGTGCTGTTTCTTCAAGGCCTTGATGTGGGCGCGCAGTTCTTTTTTCTCCATGCTTCTGAAATTTTTGGCAAAAGTAAGAAACTCGGCCGAGAAAGCCTCAATGCTAGGCGGAAATTTGTATTTTTACACGCTGAAATAAACGTGTTATGAAGAGGTGTTTAATTACTTTATTGATATTCAGTTGTTTAGCTGGTTCGATTTCGGCACAGGAGCATCGCCGTTATGCCTTGATGTGGAACGATGAATTCAATGGCGACGTTCTAGATACCAAGGTTTGGTCGAAGATATGGCGGGGTAGGTCGGAATGGGCCGTCCACATGTCGTCGGCCGACACGCTCTATGCCTTCGACGATGGGTCCCTGGTGTTGCGAGGCATGGTGAATGACTTCATGCCCAACGATAAAGCCCCTTTTCTGACGGGCGGCGTTTGGAGCAAACATAAGAAATCCTTTGGCTTTGGGAGGTTGGAGGTACGTGCCAAGTTCGACGTGGCACAGGGCTTTTGGCCTGCCATCTGGATGTTGCCTCAAACCAGTCAGGCTTTGGATTGGCCTCATGGCGGAGAGATTGACATCATGGAGCATTTCAGGAGCAATCCTACGGTGAACCAAACGGTGCACAGCCACTATACGGTCAACCTGCGCAAACGCAACCGACCTTCTCAGGTGGTCTATCCAAAATATAACGAGGGAGAGTACAACACCTATGCTTTGGAGCGTTTTTACGACAGCCTGGTCTTCTATGTGAACGGTCGCAAGACGCTGAACTATCCGCGTTTTCGCGATGGGGCCAATGGTCAGTTTCCCTTCAGCCAGCACGATTATTTCCTGATTTTGGATGCGCAGCTGGGTTACGATCGCTCGCCCTATATCGACACGGCCAAGTTGCCTGTAGAACTACGCATCGATTATGTGCGTTACTATGAGTTGGATACGAAGACCGATGTGATTCCTGAACCGAAAGATTATCAGCAATTTACGAGGAGGAGATATCCGTTTAAGAAGATGGTGGTCAATGCCGAGGAGACTTTCGACGATCCCGACGAGTACCACATCATCACCCGACGGGGTAAGGCCATCGTTTCAGGCAATTTGGTTTGGGCACAAAGCACCCTTAGCCAGCTCATTGGTGAGGACGGGAAGATTGCTAACGTTGATTTTTATGACCAGCCGGCTTGTCCTTATCGTGGCATCAGCCTTGATAGATACAGCGAAAAACTGACATTCAACGAGATAAAAAGGATGTTGGACGTGATGTCATTCTATAAGTTGAATTACCTGCAATGGAGCGGCAAGGGAAAATGCTCTGAAGAGGAAATCGACAATCTAAGGGAATACGCCAGTGACTTGGGCATCAAAATGGTTGACGATATCCCCAATGTGGCTGATGTTGGTTTGTTTTTGTTGAGCAACAATGCGCAGTTTCCCCTAGTGAATGGTGTTTTCTCAAAGATGGCTATTGGCCAAGGTGGCTTCCTCTCTTTGAAAGAATTCGGGGATGAGGAATTGGAAGCTTTGATGGCTTTCTCTGAGCGCTTTTGGCGCGGAGGTAGTGCGGGTAAAGTGACAAACAATGAAGGTTTGCCGGATGCCTTATCGGAAGCCGGTTCGCGTTTGGCCAATTTCAAGGAAAAGATAGCTGTGCATCGACAGCGTTACCATTTCTGAGTGCGACCAGTTTATTGCTCCATGGCCTGACGTATCGCCCTGCACAGCTGGTCGGGGCATGAGGTGTTTTTGAAGCCGCAGCGGATGCCTTCGAGGCGTTGCAGCACATCCTCTACTTTCATGCCTTCCACTAGAGCGCTCACGCCTTGTGTGTTGCCATTGCAGCCACCATAGAACTGTACATTTTTCAATATGCCATCCTCGATTTCAAACTCGATGGCTTGGCTGCAAGTGCCTTGGGTTCTATAGGTGTATCTCATCAGGCTTGGAAGTTCATGGTGATGTTGACGATGACATCGGGGTGCAGCGAACGGCCTACGGGGCAGCTCTCAGCGGCAGCCCACAAGAGGGCTTTCTGCTTCTCGGTGTATTCCTTTGCGGGGAAGTTGAACACGATGTCGATCTGTCCGATGCGGCGCGGGTCGGCGTTCATGGTCTTTTTCACCGTGTAGGTGGTGCCGTCGATGTCGAATTTGTGGCCTTGCGCACTGATGCCCATGATGGTCATCATGCAGCCGGCGAGGGCTGCGCAGGCGAGGTCGGTGGGCGAGAAGGCTTCGCCTTTGCCGTGGTTGTCGGTGGGTGCGTCGGTGAGGATGGTGTTGCCCGACTGCACGTGGGTCATCTCATTACGGAGATTGCCTTTGTATGTTCCTTTAATGGTTGCCATATTAAGAGTTTTTATAATTGTTCCAAAATCAATCCTGCCAGGCGGCTTGTGCCTACGCGGAAGAGGTTCGGGTTGAGCCACTGCTCGCCGAGGATGTTTTTCACGAGATAGTAGTAGGTGAGGGCATCGTCCGGCACCTTCATGCCGCCCGCAGGTTTGAAGCCAACCTTCTTGCCCGTGGCCTCATAGTATTCCTTGATGGTGTCGATCATAACGATGGCAGCGAGTGGGGTGGCGGCCACCGGCACCTTGCCTGTCGAGGTCTTGATGAAGTCGGCACCCGCGAGGATGGCAAGTTCGCTGGCCTTGCGGATGTTTTCTACAGTTTTTAGTTCGCCAGTCTCGAGGATGACTTTCAGTTTGGCATTGTTGCCGCAGGTCTCTTTGATGGTCTTGATTTCGTTGAAGACCTCGTCGTAGCGACCTGCAAGGAACGTGCCGCGTGAGATGACCATGTCCACCTCGTCGGCGCCTTCGTTGACGCAATATTCCACCTCTTTAACCTTTAGGTCGAAGGGCATCATGCCCGAAGGGAAGGCGCATGCCACTGTGGCCACACGAATGCCGCTACCTTCAAGCTGTTTCTTGGCCTGACGGATGAATGGACTGTAGATGCAGATGGCGGGCACGCTGAGGTGTGGTTTCTGCTTCGGGAAGGCCAGGGCCTTGTCGCAGAAGTCCTTGATCTTGGCTTCGTTGTCGAAAGCTTCCAAGGTGGTGAAGTCGATGCTTTGGAAGATGGTGCGCAGGGCTTCCTTCTCGTGACCTTTTTTCTTCTCCTCGTTGAGAATCAATGCGATGCGCTCGTTGAGCGCGGCTTCGCTATGGTTGTAGGGTTTGAATTTCATGGTGGTGTGATTTAGGCTTCAAAGGTAAGGTTTTTTGTCGGATTGGCTACAATAAAGTTTCCAAATTCATTCGCATCCGCCATTTCCATTGGTTTTTAGCGTTGGAGGGAACATTGATTTGGTCATCCGCAGGGTTGGGTGACCAATTCTTTTCGTTCAAGTCCAAAAGGTCTTGCAGGGGGTAGATGTTCCACTTTGAGGGGCTGTCAAAATGCTTTTCCAGTATCTTTTTGAGGGTCTTGGCGGTGACTTTGCGGTCGTCGAGGTCGAGGCTGTCGAGGAACTGGCGGGTACGCACACGGTCTTCGGCCAGCCAGCCGCGCAGGGTAGACATGTCGTGGGTTCCTGTGGTGTAGACGCAGTTTTCGGGCAGGTCTTCGGTCTGCACAAACTGATGGCCAAGCACCTTGGGCATGCGTTGCACCTCAAGGCTCATGATGCCCAATTGTTGCATCACTTCAGGCACACAGGCGGGAATCATGCCGAGGTCTTCGCCGCAGGCAATCATTGGTGTCGCATTGATGAGAGCGGGCAGTTTTTCCAAGGCTTTCTGCTTCCAATAGTCATTATGGCGGTGGAAATAAAAGTCCTCGTAAATGGCATTGATAGCTTGTTTTTGCTCCTCGCTGAGGCTTTGGTAGGCTTTGGTTTTGTGCAATTCAATGCGAGGGATATATTTGTCTTTCTCGTCTGGTGCAGGGATGAAAAAGGTGTCAACACCTTTCTTCGCATGCTTGCTTTTAACGAAATGGAAGCCTTGGTCTTCGATCTCTTCAATGCTCAACGGTAGGGCAGGAGTGAAATGCCCCATCAAGCCCGACTTGACGGTTTTCGGTATTTCCCAAATGCGGAAGAAGCCTAAGATATGGTCGATGCGGTAGGCGTCGAAGTAGCGACTCATCACTTGCAGGCGGCGTTGCCACCAGGCGTAGCCGTCCTTCGACATCGCCTCCCAGTTGTATGACGGAAAACCCCAGTTTTGTCCTTCGGCGGCGAAGTCATCGGGCGGGGCACCGACTTGCACATCGAGGTTGAACAGGTCGGGATGCGATTTCACGTCCACGCCTTTGGGATTCACCCCGATGGGGATGTCGCCTTTCAACAGCAAGCCTTTGTCGTGCAAGGCGCGGACGGCCTTGCATAGTTGCTTGTCGCAGTGGTATTGCAGGAACAGGTGGATTTCCGTGCCGTTGCCGTCGCGCTTGGCGCAAAATTGGGCATAGTCGTGGAGCCAGTCTTCGTTTTCCTTGACAAACTGCTGGAATTCAGTGGTTTCTTTCAAAGAGTCCCATTGCTGCTCGAAAGCGATTTGGAAATATTTCCATTTGGCTTTCAGCACCTTGGGATAATTGACGGATTCTTCTTTGTTGAGGATTGTTCGCGTCCGTTTGAAAGATGTAGCTTTTCCACCTATGTCATTGACTTCGTCGAATGCAAAGCATTTCCGAGGATTTTGAAGGCATAGATACGCTTCGCCTGATGGCTCGGTATGACATGCCTTCAAAATCCGAAGCGAATCTATAGGTGGGAAAGCCCACAGTTGTTCAATGTTCAAATAAATCGGATTCAGTGCAAAAGCCGAAATGGCATTATAAGGATAGGAATCACGCCAGTCATAATGCGCTGTCGTGTCGTTGATGGGAAGGATTTGTATGATTTTCAGTCCATTGGCCACGCACCAGTCGCCCAACTTCGGCAGGTCGGCATATTCGCCGATGCCGAAATTGTTCTCCGTACGCAGGCTAAACAGCGGCACGGCCACGCCTTTCGGTCTTTGCCTTCGGGCAGGATACGGTTGGGGCCGTCCTCCCAACGGATTTGGTCGTTTTCGCGGATGAAATATTTGTATTCCACCGTTTGTAGAGACGTTGCGCGCAACGTCTCACTGGCATTGTTTGTTTGACGATTAGACGTTGCACGCAACGTCTCTACAGAGGCAGACCAAATCCCCGGCCCAACATATTCCATCGGAACGGCCTTGTTGGTGTTCCAATTTCCTAACTCTGAGGTGTTTCCTGTGAGGAACATTTCCTCGCCCCAGCGGCTGTCGTATCTTAATCTGAATAGGGTTTTCATGCCGCAAAATTATGAATTTATTTCACGCAGAAATCGCAGAAAACGCAGAAGCGCAAAGCGATGCAAAACAGCGTCCAGAAGGCTTCCCATAGTTCTGCGTATTCTGCGTGCTAAAATAACGTATTTTGCGTGGGAAAGATCACTCGATTTTCATCCGACTAATCACTCCGCGGTTGCTCCCCGAATCGAAAAACACGCTGTAGGCATAGCCGCCATGCACCTTGAATACCCTTGGAAAAATCTTTTTGCTGGCCTTTTGTCCCATGCCAACTGTTCCCGCTTCGGGGTCGTAGATACCGAGATGATTCATTCCGTTGTCTACAAAAAGCCCATAGGTTTTGCCAGTTGCTTTGTCGGTGAGGAACTCGTTTTGGAACTGTTTTTCTCCAGAAGTGATTTTCAAAGGTTGTCTTTTCGCAATCTTGAAGTCGGGACCGATTTCCACAATTTCGCGGTTGTCAAGATCGGCAAACTGAAGCAAACCATTGACTTTCAATGGAACAACCTGACATTCCTTTTTGGC
>LPNG01000001.1:0-32442 GCA_001543395.1 Candidatus Alcium sp. F082 | reverse complement strand
GTGAAGTTTTCCGCCATCGCCTGATGGTATTCGTTTTGGATTTTCATCCATGCCGACTGGCAGGCGCGGTAGCCGAGCGTGTCAATGAAACTGCAAAGGTATTGCGGCTTTGCGTCGGGAACGCCTTTCATCACGTAAAAGAAGTCTTGGCTTTTGCCGTGGTTGAATTTGAGCCAATAAAGGCCTCTGTCATGCACAATCGTCTTGACAATATTGGCCCCGTTGTACTCGCAAACGATTTTGAGCAGTTTGTTGCGGTAGTCATCCCGCGAGAAGGTGGAAACGGGCAAAACACCTTGTTTTTCATCCAGATACACTTGCAGACAGCTGTCTTGCCCAACGAGAATGAGGTCGTTGAACGCGTCAATGTGGAGTTTTTCAAAGAGTTGGTCGAAGTCCTTGTGGGCTTGCACAACGCCTTCGGTGTCAAGGACGACCATCGATGAAGTATTGGGCTTGTTTTCCAAAAGGTAGATTTTCCCGTCCAAAAACGCGATGTCGGCGATGTTGCGGTTGGTGCCCGAGCGGTAGAAGTCGCTGTAGGCCGAAACGCCCACTTCCTGAAGGTCGTAACTCATTTTGCGCATTCGGATGCTGACGTTGATGGAGTCGCGCTGCAACTGCTTCGGAGTTAGGCTCACGACGGTATCCTGATAGCCGATGCAAGAATAATACAGGTTGACGGCCTCCGTGCGGTCGAAAAGCGGCAGTTCGTAATGCCCTTTGGCATCGGTGCTGGTGCCGTATTGCGTATTGACGATGCTGATGTTCACGTTCTCCACGCCGAGGTTGCCGAAGACGGTGGTTTTAGTTTGGGCGAAGAGGGACGAAGCAAGGAAAAGCAAAAGCAAAGCAAGGATAAAGTTCTTTTTCATAACAAGGTCATTTTACGGAAATTGTCGCATACTTGTATTCCTTCCCATCATCAAACCGCAGCAGATACTCGCCCTTGTAAAGTGCCAACTTGAATTCCTTCTCGTCCTTGCCGTACATATACTGGTCGATGGGGACGCATTGCTCGCCTTCAGATTTCAGGAACGCGCTCACGCATCCTTCGGGGAAGCCGTTCTTGTCGATGAAACGACGGTCGAGGGTGAAAAGCACCTTGCCGTTGTAGAGTTTCCAATCAGGAATGTTGTCTTCGATGAAGCGTGTGCGCGGCAGGCAACAGGTGGCATCCATGCCTGAATTGTTCGGATAAATGCATTTCACGGTATCATAACAGATAATCGGCTCACGGATGGGCATGGCATCAATACGGTCAAAAAATGCGGTACGTAGCGAGTCCATACTTTCGTATTGTTCAGAAAAAGTCATGACGCTGCAATCCATCGTAAACGGGTCAATACCTGTCTTTTCCTTGAAAAACCCACCCATCATCGACCACCCTTTGCGGTCGGTGATATGGCCCATACCTCCGAAAAGCAAAAACTTTGCTTCGGGATCTTTGTCAAGAATGTTCTTGATCAGGTTATCTGCTTCATTCCTCTCGCGGTCAACGCCCCAACCATCGGCCTCGTAGGGCACTAGCGTATAGCCCATTTGGAGCGCTGTCCTTAATAGGTCGCCGAAAACAGGTTCATCGCTATAGAATCCCGTCTCACCAAGTAGCACGGTGCGCCGCTCATTCACCAAGGAGTCTTTTGCAAATAAGGTTTCAGCGGCAAAGTAACGGTATCCGTTTTGGTAACATTTTTCCAACCAGCTGATGACAAAAGCCCTGCTATGGGGATTAAAATGCATCTCGTTAAGCATGATGACACGGTTGTTCTCGATGAGGCTGTCCATCACTTCCGACAAGGGTATCGTTATCACATTTTCATAGTTCTTGGCCAAACGCGTCTTGTCTGAAAACAAATTGCCTTTTTCGGCCCTACGCATGGCATCCTTGTAATGCCCTACTCGGGAATACAGAATACTAAGCAGGTCATGATAGGGGCGCTCAAATTGTGACCCGACATAAAGGCTGTCCATATTGATGAGTTTCTTCAACGAACGATAGCTGAATCCATCTTCCTTGGCTACTGCGTATGGATTTTGGAGTTCGTTTTGCGCTACGGCGCTTTGTAACGTGAGTGCCGCCAAAAGCACAACAAGGTAAATTTTCTTCATAAAGCGTGAATTTTTATCGTTTAACAAGCTGATTTATCGATTGAAACGCTGCAAAAATCGTGCCGATTTTTTTGTTATAACATTGAAAATCAAAATATTATAGTTTTTCTACTCCACCCGCACCTGATACAGCGCCTTCCTTTTGTTCATCCCCGTCGGGTAGATGAAATACAAAACACCGTCGTGAATGCGAAGGTTTTGCGCGAAGGGATAGCCGCTGAGGTCCATCACGGAGGTGGCGGTGCCAGTCTCAAGGTCGATGCGCTTTAGGGTGTAGATGCCGTCGGTGACGAAAAAGGTGTAGAATTCCTTCCGCGCCGCGTCCATCATCATCTTTTGTTTCCAGCGGCGGTCGGGTTCCATCTTTCCGTTCCATTTGCGGTATTGGTGGAAGGTGAGGGGATGCCGTTCCAGTTCTTTGCCAACGTTGTCAAAGACAATGACTTCGTGATCGGTATAGGCAAAGAGGTAAAACTTGTTGTCGATGGCATAGATAGGGTTGTAAATCGGGTCGGCCACCCAAAAATTGGCGCCGATGCCTCTCGTATGCGTCAATAGCCAAATGTCGTCGCGACCTTCCTCGTCCACGATGTAATGAAGCAAGTAGTGCTCCTCGCCACCGCCAATGACATTACAGAAGTACCCCATCTCTTTATTGTAATAGAAGTACCGTCCAGTGATGAAGATGCTATCAGATGCTGCCACAATGGTGGAGAATTTGTCGAGAAAGGTTTTCCTCGACATGGAATGGTAGAAATTCATCTGGCCTTTTCTTCCGTTGCCATATTCAATGAATCCTACCTGGCTGGCTTGGTAGTCGTTGATGGCATAGATATCGCCGAAAGCGTCTTTGCTGAGGTATTTGTAACGTGACGAAATGGGCAGCTCATGTAATGTGTCCAGATCAAAGGAGAGATGGAGCAGAACGGCGTTTCGGCGGCGATAAGCGATTAGATAGATGCCGTCGTCGCGGAGGGTGTAGTCGAGTACGGTCATCACGGGGTTGTCGAAAGCAATATGGGGAGCGTTGGCCGTCACTTCCACCTCTAGGAGCTCATGGCTCTTGGTTTTCATGTTGATGGTTAGGTTTTTGCCGTTGATGTCCTTCTCAGTAATGGTGTAATATGCCGGCTCGAAAACCATGTGGGCAAAACGTAGTCTCATGCCTGCTTTGGCAAGGCTGTAGGTGAAGCGGCCTTGTTCGTCGGTGACGGAAACGAGCAGTGAGTCATAGGCATAAACGCTCACGTTTTCGATGGCTTTGCCGTTCTCGTCCTTGCAGTAGCCTTGGATGATTTGACGCTCCTGGGCAGTGACTGCCATGGAAACAATAAGGCAAAACAGCATCATAAGTAAAAAGGTCTTTTTCATGTTTCATGTAGTTTTACGAGTTGGTTGTAGAAAGAATTGGCGGCACAAATGTATATATAATTCTATATATAATTAGCAATGGTATGTGTAAAAATTCTATTTTTGCCCAATCAAAACGATGTCCATGACCGCTTTCGATTTCTTCAATATCATCCGCTCTATCCCGAAGACGCTGCGATTCAACCTGCATTATTTCCCGCTGAAGACGGCTTTGAAGCTGCCCGTCGTGGTGTCGCATCGCACTTATCTGCGCGAGCTGCACGGCAAGGTGGAGCTTCCCGAAAAGGTAGAGCGCGCAATGATTAAAATCGGCTTCGGTGATGTGGGTCACTACGACCGCAAACGCTCACGCAGCATTTGGCAGGTGAGCGGCACGGTCACCTTTGGCGGCAAGGCGAGCATTGGGCATGGCTCGAAGCTTTCGGTGCGCGGCAATCTGTGTTTAGGTGATGGCTTTAATATGACAGCAGAAAGCACCATCGTATGCGCCAAGGAAATCCGTTTTGGACGCGACTGCCTGCTGAGCTGGGACATTCTCGTGATGGACACCGACGAACATCCTTTATATAATAAAGAAAACGAACGCATCAATCCCGACAAGGCCATCCTGGTGGGCGACCATGTGTGGATTGGTTGCAAATGCGTGTTGCTGAAAGGTGCCGAAGTACCCGACAATACAGTCGTAGCAGCAGGCACGCTGCTGACCTCTTCCTTCACGGGCGAGCATCAAGTCATCGGCGGTAACCCGCCAACAGTCCTTAAGCAGGACATTCGCTGGGAACATTAGTTTATGGGATTGCCTAACGGCAAGAAATCTGTCAAAATCATATCAAAATCTAGTAAAATCAATCGTTTAGATTTGTAGGGCTGTCACATCGTGGCAGCCGCATCGAAAAAAACCGATTTGCGGCTGCCGTTTTACGACAGCCCTACAACCCTTGCCATAATGGTCAAAGGAGATTTTGAATGATTTTAATAATAGATTTTTGAACGATTTCTGCCCGAAGGGCATCCCATTACAAAGCGTCAATGACCGTGCAGAGATTTTCGAAGATCTGCGGGATCTCGCCCACGCCGTTCACCGGATGCAGGTTGTTCTTGCCTTCGTAGAAGTCGAGCACGGGGCGCGTCTTGGCCTCATATTCCACAAAACGGTGCTTGATGGAATCGAGGTTGTCGTCGGCGCGACCGCTGGTCTTGCCACGCTCCAACATGCGCTCGATGAGGAGCTCCTCAGGCACTTCGAGGCTCAACACGCCTGTCAGCGACATGCCGAATTTCTCCATCATCTCGTCCAGGATCTCGGCTTGGCGCACGGTGCGCGGATAGCCGTCGAAGAGGAAGCCGGCCGAGTCCATGTTCTCGGAGAGTTTCTTCTCGATGATCTTCGCCACGATCTCGTCGGAGACGAGGTTGCCTTGGCTGATGATTTCCTTCACTTGCAAGCCCAACTCGCTCTCGGCGGCGATTTCCTCGCGGAGGATTTCACCGGTGGAGATGTAGGTCAGGTTATATTTCTCGCGCAGGAACTGCGACTGCGTTCCTTTGCCTGCCCCAGGAGGGCCGAATAATACAATATTTAGCATGGTGTTTATTTTTATTGGCTATTGGCTGCTGGCTATTGGCCGTTGGCAGCTTCCATCGAAGTATGAAATTTTTTTCTTTCATGAAGCTGCCAATAGCCAAAGGCCAAAAGCCAGAGGCGGTTTATTCAATGATTTTATAAATATCCGGTAGATTGCGTCCTTGTTGGTCATAATCCAAACCGTAACCCACGATGAACTCGTTGCCGATGTTCATGCCCTTGTAGTCGATGGGATAGTCGTATTTGAAGTTGTCGGGCTTGAAGAACAGCGTGGCGATGCGCACGTCGGCGGCTTTCAGGTCGCGGAGTTTCTTGATGGTGTAACGCATGGTGTGGCCTGTGTCGACGATGTCTTCCACGACGACCACATGTCGACCTTCAAGCGAATGGTCGAGGCCGATGAGCTCGCGCACGACGCTGGTGCTTTCGGTACCGGCATAGGAAGTGAGTTTGACGAAACTGATCTCGCAAGGGATGGTGATCCGCTTGAACAGCTCAGAGGCAAACATAAAGGCGCCATTGAGCACCACGAGAAACATGGGATTCTGTCCATCCAAGTCCTTGTTGATTTGGTCGGCCACTTTCTGTACGTTGGCCTCGATTTTTTCTTGGGGGATGTAAAGCCCAAATTCCTTGTCTATAACTTTTACTGTTTTCATTTTCAAAGGGTTGAAGTTCTTTTGCCCGTAGGGTTTATGCGTTACAAATATACAAAATACTTCCATTGGGTCAACCGCATTGGAAAAAAAACTACTTTTGCCATCAATAACTATGGCCTATGGCTAATGGCCAATGGCTGCCTCTTCCGTTGCAGGAGATTGCGGATCAAGTCCGCAATGACGACCTTGGGTGAAGCGAGCCATAGGTATGGGCCATAAGCCATAGGCCAACTGAACAACTAAACAACTGACAACTGATATGACTCCAATCGTTAGCATCATCATGGGAAGCACCAGCGATCTTCCCGTTCTCGAAAAAGCAGCACAGTTTTTCGACGAGATGGAAATCCCGTTTGAGATGAACGCCCTCAGCGCGCATCGTACCCCGCAAGAGGTCGAAGCTTTCGCCCGTGAGGCTCAAGGCCGTGGCATCAAGGTGATCATTGCCGCCGCTGGCATGGCCGCCGCCTTGCCGGGCGTGATTGCCGCCAACACCACCTTGCCCGTCATTGGCGTGCCCGTCAAAGGCATGCTCGACGGCCTCGATGCCATGCTGTCCATCATCCAGATGCCTCCAGGAATTCCTGTGGCCACGGTGGGTGTAAACGGTGCCCTCAATGCCGCCATCCTTGCCGCCGAAATGCTGGCTTTAGGCGATGCCAAAATCGCTGCCAAAGTGGCGAATTATAAGGATAACCTGAAGAATAAGATCACCAAGGCTAACGCCGAGTTGAAAGAGGTGCAGTATAAGTTCAAGACGAACTAATTGCCTTCAAATACAATCTGGCTCAATTGTTTCTTGTCGAAGACCTGATTGGCCACGGCTAGGATGTCGTCGGCTGTCACGGCCTCTATTTTCTGAATGATGTCGTCCATGTATTCGATGGGTTCGCCCATGATGAGCGATCGCGTCGCACTCAGCAGTTCGTTCATGCCGCTCTCGTAGCTTAAGGCGACTTGTCCGATGAGCTGTTGCTTGGCGTGATGCAACTGCAGGGTCCCCAACTTCTGTGTGCAGAGTTTATCCAATTCCTTATGCACCAACTCAATGGCGCGCTCCAACGAATCGGGGTCGACGCCCATATAGACATTGATGAGGCCGACATCGCTGTAGGCTGTGTATTGCGACTCGATGCTGTAAGCGAAGCCATATTTCTCGCGTATGTTCAAGCCAAGGCGTGAGCTCATGGCCGGACCGCCAAGCACGTTGTTGAGCATCACGATGGGCATACGTTGCGGGCTGCTAAACTCAGGTGCGATGCCACCAATAATGCAGTGACTCAAGTGGTTGTTGCGTGTCTCCTTGCGGCACTCAGGCGTGTAGCCTTTGAAGGCTTTCCTTTTCCTATTAATAAGATGGGCAGGCTGGTCGCCAAAATAGGTCATGGCGAGTTTTTCGAATTCCCTGAAGCTGATGCCGCCAATGCTGGCCAAGATCATCTGGTCGGTGCTGTAGTTGTGCGCCATGAAGTCGAGGATGTCCTTTTGGTGGAAGCCTTTCACCAAGTCGGCGGTACCCAAAATATTACGCGCCAAAGGATGCCCTTTGAAGACCATCTCCTCAAACAAGTCATAGATCTCGTCGGAGGGTGAGTCGAGGTAGGAGTTGATCTCGTCCAGGATGACTTCCTTCTCCTTGGCCAGTTCGTTCTCGGGGAAGGTGGAATGGAAGGCGATGTCGGCGAAGAGGTCGAGGCTGCGTTTGTAATGCTGTTTGAGGAAGGTGGCCTGTATGCAGGTCTCTTCCTTGGTGGTGAAGGCGTTGAGGTCGCCGCCCACATTGTCGAGGCAGCTCAAGATATGGTAGGCCTTGCGGTTTTGCGTGCCTTTGAAGATGGTATGCTCCACAAAATGGGCGAGGCCGTTCTCGTGGGCCTGCTCGTCGCGGGTGCCGGTCTCCACCATCAGCACAAGGTGGGCTATCTCGCCTGGTTTCTCTTTATGTATCAGCCGAATGCCGTTCGGCAGGATGGATTCGTTGTATTTATTTTCCAACATGGAGTGAAAATTGGGCTGCAAAGATACGATAAACGCAAAACATTTATAACTTTGCACCTTTAAAATCAATTCTAACTAAGATGAAAAAACTATTTACCCTTATCCTTATGGCGGTTTGCTGCATGGCAGGCTATGCCCAAGCTGTCATCGACCCGCTGCTGAGCGAGGAGATGGCCCGCCGCAACGATGACGAGAAAATCAATGTCATCGTTATTATGAAGTCGCAATACGACAGGGCTCAGATGAACCGTCAAGCCAACTATTTCGCCACGCGTTCCGAGCGTCGCGAGTTTGTCGTCAACGAGTTGAAGGCCTTTGCCGAGGCCACGCAGTTCGACTTGAGACGTTCGTTGGACGAGATGCGTCGTAACGACATGACAACCGAGCCGACCGTCCTTTGGATGGCTAACGCTTTGGGCCTTTCGGCCAATAAGGCGGCCATCGCCGATTTGGCGCGTCGCAACGACATCGAGATCATAGGTTATGATATTGAGCGCAATTGGATTCCCGATGGGGAAGAGGCTACTCCCGCCTCCGCCACGCGCGAGATTACCCCCAACGTCACCCAAGTCGGTGCCAACCAGGTGTGGGACTTGGGCTACACGGGTGAAGGCATTGTGGTGGCCGTCATCGATACGGGTGTCAACTACAACCACTTGGATGTGGCCGACCATCTCTGGGATGGTGGAACAGAATTCCCGCATCATGGCTTCGATGTCTATAACAACGATAACGATCCCATGGACGACCATGGTCACGGCTCACACTGCTCGGGAACGGTGCTGGGCGATGGCACGGCTGGCTCGCAAACGGGCATGGCTCCCGATGCCACGCTGATGTGTGTCAAGTGCTTGAACGCCAACGGTAGCGGTGGCGCAACGCCTATCTCCGCAGGCATACAATGGGCTGTGGAGCACGGCTGCGATTTGTTCAGCATGTCACTCGGCATCTCCAATTCGACGATTGCCGAGCGTACGCTACTGCGTCATACCTGTGTAGCCGCTTTGGATGCGGGTGTGGTGGCCGCTATCGCCGCTGGCAATGAGGGCAACCAAATGTGGCAAGCTCCCATTCCCAACAATGTGCGCGTCCCTGGCAGCTGCCCGCCTCCCTATATGGACGAGGTGCAGGGCGAGAACCCTGGCGACCTGACCTGCTCGGTGTGTATCGGCGCTGTCAATTACAACGATGCTGCCGCCAATTTCACTTCGCGCGGTCCCGTCACTTGGACCAACACCGAGTTTGGCGACTACCCCTATGATCCGGGTATCGGCCTCATCCGCCCCGATGTGTGCGCTCCTGGCGTCGACATCAAGTCGCTCAACTATCAATCCAACACGGGCTATACGTCGATGAGTGGCACCTCGATGGCTACGCCTTGTGCTGCAGGTTGCATGGCCCTCATGCTGAGCAAAGACCCCAATCTGATGCCCGCCGACGTGTGCCGCATCCTTGAGGAAACGGCCGTCCGTTTGGCCGAAGGCAAGAGCAACATCTTCGGCTTCGGCCGTATCGATGTGCTCGCCGCCGTGGAGGCCATCCAACTTGGTGCTATCAAGTACAACACCTATGCCATCAACGACCCGCAAGGCAACAACAACCACAATCTCAACCCAGGCGAGTCGGTCATGATGGACCTCACATTGGACAATGTCACTGATGAGCCCGTGAGCAATGTCAGCGTGGTGCTGAGTACCGATCACGCCGAAGTAACCATTACCGACAACACGGTCGACTTCCCGAATTTTGCCGCTAACGAAACCCTTACCGTTGAGAATGCCTTTGCCTTCTCGGTGACCAACAATGTGGCCGCTAACGAGCAGATCAAGTTCAACATTGAGGTGTCGGTCGGTGGCGAGGTGACGGCCAACTTTAGTTTCAAGGTGCCGGTCTACGACTACGACTTGCAATTGGGCGGTACCGTCGTGCTGAACGACGACAACGACAATGGTCTCCTCAATCCTGGCGAGACAGCCGACCTCCGCATCTTGGTTGACAATGCAGGTAATGAGTTGGCTCAAATGGTGGTAGGCACCCTGTCGACGGATTACGAGTTCGTCACGCTCAACGAGACTGAGAAACCTTACAGCACCATCGGTGCCGGCATGATGGCCTTTGCTGATTACAATCTCAACCTCGATGCCACTGCGCCTGAGGATTTCGTCATCCCCTTTACGCTGACCCTCACCGACATCAACGGCCGAGTCACCGTGATCAATTTCAATTATAGAAACGCCTGCAACATCATCTTCTCGCTCCACGACTCCTACGGCGACGGTTGGCAAGGCAATTACCTTACCGTGGTCTATTCCGATGGCACGCCTACCGAGCAGATGACGGTCAACAACGGCAGTTCGGCCACGTATACGCGTGAGTTGGCTTCGGGCTCCACGATCTCGCTGACTTGGCACAACGGCCAATGGACCTCAGAATGTAGCTTCGAGGTCACCTACGAGGATGGCTCGGTTATCTATCAGAATGCAGGCGGCTTCAGTGGCACGCAAACTTTCACCATCAATTGTTCTGGCGGCGGTGGCGCTCCTGAGTTCTGCGACCCCATACGTAACCTGAGCTACGACATCGACGGTCACGATGTCATCCTGTCGTGGGAGGCTCCCGCGAACGGCGCACCTGCTTGGTATGAGGTGTACCGCGACACCGAACTCCTTGACCTGGTCGAGGACCTGACCTATACCGACCCCGATGTCGAAGAAGGCCTTTACAGCTATTGCGTCTATGCCGCCTATGACGGATGCCAGAGCGAGTTCGTCTGCGCCGATGTTGACGTTTCGATGTGCGACGTTGTTCAAAATCTTGACTATACCTTGGACGACGACCTCCTGCTTACCCTCATTTGGGAAGCCCCCGAGGATCCCACAGGATTGGTGGAGTATCAAGTCTATATGGATGAAGCGTTGTTGACCACGACCAACGAATTGACCTATGCTTTCACCGTCACCGAGGGCCAACACGACGTGTATGTGAAGGCCGTCTACGAAAGCTGCGAGAAGGATAAGCATGTCAACGTTTGCATCATTGGCCCTGTGGAAAACCTGACTTATCAGGTCCAATTGGAGAGCAATAATGTCATCTTGAGTTGGGATGCCATCGAAGGCGTGAGTCAATACGAGGTGTATTTCAACGGCGAGTTGGCGGCCACAGTCGAGTCCACTGAATATGCCTTTGATGCCGAATATGGCTTGACTACAGTCATGGTGAAGGCGGTGTCGGAAGGCTGCCATGTGATGGGCGCCACTATCGAGGTTTGCCTATGCGAGGCCGTCGAGGAAGTGCACTATCAGGCTATGGTCGACAACACTACGGTCCGTTTTGCCTGGAATGCGGTGCCCGATGCAGATTATTATATTGTTGACTTTAAGGATGAGACCATGCAAACTACCGACCGCTATATCGATTTGGAGGTTGAGCCAGGCGATAATACGGTTTGCGTGACGGTGCATTCTGTGTATGGATGCAATTCTGATATGGTGTGTTATACGCTCCCTGTTTGTGCCCCCGTAACCAACCTCGATTATGCTTTCGAAGGCAATGAGGTGACCATCACTTGGGAAGGCCCTGAGGTCGGAAATGACCTTGTGGTGGATGGCGAACATGATAATTGTTTCGGTACGAGTTATATGAGATGGTTTGGAAATGGTGTCCATACGATTGCCGTTTACCCTGACCAAGGTGGGATGTGCCTGACCCTGCCTGCCGAACTCTCTTTTGAAGTCACCAATGTGGTCCCCGAAATCCGTTTCAACGACGTGCGCGAAGGCCATATGGTCACCGAATGGGATGCCGTTGACGGCGCCATGGCCTACAAACTCTACCGTGACGGCGAGCTGTTGGCCGAAAACCTCACCGCCACCACTTACGACGACAGTGAGATGGCCATCAACATGCAGCACTGCTACGCCGTTCAAACGGTCTTCGAAAAGGGCATCTCCGATTTAGGCGAAGCCGTTTGTGCCAACTACTTCACGGGCCTTGACGAGAACGACGGCAAGGTGAGCCTCTTCCCCAACCCGACTTCCGACAAGGTGACCATCCAATGCGAAGGCATGACGATGCTCGAGGTTTATTCGGCCGAAGGCAAGCTGGTGCAACGCATCAAGGTGGATGGCGACGCCTATGAACTCGGCGGCTTGGAGAGCGGTGTCTACACACTCCGCATCATGAAGGGCGAAAGTGCCTTCATCCGCAGGGTGGTGAAGATGTAAAAGCCTTATTCGGTTAGAATTCAAGGTCGCTTCGTCAACGAGGCGACCTTTTTTCGTATATTTGCAGTCTCGATACTAAAACGACACGAATTCCGTTCATTAAAAAAACCGATCGCGATGCGCAAAGTCTTTATATCCTTATTGCTTTTATTGGGTGTCACGCTGCAGGTGGCCGCACAAATGCCCAAAGACATCATGAAAGACCCTATCCCCGTTGCCATGTTTCAGGCGACTTATGCCTTCCATATGCCGGGTCTTGACACCAAAACGTTGTATGGCGTGAGTCATGATGTGGGTGGTGGCTTCGCCTTTAAGACGGAGAGCAACTGGCTACTGTCGGTCTCGGGCAACTACATCGTTGGCAAGAAGGTCAAAGGCGAATGGGTTGACATTTTTGGCGAAGGCATCACCACCGCCGAAGGCGAGATTATCGGTGGCGCTGGCAGCTATGCCCAGTTGGAAGTCAGCCAACGCGGCCTGCATTTTCAGGGCCAAGTGGGCAAGCTGTTCCCCATGGGTCCCAACCCCAACAGCGGTGTTTTCGTTCAAGCCGGCCTGGGTTATCTCTTCAACCGCACCAACGCCGATTATCAAGTGACGGCGCTGAATCCGCCTTATCAGGTGGATGGCGACTACAGGTTTGGGTATGACCGCATGCGCGGTGGCCCGGCACTGCATCTGGAGTCAGGCTACCTGCTGCTCCACGACACCCGCCTGCTCAACCTCTCTGTCGCTTTGGAGGTGACCTATGCCCTTACCCGCGACCTCCGCGACTACGACTTCCGCGTGTTCACCAACCCCGAAACGGGGCTGCAGGAGCCGGTGGGCTTCACCGACCCGCATAAGCGTTACAACGACCTCTACTACGGCGTCCGTGTCACCTGGAGCATCCCCACCTATCAGCGTCAACCGCAGGAATACTATTACGACTAACCGCCGTGTTGATCCTGTTCACCATAGGAGTCTTGCTGTATGCCCTCGGTGTGAGGGTAGCTGCATGGCTGGGCAACCCCAAAGCCAAGCAATGGGTCGACGGCCGTAAACTGAGGGTCAAAATGCCTGAGACCGTCGACGACTCCAATGAGCAATGGATTTGGTTCCATGCCGCTTCCTTAGGTGAGTTTGAGCAAGGTCGTCCTGTCATCGAGGCGTTGAAACAGCGCTTTCCACAATACAAAATCCTGTTGACCTTCTTCTCGCCTTCGGGCTATGAGGTCCGCAAGGACTATCCTATGGCCGACGAAGTGGCCTATCTTCCCACCGATACCCCCAGTCATGCCGCCCAATGGGTACGCCGGCATCATTTCGTGGCTGCTTTCTTCATCAAATACGAGTTTTGGTTCAATTACATGCGGGCCTTGAAGAAGGCTGGCATCCCATTGTTCTACATCTCCCTCATCCTCAAGCCAGACTCGTTTTTCTTCCGTCCCTATGGCCGTTGGTTCCGGAAGCAGTTGCATACGGTGACGCATTTCTTTGTGCAAGACGAGGCAACCGTCGATTTGCTCAGAAAGAATGGCTTCGACAATGTCACGTTGTGTGGCGACACGCGTTTCGACCGCGTGGCGGCCATTGCTGAGCAGGCCAAGCCTTTCCCTGTCGTCGAGCGTTTCATTGCCGGGCGGCAGTGCATCATCGCTGGCAGCACCTGGCCTCCCGATGAGAAGTTGTTGCAGGCTTTCCTCCCCAAGATGCCCGACGACTATTGTCTCATCCTTGCCCCGCACGACATCTCCGCCTCGCATGTGGCACAAATCAAGGCGATGTTTCCCGAGGCTTTGCTTTACACGGAGGTTTCCTGCCTATGTCATACCGAGGCGCAGCCGAGTGTATCTATGGGCATGAAACCGACCAAGATATTAATCATCAATACCATAGGCATCCTCTCCCAATTGTACCAATACGCCCGCTTTGTGTATATCGGCGGCGGCTTCGGTGTCAACATCCACAACATCCAGGAGCCGGTCACCTTTGGCTGCCCCGTGGTCTTTGGGCCGAAGTATAAGAGCTTCAAGGAAGCGGTCGACTTGGTGGCGCTTGGAGGCGCTTTCACCATTAACGATGCTGCTGAGCTGGAGTCGATTTTCACCCGACTGATTGCTGATGAGCCATTCTATATGAAAGCCTCGCAGACCTGCAGCGACTATCTGAAATCGCAGGTTGGGGCCACTGAAATCATCATGAAAAGTTTCGAAAACACGCTTTTTTCGTGATTTTTGAAGTTATTTTTTTGTTTCTTTAATTTTATTGTCTACTTTTGAAGTCTGATTTCCCGTTGAAATACAGAAAAATAAAACTGCCTATGCAAGACTTTACCCTTGTTTCCTCACTCCCTCGCATTGGCCTCAGCCAAGGCGACCTCAACGGCATCGGCTACGAAGTCATCCTTAAAACCTTTTCCGATGCCCGAATGTTCGAGATGCTGACACCTGTCTTGTTTGGGCAGTCGAAAGCGTTTTCCTACTACAAGAAGAACTTTGGCATGGAGAGCCCCAACTACGCCCTCACTCGCGATGCGCGGCAGGCTTGGGACAAGAAGTTCAATATCATCAATATCGTCGAAAACGAAGTGAAGATCGAGCCTGGGCAGCCGTCGGAGGTCTCTGTCGAGATGTCGGTGCTGTCGATGAAGCGGGCTGTCGAAGACTTGAACAACGGCTATGTGGATGCCTTGGTCATGGCTCCCGATTCGCGTTCGGTCGAGAAGAGCAACATGGGCTATCTGCTCTCGTTCTATAAGGATAAGGATGCCCTGCGTGTGTTGGTCAACGATATGATGCGCATCGGCTTGGCCACCGACGACATGCCGCTGCGCGAGGCACTGTCGCTGATTGATGTTCGCTTCCTTGTGGGCAAGCTCTTCACCTTCTCGCAGGCGCTGAAGACGGATTTCGGCCTCAACGCGCCCAAGATGGCCGTCATGGGCCTTAATCCCCATGCAGGCACGGTGGCCGAAGGCGACGACGAAAAGGTGTTGAAGGCCATAGAAGAAGCGCAGAAGCAGGGTGTTTATGCCTTCGGGCCCTTCACGGCCTCGCAACTGTTTGGAGACGGGTTGTGGAAGAAATACGATGCGGTGTTGGCCTTACACCATGAGCAGGGCATGCTTCCGTTGAAGATGATGGCTTTGGGCGGCTGTGCCTGCTATTGGGCTGGGTTGCCTGTGGTGTGTGCCGCGCCATTGCATGGTCCTGCCTTCGACATCGCCAACCAAAACATGGCCGAGCCCGATTCTTACCGCAAAGCGGTCTTCCTGGCCGCCGACATTGTCGGGCACCGTAAGGAGCAATAAAAAAAGGAGCCATTTGGCTCCTTTTTTTACTGCATTAAGTCAATGCTTATTTCACAACAAACTTCGTCGTGGCCGAACCGGCGTTCACGAAGTAGACACCAGCGGTGAGGTTGCTGATGTTGATGCTGTTGACGCCAGCGTGGCCTTCAGTGGTCATGACGACTTGGCCCACCATATTGAAGACGGTGATGTCGGCATTCTGGTTGAGGGTGATGTTGAGTTGGTCAACAGCGGGGTTAGGATAAACGTTCATCAGGGTGTTGTTGCTCACTTGTTCTTCCACACCGTCGTATTCGGGGAAGAGTTCGGTGAGGTCGAAGGTGAAGGCTTGGTAGAAGTTGTCGTCAGCGATAACGTCGCCGCCCGATCCGATGAGGTAGGAGTCGGGTTCACCGTCTGATTGGCATGCAATCACAAGGGTGTTGCCAGTGATGGCAGCTTGCGGGTAAACGAATTCACTCAGCTGATACATGAAATCGGCAGTGATCTGTTGCATAGGTGTCCAGCTCAAGCCATTGTCCAATGAGGCGCGGGTGAAGAGCTTAAAGAAGTACTGGTTGCCACCATTTCCACCCAAATAATGATGGTCCATGGCAATCCAAACAGCCACCAACAAGTCACCGCCAGCAGTTTTGACTAAAACAGGCATTTCGCAAGTACCACCATTGTAGTGACCGTGACTGTCAGTCGTCAAAGAACTCCAATCAATGAAATCAGTTGCCTCATAAGGGTCTAACAAAGGTTGCTCATTTTCATCCAAAGGTGCAACATAGCCAATGTATTCAGGCCACATCTCGTGGGTGGCATCGCTCCATAACCACCATGAATAATAGATGTCTTGGCGCAGATAGGCAGAGTCCATGATGAAGGGGTTGCCGGGCACCATAGGCATGGGGTTGTTGGGGTCGCAGCCATACTGGGGAGTCACTTCTCCGTGGTAAGGCATTTCCTCGTTCCAGTAGCCGATGCCGCCGATGAGTGGGTAGTAGCTCGTTGAGGAGGCATCGCCACTGCCACCGCCAAATTCATAGGCGATGTGAAGCTTTCCGTTGTTGTCATAGAGTGCAGAGGTCCAACGGGGATACATGTACATGACACCACCATTTTGCGGGTCACCATAGTCGACGTCGATGCCGGGGTGATGATAGTACTCGGTGCGGGTCCAGGTGTCGCCATTGTCTTCAGAGGTCAGCACGACGCCGTCGCCACGACGGGTGTTCACCACGATGTCGAGGCGGTCGCCGCCGGTGTTCTCCATGAAGTAGGCGTCTTGGCCAGAGCCGTAGGTGGGGGCATAGTCGCGGCCAAGGTATTCGATGGACATAAAGTCACTCCAGGTCTGGCCGCCATCCAACGAACGGATGTAGTAGAAGGGGTTGGTTTGGTCGTTCACCACTTCGTTGAGGCCGGTCACGAGGATGTGGATGTTCTTGTGCTCGGGGCCGTTGCACATCACAGCCGGGAAGTGCGGGTTGTGTCCAGCTTCCATAATGAAGGCAGGAGCCAAATCACCGTGAGGCAGGTTGTCCTTGTCTTCGATGATGTAGACTTCGCAGGTACTGGTTTCTGGGTTACGCGAAACCACGACGATGCCATTTTGGCCATAGCGGGCGGCGCAGCCGAAGCCCGTCTTGTGGTTTTCGATCTTGCCTTCCGAGGTCTTCCATTCATCTGTTTGAGGATAATAGATGGCGATGTTGGTACCACGGTCGGTGTGGTCAACGTCAGTGGAGATGACATAGGCCATACCCACGCAGCCGTCGGGGAAGGTCATGGTCAGGTTCTTGGCGGCCGTGTTGGTCTGCCAATCGTAGAAGGTGTAGTCCAACTCGGTTTCGGTGCGGGCCATGTTGGGCTGGCTGCCGACGTGTTGGAACACTTCGTCGCCCGTGAGCACCATTTCTTGGGCAGCTTTCGGTTGAGCATCTTTGATCGACACTCTCTTAGCCTGTGAATAGCCGGCAACGACGACCATCAGGGCCAATGCTAAGGTAAATAACTTTTTCATTTTTAACGGGTTTTGATTAATAATAGGTTAATTAGTTGTTTTTGTTTGCTTATTAATTTGAAGCAAAGATAATGCTTTTTTATTAATGCAACAAAAAAAGGAGGCAAATTTGCCTCCTTTTTTTGTTTTAGAAGTTAGGGTGAATTACTTCACGACGATCTTCTGGGTTTCGGTACCGGCGTTGACAAAGTAGATGCCAGCGGTGAGGTTGCTGATGTTGATGCTGTTGACACCAGCGTGGCCTTCAGTGGTCATGACGACTTGCCCCATCATGTTGTAGATGGTGATGTCGGCATTTTGGCTGAGGGTGACACCGATTTGGTCGGTGGCAGGGTTAGGATAAATGCTCATGTGCGTGTTGTGGCTCACTTCCGGCACGCCAACACCGGCATCCGGGAAGAGGTCGTTCAGTTCGAAGGTCAGGCCTTGGTAGTAGTTGTCGCCAGCTTCAGTATCGTCGCTTTGGACGAAGGTGCCAGGAGCACCGTCCATCTGAACGGCAATCACGAGGGTCGTTCCGATCACAGCGGCTTGAGGATAGACGCATTCAGAGAGGTCATACATGAAGTCGTTGGTCAGCTGGATTTGATGGGCCCAAGTGCGGCCACCATCGCCCGAATAGCTGGCGAAGAGTTTGTAGAAGAAATTGCCAGTGTTAGCATCCATGTGGTTCTCATCCATGCCACTCCAAACGGCAACCATGTCGTAGCCACCGCAGTCAGGCAATAGGCAAAGGACGGGGAAGTCAACAGAGCCACTATTGTAAGGGCCATGCTTGGTCAAGTCTTCAATGTTCCAGCCAGTGACGTCGTCGTACAAGGGACCTTCCGGGTTGCCATCATCGTCCAACGGGGCAAGGTAGCCCATATATTCAGGCCAAATGTCGTGTGTCTGCTCGCTGAAGAGCATCCAGCTTTCATAAATGTCTTGCATGATATAGGAAGAATCCATGATGAAGGGGTTGCCGGGGACGGGAGGCATGGGGTTGGTCGGGTCGACACCAAATTGAGGTTGGGTCTCGCCATGGTAAGGCAGGTTCTCGCTCCAATAGGCGACACCGCCGATGCCAGGATAGTAGCCGCTATTTGCGTTGCCAGCATAGCTATTAGTACCGTTGAAGGAATAGGCCATGCAGAGTTCGCCGTTGATACCCCACTGGGCAGAAGTCCAACGAGGATATAAGAAAGCCACTCTATCCTCACCATAGTCTACATTAACGCCAGGGTGATGATAGAAGGTCTTCTTTTCCCAGGTCTGACCATCGTCATAGCTGTATAACACCATACCATCGCTCCAAGCACTGTTGACGACGAGGGCGAGGCAGTTGTCTTCGGTGGTCTCCATCCAATAGTAATCGTTGGTACCCCAGTCAGCGCCAGCCTCTTCGATGAAGGGAAGGACCAATTCGGCCTCGTCCCAGCTTTGGCCGTCGGTTGAACGCCAATACTTGATGGGGAGAGTGCTGTCATCGAAGTTACCGCAGACGACGTGGATGATGTCACGGTTGGCACCGGAGGTCATCACAGCGGGGTGCGTGTAGGAACCATTGTTGGTGTAAAGGGAGGCGGGGACACTGTTAGGTGTCATGTTGTCCTTGTCCTCAACGATGTAGACACCCATGTTGCTGGCGGTGTGGGCTGCCACAACGATGCCGTTTTCCTTGTAGCGGGCGATGGAGCCGAAGCCGGTCTTTTCGTTCTCGATACGACCACCCAGCGGAATCCATTCGTCGTTGTTGTAATCGTAGGTGCCAATGCCAGTACCACGGTCAGCGAAACTGGAGGGATCGGTAGCCATGGTGTAGCCGAAGTTGATCTTGTTGTCGGGCCAAACGATGGTCCAGGTGCGAGCACCAGAGTTCGACTGCCAGTCGTAGGTCGTCCAGTCGAGTTCGCCGTCGGTGCGCATCATGTTAGGCTCGATTTGCACGTTCTCGAAGCTTTCCATGCCTTTGCTCACTTGCATGGTGGCAACTTTGTTCTTAGCGTCGCTTGACGACACTTGTCTCACTTGTGAGTAGCCCAGGTTGGCCACCAACAAGACTAAAGCTAAAGTAAATAACTTTTTCATTTTGAATGTGTTTGATTAATAATTGAGTTTTTTGTTTGTGTTTGCTATTTTGGCAATTTGAGGGCAAAGATAATGCTTTTTCTTAAACCGCAAGTGGTTTGACAAAAAAAAAGGAGGCCGCAGCCTCCTTTTTTTGACAAACGATGTAAGTCAGACTTACTTCACGATGAACTTCATGGTGTTCTCAAAGCCGTTGGCCTTGACGGTCACGAAGTAGATGCCGCTGTTCAGCTCGCTGGTGCTGATGCTGCGGGTGTTCATGCCGGTGTTGATGTTCACGTTCTTGCTCATCACGTTCTGACCCATGATGTTGTAGACGTTGATGCTCATCTCGGAAGCCTGCGAGGCGTTCACTTCGATGTTCAGGACGTCGGTGGCAGGGTTAGGATACACGCGGGTGGTGGTCATCGGGTTGACGGCTTCGTTTTCTTCGACGCTCCAAGTTTCCATACCGGGATCCTCGGGTGAAGGAGTGATTTTCACGGCAAAGATGTAGTTCTCAGTAAGGACACCCATGTTGTTGTTGTTCGGGGTGCTAGAGCCACCGGGAGCAGTGTAGTCAAGATACAGACCAATGTTTTGGTCTTCTGAATACATGACCCAGAAGGAGCCGTTCATACCTCTCGGGGCGGAAGTGGTAGGATAAACCTCGCTCAATTCGTGCATAAAGTCGGAGCTGAGGTTGTAGCAGTTCTCAAACCAAGTTCCGTTGTGGTCTCTGGCGGAGACATAAGCACTTCTGAAATGATGTCCTGCCTCAGTGTTGACTCTCAATTCGGAGAGCGTGGAGTAAACAATGATCAAGTCGCCATTCTCATCGACGGAGATACCAGGCATGGTGGTCTGGCAGTGAGTGCGATAGTGATAGTTGGTGTTGTCCCAAGCGTCGGTGAAGTCCACAGTGCCGTCGCCGTTCTCATCGGGGGCGCTGATGACGTAGAGGTTCCTGTAGTTGTCTTCGCCGGCCATGGCCCATATACGTTCAGCGTTCAGTGTGTTGCTGATGCCGTTAGTACCGTTAAAAGCCATTTCGGGGAAGTTGACGTCTCCACTCCATTCGCCGTAGTTTAGGATTTCGTGCGTGCCTTGTTCGTTGGTGTAGTTGGAGTTCCAGTAGACAAGACCGTCGGTGTAAGGGAAGTAGGTGTAGGAACCGTCGTGGTCTTCACTGGGTACCCAACGGGTCAGGCCGAAGGCGACGTGAACGGTGCCGTAGTCGTCGATGGCGATGCTGCTTGAGCCATCGGGAGCCCAGATGGAGTCGGTCTCTACAAAGTAGGTGCCGTTCGTCCAGTCAACAGCGTGGCCGTAAGGGTAGTTCCAGATGGTTTGTTTCTCCCAGGTGTCGCCGTTGTCGTGCGAGATGATGTAGAACAAGTCGTAGGTGTTGGCGGCATAGAGGATGGCAATGTTGTCGCCATTGGTGGCCATCACATAGTCGTCAGCACTGATGGCGTAGTTGTATTCGCCTTCGACGTCCACCAGCGGAGGATAGGCGGGCTCGCTGAAGGTTTGGCCGCCATCGGTCGAACGATAGTAGTAGGCGAAGTTTTGCAAATTGTTGCTGCTGCTTTGCTCACAGCTCACCACGTGAACATATTGGCCATTGTGGGTGGTGGCGACTCTCGGCCAGGTGGTGTTAATAGGAGTGTCATAGATATTGGTCCATTCGCCTTGGCCTTTCACGTCTCTCTTGAAGAGGTGAACCTTGCTGCCATAGTGCGAGGCTAGGATTTCGCCTTCGCCAGCGGCAGTAATGCTCGGCCAGCCAGCGTAGGCGTCTTCGATACGCATCTCGGGTTCATCGCCAAAGCTTTCGCCGTCGAAGTAGTTGTAGCCAGTTCCACGGTTGCCGTAAGAGGTTGTGTTTGTGTTGTCCCAAGTCATAACAAAAGCAGCACTGCCGTCGTCCCAAGTGGCGATACGGTTGCCTAATGCGCTGTTGGATTGGAGGTCGTAGTAAGTGGTCATGATTTGGTACTCATCAAAACCTCTTGACGAATTGTGTTGAGCTGCCTTGGTGATGACTTCTTGTTGACCGAAGTTCATGACAGGGGCTTCGTTGCCACGCAGTACGCGAGGGCTCATCTTTACAGGCTGTTTAGCCAGGTCGCTTTTCTTAGCGACGGGTTTCTGTGCAAAGCCGGTCATGGCGACGGCCATTGCAAGTGACATGAATAGAACTTTCTTCATGATGGTTTGTTTTTAATTAGTTAATGAATAATAATGTTCAAAATTTGGGCTGCAAATATAAACATTTTGAGAAAAACTATGCCATAAAATGGCAATTTTTTGTACAAATGGAGTTGTATGCAAAAGCTGTGCCAAGAGAATCGGAATCTCATTTTGTTATTTTTTTGTCTGTTTGAACCGATAATTGTTATATCTTTACACCCTCAAATACGCTAACCTATGAAAAAGCTTCTATTACCTTTGATGCTGCTCGCCCTTGCGGCTTGCTCCACTCAGCCCAAGGCTGACTATGTCACTGACCCGGCCAATTACGTCGATCCCTTCATCGGGACAGGTGGCCACGGCCACACCTTCCCGGGTGCCACCGTGCCCTTCGGCATGGTGCAGTTCAGCCCCGACACCCGCATGAACGACTGGGACGGCTGTTCGGGCTACCACACCTCCGACAACACCATCCTCGGCTTCAGCACCACCCACCTCAGCGGCACCGGCTGCTCCGACTACGGCGATTTTAGGTTTATGCCGTTTACGGGCGAGGTGAAGTTCGACAAAGGCGAGGAAGACAATACTTCGACGGGCTACCGCTCGGCGTTCCAGCATGAGAACGAAGACGCCAAGGCAGGCTATTATGCCGTGCTCTTGGACGACTACAATACCAAAGTGGAACTCACCACGGGCGACCGCGTCGGCATGATGCGCTGCACCTTCCCTCAAGGCGCTGATGCACGTCTTCTGCTCGACATGGTGGAAGGCGTCAACGACGAGTTCGTTTATGAGGCCAACCTGAAGATGGAAGGCCCGAACGCCATCAGTGGCTTCCGTCGCACAAGAGACTGGGCCAGAGAGCAATACCTCTATTTCTATGCCGAGTTTTCCAAGCCGTTGAAAGACCATACCTTTATTAATATGCCCGACTCGTTGGTCGTGAATGCCGACAGCACAAAGGTGGATCAGGTGAAAGGCGATTATGTCAAAGCCTGTTTTGATTTCGGCGGCACTGACGAGCCCCTCGTCATGCGCATCGCCCTCTCCGCCGTCGACGTGGAAGGCGCCAAGAACAACCTGAAGGCCGAACTCGCCGAAAACGACTTCGATTTCGATGCTCTAAAGCAAAAAGCTTACGACAAATGGAACGCCGAGATGAAACGCTACGAGGTGAGCGACCCCAACGAGTCGAACAAGACGGTATTCTACACGGCACTTTACCACTGCATGGTGGCACCTAATCTCTTCAGCGATGTCGATGGCCGCTATCGTGCCCATGACCTGCAGGTCTATAAGTCCGAAAGACCCGTCTACACTGTGTTCTCTTTGTGGGACACCTTCCGCAGCCTGCATCCGCTCTTTAGCCTCATGCAACGCGAACGCACCCTCGACTTCATCAACACCTTTATTAATAAGTACGAAACCAACCCGCACCACATGCTGCCTATCTGGGAGCTGGCCGCCAACGAGACCTACTGCATGATTGGCAACCATGCCATCCCCGTCATCGCCGATGCCTATTTCACTGGCATCCGTGACTTTGATGCCGAAAAGGCTCTCGAGGCTATGGTGGCAAGCTCGAAGGACGACTTCCGTGGCATGGGCGCTTATATGAAATATGGCTACATCCCGATCGAAGTTGAAGGTGAGGCCACGTCAAAAACCCTCGAATATGCCTACGACGACTGGTGTGTTGCCCGTCTGGCCGAGGCCTTGGGCAAGACCGACATCGCCAAGGAGTTTTATGCCCGCGCACAGAGCTATAAGAACATCTACAACCCCGAGAACCAGTTCTTCCAAGGTCGTCGCAATGGTGGCTGGATGCGTCCCTTCGACCCCGCACAGGTCAACTTCACGCTGACCGAGGCCAACTCCTACCAATACGGTTTCTTTGTGCCGCAGGACGTGAATGGCCATGTCGACCTCATGGGCGGCTGGAACGGCTACGAGGCCAAACTCGATGGCTTGTTTAACGCCCCCTCCAACCTGACGGGTCGCGAACAGCCTGACATCACGGGACTCATCGGGCAATATGCCCACGGCAACGAGCCGAGCCACAACACCGTGTATATGTACAACTTCGTCGGCAAGCCCACCAAGACGCAATACTATGTGAAGAAGGTGATGGACGACTTCTACACCGACCGTCGTGACGGCTATGCTGGCAACGAGGACTGCGGCCAGATGTCGGCTTGGGGTGTGCTCTCCGCCATGGGCTTCTATCCCGCCACGCCCGCCTCGGGCTATTATGTGCTGGGTCTGCCGCGTTTCGAGCGCACTCGCCTGACCTTTGAGAACGGCAAGCAGTTTGAAGTCGTCGCCAAAGGCTTGAGCAACAAGAACTGTTACGTGAAGTCCGTCAAGCTGAACGGCAAGCCCTTGGAGCGTAGCTATGTCACCTTCGAGGAGGTATTTAACGGCGGCACGCTCGAGTTCACCATGACCGACAAGAACAACTCGCCTTGGGCCACGCAACCCGAGAACTGCCCCGTGATGCGCATCCCCAGCGAACAAATCGTCATCGTGCCCACTGTCAATGCCAACTCCGACACCTTCTTCGATAGCATCATGGTCAGCATGAGCCATCCTGTCGAAGGCGTGAAGATCTACTATACCTTGGACGGCACCGAGCCTTCCGATTCGGCTTTGCTCTACGAGAAGCCCATCTGCCTGAAGGAGGCCACCGACATACGTGCCGCTGCCCTACAGGACGGTCGCTGGAGTCTGCCCATCGACGCACACTATTATCTGATCGACGCGCGTCATAGCGTGAAGCTGGAGAACAAATACAACGAGCAATACGAGGCTGGAGGCCTGAAAGCTTTGATCGACCACCAGCGCGGCGGCGAGAACTTCCGCACGGGCTCGTGGCAAGGCTACTATGGCGTCGACCTCATCGCCACCGTCGACTTGGGCGTTTCGAAACGCCTCAATCGCTTGGCGGGTAGCTTCCTGCAGGAGATCTACTCTTGGATCTGGATGCCCACCGAGGTGGAATACTTCGTTAGCGACGACGGCCGCAACTTCCGTAGCGTGGGTAAGGTGAAGAACGATGTGCCTGTGGATGCCGATGGTGCTTTCGTCCAGGAGATGGAGGTGCGTCCGCGTTGCAACGCCCGTTATGTGAAGATGGTGGCCAAGACCATCGGCACCTGCCCCGAAGGCCATGTGGGCGCCGGACAGAAGGCTTGGATCTTCTGTGATGAATTGGTGATAGAATAGTGAGATTCCCTGACGGGAATGGAGTGTACGTAAAGTGTTTCAAGCGGCGGTAAAGACGGTTACTGACTTTATTACAGGTTCTACCGCCGCTGGGAACTAAAAGGTTTACTCCATTCCCCGCAGGGGAATCTCAAACAGTTGAGTTTGAATTATAATTCTTTAAAAACCTCAAATATGAAAGAATCAATAGTGATTTTGGCCGGCGGCGGTCCGGCACCTGGAATCAACACGGTGATCAGCACCGTGGCGAAGACCTTCCTTAAGGACGGTTATCGTGTCCTTGGCCTCAACGAAGGCTACAAGAACCTCTTCAAACCCAATCCCGATGTGGTCGAGATGGATTTCCTTTATGCCGATGCCATCTTGAAGCAGGGTGGTTCGGCCTTGAAGATGAGCCGTTATAAACCGAAAAACGAAGAGTTCAACACGGAGTTCTTCATCAAGAACAACATCAAATTGTTGGTCACCATCGGCGGCGACGACACTGCCTCGACGGCCAACCGCATCTCGAAGTTCTTGGCCAGCAGCGGCTTCCCCATCCAAAACATCCACGTGCCTAAGACCATCGATAACGACCTTCCGTTGCCTGAGGGTAGCCCGACCTTCGGCTATTACTCCGCCAAAGATGCTGCCGTACATCTGGTGCAGACCATCTACGAAGATGCCCGTACGAGCGGCAACTGGTTTGTGGTCTCCGCCATGGGTCGTGAGGCTGGTCACCTGGCTTTCGGTATGACCTCGGCCTGCCACTGCCCGATGGTGGTCATCCCCGAGATGTTCAACAACGCGGAAGTGACCTTCGATGCCATTATCAAGCTGGTAGTCAGCTCTATAGTGAAACGCAAACTCTTGGGTGTCAACTACGGCGTTGTCATCATCAGCGAGGGTGTGTTCCACTTTATGAGCGATGAGGAAATAGAGAAGTCGGGTGTGGCCTTCACCTACGACGAACATGGCCATCCCGAGCTGGGCAACGTGAGTAAGGCACATATCTTCAATCTGTTGTTGCAACAGCGTTTGAAGACCTTGGGCATCAACGTGAAGAGTCGTCCCGTTGAAATCGGTTACGGCATCCGTTGCGTCGAGCCTAACGGCTACGACTTGACTTACTGCTCACTGCTGGGTTACGGCGTGAAGAAACTCTTCGACAAGGGCGTGAGTGGCGCTATGGTCACCACTAACCCGAAGGGTGAGATCATGCCTTTGTACCTGAAGGACGTGGAAGACGAGAACGGCAAGATCAAGCCGCGCTTGGTCAACCTGAACGGCCCCAAGGCCGAGTTGATCTTCAACGAAGGCCTGCAGTACATCAGCCCTGCCGACTACGAAGCGGCCAAGGCCTACCTGCCGAATCCAGAGGACTACGACTTCAAGAAGATCCTGAAGTGGTAAAAGGTTCCCGCCTGGCGGCGGGAAAGGAGTAAGGCATAAAATGACCAGCGGCGGCTTGTAGCGTTTACAGTTTGTAAGCGTTACAGGCCGCCGCGGTTTATAAAATGATTATAACTCCATTCCCGCGAAGCGGGAACCTCTTAGTGTTATTGTCTAACGTTGACTTTCTGCACCATCACGCCATCGGCGTATTCGATGCGGACAAGATACATGCCCGATTCGAAGCGGCTCAGATCGAGGGTGGTGTTGCCTTCGGCTTCAGCCTCCATGAGTTTTTGTCCCATGAGGTTGCTGACGCTGATGTGCATCGTGCCTTGGCCTTCGATGTTGAGCATACCGTTGGTCGGGTTGGGGTAGACATCGATGTTTTTATCGGTATTCTCTTCGATATCGGTAATCCAGAACCCCACATCCGACCATTCCGATTCGCATTGCTCTTCTCCACGGATATAAACGCAGTTGACAGAGTAGTAGACGTATTCGCTTTGAATCAAATCGTATGTATTGTCGAAGTACTCGTAGCTATTGTTGCCATCGTAAGGGATTTCAGCGACGAGTACCTCGTCCTTGTAAGCTCCTGTTGAGCGAAGCACTTTGAAATGATGCAGGTTGGCTGTGATGTCGGGGCGATCCCATGAGATATAGGCACCATATTCTTCGCCATTATGCCATTGGTATTCGCCTTGCAGGTTCTGTACAGGATAGCAGGTCAGCGGAGCTTCCTCGCAGTTGTTCTCGTAGGTCATGAAGATACCATCTTCAAGTTCGCTGCTGGTGAATAGTTCGTTGCCAGCATAGTCGAGGATGGTGAAGGAGCATTCAAAGTCGGTGTCGTGCTCTTCGTAGGCATGATACCAACCGTGGTTCCAGATGAAGTTGAGGTTGCCGCGTAATAGGGGCAGGTCAACAACCAGGTCTGAACCCTCGGTCATCGTAACGATGGCGATGCGTTGTCCGCTCTCGGAGGTCACGCTGATGGCGGCGCCTTTCCAGCCGTTGCCACCGTCGTCGTGGAGTTGGAAGACGACGTTGCACTTCTCGCCGACGAGCACGCTGCGGTAAGTGGTGCGGCTGATACCGGCTTCGTTGGTCACGTAGATAGCATATTCGTAAAGACCGGGTTCAAGACCATTGTCTTGGTATTCCATGTCGGCACCCACTTGGGCATCGGTCAGTTCGGCGATGACTTCACCGTTGCGGCGTATGGTCACCGAGGTGATGCTGGTGAGTTCGTTGCCGTTGAGGTCGAGCGTGGGGTTGGTCCAGCTGAGGCGGACACCGTTGAAGTCGGCGTTTTCGAGCACGGCCATATTGGCCACGCTGTCGGGGCGCGAGTAATAGGTGTCGTTGGCAGGGATGATGTGGCCGGTGAAGCCCACCATCGTGTTGAAGTGGTAGCGGGTGGTGTTGGCGGCGCCGATGGGGCACCAGGCGTTGTCGCGACCGCTCCAGCCCCAGTTGTAGTGGAAGTAGTCGTTCTCGTCGTAGCCGTCAACCACGTAGGCGTGACCACCTTGAAAATCGTCATCTTGACCGCTGTAGTAGAGCGGAAGGCCTTCGTCCAAGCCGCCGTCCTTCAGCATCTGGGCCCACTCTTCGTTGGTGTAACCCATGCCCGGCCACCAGTCACCGTAGTTGGTGATGTGGTCGTCGCAGGTGTAGCGGAAATAGTTGCGCAAGGCGTCGGGCACATCTTCGGAATAGGCGCCGCTGCCGTTGCCGCTGTATTGCATGTTGACAGCGATGCCGCAGTGGTGCAGGAACTGGGCGATGTAGTAGTAGTCGTTTTCGGTGCTGGTCGAGTCGAGCACGTTGGGCATCAGCTCAAAGTGGTATTCGGTCTCGCCGAAGTTGGCGGTTTGTTGGGCATAGCCTTGAGGGTTGTAGGTGTGCGAACCGGTGCCTTGTGCAGGCCAATCCCAGAACTTCATCACCTGTCCCATGGCGGTGGCTACGCAGCCGGCGTAGACGTGGCCGCCGTTGCCTTCGGGGTCTTCAGGGCATTGGCTGTTCCAGGGGAAGTTTTGGTTCCAGAGGGTCTGGCAGAGCACGTCGACCACGGCGCGGGTCTGTCCGCGACGGTTGAGGCTACCCGTTTCGCTGACGCGTTTCCATTCGGCCACGATGTCGGGCGTGGCAGCGATGTTGTGCTCGCGCATGTATTGGATTTCATCCTGGAAGCCTTTCAGCGTGAAAGCGAAGCCTTCCGACACGTCTTGCGGGTCGTAGGTGCCGGTGGTGGAGTAGGCGAGGATGGGTTTGGCGCAGTCGTCGCCCGAAACGATGATGAAGCCTTCGCCGTTTTTGACGTTGAAGACGTAGTAGTCGATGGCGCCACGGGTGATGTTGGTGGCGGCAGCGACGCAGTTGAGTTGGATGTCAGCGTTGCGCTGAGCGAGGGTGGTGGTGCTCAGGAACTTGGCACCGATTCTTTGTGCCTTCTGTTGGTCGACGGGGCCGGCCACGAGGCTGCCCAAGGTGAGGACAGCAAGGCAAAGTGTCAAATATAACTTCTTCATTTTATGGTGTATTTTGAGTTGTTGTTTGTCTTAGGAGCGGCAAAATTAATTTCTTTATTTTATATAGGTGCACGAGTGGCGAAAAAAAATAACAGGGCGCTGACAAAAAAATCAACGCCCTGGGTGTTTTTGGCCAAAACCATAATCAAATGTTGGTTTGTGGTTCGGCTGAGGGTTGTTCCTTTGGGTTGGGCCCCCATTGGTTCTCGCCGGGTTGGCTGTCTTTGGCCAACCATACGATAAGCCAAATGACCAATGCAAGGACGATGAAGACAAGTATGCCATAAACAATGAAAACGGTCATGGAATTGTCTCCATTGGTAGGGGTAATGATGTCTATAAACAAGAACAGCAACATGGAGATTAATAATGATATGACCATAAAGATGAGCAGTATCCATCCGCTTTTTCCGATGTCATGCAAGCGACGTACAGTGACGGCAGTATAGGGGAGAAAAACACCCAAGCCAAAGAGGATATACAAGTATTTGGCAAATGGAATCCAGATGGACAAAAAGGAAAGTCCAAATGCAACTAATATGTAGAACAGGTAAAAATACCAGAATTCGGAACGGCGTGCTCGTCCCGAGAAAGTCGCATACTTTGAAAACACGCTTTTGATGGCTTCACCGAAGTTCATAGTGATGTGTTTTAAGGGGTTAATACGCTGCAAATATAAGGATTAATACTTGTCTCCAAACATTTTGCAAAAAAATGACCATGATCGCTTTTAACAACGTTATTGCGGTCATGGTCATAGTCAATGGTCATGGTACTTTTAATCTGCTTTGAGCTTCTTGTACTTGAACCGCTTCGGCTCCACGTTGCCCAAGCGCTTCATCTTGTTTTCTTCGTACTCCGAGTAGCTGCCCTCGAAGAAATAGACCTGTGAGTTGCCTTCGAAAGCGAGGATGTGGGTGGCCACACGGTCGAGGAACCAGCGGTCGTGGCTGATGATGACAGCGCAGCCGGCGAAGTTCTCAAGACCTTCCTCCAAGGCACGGAGCGTGTTCACGTCGATGTCGTTGGTGGGTTCGTCCAAGAGGAGCACGTTGGCTTCCTGTTTCAAGGTGAGGGCAAGGTGCATGCGGTTGCGCTCACCACCCGACAGCACGCCCGCCTTCTTCTGCTGGTCGTTGCCGCCAAAGTTGAAACGGCTGACGTAGGCGCGCGAGTTCATGCTGCGCTTGCCTAACTGAATCAGTTCGTTGCCGCCACTGATGACCTCCCAGACGGTCTTCTCGGCGTCGATGTCGGCGTGCTGCTGGTCGACATAGCCGATCTTCACGGTCTCACCGACCTCGAAGGTGCCTGAATCGGGCTTTTCCAATCCCATGATGAGGCGGAACAGCGTGGTCTTACCAGCACCGTTGGGACCGATGACGCCCACGATGCCACCTTGCGGCAGGCTGAAGCTGAGGTTCTCGAACAACAACTTGTCGCCATAGGCCTTGGTGACGTCATGCGCCTCGATGACTTTGGTGCCGAGGCGGTCGCCGTTGGGGATATAGATCTCGAGTTTCTCTTCTTTCTCTTTCACGTCCTCGTTGAGCATCTTCTCATACGATTCCAAACGGGCTTTGCCTTTGGCATGACGTGCCTTGGGAGCCATGCGCACCCATTCCAGCTCACGCTCGAGGGTCTTGCGGCGCTTGCTCTCGGTCTTCTCTTCCATGGCAAGACGGGCGGTCTTTTGGTCGAGCCACGACGAGTAGTTGCCCTTCCACGGGATGCCTTCGCCACGGTCGAGTTCGAGGATCCAGCCGGCCACATGGTCGAGGAAGTAACGGTCGTGGGTGACGGCGATGACGGTGCCCTTGTACTGCTGCAGGTGGCTCTCCAGCCATTGGATGCTCTCGGCATCGAGGTGGTTGGTAGGCTCGTCGAGGAGCAGGATGTCAGGCTCTTGAAGCAACAGACGGCAGAGGGCCACACGACGGCGTTCGCCTCCCGAGAGGTTGCGCACGGGGGTGTCGCCATCGGGACAGTTGAGGGCATCCATGGCGCGTTCCAGCTTGCTGTCGAGTTCCCAAGCGTCGTGTTGCTCGATGAGTTCGGTGAGCTCGCCTTGACGGGCAATCAGCTTGTCGAAGTCGGCGTCAGGTTCGGCAAACTTATTGTTGATTTCTTCGTATTCCTTAAGGATGTCGACGATTTCCTGTACGCCTTCTTCCACCACCTGACGGACGGTCTTATTGTCGTCGAGTTGTGGCTCCTGGTCGAGCATGCCGACCGAATAGCCGGGCGAGAACACCACTTCGCCGTTATAGGATTTCTCCTTGCCAGCGATGATGCGCAGCAGGGTGGATTTACCTGCACCATTCAAACCAATGATGCCGATCTTGGCGCCATAGAAGAAGGAGAGGTAGATGTCTTTCAATATTTGTCTTGACGGCGGGATGATTTTGCTCACGCCTACCATCGAGAAGATGATTTTTTTGTCGTCGGGGTTTGCCATATATTATTGTGTTTGTTTTGCTTATTACGCAGGGATTGAAATCCCTGCTTGATTTAGGATTGTCCTTTCAGGACTTTTTGCATCTCGTGTTCCATGATGGCGGTTGCTTTGCCCCAATCGTACACGCGGTTGGTGAAGTTGTATCCTGCTTGGGCGAGACGTTCGGCCTTCTCTTGGTCGGTCAACAGGGTGATGATATGATGGGCCATTTCCTCTGCATTGTTGCCAACCAGGATCTCTTCGTCGGGCTTAGCGCCCAATGAGGCGTTAGCCAATGGTGAGGTGATGGCGGGCAGGCGCATCGACATGGCCTCCAGGAGTTTGTTTTGCAGACCCGTTCCAATGCGCATGGGGGCGATGAAGATGCGGCTCAGGGCATAGGCGTCGCGTATGTCGTCGAGCCATCCGCTGACGATGAGGCGCTCCGAGGCACATTTTCTCACCCTCGGGTCGGGCGAGGCGCCCGCAATGTAAAGCTTGGTTTCGGGCAAGGCCTTCCATACGAGCGGCATGATTTCGTTGGAGAGGTATTCCACCGCGTTCACGTTGGGCGGGTAGCTCATATTGCCTGTGAAGACAAGGTCGTAGGCCTTCTCGCGGTCTTGCGGCGCATATTTTTCATGGTCGACGCCGTTGGGGACGATGAGGATCTCGTCGCGTCTCTCGTGCGGGAACAAGGCCCTGTCGGGTTCGCTGATGATGCTGCGAACGTCGAAGTCGTCGAAGATCTCCGCCTCGTAACGTTGCAGGCGGTGGTACTCCATATTATATATGGGCCGCGTAGCGCGTGAGGCGATGTCGGCGCGGCGTTTCATTCCGTAGGAGAAGATGTCTTGATAGTCGATGGCTTTCGGAAGGTCTTTATGACGGATGTACTCTGCCGTGCGCAGCAACTGGCAATAGAGCATGTCGGGTTGGTGCTTGGCGATGAGCGCGTTTACTTTTTTGGCTGCCTTATGGTTGTAAAAATAGCCGCATTGCATGGGCAAGCCCTTGAAGAAGGCGCGGATGAGTCCTAAAAGAATCTGAGCCTTGTTGATTTTGATGAAGCTGATTGACTGACAATAGGGCTGCAAGGCATGAAAGGCATCCTGCTCGCTGACCTTTGGGTTGTCGTTGAGCGCGCAAAGGACGATTTCGTTGTGCTTTGCAAGCTGTTTTATCTGGTTGAAAGCCCGCAACTTGTCGCCTTTTTCGAGCGGATAGGGAATGCGGGGCAGGAGGACAAAAATCTTCATCTCAACGGATTTAGGGGGCAAACCTTAGATTTGCAGCGTGGTTGTCTGCGAACCAGGAATGCGAGAGCAAAAATAGTAAATTTGCGTGAAATACAGATAGAAAGTCTATAAAAGAAT